>CAYPQF010000001.1:0-2255 GCA_964412815.1 uncultured Gammaproteobacteria bacterium
CGCGCGATGACGACACACTCCCGCACGTCCGGGTGGTCCAGCAACGCCTGCTCAATCTCGCCCAGTTCAATGCGGAAGCCGCGCAGCTTCACCTGGAAGTCACGCCGCCCCACAAACTCTAGTTGTCCATCCGCCCGGTAGCGCACCAAGTCGCCGGTCTGGTAGAGCCGTGCCCCCGCCTGCTGGCTGAAGGGGTCGGGCACAAAGCAGGCCGCCGTCAGCGCGGGCTGGTGCAGGTAGCCACGGGCCACCCCCACCCCGCCGATGTATAGCTCACCCACCACGCCGATCGGCACCGGCTGCAGCGCCGCATCCAGCACGTAGAGCCGGATGTTGGCAATAGGCTGGCCAATCGGGACGGACGCGCTGGCGCGGGGGGTCGGGTCGCCGGGGAATAGGGCGTAGCAGCTGACCATCACCGTAGCCTCGGTGGGGCCATAGGTATTCAGCCAAGTCAGCTGGTGGCCGCCATGCCGCCGCCAGACCGCAAGCTGTTCCGCCTGAGCCGCCTCGCCACCCACCACCACCAGCCGCAGACTCGCCGGTAGCCCCAGCCCACCCAGCGCCAGCTCCGCCGTCCAGGCGTGCCAGTAGGCGGTGGGCAGGTCCAGCACCGTCACCCCATGCGCCGCCACCAGCCGCAGCAACTCCGCCGCCGTGGGCAACTCACCCGCGGGCCGCAACACCAGGCTGGCCCCAGCCAGCAGCGTCGGGAAGATTTCCTCGACCGCCGCGTCGAAGGTGATCGTGGCAAACTGCAGCATCCGGTCAGCGGTAGTCAGCGCGAAACGGTCAATCACCGCTTGGTTATGGTTCAGCACCGCCCGGTGGGACACCATCACCCCTTTGGGCTGCCCGGTCGCACCAGAGGTATAGATGAGATAGGCCATGTGGTCTGGCGTGAGCGCCACCTCCGGCTCGTTGGCGGGCTGTTGGGCAATCCCCGCCCAGTCCGCATCGAGCATGATGATGGGCAGCGCTGGGGCCAGTTCATTCATCTCTGATCGCCCCTCGCGCAGTGCTTTGGTGGTGAGCAACACCCGCGGGCGGGCATCGGCCAACAGCCCGCGTAAGCGCGCGGCGGGGTACGTGGGGTCGAGGGGCAGGTAGGCCCCGCCAGCCTTGAGAATGGCCAGCAAGCCCACGATCAGCTCCGGCGAGCGCTCGACACAGACCCCCACTGAGGTGTCCGGTTCAACGCCGCGCTGGCGCAGGGCGTGGGCCAGCTGGTTGGCCCGCCGGTCTAGTGCGCCATAGCTCAGCTGGACCGCACCTTGCACCACCGCAATCGCATCCGGCTGCCGCTGGGCCTGCTGGGCGAACAGCGCATGCACGCCCGGTGCCGGGGGGTAGCCCCGATCCGTCGCATTCCACTCACGCACAAGGAGGTCGCGCTCGGCATCAGTCAAGAGGGAGAGGTCCGCCACCCGCTGGTCCGGCTGCTGGACCAGCGCCTCCAGCGCCTGCTCCCAGTGGGCCAACATGCGCTGCATTGTCGCCGCTTCAAACAAATCGGTATTGTATTCCAGCGCAGCCACCAAGCCGTCCTCAAGCACTCCGACCTCCAGGGTCAGGTCAAACTGGGCCACACCCATTTCCGGCGCAAGCTCTTGGAGCGTCAGCTCTGCCCAGCTCTCGGACGGCGGCGACAGGATCTCTTGCTGGCTGACAAACATGACCTGGAAGAGCGGCGCATGGCTCAGCTCGCGCTCCGGCTGGAGTGCCTCCACGACCCGCTCGAAGGGAATCTCGCCATGGCTATAGGCTCCGAGCAGCACCTCGCGCACCTGCGCCAGCAACTCTCGCACACTCGCTTGCGCCTCGATGGTGCAGCGCAAGACCAGCGTGTTGACGAAGCAGCCGATCAGCCCTTCCAGTTCGGCCTGGCGGCGGTTGGCAATCGGCGTGCCCACCGCCAGATCGTGCTGGCCACTGTAGCGCTGGAGCACCAGCAGCCACCCCGCCAGTAAGGTCATGAACAGCGTCACCCCTGCCTGGCGGTTCGGGGCTGGGGGTTGCGGCGGCGACGCGGCGGGGGGGTGGCGGGTGACCTGCGCCCGTGGGTGGCTTTGCACGGGGGCCCGGGGAGGGTCGGTGGGCATCTGGAGGGGCGCAAGGCCCGCTAGCTGCCCCCGCCAGTAGGCCAACTCAGCCTCGAGGCGCTCGCCCTGCAACCACTCGCGTTGCCAGCGCGCGTAGTCGGTGTACTGGATGGGCAGCGGCGGGAAGGCCGGGGCGACGCCCTGCACCAATGC
>CAYPQF010000002.1:0-1799 GCA_964412815.1 uncultured Gammaproteobacteria bacterium
CTCAGGTCTGGTTCTTTTGGGTGTTTCCCATCTTAGGTGCTCTGGCCGCCGGGTATCTGTATCTCAACTTCTTTGAGCCAACTCGTGAGATACGTTCTCAAGAAGAGTTGGAAAGTTCCCGCTTCTAAAAACTGTGAACCGCCGCTTAATTGCCGCGATCGCCGCTGGAATTTTACTGGGGGTCACTCTCAGTCTGGCTACGCGATCGCGGCAAATTCGCGTTTTCTGGGTATTAACGACTCGTTATTGTCCCAGGTGCGATTTACAGGGAACTCGATTGTTCGGGGCCAACCTGCAGGGAGCTAATTTGCAGTCAGCCAATCTGCAGCAGGCAAACTTAAGTGAAGCCAACTTAACTGGAGCCAATCTATCTAAGGCCACCCTCCAGGAAGCTAATTTAAGCTTAACGAATCTGACTCAAGTCAATTTAGCCAGCGCTAACTTAGCCCAGGCTAGTTTGCAGGGAGCCAATCTGTCTGGAGCTGATCTGCAAATGAGTGACTTACGCCGAGCAAAATTGCTTTTAGTGGATCTCGAAGCGGCAAATCTGGCCGGAGCAGACTTGCGAGGAGCAGACCTGCAGGGTGTTAATTGGACACGATCGCAACTCTACAATGTCCAGAAGGATTAACCTCCGTAATCGTGATCCCTCTATTGGCGAAGTTGTCGGCAGATAACCTCGAACTCTCACCGATAACCTCTATTCCGCCCGCACCAAGGCAGTGTTAGGTTGCCGACTGTATAAACTCCAACTCTGTGTTACGAGGCTGCGAGACGTAAAGAATTGGCAATAGACAGATAATCCCTATGGGGACGGTCTGAAGTAGCTGGAGGCAGAAGAATTAAGGCTCTTAGAGCTTCAGTAAACTCTCCTAGCCCGTCATCGCGGGATATTGCTCGAAGCTTATTGAGCTTGCCTTGATTAAGTTCAATCGAGTAATCTTCATCTACGAATACAAGACCACGATCATAAGCGTAGTGATGCAATGCACATAACGCCATTCCGTTAGATGTTTGATCAGTTCCGTCCTCATGGCTTACTGGTACAATATGCGCTGCCTGTACTAAATCGAGCTGTATACCACACATAGCACATCGATAGTTATAAGCGGTTAAAACTCGATCTTGGAAACTGGAATCCCTTAATCTCTTCTTGACAGTCTGAATTACCGTTTGACGAGTCCAGCTTGTTGACTCAATCTCTTCATCATTGACTGCATAAGGGTTTTCAGCTACAGTTTCAAGCACACTAAGATCATATTGAGATTCACCGAAACCATGTAGAGGTTCTAAATCTCTAACGTATTCAATGAAGAAACTGGGTTTGAAAGCGATTGCTATTTCTTCATTACCTTTGTCACAGGCAGAAAATCCATTAATGTGGGCATTGCGAAGGTACTGTTCCCGAATTTGAATTGAGGGTGAAGATCCTAATATGCCGGAGTGCTTGTTGTAATCAAAACCTGCAAAAACACCAACTTCGTCCCACCAACCAAGAATTAGAGTTTTACCCCCAATTTCAGGTTCAAAGTAGTTAGTAGATAAACCTGTGATTTGAATGCGGTATTCGCTTCTAGGTCTTGCTGAACCTCCCCCATGAGTCAAGTTCCAGATATAGACACGAATCCGATAGTCTTCATCGTTCCTGTAAAGCTGCAATCTATTAACCCGGCAGGTTAAGAGAATGCAGAGTGAATGAGGCAATTAGTACAATGGAAGCATGAATAAACCCGATGCTCGATTACTCGATCCCAATACCCAAGACTATCTGCGCCAACAAGCGATTCGATTATGTCAGC
>CAYPQF010000003.1:0-1686 GCA_964412815.1 uncultured Gammaproteobacteria bacterium
CCAGCAGGACTGGGCCAGCTTTTTGCTGTTTCAATACGTGCGGCAGAAGCCGATGATTCGCAAAACCCTGGAAAAAGTGTATCTGGATCAAAGCGCGGTGACCGATCGGCTGGTGGAAGAAATCTATCAGCCCTCCTGTGACCCCGGTGCGCCGAAAGTGTTTGCCTCTGTCTTCCGCACTCCCCAGGGAGAAAAAGTGGATGTGCTGCTCGGCCAACTCACCTGTCCTCTGCTGATGTTGTGGGGTGAAGCCGACCCCTGGATTAATGCCAGAGAACGGGGTGCCAAGTTCCGCCATTACCATCCTCAATTGACGGAATACTATCTGCGGGCGGGCCACTGTCCCCATGATGAGGTGCCCGATCAGGTGAATGAGTTACTGCGATCGTGGGTCTTGTCTTTCTCGGCCTAGCAGCGCGATCGCTCCCCAAGTTCCCCTGTTAGAATGCGGAAAAGTTCCAGCAGGTCAATGATTCAGCTTCAACCAAAACCTTTAACGGATACCTGGGTGAAGGCGACCTGGGAAGATTTTCTACGGCTAGTTGAAGACCCAGTTTATGCCAAAGCCAAAGGATATTACTTTGATGGCCAGATGAGGGTGGAAACTGTGGGAACAGGGCCAGATCATGCACGGGAGAACACGCTAATTATTCTGGCCGTTGGCTTGATTTGCGGACTATTAAAGATTCCCCTTCTAGGATTGACGAATTGTAGTTATCGCAAAACAGGAGTGTGGGAAGCACAACCAGATATTTCCTATTACGTGGGCGATCGCAGTTCCCTCGCGCCGCAAGGCAGTTCGATTGTCAACCTGGATCAAGTGCCGCCACCGGATTTAGCGATCGAAATTGCTGATTCTTCCATCAATGATGATTTAGGCAAGAAACGGTTGCTTTATGAGGAAATGAGAGTAGCAGAGTACTGGGTGGTGGATGTCGAAAATACCCAAATTTTGGCCTTTCAAATTGTGGAGAATGGGAGTGTGCGGATTACGCGATCGCAAGTCCTTCCCGGTTTAGAAATCTCACTCCTATGTGAAATCTTGCAGATGGGGCAACAGATGGATGATAGTCAGGTGGTGTCCTGGCTGATGACCCACTTTCAAAAAGTTTAACCAGACTGCGTTAGTCGCTGGACAAACCTGGTATGCTCTGGAGAATTTAACCCAGTTTGCAAGACCGATAGCACCTGTTGCATCTCGCCTGCCAACAACGCTGGAATTGATAGCCACAATCCCGGAAAAGTCTGACTGCAAATGATTCCTTTCTCATTGGGTAAAAGAGAGACATACTGCTCATCTTGCCGATAAAACCAATCCAGTTTCTGGTCAAACACCTGCCAGACCAGATACTCTCGCACTCCATTGCGGCAGTAAGCGTCTTTTTTATCTCGCAGATCGATCGCCGCAGAACTGGCCGCAATTTCCACTACCAGTTCGGGAGCACCTTCGATATAGCCGTCTGCTCCAATGTAAGACTGACCCCCACATCTTGCATCGATTAACAGAACTGCATCGGGTTGAGGTTCGTTACCCTGATCGAGTCGCACAGTTGGATTATCTCCCAGCCTTACACCTGGAGTCGCCACTTTGTAATTTCCTAACCAAATCATCAAATCAGCATGAGGTTCAGCGTGGGGTTCAAAGCGGAGGGGAGAAGCCATGTAAACGATTCCTTCGATCAGTTC
>CAYPQF010000004.1:0-2536 GCA_964412815.1 uncultured Gammaproteobacteria bacterium
TAAATCTTCCAAGCTCATGCCTCGCATTACCATTTCGACACACCAGGTTTGCTGTGCCTGTTCGATCGCGGGCGATCGTCCTTCGGGAGTCAATAATCCTTCTGTCCAGAGTTGCCACTGTTGGCGTAATTCCGGCTCTGAAAGCGGTTGCCCCTGGAAGTTGAGAAATAGCGCAGTCTGGTTATCTTTGCGGCTTTTTAACCATTGGGTTAAGGGGTTACGCAGATAAGAGCCATACCGTTTACCCAAAATCCACTGGTTAATGGGAACTTGTCGTTCGCGATCGCCCGTAATCTGTAAATATTGCTGGTGGGCATCATGAAAGTAATGCGATCGCTCCAATCGAGTCATCTCAGTAGCACTTAACCCGGCTCCAAATAGAACATAGGTCAGCGCATAGTCTTGTAAACCCAAATTTTTAGTTTGTCGCAAAATTTTATGCACCAAATCTGTAGATAAATCAGCAACTTTCTCGACCGCAGGAGTTAAGTTGGTGGCTTTCTGAATAGCAGGAGTGGTCAGCGGCGGCAGAAGTGAGATGGGAGATACAGCGCCGTGTAAAAATAAGGTTACTAAATTTTCTAAAAAATCTTCCCGGTCTTGCCAGAGTTCGTGAAACTCGCTAGTGAATTCAATCACGGCATAACCTAGCAGCATCCCATTCAATAAACTGGCCAGTTTTTCAGCCGTCAGGTAAGAGTGTAATTGGCCGCGATCGATCACCGTTTGAAAATATTCAGCGACATAATGGTTGGCCTGAGTGAAGCCCCGACCCAGCGCCGCCCGATTTTCGGCAGGAAACTGTCCCGCTTCTCCGACAACCGATCGCACCACTTCAGGAACGCGATCGAGGGCATGTAAACAGGCCGTTGCATAATCCTTTAGCGCCTGGTAGATATTCCCGGTTTGATTTGCCTGCTGCACCAGGGTCTGTCCCAGTTGAGTGAAAACAGCCGCTTCTTCAATGACCGCCAGCAGCAGTCCGTGTTTACTGCCAAAGTGACGAAACAGCGTCACTTCATTGACACCTGCCGCTTCTGCAATTTGTTTGGTAGTTGTTGCGGTCACCCCCTGAGAGGCAAACAATTCCAGCGCCGTGTGAATCAACCGTTGCCGGGTTGGGTTTTGGAGTGAAGGCATGGGGTAAATAGATGCAAGTAACACTTGCAAGAGAGAGGATTACTTGTTAAGCTTACAGATGTAAGTAACACTTGCATTTTTTCAGGAATGCATCAGTTCTACTTCTTCAGTATGGCGGATTTAACCGGGAAATCCCGGTACAGTCAATGACTCATTGACAAAGACCGCCCCTGGTTTGACTCTGACATCTCAAGGATTTTCATGACTTCTAATACGGTAACAAACGACTCTCTGAAGCAGTCGTTTACTTTTAGTTGGATCAGTGTGGCATTTTTTGCCACGATTCATGCTCTGGCACTGCTGGCTCCCTGGTTTTTCTCGTGGTCAGCGCTGGCAGTAGCGATCGCCCTGCACTGGTTATTTGGCAGCATTGGGATTTGTCTCGGCTACCATCGTTTGCTGACTCATCGCAGTTTGCAGGTACCCAAGCCACTGGAATATGCGATCGCCCTGATCGGTGCGATGGCGGTTCAGGGAGGGCCAATTTTCTGGGTTTCTGGCCACCGTGCCCATCACCTGCACACCGAAGATATTGACAAAGATCCCTACTCTGCACGCCGAGGATTCTGGTGGAGCCACATGGGTTGGTTGTTCTACCAACGGCCAGAAGTCTTCGACTACAACATTTACCGCCAATATGCCCCTGATTTAGAGAAGCAGGCATTTTACCGCTGGCTCAATCGCTACTTCCTGCTGCTGCAAATTCCTCTGGGAATTGGCCTCTATCTGCTGGGCGGTTGGTCATTTGTAATTTATGGCCTGTTTGTGAGAGCCGTTACCCTCTGGCACAGTACCTGGTTAATTAACTCCGCCACCCACATGACGGGCTATCGCAGCCACGAATCCAGCGATAATTCCCGCAATCTCTGGTGGGCGGCAATTCTCACCTATGGCGAAGGATGGCACAACAATCACCATGCTTACCCCAATGTCGCTAAGGCTGG
The DNA here is from genome assembly GCA_964412815.1 of uncultured Gammaproteobacteria bacterium. GTDB lineage: Bacteria > Patescibacteriota > Microgenomatia > UBA1406 > GWC2-37-13 > JAOAFZ01. Next base: position 2,085 of record CAYPQF010000004.1, read on the forward strand.
CTGGAAATGGTGGGAAATTGACATGACCTGGTGGGCGATCGTCCTGCTGCAGCGACTGGGATTAGCCCGTCGCGTGGTTATGCCTCCACAAGCTTAACGGGGGGAGATTTGGGAGTTAAAAGGTGAGAGGTAAAAGTTTAAAGTTTTAAGTTCTCAGTTTTGAGTTTTAAGCTAGGAGTGGAGAGTGAAAAGTTAGGGCTGGAACTGATTCCTGATCCCTCGTCCCTAACCCTCCCACTCTCCCACTCTCCCATCCTCTGGAATCAGTTTTTTCTGCAAAGCTACGATCGCGGCCTGAGTCCGAATCTGGAGATTCAACAGAGAAGTAAATCTTTTTATTAAAGACGATCGATTCGCTAAAAGTCTAGTTCATGCAGCAGGAAAATGAGCGTTTAGACAGGTGTTTAGATTTAAGCTAAACCACGTCCAGCTAAAGAACGGTCGTTTTCCGA
>CAYPQF010000005.1:0-2288 GCA_964412815.1 uncultured Gammaproteobacteria bacterium
CCACCTCAGGTGGTGGCGGCAACCATGCTGCTGCTGGCGATGATTTTGTGTGTGGTCTGGTGGGTTAATCAGGGATGGCCCTACCTGGCCTTATGTTTGAGCTATATTTTGGGAGCGATCGCGGCCATTCTGGCGAGTGAAATGGTAGCCCCCTCTCCCCAAACTCATCGGGTTCGCCTGACTGCCGTAGCTTCTCTTATCGTTCTGCTATCAGCAGCTAGCTTCTATTTGGTTCGCACCCTGCACTGGGCCTGAGATGCTGTTGTACCGACACCACCAAGGTCGTAATCAGCTTTATAGGACGGGAGGGTTGGGGAACCGGATAAAACCCACTGGCTTTAGTCGTGGGATACAGAACGGTTCCCGCGAGGGTGGCCAGCCTCAGAGTATTATGCTAGCTCATACGGCATAAACCATAATCCAAATATGCTAATTCTTGAGTTCAAAGCTTACGGAAAATCCACCCAATTCAGCGCCATTGATCAGGCTTTGCGGACTGCCAAATTCATCCAGAACAAATGTTTGCGTTACTGGATGGACAATCCTGGTGTGTCCAAATACGACCTCAACAAACTATTGTGCTGTTTTAGCGAAAGCGTTTCCGTTTACCCATGAACTCAACTCAATGGCTCGTCAAGCATCGGCTGAACGTGCCTGGTCTGCGATTGCGCGGTTCTACGAGAACTGCAAAAAGCAGATTCCAGGAAAGAAAGGGTTTCCAAAATTCAAGAAAGATGTTCGTTCAGTGGAGTACAAAACTACTGGATGGAAACTGGCTGAGAACCGGAAATCAATTACGTTCACTGATGGTAAGCAGATTGGCAGGCTGAAGCTGAAAGGAACCCGTGATTTACATTTCTACCAGATTGACCAAATTAAACGGGTGAGATTAGTGAAACGGGCCGATGGGTACTATGTGCAATTTGCTGTATCTGTCGAGCGTTTTGAGTCGATTGAGCCTTCTGGTAAAGCGATTGGCTTAGACGTGGGGTTGAATAATTTCTACGTTGACCAGAACGGCAATCGAGTAGATAATCCACGCTTTCTGCGCAAGGGTGAGCGACGGATTAAGCAGGCTCACAGAAGAGTTAGCAGAAAGGTTAAAGGGTCAAACAATCGTCGCAAGGCAAGAGTGGTTCTCGGTAAGCGCCATCTCAAGATAAGTCGGCAGCGTAAAGACCATGCTGTGAAATTGGCACGGTGCGTCATCACATCTAACGATGTTGTCGCCTATGAAGACTTGAGAATCAAAACCATGGTACGGAATCACTGCCTTGCAAAGTCGATTAACGATGCCTCCTGGTATCAGTTCCGCGTGTGGTTGGAATACTTTGGCAAGGTGTTTGGCAAAATCACGATTGCCGTCCCACCGCACTACACGAGCCAGGAATGCTCTAGCTGCGGTGCCATTGTCAGGAAAGGGCTATCCACACGAACGCATATTTGCCAGTGTGGAACCGTCTTGAATCGTGACCATAATGCCGCTAGAAACATCCCCAGTCGGGGATTGAGTACTGTAGGGCATACAGGAACTTTCGGTCTTGAACCGAGCAACGCTTGGGGAGAGGATGCCTCTACTTTGGTTGGGGAAACCCTGTCAAAGCAAGCAACCTCTAGGAGCCAAGAATCCCCCGCATTCTATGCGCGCGGAGTGTCAACGTAGTAATCCTAGCCAGGTCTCTGATCCAACCACTCCATCGGCTTCCAGTTTCAGGACTCGTTGGGCTGCTTTTACTGCCGCTTGCGTTTCCGGGCCGAATATGCCATCCACACCTCCCTTCAGATATCCCAAAGCTCGTAATCGTTCCTGTAATCCAGAGACAGCTGGCCCCTTCATGCCTAATCGCAGGATGGGTAATGTGGCTATCTCTGTTGCAGTCCGTTCACTATTCTCCAAATTGGCAGGTTTAGTGGTTGAGGCAGTTGCTGCAGTGGGTTTAGCCGTCGTGGCCGAACCAGGAGGTTGGCCGGTACCCGGGGTTGGAAAAGCTCCACTGTTGGCTGTTGGGGTGGTTGGTGGGACAGGGTTCTCTGAAGCTTGGGGGGATACAGTGACAGAACTAAGAGGGGGGGATGGGGGCAAAACCCGACCCAAGGATCCGTTCCCACAATAACCACGGGGCTTAAAACCGCCGCCTTCCTGAAATGGAAAAAGGGCTTTGCTGGTCCTCTCTTCGAAAACCCCGTAATTGCCTCCATTGTAGTCTCCCGTAACTTTCACAAGGCTGTTACTTCCTGTAACTTCTTTCCCCTGGCTGCTTATCTTGAGAAGGGGCTCGCTGGTTCCT
>CAYPQF010000006.1:0-2521 GCA_964412815.1 uncultured Gammaproteobacteria bacterium
AATCGGGTCGAGGAGAGCATTTAACTCTCCCCTCCCACACCACCCATCATGCGGGTCCGCAATGGGCGGTTCATGAAGACGCGCCAACAACACTGATGACTAAATGTATCCTTGAACTTTCATCCAAAGTTGTTTAATCGATAGCAATCCCTGTTGCTCTAACCACTCATTCGTCCTTCCCGTATGCGTCGCTAACGTTTTTGATAAGCGCCAATAGCCTTTGCGACTAATGCCCGTCAAAATCGCCTGACGCTTGGTTGTCCCCAGTTTGAGCAGGTTGGCAATGCGAGTCCTCGGTCTGCGCCATTGTTGCCAATCGCACATCCGAATTCTGCGTCTCAACCAACCGTCTCACGCCTCAATGGGACTGTAATGTTGGGAGATGCCAAAGTAGTTCATCCAACCTCGCAGGTATCGATTCAACCGTTCGATTCGTTCTGCCATCGAGACTCCCCAACTGCGGGAAGTTAACCCCTTGAGTCGGTGTTTGAAGTCTTGCAAGGCTTGGCTAGAGGCAAAGATCCGAATGCCCCGGAAGGTAAACCCCAGGTATTCGAGGTCTTCGATCTTGACCACCCGACTTTTCTCCCGATTGACCTTGAGCTTCAGCTTTTGGGTCAGGTAATGGCTCATGTTCGCCATCACCCGTCGCCCTGCCCGTCTACTTTTGACCAGGATAACCAGGTCATCCATGTAGCGGACAAAACGATGCCCTCTGACTTCAAGCTCTTTGTCGAGGTCATCCAGGAGCATGTTTGCCAATAACGGAGACAGCGGGGAGCCTTGCGGCGTTCCCCACTCCGTTGCCTCCAGGGTGCTGCCCACTAAAACACCCCCTCTCAAGTAACAACCGATGAGTCGCAAAAGCACCTTATCAGAGACCTTGCGGGCGTTGCGAGACATCAATACAGCGTGATTGACCGTATCAAAGAATTTCTCTAGATCCAGGTCAACCGCATACCGATACCCCGCCTTAACAACGGTCTTCACCTGCCGGATAGCTCCGTGAGCAGAGCGTTTAGGTCGGCTCCCAAAACTCGACTCAGAAAACGCTGGGTCAAACGGGTGTACCCTCGAAATTACTCTCAAGGGGCCTGTCTCAATGACGTTAGGGTTCTGTGGCTCCCTCGCTGTTTCCCGCGACACCTCAATCAGACTCCCCTAGCCACCCAAACCGCAACCAGACAGACCTCCCCAGATAAGACCATCTGTCCCGCCGCAACCGCGTCATTTACTATGCCCCTGGAACCAAGGGTTTGGTTGTGTTGTGCCAACTCACCCAGGGGTCTTAGCCTTCTATGACGTTTCTGTTCGTCGGCTCGTCGGTTTGCCCCTGGCTTCCTCCGGACCTTCCCTCGCGGGAACGCCCTTGCCTTAAGCTAGTGGTTATCGTCACTCGGAACTTTTGGGTTCATTTGGACGCTGGTTCCACCACAGGGGACTTTCACCCCATTAGATCACGCCCATGCTGGGCGTACACACTGCGTTGGTGCGGACGGAACAGAGGTTATCGGTGAGTGTCAGAGGTTATCTGCGGCGGCTCAACTTGGTCGTTAGATGTCTTATGCTTTCTAAAGAGGCGCTACCGAGAGATTACTCGTGGGAATCCTAACCTTGTATAAACCTGGCTAAGGCGGTAATGAGCGGACCTAAATTTGTTCAGTTTTTCTCCCCAGTAATTGAAGCCTTAAAGGAGCTAGGTGGTTCAGGCCGTCCCGCTGAGGTGAGAGATGTGATTGCTAATCGCTTAAATATTTCAGAACAGGAGAGAACTGAGTTACTTGATGGAGGTGCACCCCGTTTTGACAATCAGGTTGCATGGGCTAGGTTCTATCTTGTCAGGGCTGGAATCATAGACTCTTCTAGGCGCGGTGTTTGGAGCCTCAGTGACAAGGGCAGAGCGATTGAGTTTCTGTCCTATGAAGAAGCGCTTGCCATCTTTAAACAGATACATTCGGAATTTCAGAATAATGGAAATTCTGGTGAAGCAACATCGGAATCTGATGAAGCGATTGGAGAAACGATCGCACCAAACGATACATCAGTCAGCGATGATTCTTCATACCGAAAGAAGCTGCTTGAAATTCTACTTTCTCTTCCTCCATCTGGATTTGAGCGTTTATGTCAGCGGTTGCTGAGAGAGTCTGGTTTTGAGCAAGTTATTGTAACGGGGCGAACAGGTGATGGTGGAATTGATGGGCAGGGAATTCTACAAGTGAATCCTTTTGTTAGCTTCAAAGTTTTGTTTCAATGCAAACATTATACAGGTTCAGTGTCAGTCTCTCAAGTTAGGGATTTTCGTGGGGCAATGATGGGCCGAGGAGTTATTGTCAAATCTGGTGTATGAAGCAGAATTAGGCAGCATCCTTGCTGTTGTGTAAATCTGGCTGTTGATCAACGCGCATCCCATCTTGAAACTTCACTCCGGCAATCACCTCTGTCAGTCGCTTAAAGCCCCGAATCCGTAACCACCGTTTCTGAGCACTTTGTACCAGTTGGAACACCAAGGCCAGAATACTGT
>CAYPQF010000007.1:0-2860 GCA_964412815.1 uncultured Gammaproteobacteria bacterium
GAAATATTTGCACCCCATTACGTTAATCCTTGCTACAGGGCTTTATGTAATCTCATGAATCTGGATTACTGGTACTTGCTAGGAGAAGGAGAGCCTATACCACCAGGATTTAAGGGCGATTATCTCATGGTTAATGGTGAATCCGATATCACGATCAATATAAATGCACTTCACCAAACTCTGGAGCAATTGGGGGTTACTGGAGCAAATCGTCCCGGTTGATTGACAAATTTCCTGAACACCCGCTGCATCACCAGGAAATCAATTTCCTGACTTATAGTCAAAGTCATCTAAAGACGACTGGACAAGAGTTTCAGTCCATTTGCATGGACTTGCGCTGTTAGCCCTAAATTTATTTTAGGGCGGGTGGACAACAGAGACATGAGCCTTTCAGAACTTTTGTCAGTCAATCAGGTTATTCACACCATTGATACCCTGTTAATTCCTGCATAAACCCTTTCCCAAGAGTAGCAACGGCTATTCTTGGGTTTACCGTATTTAGAACCAGAATGATGCAACGGTGCTAATGATAACTTGCACGACGACTTCGCTTTTTCTCAAGATTACGCCGATCAATCTTACAATTTCGTCATCATACTTTCGATAGATTAAAATTAAGGATAATATGTCCTAAGATCTAAGCCGCCGGAAATAACTTTAAGCTGTTGGGTCTATCACATTAGAATCAACCGTAAGTTAATTGAAGAGATTTTATGAAAGCACTGCTGCTCTACCCTCAATTTCCCCAGTCTTTCTGGTCCTACGATCGCTTCATGGAAATTGCCGGGTTGAAAGCAGTGATTCCACCACTGGGAATTATTACGGTTGCCGCACTATTACCCCCCGATTGGGACATCCGATTTTACGATCGCAATGTTGCATACGAAAGCGAAGCCGACTGGGAGTGGTGCGATCTGGTAATTCTTTCTGCGATGATCGTTCAAAGGTCGGATTTCCAGGCACTCATTCAGAAAGCCGTTCGGTTAGGTAAGAAAGTAGCTGTCGGTGGCCCTTATCCCACTTCTGTTCCCCAAGATGCTTTAGACGCGGGAGCGCACTTCCTGATTCTGGATGAAGGGGAGATGACCGTTCCTCAATTCCTGGCAGCGATCGATCGGGGCGAAACTCAAGGCATCTTTCGTTCACTTGAGAAACCGGATGTGACTCAAAGCCCCATGCCACGCTTTGATTTGCTGCAGCGGGATGCCTACTTGATGATGGCAATCCAGTTTTCACGCGGATGCCCATTCAACTGTGAATTCTGTGACATTATTTCGCTCTATGGTCGCAAACCCCGCACGAAAGAACCGGAACAAGCCTTAGCTGAGTTGCAAACTCTCTATGATCTGGGTTGGCGTGGCTCACTCTTTATTGTGGATGACAACTTTATTGGCAATCAGCGCAACGTCAAACGCTTTCTCCGGGATCTCATTCCCTGGATGCAGCAACATCACTATCCGTTCAACTTTATTACGGAAGCCTCGATTAATTTAGCCGAGGATGATGAACTGCTCGCACTGATGCATGAAGCAGGCTTCTATGCCGTTTTCCTGGGCATTGAAACTCCCGATCAAGATAGCTTACAAGTTACCCGCAAACTGCAAAATACTCGTCATCCACTGGTGGAAGCTTGCCACAAAATTAATGAGGCAGGTCTGCTGATCTATGCTGGATTTATTCTCGGTTTTGACGGAGAACGATCGGGAGCAGGCGATCGCATCCAAGCTTTTGTCGAACAAACTAGCATCCCTCAACCCATGTTAGGTATTCTCCAGGCTCCACCCAATACAGCACTTTGGGAGCGCCTGAAAAAAGAGCATCGTCTACTTGACAGCCACAGTCATCCCACAGGCGACCAGAATACCTTGATGAATTTCACTCCCACTCGCCCAATTGAAGAAATTGCTAAAGAATATGTTGAAGCGATCTGGACACTGTATGAACCCCACAATTATCTCAAACGCTGTTTACAACAATGTCTCAACATTGGTTCTTTGAAAAGAAAAAGGCAAACAATACACTTCCCGCTCAGTAAGAAGTTGCAATTAGTTGCTCAACTCATTTGGCATCAGGGAATAGGCCGACCAGAGATGCGAAGACAATTTTGGTATCAACTCTGGATTGTTTTATGGAAGAAACCACAAGTTCTCAATATGTACTTAGGGCTATGTGCGGCTGGAGAACATTTCTGGGAGTACCGTGTATTAGCTAGAGAGAGGATCACTCAACAGCTTGGCTATGATCCGGTTTCGATAAACACCAGAAATCTTCCGATAAATGTCTTCAACAGAAAGCAAGCAGAATCCTTGCTGCAAAAGGGCTAAATAACCGTTACTGGTAGGCTATCCCCATTGCACCACGCTGTTGACATCACCAGGAAAAGGATCTCGATTCAGATTGCCGCAACACTGACACCGTTTCTCCTCTGCCTGGTGGTCACCGAACACCAGGCGTAACAGTGGCAAGTCATGCACCTGACGCAAAATCCAACTCTCAACTGCAACATCGCTGAGCGATTCGCCGCATACACCGCAGTGCGAAACCGAATGCCGCACCACCTCATCCACCTGTTCGCTCCACTCCAGTGTGCTGTCAGGCTGACCGCACGGATCTCTTAGGAGCTTGCAAATAACTAAAATACCAGTCCTTTTACCGGGAGCAGAGCGGAAATATCCCTCTCCTGCCAGCGAATCTCTAGAACAACACACTCCATACCATGACCGCCGACAAGAGTAAAGCAAGCCTGAAAGATGCCAACCGAAACCTGACTGGCCACCGTAAGCGAGACTTTATCGCAAAAGTTGCAGCGGCATATTTTGACGGTTCCGCCCAGAACAACGAAACGGTTTGCGGGGTGAGG
>CAYPQF010000008.1:0-1853 GCA_964412815.1 uncultured Gammaproteobacteria bacterium
TGACGGTGAGCGGCAGCTGGTCCAGCACGACGATTGCTATGGGCAACATATAGGCGGGCAACCGCTGCGTGAGAGTCGCGCGCAACACCGCGCGCGCCAGAGTCGGCGCCCCGCGCGGCACCACATAAACCACCCATTGCGGCGCCCCATGCCACTCCGGCCGCAGCAACACCGCCACCAGCCGCACCTCCGGGTGTTGACTCCACCGCGCCCCCACACTGCAACTCTCGTTCGCTGAGCGGCGGCGCTGGTCCCACAGCCGGTGGGCACCAGGTGGGACGGCCTCACCCAGCCCGTGGGCGCTGCGGCTGGAGGGACCACTCGACGTGGCGGCACTCGCGTGGAGACTAAACGCGGTGGTGGCCCGCCACGAGGCGTTGCGCACCAGCGTCCCCGCGGTCGAGGGCGTGCCGGTGCAGCAGATCGCCCCAGTGCTCGATCTGGCGCTGCCGCTGCACGATCTCAGTATGCTTGACGCGGCAGCCCAAGCGGCTGCGCTGCAAACCGCGCTGGCTGAGGATCTACGGACACCCTTCAATTTGCAGACCGGCCCCTTGCTGCGTGCTCAACTGCTGCGGCTCGACCACGAGGCGCATGTCCTCTTGCTGACGCTGCACCACAGCATCGCCGACGGCTGGTCGCTGGGGCCGCTCCTCCACGACCTGACCCGCGCCTACACCGTGGCCTGCCAGGGCCAGGACCCGACCTTGCCACCGCTCCCCATCCAGGCTGCCGATGTAGCGGTCTGGCAGCGCCAAGTGCTCCAGGGGTCGCGCTTAGAGCAACATCTGGCCTTCTGGCGGGCGCATCTAGCCGATGCTCCACCCGTGCTGGCGCTGCCCACCGACTTTCCCCGGCCCAGCACCCCGGAGTTGCGCGGGGCACGGGTGCAAACGCTGCTCGCTGCCACCGACTTGGCCGCGCTGGACGCGCTCGCCCAGGCGCAGGGCGTGACCCGCTTTATGCTGCTGCTGGCGGCCTTGCAGGTGCTGCTCGCCCGCTGGAGCGGACAGGACGACCTAGTGATTGGCACCCCAGTAGCCAATCGCACCCACGCCGCGCTCGAACCGCTGATCGGCTTCTTCGTCAACACGCTGGCGCTGCGCGGGCAATTGCCACCGGAGATTACCTTCAGCGCGTTGCTGCATCAGGTGCGCCAAACTTGTCTTGCCGCCTACGCCCACCAGGATCTGCCCTTCGAGCAATTGGTGGAGGCGCTCCAGCCCGATCGCACCCTCGGCCAAACCCCGCTTTTCCAAGTGATGCTGGTGGTCCAGAATGCGACGATGGCCCCGCCCCAGCTGCCCGATCTGCGCCTGACGCCGCTGGAGTTGGAGATACAGACCACCAAGTTTCTGCTCACCTGGACGGTGATCGAGCAAGATACTGGCTTATCTCTTGCCCTGAGCTACGCCGCCGACCTGTTCCATGCTACGACGGCGACGCGCCTGCTGCACCACTATCAGCAGCTGCTGCGCATGCTGGTCGCTACACCCCACGCCCCAGTTTGGCGGGTGCCGCTGCTCACCGCCGAGGACCAGGTGGCGGTTCGTGCGTTGAGTCAGCCCGCCCACTTGCCCCTGCCCGCGCCCGCCCCGTTGCTGGCCCAGTTCGCCGCGCAGGTGGCCCGCCAGCCCGATGCTCTCGCGCTCGTCTACGCCGATGCAGCACTGACCTATGCCGCGCTTGCCGCCCGCTCCTACCGCCTGGCCCAAGTGCTGCGGGCCCACGGCGTTGGCCCGCAGTGCCGCGTCGGCCTGCTGCTCGACCGCTCGCTGGAGCTGATTCCCAGCCTGCTCGCCGTGCTGGTGGCGGGCGGGGCCTATGTGCCGCTCGACCCTCGTGCGCCGACG
>CAYPQF010000009.1:0-1583 GCA_964412815.1 uncultured Gammaproteobacteria bacterium
GGCTGGATCAGGTTGATATACCACCCGGAACTCTGCTTCCTTAAATTGTTGCGGTGCTGGAGCCAAATCGATTTCGTGATCTAAGGGCATCGTCGTCTTATCGATTACCTTTACCTCAACGTTCATCGCATCTGCTGGAACGGCAACAAAAATGCCATCCTTGGGGATTGCGGGTGCTCCTGCCTGTTCCATCTGAGTCGCTGAAGGTGCTTCTAACTGCCGAAACGCCTCACCTTCTACAACTCCCTCCCAAAAGCCGCCCACGCGATAAGTGACCGTTACCCCTATACGCTGCCCCGCATCTTGCATTGCTGCAGTAGCAAGTCGTGTAACGGTTTTACTCACTTCAGTTTCGCTGGGTGCTCCTGCATTTGCATTGTTGACACTAATCCAATTGCGTTCGCTCATAGTGAGCCTCCTAGCCATTGCATTATGGCTGTTAGTAAAAAATTATCTCTGGTTTGAGCAATATCCTATTTAACAACGACAACATTAACCCAAACGCCTATGCGCTTTCTGGTAGAGTACACTCGGTAAATCGCTTACTTTCATGCGATCGCAGGCAAACATGGAACTACCGGAGGCTATACCTTCTCTAAGGCGGCTTCTGGTGTAGCTTCTACAACGGAAATAGAAGCCAGACAGAATTCAATCAACCCCGCCGAAATTTCAGCGATGATATTCAGGGCTTCGGAATAGGGGGGCTGGAATTCTCGTCCCGTTTCGATCACCCCCGCTAAAACCCTGGATTTGCCAGCATCAACAAAATGGCGACCATACGCATAATCATCCGAGGTGGCTGTCGTGGGATAAAGACCCACACTCTGCTGAACAGTATAGGTTGTCCCTCTGACCGCTTTGATGCCGTCTCTAACTCGGTTACAAGTTTTCACAAACCAAGTCAAATCTGCTTTCGGAATGTATTCTTTGTAAGTCGTGTCTCCAACTCTTCCGCGCAAACCATCATAGGCAGGGTTGTGGAAGTTCATCGTGGGATTGGTGGTTTGCTCATCGTCATCTCCCCAGGGATACATAATTAATCCTGAATAGGAATGAATGTCGAGCATCGTGGCGATGTTTTTATAGGTATCCAGCAAATAGCGGACATTGCGCGTTTCGGGTTCAGAGAAGGGTTGCTGACCTTTGAACGTCTCGCTGCAGGGATTTGAGCTAGTGCCAATTCCACTTGACCACAGAAAATCAAAGTTGCGATTGAGATCAACGCCTCGGCAAGACTGACCAGGGTTAGGATTGCGGTTCTTGCGCCACATGGCATCTCCCGTAGGCGACTGCACGAACGCCCGCCCATCCGGATTCACCAACGGGAAGATAAACAAGTCCAATGTGTTGATAATTTGTTGAATACTGGCAGCATCGTAGGACTTGTTACCAAATTTTAATCCCGTCCCCGCTTTGTACGCCTGACATAATTTCAAAGCCAAGGATAGGAGCAGATCGGGGTTCACTAACTCCCGTGCATGCACACCGCCTAATAATAAAACACTAGGACGTTTGGCACCCGTTCCCTTACCCAGTTTAATCGCTCGGCTCGTTCGGTGTTCCCAGGTTTGCTCCGGTAGCTG
>CAYPQF010000010.1:0-1824 GCA_964412815.1 uncultured Gammaproteobacteria bacterium
TTATTCTCAGGCGATCGCCCTCTTCCAAAAAGCCTTGAAAGCAGAGGATTTACCGGAACAAGAAAGCGCATTAGTTTACAATGCCCTGGGGTTTGCCTACTTTGCTCAGGAGCAATACGATCTCGCGATCCGGCAGTACAAGGAAGCGTTGAAGATCGATCCCACTTACGTTACAGCGTTGAATAACCTGGGCCATGCCTACGAGCGCAAGCAGTTAACCATGCCTGCTTTAGAAGCGTATGAACAAGTGCTCAAACTGGATCCCCAAAATACCACTGCAAAGCGACGGGCTGACTCTTTACAAAAACGAGTGGTTCCCTCAACTTAGCGCTCTTTCATCAATGTAGCTAGAGAATAATAAGTACTAAAGCTCTCAAAGCTAGACTAGGCTTATGGTAGAGCCAAGAGAGGCGAAACCAACAATCCGATTCGTTGATGAATACTGTCAATGGTATCAATCCTTGTTTTCAGACATTAGAAGTTTTGAAGCCTTCAAGCACTTGCATATAGGAATGTGCTCCGAGGTCAAACGCAAAACCTTGCCTGCGATTGCGAAGGTGTGCGGCTTAGACAACGAGCAATCACTCCATCACTTTTTGACTGATGCTCCCTGGTCAGTGATTGAACTGAGAGAACGGTGGTTAGCCTTAATTTTACAAGCGCTAGCCGGACGTGCGATCAGTTTGATCATTGACGAAACCGGAGATCGCAAGAAGGGAGTGGGCACCGATTATGGCAAGCGCCAGTATATTGGCAATTTAGGCAAGATTGAGAATGGGATTGTGGCTGTCACTGCTTACGGGGTGATGGGGAGCATCACCTTTCCTTTACTGTTCGAGGTGGACAAACCCAGAGAACGTCTGAAACCCGGAGAGCCTTATCGCACCAAACCAGAGATTGCCGCTCGGATGATCCGAGTGTTGCAAGCGATGGGATTTCAGATTGAGCGAGTATTGGCGGATAGTTTGTACGGGGAAAGTGGCGTTCCCTTTGGGGCTGTGCTGTATGAGCTCAAGTTCCCTTTTGTACTGGCTATTCGGAGTCATCATGGGGCTTGGTTGCCGTCAGGGCAACGGGTGCGAGTCAATCGATGGCGCCCGTTTAAGCGCGTCTTCAGCAATGGCAAGAGTGAGGTGCGATGGATTCGCGAAATTATCTATGGCAAGCGCCAGACAACTCAGTTTTGGCACATCACAACTGACCCGCAGACGTTACCTGCCAATGGAACTTGGTATGTGATGAGTCATATCAAGCAGGTGAAGTATCGTGAGATTGGGAATTTGTACGGGCTGCGGATTGGGTGGAATATGGATTAAAACAAAGCAAGAATGGGCTAGGCTGGGCCGATTTTCGGGTAACGGACTATCAACAGATTGAGAAATGGTGGGAAGTAGTCATGAGTGCCTACTTATTAGTGAGTTTGCACACCGCTGAATTACATCCAGCAAAGGATCAAGCGATTGACTCAAGAATTGCCAAGGCGAGGCAACAATTTGCGGCTCATCGCTCCTGGGAACCTGGACAAGGCTGGAAGAGTTGGTTGAACAAGTTGCGCTTGGTGCTGCAACCGTTGGTATTTTTTAATCTGTTACGGCCTTGGCTAGATGTATTCTCAATTCCTTCACTCCTAGCTGGATTTACGTATTTATTGGAGTTGATGAATGAGTTCCCAGGAGCAGTTCCTGCGGGTGCCAAGCGGAAAAAATGGGTAGGTTAGGCCACCGCTAAGTCACTCGCATTGGGCTCGACAATTTCTAGCCGCTTGGCATCGAGTTTGGCAGTCAAAATTTCAGCACAGAAGGTGTCCCATCGTCCTGCCGCCCA
>CAYPQF010000011.1:0-2839 GCA_964412815.1 uncultured Gammaproteobacteria bacterium
TCTCAAAGTAGATGAGCCTTTGATACTCACAAATAATATTGCTGTACCGTCCCCACCAAGATATGAAGCAGCCCAACGACCCCAATCAGCGGCGGCAAGTAACCCTCACCTCTCACAGTTATCTTTCGTCCGTCCGCTGCCACGCAGTGTTAGCTGGCTGGCAGCCACACTACTTCAAGCTTGACACGGATCACCTGCTGGAGGGTGTAATCCGGTTTGTATCCAAAATCGTCTGGTTGCTCGAATAGAATCTTCCTCTGGATAACGGGTATCATTCAAATCAAGCCGTAAGCAAGTTGCGCGACCAATGGGTGTAGTTCCTCCTATGACAACGCCCTTATCTTGCCAAACAAAATGCTCTGCCCATTTTTGTTTGCGGGGATTGAAAATGGGAACAATCTCCTGAGTCTCTGGATCGATACCAGCCACAAAATTGTAACGCCTCTCGTTGCAACGACGACAGGCAAGTGCAAGATTGTCGCGTGCGTCGGAACCCCCCAAAGATTTTGGGATGACATGATCAATAGTAAACCGATTAGCACTCAACCGTTCTGGAGAGTGACAATACTCGCAGATATAGTTAGCACGCTCTCGAATAGCCTGTCTGACTTCATCACTGATCGGCATGTTGAGTAGCAAGCATCGCGTTGATATGCGTAAAACTACGATCTAGCTCTCCAATCGCATCTAATTCAGCAACTTCATCAGGCGTGAGTTGATCAGCCTTTTTCTTTTCTAGAAGGGTTTCCATTCGCAGTTGAAGAGACTCACTAAATTTGAATAAACTCCAGTTGCCGACTTTCTCGAGTTGGATCTCATGAATTAGAGAAGATGGTTTATTGAGAGTTGTAACCATTTAGCCCTCATTGAATTAAATTTTTGCGAACCAAGCTGTGTCAACTTCTACTGACTCAATCATTGTGATCTTGACACCAAGTCCCAGTTCTTTCAAGCGTTGGACTAGTTGCTCACCATCGATCAAGTCAATCGGGGGTGCGCCATCCCTGGTTGCCTCCTTAATTGCATCTCTGGTAAAGGTGCCAGTTGTGAGCAATAACCCCTTGTCAGTGCGACCTTGCATGGCTCCCCGAAAATCTCGAATTTGCCCCGCCGTTACTGATCCTTGATAACGCTTACATTGAAAAAGAACATGGAAGCTCAAGAAGCCGTTGATGCGGGCAATGCCGACTCCATCAATGCCACCGTCGCCAGATTTTCCAGTAACTTGAACTTGGATAAAACCCGATTCACGCAGTAGGCGTTGTGCCAAACGCTCAAATGCAGATGGTTCAAGCTCTAGAAGCATTTTACAGCGGTTCTCAGATGAATAAGCCACAGTGATTGAACCAGCCAAGGGCATCGTCAGCAGAAATACACTCGTTGATAATCCTGGTTAAAGCTTGGTCGAGTGCTTCCTGCGTTCGAGCCTTGGCTCGAACGCAGGATCTGCTTGAGTTTGGACCAACATAGTTCAATCGGTGAAAGGTCTGGGGAATAAGGCGGCAGAAACACAACCTGGGCTCCAACCGATTCAATTGCCTCTTGCACGACTGAAGCATGATGCACGGGTAGATTATCCATCAGCACGATCGCCCCTACCCACAATTGCGGAATCAGAATCTCCTGGATGTAGAACAAGAACACCTCAGTATTGACACTGCCAACAATACTCATGCTAGCAATCAACCCATCAATACTCATGCCACCAATCAACGAGATATTCTTGCCCCCATCGCCAGGAGCCTCAGTGTCATACAAGCGTTCACCGATGGGGGCACGACCAGACAAACGAGTCATTGCCAGATGGATGCCCGTTTCATCAATGAAAACCAAGTTTCGCGGGTCGATTGTAAAACTCCACAGGCGATAAGCAAACCGCAAATCCTTCACCCTTTGAGTATCTTGCTGGGAGGCAATCAGTGGTTTTTTTTGACGCTGAGCTTGAGCTTGGACACAGCCTGTTGCATAGTTGATATACTCACCTCCACTCCACTTTGTTGGGCAAAGCGTTCACACAACTCCTTGAGTAGGGCATCCGGTTGAGCCGTGACTAGGGCTTCAACGATGGGCAACTGCTCTTTGCCCAACTTGGCAATGGCTCCTCCTCCGTGCGCTTTAGGCTCCACGGTGCCTGTCTCACGATAGTGTCGCCTTAGATCTCGAATGAACAATAAGCTCACCTTGAAGCGCTCTGCCAGTTGCCGTTGTGATCCTTCTTGAGCTTCATAGGCTGCCATGATTCGTTGCCGTAGATCAACTGACAGAGGGGCGGGCATAAGTAGCTAGCTCCTAGCTTTTGATAGTTGTTTTAGCCCACCAGAATGTGGCTTACTCAATCAATAACCGCTGTATGTTTTATGTCCACTCATTTTCAACAGTGAAGCGCAGGGGGTAGTTTTTCCCTTTACTGCGCTGGTGAGCGATCGCAACTTTCTTCTGGGCTTCCTCAAAGGGCAGAGCAATGACAAAATTTCGCCCTAGTTGATGGGTATAAATCATGCATTGAATTGCCAGATCCTTCGGTAACTCAAACACCTGCTCCAGCACTTCCACGACAAATTCCATCGGCGTCGTGTCATCGTTGTGTAGATAAACCGGAACCACCGGGGGATGCTCCCAGGACCACTCCGGGATGGCTTGGGCTGCTTCTGCCGACAGATATGGAGAAGTGACCAACCGGAGGTTTTGCAAAGGTTGCACAGGTTTGTTAGCGAAATTGTTGTGTCCGCAACGAGTACAAACCCAGGAGCGCTTTGGTTTGCGGTTTCTCAGCAGTGGGGTGATAAAAGACCGTCGAATCGCAAGGCTTTCGTAAAGGTGGCGTCCGCCGCAACGAGGG
>CAYPQF010000012.1:0-2223 GCA_964412815.1 uncultured Gammaproteobacteria bacterium
CTGCGTTGGCCCGCCCGGCGGCAGCGGGCGCTCGTTGCCCAGGCGGCGTGGCCCTCCGGGATGGCCGCGGGGTGGCCCGCCGGCTGCCAGGGCCGCGCCGTGGCGTCAGCGGCGGCGGTCAGGGTGCGCTGGACGTGGGGGCTGGCGCGGGCCGTCGTGATCGCAGCGGTATGGCCACTGAGGAGGGCGGGCAGCTGGCCCGCTTCCTCCCACAGCCGGGCCGTTGTGTCAGCGGAGGCGGTGAGGATGCGCTGGCCATCCGCCCGGAACACCGCGCTGGTGACGATATCCGTGTGGCCACTGAGCGTGGTGAGCGGCTGGCCATCGCCGTCCCACAGGCGGGCCGTCTGGTCAGCGGAGGCGGTGAGGATGCGCTGGCCGTCCGCCCGGAACACGGCACTCCCGACTCTGTCGGTATGGCCGCGCAGGATGGCCAGCGGTTGGCCAGTGGCGTCCCACAGCCGGGCGGTGCCGTCAGCGGAGGCGGTGAGGATGCGCTGCCCATCCGCCCGAAATACCGCGCTGGTAACACCACGCGTATGGCCGGTGAGGGATTGCACGGTGTAGGGTCGTGCGGCCATTGCCTGCTGGAAGGCTGCTTGGCTGCTCGCATTGGCATCAAGCAGGACGGCTTCCATCGCCAGCAAGAGCGCCTGTTCGGACCATGGGGTATTGGCGAGCAGCGTCGTTGCCCTCATGGCAAGGAGCTGCGCCTCGTTGGCGCGCTGGGCGGCCGTCGCGGTGGCGGTGCGGTGCTGCACTACAACGGCCGTCGCCGCGGCGCTCACGGCACGGTGCTGGTTGGCCACTGCGGTGACGGCGTGCGCTGCGGCGTGCTGCTGCGCTGCAATCGCCGTCGCTGCCTGCTGCCTGGCTGCGGTTTCCCGCTGCTGGGCGGCAGTACCGAACCAGACTGCCCCACCAGCGAGCAGCGCCAGCAGCAGGGTCAGGATGCGGAGCAGATGCTCACGCGGGCCCATGCGGCGTTGCGTGGGAGCGGTTCGTGCGGCCCGCGCTGGCGGAGTCGGTGGGACGTTGGGGTCTTGGGTAAAGGGCATCCGTCGTACCTCCGTGCTCAAGCAGACGGGGAGATGTGCCCCCATTATAGCAAACAGCCGCGCAGGGCGGAAGCCGCAGTTTGGTGATGAGGTGTTCACCAAGCGGCCAAACGCATCGCGCAGCTCAGCCTGGGCAGC
This sequence comes from uncultured Gammaproteobacteria bacterium, assembly GCA_964412815.1. GTDB lineage: Bacteria > Patescibacteriota > Microgenomatia > UBA1406 > GWC2-37-13 > JAOAFZ01. The sequence continues at coordinate 1,197 of CAYPQF010000012.1, forward strand.
GGGAACGCGGTGCTGTTCGTGCGGCTGCATGCACAATGCCCGGCACTTTTTGGGTTCTTGGGGTCCTGGTGGTGCTGCCCCACCCCCTTGGCGTCCCCCCCCTTCGGCTCCACTCAGGGCAGGCTTTCGACTGCGCTCAGGGCAAGCGCTGCGGCTGTGCTCAGGGCAAGCCGTCGCGGGTACCCCGACGGTCGCAACGACCACCTGTCACTTCCCACATCCCAGGCGCTCGCGGCGAGCGGCGAGTGCCTAACGCCGTTTATTCCCGCTGCTCGCGTCATGGGCACTGGCGTTGCGCGAGGGCTGCCGCATCGAAGTGCAGCGGCCGAGGCACGGCGTACCGGTTGATCTCCTCCGTGCTGAGCGTGCGGCCCACCCGGCAGGCCGCGATGGCCAGCCACGCGGCGTGATCGTCGGGTTGCACCTGCGCCGGGCGGTCTGGAACCGGCTCCCACAGCCGGGCGGTGCCATCCCAGGACGTCGTCAGGATGCGCTGGCCATCGGGACTGAAGCGGGCCATCCCGACGGTATCCGTATGGCCACTGAGGGTGGCGAGCAGCTGGCCATCCACGCCCCACAGCCGGGCCGTGCGGTCTGCGGAGGCGGTGAGGATGCGCTGACCATCGGGACTGAAGACCGCGCTGGTGACGATATCCCGATGGCCACGGAAGGTGACCAGGAGCTGGCCGTCTCCCGCCCACAGCTGGACAATGGCGTCATACCCAGCGGTGAGGATGCGCTGGCCATCGGGACTGAACACCGCGCTCCAGACGATATCCCGATGGCCACTGAGGGTGGCAAGGGGCCGGCCATCGCCGTCCCACATCCGCGCCGTGCCGTCATCGGAGGCGGTGCGGATGCGCTGGCACACCTCCCTGAACCCCGCACTCGTGATCGCCGCGGGATGGCCACTGAGGGTGGCGAAGGTCTTGCCGTCCCCGACCCACAGAACCACAGGTCCCTACGCAGGACCGGTAAGGATGCGGTCCCCACCTGGTCTGACCGACGCCAAGATAATCGCTCTCTG
>CAYPQF010000013.1:0-2325 GCA_964412815.1 uncultured Gammaproteobacteria bacterium
GTTCAAAAATCAACGCTTATTGATTTATCAGTTTCAGGAAACAGCTTATCAACTCCAGACGCAAAGCCGTTACTTCCCAACGATCCAACTGGAAGAGACGATCGCTCGCTGCCTACAAATTGCCTACGATCGCAATACCAGTGCGGCTATTCATGATCTGAGACAACAACTGAGTGAGAAGTTGTAACTGGTTGCGGGCCGATCGCCAGCGCATATAATACTGCCTCATCAGTTTCCAAAAAGTCCTGGGTTTCCTGGTCATAATAGGCACCGATGCCTGTGCAACCTAACCCCCAATACTGACTGGCGAGATATAAACGGTGTCCTAACAGTCCGGCCAGTTGCAAGGCAGTTTGATAGTTCTGGAAGGCAGCGGTGATCAACAACGTAACGGCGCTATCGCGAGCGATCGCTTGATTGATGCACAAATAGCCTGTTCTGCTGCTGAAATTTCCAGGTTTTAATAACTGCCGTCCCCGATATACTCCTGGTTCCATGCCATCAACGCGATGAATCACCCAGTAAATGTCCAATTTTTCAGTTTGAGGACTGGGAACAGGTTGTTCTAAAATCCCTACAATTTTCCAAAATAAGTTCTGGGAGATAGGCTGTTTCCAGAATTGCCGTGCCGAGCGCCGCTGCAAAATGGCCTCCGAAAAGCGGAGTTTGTCAAAGGGAAAGTGAGGATTTGGGAGGGATTGCACTGGGCTAGCCGGAGTAAGGGTTTCGCGATAAGCCCTCTCTAACCAGGGGTTTACTTCAAAATAATCCGTGCCACTGACGAAGGGCAGGGGCGATCGTAGGCGACGCACAGGACGATCCTTCAGATCACCAGAAATGATACAGGCTGCTGAAAGTTCTTTATTTTCAAATCCCAAATCTCCATTTAAGGCGACCTTATCAAACTCAAACAAGACCTGAATGGGTTGATCCTGGGTATAGGCAGCGGCTTCGATCGCGCCGATTTGATGGCCGCTATCCAGAAAACAATAGCGGAAACTGCGATCTTTATATTTCCAGCTAGAACGGTAATACACGCAACTGACTAAAAAAATAATTCCTTTCACCAGTTGATTGGGTGCGAGATAGGCTTCCAGGCCATCGTCAACTAATTCATAAATCAGGGTCAGCGAATGGGTGGCGCTCTCCACATGGTAAATGCCATCAATCAAGCCCGGAATGCTTCGCGTCTGGACATAGAGTTCGGTAGGATACAGGGCACCAGCCGAAGGATTCACCCGTAGTTGATAAGGGCCGTCTTTGTAGACTTTTTCATAGGTAATGGCGCTGGCCAGGTGAATCAGAGCATGAATGGAGTGGTCAGCCTGGAACGGGAAGCGGCGGTAAAAGGCGGGATAACGTTTGAAGGGAGCAGGCTGAGTCGATGGATCGACATAATTGGGATCCATCAATACTGAGGTATAGGAGTGCTCTGTTGCCTGATGACAGGTTTGACTAGATCGCTGAAGCAGTTGCACGCTTGAGAATCCTTAAAATACTAGGGTTACCAGCAAAGTCTAAAGCGGTAAAATCATCCAGGTTTTTCAGCATAGGATTGGCTCCTCGTTGCAGTAACACTTGTACAATCTCAGTCTTTCCTGCAGAAGCAGCGTACATTAATGCGGTTGCACCATTGTCATTCTGATTGTCGATCGCAATGCCCGCATCAATCAACCGATGGATCAACTCTAAATGATTTTTGAAGCAGGCAAACCAGAGGGCATTATTGCCATCCTGATTTCTCCGGTTCAAATCTGCACCCGCCTGGATCAGTTCTTCAACCTGAGTGATCGTGCCTGTATGCACCGCTTTCATCAAGGCCGTATCACCGTTCTGACCGGGTTGATTCAGGTCGTCAGGAGAATAGCCCTGACTGATCAGCCAGTCGTTTGTTGAGGGTGTGAAGGAATCACTCAAGGATAGATTCATAGTTCTTCAGAAGAGAAAGGAGGTTTGGTATGTTCAGTCGCAACCCACTGGAGTTCCAGCCAGAAGCGGGGATCAGATTGTTTCAAATGAGAAGCCGGATCTCGTACCAGACGAGTGGCATTTAAGCAAACTACTTCCAGCAGTCCCATATAGATCGCTACTTCGCGCAGTTGATTTTTTTGTTGTTTGACAGCCTCTAAGCGATCGTTGGAACAATAAATTCCTATATACCGCACCGTTTTTCCCATTTGTTTCAGGGGAGCCGTAATCACTTTGACATAACAATGACGAATGGCCTCAGCCGCTTTGGGAAATGAATGATTGACGATCGTAATAAATTCTTTGGCAAGAACCTCTTCTTGAATCATGGCACCGATTCCATTCATACAACGATTA
>CAYPQF010000014.1:0-94701 GCA_964412815.1 uncultured Gammaproteobacteria bacterium
CCCGCGAGGCGGCCGGCTACCCCCCAGCCGCAGTCAGGCGGGATCAAGACCTGCGCCGACGGCTTCGAAGGGACCGGCCTCAAGGCGACCGCGGGCGGCCGCACCTGCGAGTTCCAGGGCAACGTCTGCCACATCAACGGGCTCGGGGACTGGGAGGGGACGGTCTACCTCACCTGGCCCGACGGCTCCAAGCCGCCCCGCGGCAGCGAGTTCCCGGCCAAGGACAACGAGGTCTTCGGCCTCTTCACGGGGTAGACACAGCCCGGCACGTCTGACGGAGATCGGCCAAACCGGCCAGACCGCGGCACACGCCTGTGCCTGAGACCTCGAACTACCACACATCAAACCGCTTCCAGTAGTTGGGACAGGGGGCGAGTCATCGACTCGCCCCCTGGAAAGCTACCTCATCAATCAATACTTTAGTTTGCGTATTCCCTCCTTTTTCGATACAATATATCACTATGCAACAAGATAAATCTGCCCCCCAACCCGAGCAACAGAAACAGAATCCGAATGCAGCCTTTATTGCAATTGAGCATAAGTGGCTGAAGCACTGGTATGAAACGGGTATTATTCAGAAATATCTGCATAAAAATGATTCCTCCACCGAGACCTTCTCTTTTATGGATGGACCGATCACGGCCAATAATCCGATGGGTGTTCATCATGCCTGGGGACGCAGCTACAAAGATCTCTGGCAAAAGTTTCATAATCTGAAAGGGAAAAAACAGCGCTTCCGCAATGGCTTTGATTGTCAGGGCCTCTGGGTAGAAGTAGAGGTAGAGAAAGAACTCGGACTCAAGTCCAAGCGGGATATCGAGAACCTGGTTCCCGGTGATAAAATCGAGTCGATTGCCAAGTTCGTGCAGCTCTGTAAAGATCGTGTCATGAAGTTTTCTGCGATTCAGACCAATCAATCTCAACGCCTGGGATACTTTATGGACTGGGATAACTCCTATTACACCATGTCCTCTGAAAATAACTTTATGATCTGGCATTTTCTCAAAAAATGTGCCGATCATGGATGGATTTACAAAGGACATGATTCAGTACCGTGGTGTCCCCGTTGCGGAACCGCCATTTCACAACATGAGATGCTGACCGAAGACTATGCCGAACTTACCCACGAAACGGTCTTTTTCAAGTTAAAACTGATTGACCAGGACTTTGGTACCGATGCGCCTGTATACATGCTTGCCTGGACCACCACACCATGGACGGTTCCTGGAAACGTTGCGCTCGCAGTCAATGCCGAGATTACCTATAACCTGATCAAAACTGAGTCCGGACAACATTTGATTCTGGCCGAATCACGAACCAAAGACTCAATTAAAGAAACACACGAAGTACTCAAACAGCTGAAGGGAGCGGAGTTGATCGGACTGAAATACGAAGCCCCATTTGATGATCTGCCCCGTGTCCAGGAAGCACGGGAAAAACATCCCGCAACATTCCACACCATAGTGGATGGTACAGATCTGGTTTCAGAAGCAGAAGGGACGGGTGTTCTCCATGTTGCACCGGGACAAGGTCAGGAAGACTTTGAACTGGGCAAGAAAGAGCAGCTTTCGGTAATTGAGTTGATCGAAGAAGATGCCAGCTATTATCCCGGGCTAAACGAATTCTCTGGACAGAACGCAAAAGAGAAACCGGGTATCATCTTTAAATACCTTAAAGAGAAAAACGATGGTGAGTTCCTGTACAAAACACAGTCCTACCAGCATCGCTATCCCAAGTGCTGGCGTTGTAAGACTGAACTGGTCTGGCGTGTGGTAGATGAATGGTACATCTCGATGGATACGCCATCTACTATTGACTCAGATACGCGTACCCTGCGGGAACGGATGGTTGCCGTGGCCAAAAAGATTAACTGGTTACCGTCATTTGGGTTGGATCGGGAACTGGACTGGCTGAAAAATATGCACGACTGGCTGATCTCCAAGAAGCGTTTCTGGGGACTGGCACTGCCCATCTGGGTTTCCGAAGATGGCACCGAGTTTGAAGTGATCGGCAGTGAGGCAGAACTCAAAGAGCGCGCTATCGAAGGCTGGGAACAGTACGAAGGGCATACCCCGCATCGTCCCTATGTTGATACCATTAAGATCAAATCCAAGACCGGAAAAGTGATGTCACGTATACCGGATGTCGGCAATCCCTGGCTGGACGCCGGTATCGTACCATACTCAACCATTCTTGACCCGAACACAAAACAGCCGGCATATCTCACCAATCCTGAACTCTTTAAACAGTGGTTCCCGGTTGATTTTATTACCGAGTCGTTCCCCGGACAGTTTAAAAACTGGTTTTATGCCATGATTGCGATGTCTACGGTTCTGGAAGATACCAACCCATATCAAACCGTGTTGGGATTTGGTACTCTGCTGGGAGAAGATGGACGGGCAATGCATAAGAGCTGGGGAAACTCGATTGAGTTTAACGAAGGAGCAGATGTCATTGGTGTGGATGTTATGCGCTGGATGTATGCACGACAGAATCCGGCAGATAACATGCTGTTTGGTTATCGAAAAGGAGATGAAGTCCGTCGTCAGTTTTATCTGATGCTCTGGAATGTCTACAAGTTCTTTGTCGATTACGCCAAGCTGGACGGATATGAGTATCAGAAACACGATGCAACGCGTATTCCGCAGCCGGAGAATGCACTGGATGGCTGGATTCTGGCACGTCTACGGGACTTGATTATCAATGGGGAAAAGCATCTTCTGGCCTATAACGCCCGGGATTTTGCCGCTGAGGCGGAAAAGTTTGTCAGCGATCTGTCTACCTGGTACCTGCGTCGCAGTCGAGACCGGGTCTGGATCAGTGCCGCATCAGAAGCAGATAAACAGTCCTTTTATGAGACGTTGCACTATGTCCTGGTTCAGCTGACGGTGGTACTTTCACCGATCATGCCGTTCGTGACGGAAGAAATCTATACCAGTCTGACTGGAGAAGAATCGGTACATCTTGCAGTGTGGCCGGTGCTTGAACATATTGAACACGATCATGACCGGGTAACGGATATGACACTGGTACGGGCAATCGTCGAAGCCGGACATCGTGACCGGAAGGAACAGAAGCTCAAGGTTAAGCAGCCACTGGCATCGGTAGCCGTTCAATTGCCTAAGAATCAGGGCTTTATTGTTGAACAGAATATCCCTCAGTACGAACAGCTGATTTTGGATGAACTGAATGTTAAAGAGATTATCTTGTCGCCAGGAACAACCGATGAGCCGGCAGTTTCGTTTGATACTGAACTGACCGAAGAGCTGATTCTCGAAGGGAAAGTCCGCGAACTAATCCGTAGTATCCAGGCGGAACGAAAGAAGATGGGAGTCACTATGGAACAAAAGGTCAGTCTGGTGATTCCGGAAGAGTATACGCCCTATCTTGAGACAATCAAAGCCTCAGTTCTTACAAAACAGATAGATTTCGGACCGGAACTCAAGGTATCATTATCATAACTCCTGAGTTACAGGAGAGGTGAACTGTTTGTATTCTCTATGTGGAGATTTCTCATACCGACTGCTATTCTTGCTGTATTTGGTCTGTTTAATCTGGCCGGTATTAAACCGTATCTGCTTACGAATCAGATGATGTTTACCGGCGCTGCGATTGTGGCATTTATCGTGATTCGTCTGATTGGCTCGGTGTTTTTTCGGATCAATGCATACCTCATCTACTTTGTTTTTATTGGTCTGTTTGTGCTGACACTCATTATTGGAGAAGATATTAACGGATCGCGCCGCTGGATTAATCTGGTCTTCTTCAACTTTCAAACGTCAGAGTTTTTTAAGATCTTTTATATTCTGATTCTGAGCGATTACCTGGCGCGCAATCACCGGTCTCTCAAAGAATTCTCTTCATTTATTATCATTCTTATTTCGTTTGTGATTCCCGCCTTTCTGATCTTCCTGCAACCTGATCTTGAAACGGCTCTGTTTCTGGCAATTATCTTTATGGCTATTACCACCTTTTCTGCCGTGCCAAAAAACTTTCTTGCCGGCTTAATAGGAGGCGTAGTCGCGCTGATGCCGGTTGCCTGGTTTTTCCTGGCGAACTATCAACGGAACCGTATCTTAAGTTTTATTAATCCGGAACTTGATCCCAGTGGTACTGCCTACAATATGACACAGGCGATTATCACGATTGGCTCAGGGCAGTTTCTGGGGCGAGGACTGGGGCTTGGGAAGCAGTCTACACTTTTTTTTCTACCGGAGAACCATACTGACTTTGCGTTTGCCTCGCTGGTTGAACAGTTCGGTTTTCTGGGTGGGGTAGTAGTTATTTTTATGTACTTCGTGCTGGCTATTATGATCATTCTCAAGATAAACCGGCATATGAATGATATGAAGCAGAACAATGAACATAACCGGTTTATGTTTTATTACAGTATCGGCTTCTTTATGTACTTTATCTTTCAGGTCTTTGTAAATATCGGCATGAACCTTGGAATTCTTCCGATTTCTGGTACAGCACTGCCGCTGATATCCTACGGAGGTTCTTCTCTCGTGACCTTTATGATTGGACTGGCATTCATGAGTGAAAAACGGTAATATTACTTTATGATGGAATCCAATAATAAACTTCCACTCATTATTGCGGGTGGTGTATTATTCTTTGTTGTTCTTATTTTTGTCGTGGTTACCACAGTACTGCAACAGCGGAACAATCCTTCCTCATCTCCATCCACTGTTACCGATTCAGCAAATGTTGATACGGAGACATCCGGTTTTACCGGAGGAGGTACTATCCCGCCACAGTCAGGTCAGAAACAACCAAGGGTGCCCGCACTTGGTGCTATTATGACTGTTGGAGAAGAAATTTTGTATCAAGAGGATCTCGACCGGTTCCTCCAAGTACTGCCTCCCAGTACTCCTGAACGGGAAAAACTGGCTCGAACAGCTATGAAAGAAGAATCGATCGCATTACAGGCCGGCGCAAAAGCAGGTGTTATTACACTCGGAGCCTCATTCTATAATGCCCGGAACAAAGACTATGAACAGCGCTCAGCGAGATATGTGGCTGTCCAGCAGGGTATTAAACAGCGAACGGCACGAATTTCAGGATCAGTTCTGACATTATGGTTTTTTAATAACAATCAGGCTGGCAGTGCCGGATACGAACAGGGCAAACGCATTGCGCTCCAGAAGATGACGGATCTGCATACCAAGGTAAAAAATCGTCAATTAAGTATGACAGAAGCAGCAACAGAGCTGAAGCAGGATACATCACTGGAACGGCTGGATGTAGTCTGGCAGCAGAATGCAATCTTTACGTTTGAAAATGTGGGACCGGACGAGCAGATTACCTTTGATGAACCGTTCAACAAAAATATTCGTGCTCTTGCTGCGGGAGGTGTAACCGATCTGACGCTGTTATCGGTAGAGAGTAACGGGACACAGAGAGAGGCTCTGTATACGTTTGCTCAGGTAGCATCAAAATCAAATGGCTCAATTCAGGAAGGTTCATTTGAAGAATGGTTATCAGTACAACAGAAAAACTATGACGTTATCGAATATTAAGACGGTTCTGGGAAGTATTGTGGTCAGTTGTCTATTGATGACATCCGCGTTGCCCGTAATTGCTGATGAAGGGCAAGCTCCCCAGATCAACTTTAAGGTGGTAACCAAATCGCAATCAACCCAGGTACCATTACCGAATATCTGGATCGAGACCTTTAGTCTCACGAATCAGCCGCTCATTTTAGATGAATCATCTGAGGCAGTTCACAAAGGAAACATGGCCTGGTTCCGCTATCGCTCTACGGGTTCGAATGGTATGACAATGTTTGATACTCTGGCTCCGGACTCTAACGATACAACGCCCATTGATATTGACGGCGATGGGCAGACTGATGTCTTTGAACTGCCCCGGTATCCTGAAGCAAAAACTGTCGCCCGAAACAAAAATATTACGGTAGATATTAATGGGAAACCGATTACCAAAGATCCGAAGTATTGTATGCGCGAAGGGGACTTCCGCTTTACCAAACTACTTACCAGTCAAAGCGAAATCGGGACCGCTGATTGTGAACTTACCGCGGGTATCAACTTTTTGTGTTACTCGTCTCCGTTTTATGCCCGTGCGGTTCCCCGAGTAGACATGCAGGGAGAATTTAAGATTGTCGGAGTAGCCAGAAACAATGGAGAGATCAAACCCCTTGAGCGATGTAATGGCGAGTATACTCAGGACTTTGGGGAGAGTAACAACTTTGGTGCCTGTATTATTGCCGATCCATTTGGACGGGATTTTGACGTCGTCCGGTGGGGACATGGGAACAGTGTGGCAAATCTGACGTTTTACGTTGAGTTTGATCAGGTAGAACCCACACCTACCGTCAAGCAGGTGCAAACGAAAGAAACGGACCTTTCCGGCGAAGAATGGTCAAACTTTGCCTGCGTTTCTTCTGCATTATGTAACAGTGGAGATACTAAATGCTCAACCAACACTGCACCTACAGCGACAACTAAACGGGTAAAAGTTTCCAATATTGCCCGTCTGCGGGAAACGCTGGGCATCGAAGATAACAAGCCGGCCTATATTGTGGAATGTATGGTTGCCAACTCGGGAGACAAAGCGTCACGTGCCTCGTATAGCTGCACCACAGGAACCAAAGAAGGAGATGAGTATCTGGGTCTGGACTTGAAATGGAGCGAAGATGGTGCCACAAATAACGCAAATTACACTTCCCGGATGTTTGATGAGACCGGGAAACCGGTGATTGACCGCCGTATTACCGATAAAAACAAGCGGGATGAATTTGAATGGGAGAGTACCACCCCGCCGAACACTACCAGTGTCTTTATGATGGGATATCAGACTTCGGATCAGCAGCGTCCACCAGTAGATAGTAATCGTGGCCAGCAACAAGCCACGCTCAGTTTTGATGCTGCTTGTACTCTGTTGCAAGATCCCTATGGAACCGTCTTTGATAGCGTTACACTGGAACCGCTTGCAGAGGTAACGGTTACACTGATTAACGCTTCGACTAATCGACCGGTTACCCAGTCAGATGTCTCAGCTCATCCCACTATTGGTAACATCACCAATCCACAACGTACTAAACCGGATGGATTCTTCTCGTTCTGGGTACCCGACGGGACATATCGTCTGAACATCTCAAAAGCGGGCTACGCGTTCCCGTCCAATCTGTTAACCCTTAATCCTGATGCTGGACGTTTTTACTCCGAACTGTATACTGGTGAAGACATTGTGCAAAAAGGTCAGATGGAGCACCGCGATGTTCCGCTCGAACCGCTGGATAAAGAACAGGCGCATGCCTTTGCCGCACAAAATGCACCACGGTTAATGCAGTATCTGGTTTCCACAGACGGAGATGGGAACACAAAGCGTGTTCAGGGTGTGGTATCCCATCCCAACGCAACCGTTGTGCTGTACACACTCTCTGATGCAGGGAAAAAGGGAAAGAGAATTGGTGAAACATCCGCAGACGGAAACGGATCCTTTACTATCGCATATGCAGAATCTAAGCAACAGGATGAACCGCTTGGTATGCTTGAGATCGTAAAGCAAAACTATACAAAAGGATCGGTACGCGCTTCTGCGCAGATTGAGGATACCCCGCAACAGATTGCAGGGCGTTTATCACCGGGGACTCGAGTAGCGATAACTTATCCATTCAGCTCGAACCCAGCCTTTGAAACCGTAGTAGATGAAACCGGATATCTCGATATTCCAGCACAGCATATTCCACAGGTTCCGTATATGGTCTCTGTCTCTCAGCAGAACGGCACACCGACCGTGTTGACTGCGGCAGAATTCAACCAGACGTACAACGGAACAGGTACACTTCTTGTCCGGGAAGATGGAGATGCGACCGTTCTGGGTGCTACTACCGGCGGGACCGGAGATGTGCGCGGATTACTGCTGTTACTGACGCTGCTTCCGCTGGCCGGGTATTCAGCCTACCGCTATCTGGTTGCCAAAGTCAACTAATGCTGTTCTCTACGCATTAAAGATGCTTGACATGCTTCTGTGATCATGTATAATAAACGAATGGCAAAAATGGCAGTTATTCGTACTGGTGGTCAACAATTTCTCGTTAAACCTGACGAGGTTATTATTGTGCAAAAATTAAACAATAATGTTGATGACACAATTGAACTCGAAACACTCGGCATCTTTGATGAAGAGGGAGCAGAAGTTGAAGTTGGAACCCCTGTATTGAAAAAGAACGTTACCGCAACCGTTATCGAACACATGAAAGGTGATAAAGTTCGTGTTTCAAAGTTTAAGGCAAAAGTACGCTATCGCCGCACCAATGGCTTCCGTGCAGAGCTGACAAAAATTAAAATTCAGTCTATCTAAGATACTTCTATGGCACATACCAAAGCGCAACGCGCAGTACGAGGAAACAGAGATTCTATTGCAAAACGATTAGGTGTTAAGATCTATGGTGGTCAGGTCGTAAAGACCGGAAACATCATTGTCCGTCAGCGTGGATCAAAGTTCCATGCAGGACCGAACGTTCTGGTTTCTAAAGATTTCTCTCTGGTTGCATTAGCTGATGGAGTGTGCCAGTTCTACACCCGCCGTGGAAAGCAGTATGTAACTGTTCAGACTGAACAGCCAGCTGCCCCAGCTCCCAAAAAAGCTGCTTCAAAAAAGGCTGAAACAGAACCTGCCGCAACAGAAGCCAAGGCATAACTCAGATAACTTTCTGCTACAATAAAGAGATATGTCTCATGATATCTCGCATGTTATAGCCCGTATTAAAGAATCTCCTGATGTGTTTGAAAAAGCACGTTTAATGAAGTTTCTCAAGGATGAGCACGAGATCCGGATTGTAGAACTGTCTCAGGCGCTGCAAATGAAACCTTCGTATATTGCCCATTATCTTCGATTAAACAAACTGCCGGTTATCTTAATGGACGGCTATTATGCTCAACTTGTCTCAACCAGTCATCTCTTTATTATCTCCCGTCTCCCGGATTACGAAACCATGATTCGGGTCTACGAAGAGGTACTGGCAAAGAATCTTACATCGCAGCAGACCGAAGAACTGGTGCGGGAAGCACTGTACGAAACAAAATCAGAAGGCGACCGTCTCAAAGTTCCTGAAGTAAACCAAATGGTGCGGGAGATCACCCATGCGCTCGGTGATGTGGAGGTAAAGATTATCCAGTCCCGGATTCGGAGCAAGATCTCAATCGAGATAAAAGGAAGTCTTGAGCATTCAACCCGAATCCTGAGGCGGATTGCCCGCAAAATTACTACGGAACAGACTTCTTAATTGGTCCGGAGATCGCTCGGCCACGGGTTTTCCATCCATCCCGCTTTTTGTGGAGGTAGGTAGCGATAAAATACCTGTCCGACAACCGATTCAAAGGTAATTGGTCCAAATTCTCGTGAGTCAGAGGAACGGGGCCGGTTATCTCCCATCACATAGAGGTATCCGTCCGGAACAGTGTAGGGCACGCCGTTTACGGTAAAGCCGTTCTCCCAAAGGACAGTTGCGTCAGCAATATACGGTTCGTCTATCAGAATATCATTCACGAAGACCTGTTTATCCTCAACCAGCACCGTATCTCCGGGCAAGCCTATAATGCGTTTAATATACTCAATGTCAGGATTTTTTGGTGATTTAAAGACGATAATATCTCCCCGCTGGTAGCCACGGAATTTGTAGGTGATCTTACTGGTAAAGATGTAATCACCACTGGCGAAGGTGTAGTCCATGGAGACTCCTTTTACCTGATTCGGCTGTACGATAAACAGGTACATCACGATAAACAGAGACCCAATAAAGACGATGGTCTCCATGATCTCCATCACAAAGAAAAATATAGCGCGTAGTATCTTCATCGATGCCTCTCAATTAAAACAACTTGCATAAAAACACTGTTCGATATAAGATTGTAGCTAAGTTTCGGGGCAAAAACAAGGTATAATACTTCTTATCCGCCATTGTGTGGAACCCAGGACGCGTAGCTCAGCTGGCAGAGCGTTGCATTCACATTGCAAATGTCGGGGGTTCAAGTCCCTCCGCGTCCACCCGTTTTCTTATGTCGAAGCCTATCCACTTAAGCTGTATCCTGATTACGAAAAACGCGGCCGAGACGCTTGCCCGTACCCTTTCTTCTGTTACCGGCCTGGCCGACGAGATTATTGTTGCAGATGACCGCTCTACTGACGCGACTGTTGAGATCGCGGAATCCTACGGGTCGCATGTCATCCATAGTCCAGAGCCAAGCGAAGGGAAACAACGGGTGGTTTCGCTACAAGCCGCCCACGGTGAATGGGTGCTCTGCCTGGATAGCGATGAAGTAGTAAGTCCGGAGCTTCGTAAGGAGATTGAGGAGATTCTAAGCAGTTCGCGAAGGCACTCGCATCAGCCCACAGGGTATCTGGTACCATATACCAATTTTTTTCTGGGTCGACCAGTGCGGCACGGGGGAGAATCATATCAGGCGCTTCGTTTGTTCCGACGGGACGCAGTGAAGGTAGATCTCCAACCGATTCATGCGACCTTTCAGCTGATCCGCGGGACATCCGGCGTTACTACGGGTACGTTGTATCATTATTCCTATCGTTCCTTAACTCAGCTGTTTCGTAAATTTACCCAGTATAGTTACCGGGAAGCGGCCCGGAAACATGCGGCCGGGGAGCGGTCAGGGCTCAAGCATATCACCCTCTATCCCGTTCATATGTTCTATGCGCGCTTTATCGAAGATAAGGGATATAATGACGGCCTTCACCGTATTCCCCTTGATATTGCATTTGCGTATATGGAGTTTTTGACCTATTGGTTACTACTTACCCGCTATCGTTGATCTATGAAAACTGCTGTCATCATGGTGCTCTATAATACGCCGGTTCAGGAACAGCTCCGTCTGGAACAGGAGTTTATCAAACTGGGGGTGGATGAAATCTTTCTGCCGGATAATACTCACACCGGCTTGGGGTATGCTGCCGCAATTAATGCGGTACTGCGTGACACGCTGCATCATTATGATGTGTTTTGCATTGCGAACCCAGATATCTCACTCTACGGACTGCAAAAGAAACACTGGCTCGAAGCTGCATCAAACTTTGATGTCTGGGGATATCCGTTTGAACAGCACGACAAGATGTATTTCGGGGGTGCAATAGACCGGCTGCGGATGAGTGGGGGACTGCTTGAAACACGTCCGGAATCCAGATTTACGCCGGTTGATTTTGTCTCGGGATCGTTGATCTGCGTTAAAAAAAGTGTATTTGAGAAAATCGGGATGTTCGATGAGTCCTTCGGCATGTATTATGAAGATGTTGAGTTTTGTACCCGGGCACGCCGGAACGGCCTCCAGATCGGAATTGATAGCATGCAGGAGTATGCGCATTACGAAACATCAGATCTGCGGCCGGAAAAGAAAAAACTGCTCGCCCGCAACAGACTGCGTTTTCTAATGCGATATGGTGGACCGGTACAGAAACTCTACGAAGTTCTCAGATTTCCTAAAACTCTATTAGAAGATGGATTCTTTTTTCTATGATTATTGGCGTTGATGGAGGGGCATTATGCAGCGATACGCGCTATGGAACCTACCGGTATAGCGCAGAGCTGATTGACGCGCTCGCGCAGGACACGAACCATACCTATCATCTGTACTCATTTTGTCCTTTGCCACAGTCCGGTAGCATTGTCAGAAAACAGCTGAAGCCCGCAAGCGGCTGGATGAAGATTGCGGTCTCTGCCGAGATTCTGCGGTCCAAGCCGGATGTGTTTCTGGCAGTAAATCAGGCATTACCGGTGGTCTTACCGCCGGTAACGATCGCGATTTCTCACGGGCTGTCGTTTTATCAGTTCCCGGAGTATTATCAGCAGGATTACGGCCGACTGGCGGGACAACTCAAAGACTACGTAACCCGTGCGTACAGAATTGTGGTTTCTTCAAGACGTATTCTCGAAGAACTGAGTGTCTATGCCCCGGGATCCGAAAAAAAGACGGTAGTGATTCCCTTTGGGGTACCGCGCCATTTTGTGAATCTCCCGCCCTTGTCGCGCAAACGGTTTCTGCTCTATGTGGGATCAGATCAACCTATCAAGCGGGTTGATCTGGTAGTACAGGCGTTTCGTCGTCTGCGTAGCCAGCAGGGGTACCAGGATATGGCGCTGATACTGGTCGGGGTTGCCCGCAACCGCACTGAGAAGGGGGTCACCATTCTGCCGCAGGTTCAACAGGAACAACTGGCAGTGTTGTATCGTCAGGCATATGCCTATATTACCGCCTCACGATACGAAAGCTTTAATTTTCCGGTATTGGAAGCGCTCAGTGTGGGCTGTCCGGTAGTAGGGCTGGAATCAGCTCTTATTCCGGAGCTCCAACCGTATGTTCGGGTGGTGACCGAGCCGGATGATCTCGCAGATGCCCTGACCGGACTCAAACCCGTCTCAGAAACGGTCCAGAAAACCGTTCGTACCCAGTTTAGCTGGAAGCAGTATGCAAAACAACTAGGGGCACTCTATCAGGTATAATACTCTATGGCACTGACCGCACTTATTCTTGCTCACAATGAATCTGAACGGATTGAACGCTGTATTGCCTCTCTTTCCTTCTGCGATACAGTTCTGGTAATAGATAACTACTCTACAGACGATACTGTTGCCAAAGCCAAAAAAGCGGGCGCACAGATTGTACAGCACGAACTGGAGACATTTTCCGCTCAGCGAACCTTTGCCATGAAACAGGCTCAAACAGACTGGGTTTTGTTTGTCGATGCAGATGAAGTGGTTTCGCCCGAACTGGCAACGGAGATACAATCAACACTTGCCGCACCTTCGTTTAATGCCTATTTTCTGAAACGGATTGATTTCTGGTGCAATCACGAACTGCGCTTTGGTGAACTGACGGCAGCACGTACCAGAGGATTTATCCGGCTGATGAAACAACAGAGTGGCACCTGGAAGGGGAATGTGCACGAAACCTTTGATCCCCGAGGTGCCGCCGGAGCACTAACCCATGCGCTCCATCATTATCCCCACGCTTCGGTAACTGCGTTTCTCCTTGATATAAACGAGTACAGTACGATGCGCGCCCGGGAATTATTTGATCAGCAGTATCCTTTCCGTATGACAGACCTGCTCTTAAAACCGAACCTCAAGTTTCTGTATACCTTCTTCTGGCTGCAAGGGTATCGAGATGGCGCACCTGGCTTTATCTACTCATTTATGATGAGCTTCCATTCGTTTCTGGTTCGTGCCAAGCTTTATCAGTATTGGGCTACTTCAGAATGAAGTCTCAACTGATGGCACTCCCAACACGTGTTCTGAATACTCTCCTCATCGTCTCAATCCTGCTGTTCCCGCTGGGACAATTGGGAAGACTGTCACTGGGTTCTGCGAATCTCTATCTCTACGAACTCCCCCTGACCTGTTTTGTTATTCTGGGTCTGGTGCTGTTCAGCCGGAACCGTCTAAAGACCTCTGAACTCCGGTATCTGACCACTCCGATCCTGATCTTTCTGGCAACACTGCTACTTACCTATAGCATCTCACTCGGATGGTATTCGGCAGAGAGTAATCTGACTGCCGGGCTGTATTTACTCCGCCTGATGGTCTATTTCGGGGCACTGCTGGTGATTCTGGTGAGTACGGCAAAACAACTCCTCTGGCATCAGGTTCTATTACGCACGATCTATCTCTCGACCGGCGTGTTAGCAGTGAGTGCACTGGTACAGTATGTGGTCTTCCCTGATCTTCGTCCGCTTATGCCACAGGGATGGGACCCGCATGCGTATCGCGCGTTTGGTACGGTACTCGAACCAGCCGTACTGGCAGGCATTCTGGGTATCTCTGTATTCTTTTTGTTCTGGAAAGAGCTTCCACCTGCCCGTCCGTGGCGCATAAGTATACTGGTGTTGCTGCTGATCATTATTGTGCTCACCTTTTCCCGCGGTGCATATCTGTCACTGGTTGTTGGCATGCTGCCCCTCCTGCGTTCCCGCAGGACTCTTATCGCCGCACTGACGGGAGTAGTACTGGTGGGGCTGGTGGTATGGGCGGTACCAAAACCTTCGGGTGAAGGCGTAAATCTACTGCGAACCAGCACCATACAAAGTCGTGCCAGCGATTATCAGGAAGGAATACAGATCTGGCAGCAGCGCCCTCTTACAGGTATTGGCTTTAATCATATTGGAGATGAAAAAGAAGTTCCGTTTTCTCCGTATCCGCACCACGCACAGGCCTCGTTTCATTCAAGTTTCCTGATGATACTGGTGACCAGTGGGATCTTTGGACTGGCTGCGTATCTGTTTCTATTGTATCGATTGTGTACAGTAGAACGGTATCTGTGTTCTCTGTTTCTGTTTTTAGGTACCTTTTCGCTGTTTGATAACATCCTCTTGCACCCGTTTATTCTATTTTGGTCAGCCATCACTTTTGTTTTTGTGTTCCGGGAAAAGCAGAAACAGGCAGCGTGATCGCAGTGTTATTCTTTTTTATAGATAATCTTCAGTTCAATCTTTTCTTCGTTACCGGCTTCGTCAATAGCGAGAATCTCGATGAGATTTTCACCGTCTTTCAGACGGACTTCTTCTTCAAATGTTCCGGTAGCACTCACCACAACGGGTGCCCCATCGATCTCCACAGAGTTGTTTTTATCAGTTGATCCCTTGATCACGATCTCATCTTTGGTAATCTCTGCTCCATTTGCCGGTTCGGAAATCTCGATCTTCGGTTTTGTATTTATATACTTTATGGTAAAGACGTCGGATTCTTTTGTCTGTTTCTGCTTTGTAGCAGTTGCGATAACCTGAACTGTATTGGAACCTGGTTTTAGAGCGCCGATTTTTTCGGTAAATGAGTCCGCGTTCAGTACTTGTGCTTCTTTTACTTCTTCGTCATTAATGATAAAGGTGACGGTATCAAATTCAGTAGTGTTTCCGGAGATGATCAGAGAAGCACTATTGGTCGCCGCAGGAGGATTGTTTACAAACAGTGTTCCAAAAAATTCGTCGCGCGCCTGTACTTCTTCCGGTTCGTTGGAAACGAGTCCGTTAAACCAGACACCGATGTTGATCAGGAAGTTCAGCCCGAACACCGCCATGAAGATTACAAATAAGCCAAGACCGCCAAAAATGAAGAACATCTTTTTTTGGTAATGTGATTGTCGGTGTGATCCCAGGCTTTTAGACATAGGCATATTGTACCAGATCAATAATGTGAGCCGAAGGCGGGCGACGCCGGAGGCTAGTCCCGCCACACTGTAGACGTTATATGAGCCGAAGGCGGGAATCGAACCCGCGACCTCTGCTTTACGAAAGCATTGCTCTACCGACTGAGCTACTCCGGCATGGTGGTAAGGACCGCACGTGAGCGGTGGACCGGATTTGAACCGGCAACCTTCTCCTTGGGAAGGAGACATTCTACCGTTGAACTACCACCGCGTACAAGATTGAATATATTCTAACACTATGTATGCTCGAATATATCGTGCATTATAGCAAAAAAAAACGCCAGGCGAACCTGGCGTTTTCTGTGCGGATCAGCTTATCGTTGTGGCATCGATAAACGGGTCCCCGCGTGAATATAATGTGGATTGGCAAGATTATTTGCCCGGGCAATCTCGGTCCATGCATATCCATCACCATAGACCTGTGTGGCAATGCTCCAGAGGGTATCACCTGGCTGTACAGTTACCTCTTCAATCTTTGGCTGTGCCTGTCCGGTCTGAGCGGCAGCAACTTCTCCCGTCTCAACCTGTCCGGTGGTAGCCATCTTCGGTTCTACCGATGGGATGGCAAGCTGTGTTCCGGCGGAGACCATATCAGGATTAGTAATGTTATTTGCTTCTACGATATCAACCCAGTTGTATCCTGAACCATAGGCCTGTTCAGCAATACTCCAGAGTGTTTCATTCTCTTTTACGGTGTAGCGCTGTCCCTGCTCAGGAGCGGCGGAAGGCTGCTGCTGGTTGGCAGTCGGCTGATTCTTTGCTTCCTCATCGATGTTGGAGACAGAGATGCGTCGCTGGTTGGTAAAGATCAGTATTCCTGCGATGATAAGGAATACGATAAAAATCCCAAGGGAGATAAGAGTGGATTTATCCTGAAGAGCAGACATGACTTTGTTTTTATATTGATCTGACGATCCTTTGTTTGCCATACTCAAAACGTAATAAGTTATAATGATTATCTGCGATTATATTATCAGCTATATCAATTTTCAAGCGAGAAAACCTGCGGAAGAAAAATACGGAGAAGTTTATTACATGATATAGATTAGCAGTATTTATATAGGTATTTAATCCAAATTAATATAGTAAATCTCTCCCGTACGTTCGCTGCAACTGGAATATGATGTAAGAGATTTTTGGTATAATTACGGTATTACTATTTTAATTTATGCATGAACACACCAACCCTTATAGCAATTGGCGCAGCGGTTATCATCGTTTTATATGTAGTTGCTACATACAACGGATTTATTACCCTTCGAACCCGGATCGAAGAAGCCTTGTCTGGTATTGATGTCCAGTTAAAGCGTCGTGCTGATCTGATCCCGAATCTGGTCGAAACCGTAAAAGGATACGCCAAACACGAAAAAGAACTGTTTGAGAATGTCACGGCAGCCCGTTCTGCATTGATGTCGGCAAAGAGCCCGCATGAGAAAGCAGCCGCGGATGATATGCTGACCGGGGCCCTCAAGTCTTTGTTTGCCGTAGCTGAAAATTACCCAGACCTGAAAGCCAACACCAATTTCCAGGACTTACAGCGTCAGCTGGAAGACACCGAAGATAAGGTTGCCTATTCACGTCAGTTCTACAACTCCAACGTTCTGGACTATAATGCCAAGATTCAGATGTTCCCGGGAAATCTGATTGCAGGGATCTTCAACTTCAAAGCCTTTGAGTTCTTTAAGGCGGATGAAGCGGACCGGGAAAACGTTAAGGTCTCATTTAACTAATCATGACAATCTATCAGCAGATCTCCAGCAATCAGCTGAAGACCTGGTTTATTATGGCGGTATTTATTGCCCTGTTTAGCGGCCTGTTCTATTTGATCGGCTGGTACATGGGTGATAGCCAGTTTTTCCTGATTCTGGGGTTGCTGATCTCGTTTGGGTCTGCGTTTTTTAGTTACTTCTATTCCGATCGGGTAGTGCTGATGACCGTACAGGCAAAACCGGCTACACGGGAAGAGTATTTTGATTTTTATACGGTTACCGAAAACCTGGTTATTGCCGCGGGTATTCCCATGCCCAGACTGTATGTTATCCATGATGATGCCCCAAATGCTTTTGCTACCGGCCGTGATCCAAAGCATGGGGTTGTCTGTGCCACTACGGGTCTGTTAGCTCGCCTTGACCGGGGAGAACTGGAAGGAGTAATCGCGCATGAACTGGCACATATTAAAAACTACGATATTCTGGTGATGTCCATCGTCAGTGTTCTGGTTGGGACCATTGCACTGGTGACCGAATGGGTACTGCGGAGTATGTGGTGGGGAGGAGGAAAGCGTGAAAACAAAAATCCCATTCTGTTGGTAGTGCTCATTCTTGCCCTGATTTTGAGTCCCATTGCTGCTACATTGATTCAGTTTGCAGTTTCCCGTCGCCGTGAGTATCTGGCCGATGCCAGCGGAGCACTCTTAACTCGTAACCCTGAAGGCCTTGCCAGTGCGCTGGAAAAGATTTCCGGTTATACCCAGGGTGTTCATTCGGCAACAACATCTACTGCTCATCTGTTTATCTCGAATCCACTTCCACGTGAAAAAGCCGTTAACTGGCTGCAGAATCTCTTCAGCACGCACCCTCCAGTAGAGGAGCGTATCAAACTCCTTCGTGCCATGTAAGCATGTTCAGGCACTTATCTTTTTCTGCTTATCACAAACTGAGCCAGATATACAAAGAGATAACCGACCACTCCAATAAACAGACCAATAATAAGGAGATACAGCACCAAGTAATACAATGTAGTACGAACTGCGGGTAACATCTATGTAAGTATATCAAAAACACGATTCAGACGCAAATAACGGGGGGATTGCTCAAGTACCGGTGCCAAAAGGTGGGGTGAGGCGCATCATCGAACGAATACGCCTCAAAGGGTTGAAGAGCTGCATGGCCCTTCAGCAATACCAGTCCTCATTAACCGGTACTGCCAGTCTTTGGGGGTGTCGTCACCCGCTAGTGGTTGTTGGGGTCGTTCTGTTCATCGTGAAGATGTGGTAAGACAATGAGTGTCAAACTAACCATGAGGATGAGGAGAGCTCTCGAGATGTTCTCCCCCGTGATGAACGGTCCGACCAGGTCCCAGAACAATTGCTCCATTACGCGCCTCCGTGGAGAAAAGAGTAGGACACCAGAATTATACCTCACCAGTATGTATTCGTAAACATAACAAAAAACAGCGCGGGTGGAGTACAATAAAGGTCAATACTATTTTTTGTGCGTTATGTGCGGAATTGCAGGCTTTTACGGGTTACACGATAAGAAACTTATCAAACAGATGTCAGCAGATATGGAACACCGGGGACCGGACGGTGACGGCTTTTATCTGGATGATACCCTTTCGATGGTAAACCGGAGACTTGCAATTATCGACCGGGCAGGGGGAGACCAGCCCATCTACAACGAAGATAAAACAGTCGTGGTTGTCTACAATGGCGAAATCTACAATTACCGCGAACTCCGCGAAGAGCTGGAAGCGAAAGGACATGTCTTCAAAACTCACTCCGATACCGAGATTATTGTTCATGGGTACGAAGAATGGGGAGATACCAGCTTTGACCGCTATAACGGTATGTTTGGTATCGCGCTCTATGATATTACGCAGAAGCGTCTATTGCTCGTACGCGACCATTTCGGCATTAAACCGCTTTATTACGCAGTACAGGGGTCAACGCTGCTTTTTGGATCTGAGATAAAGCCAATCATTAACAGCGGTCTGGTGGAAAAGGTTCCAAACGACGAAACGATCTACCGCTATCTGATGTACCGGATCCATGACGAAGGAGAAGAGACCTTCTTTAAAGGAGTGCGCCGGTTGTTGCCCGGACAGATGATGATCATCGAAGGTGGTAAACACCGGATTGAGTCATATACCAATCTTCGTAAGGAACTGTCTAAAACTCGCCCTAAATCAGCTTGTACTTCGGAAGATATCGAAACCTTCGAACAGTTGCTGACCAAAGCAATCCAGATGCGACTGGTTTCGGAAGTTCCGGTCGGTACCTGTCTCTCAGGCGGGCTCGATTCTTCGACGGTTGTAGCTGTTGCAAATAAGCTCCTTCGCGAAAAAGCACAAGATACCGGTTCGTTAGGAAAAGAACAGAAAGCCTATTCAGCGGTGTTTCCCGGATCAGTTAACGACGAAGAGAAATACATCGATGCGCTGATTGCACAACTCAAACACATTGATAATGTAAAGGTCTTTCCAAAACCGGAAGAGTTTTTTACCGATCTGGAAGACTTTATCAAGTATCAGGAAGAGCCAACCATCAGTACTGGTCCATACGCGCAGTACCAGGTTATGAGACGGGCTCACGAGGACGTAACTGTCCTGCTGGATGGTCAGGGAGCGGATGAGATGATGGCGGGGTATCTGCCGTATTACTTTGTCTATATCAAGCAGATGCTGAAGCGGGGAGAGTACGTCAAGCTGCTTCGGGAGGTCTGGAGTTCACGCGATATTTTCTGGAAACTGGGAATGCAAAAACTGACCTACTCTCTGGGTTTTCAACAACGCATTGCGATGGGAGATCTGTTACAGGATTCGTTTAAAAAACGTCATGCAAAATCACGGTTTCCAACGGTTTCAGATAATCTAAAAGAACGGTTGCTGGAAGATATCTTCGGGAACAGTCTCCAGTCTCTACTGCGCTACGAAGATAAAAATGCCATGCGCTTTTCGATAGAAGGACGGGTACCATTTCTTGACCTGAACCTCCTTCGGTTCCTGTTTACCTTACCGGACGAGGCTATTATTCAGCATGGCTGGAACAAGTCGATTCTTCGTAAGGCGTTCAGGTCCTATCTGCCGGAAATGATCTCACAACGGCGTAACAAGATTGGGTTTACGACCCCGGAAAACGAATGGTTTCTCCGGATGAAAAATCGAATTTACGGGATCTTTATGTCTGAATCGTTTGCCAACCGTGCCTACTGGAACCAGTCTGAAGTTGTCAAAGCCTTCGAGCTGTTTATTCAAGGGAAAAATGACGATACCATGTTGTTCTGGCGTATGCTGAACCTGGAAATCTGGATGCGCTTGTACTTTGACGAACAGACTGTCGCACCGGAGACGCTAGAGCGTCCACCGTTCTCAGCCAACCATGGTAAAGAGATTGAGATGAGTACCCCCACTGGAACCTGGTATCGCTATCCGATTAAAACCGAGTTGTTCGCCAAAGGGGATGATTATGCGTCCAAAATAACCCAGGAAGTGGTCCTGTTCCGGAAGCATTTGCTCGAAAAAAAATCCGCTCTGGCTGACAACCGCTGGATCGCAATCGTTTCGGAAAAGATTGTTGCAATTTCCCAGGGACGGTCATACTTCATCTGGGATATCAACCCGACGTTCTGGGGCAAGACCCTCTCTCGGTTTGTAACACGAACCCCCTACGGGATCGGTCTGGGAAGCCCATGGACAATGCAGCTGGCGATTAACGAGGTCGGATTACCTCGTATTCTGTTTGCGGCAGTAGCGTCGATTGTGACCAAGCCCTTCGGCATGAAGGGGGTATTCTATCGTATTGCCGGCAGGACCGTTGCATCCATTGACGGGCCGACTGAGTACTCTCTCTATCCCTCAAATGTGTCGGCCAAACTGGGACCAAAAAACCCGGATAAAGCAGCTCAGAAAATCAGTACAGTTCTCGAATCGCAGCTTTCCCCAGAAGAACGAAGTCTGTTCGACGGTGTGGTAATTATTGACGCGAACGATCTGGGAAGGGACATTCTGGGAAACGCGACTGTTTTTTCCGATCAGGAAATTGCCGAGATTATGCGGGATAATCCTATGGGACAGGGAAGTGAGCAGACTCCTGTTGTAATGGCCTTTAAAAAGTAAGAATCTTGGTTATAATAATCTCATGTCGAGCGCAAAAAAACTTGAAAAAAAGGACATCCTCCACCTTGCCAAACTGGCAAATCTTTCTATTACTGACGAAGAGGTAGAAAAATACCTCTCGCAGCTTGAACAGACACTTTCTTACGTCGAAAACATGCAGGAACTGGATACCAGTACTATTGACGGCACTGCCCATTCAACACAGTTTGATAATGTCTATTTTAAGGATGGAACTCCAAACACCCGCGGACTTTCCCATCAGGAGGCGCTTGCAAATACATCTCAAAAAAAAGATTCATTGTTTAAAGTTGGTCGCATCTTATGAGCTTACTCGGAACAACCGTTACCGGTCTGCTTGATCTCTATCAGGCAAAGAAACTCTCCCCGAAGGAAGCATTCAGTTACTTTGAAAAGCGTATTCAGACACATAACACCGATCTGAATGTATACATGACTACCGTTTCATCAGACGACGTCTCGTTTGAAAACACGGGAATGCTGGCAAATATTCCACTGGCCATTAAAGATAATTTCTGTACCAATGGACTGCGTACCACTGCGTCTGCCAAGGTGCTGGATACCTTTGTCCCGCCCTACGATGCTACCGTGATCACACGGCTGAAACAGGAAGGTATGATTATTACTGGTAAAACCAATATGGATGCATGGGCACATGGTTCGTCTACCGAGACTTCTGATTATGGACCGACCAAGAATCCATGGAACACCTCCCGTGCTCCAGGTGGCTCTTCCGGTGGATCAGCAGCTGCTCCGATCGCGTATCTGGCGCCGGCAGGGATTGGATCGGAAACCGCAGGATCAATCAGATTACCGGCTTCCTGGTGTGGTATCGTCGGCCTGAAACCATCGTATGGTCGTGTTTCCCGCTATGGAGTTATTGCGATGGGATCTTCCCTTGATTGTCCCGGTCCGCTTACCCTCTCCGTAGAAGATGCCGCGCTGCTCTTGCAAGTAATTGCTGGAAAAGACCCCTTTGATGCGACAACTGCTGATGTCCCGGTTCCGGACTACCGCACCGAGATGAAGAAAAAACGTACCATGACCATCGGCGTTTCGGAAGAGTATCTGGATGGTGTAGACGAAGATGTGAAAAAGAACTACGAAGCATCTCTCAAGATTCTTGAAAAGATGGGGCATACGATAAAACCGATCGAACTAATCTCACCACAGTATGCAATCTCAGTCTATACGATTATCCAACGTGCTGAGGTTTCATCCAATCTGGCCCGCTATGACGGAATCAGGTATGGGAATAACCGTGCCTCGTTTGGATCAGAAGCCAAGCGGCGTGTTATGCTGGGCACCTATACCTTATCACACGGATACTATGACGCGTTTTATAAAAAAGCGCAGAAAGTCCGTACCCTGATTATCCAGGACTTTAAACGGGTATTTGAGGAAGTGGATGTTATTTTTGCACCGACGACACCGATCACGGCGCTCCCGCTGGGTGAGTTTGAAAAGTATCCGTTCTTTGGAGAAAAGATGGATGTCTTGAATGAACCGGCTGCTGTTGCCGGTATTCCCGCTATCAATATTCCGACAGGCCTGGACCGTAATGGGCTTCCGATTGGAATGCAGTTTATGGGAAACTATTTTGAAGAAGGCACCTTACTGGACATCGCATATCAGTTTGAACAGGAGACGAAGTTCTTTGACGTCATTCGGACAGGCGTTGAGAAGTATCGCGACTAAAAACCTATGAAAGCATTTCCTATTATCGGACTCGAAATACATGTTGAATTAAAGACAGCATCCAAGATGTTCTGTCAATGCTCCGCTGACTACTTTGGAAAAGAACCAAACTCGCAGGTTTGTCCCGTATGTCTGGGCATGCCGGGTGCGTTACCGGTCCCTAATCAACAGGCAGTGGAATGGACCATCAAGATTGCCAAAGCCTTAGGATGCCGTATTAATCAGCACTCAAAATTTGACCGGAAACATTACTTCTATCCGGATCTTGCAAAAGGGTATCAAATCAGTCAATATGATGAACCGATCGGCGAAGAGGGAAAGGTCTCCATATTCGGAGACGGTTCTTCTGAAAAGTCATTCCGTATCCGTCGGGTACATCTCGAAGAGGATACCGGCAAATTGCTCCACGAAGGTGATGATACCTGTATCGATTTTAACCGTTCCAGTGTCCCACTGGTCGAGATTGTGACCGAAGCAGATTTTCATGACCCGGAAGATGTTCGTATGTTCCTGACCGAACTGCAGCAGATTATTCGCTATCTTGATGTAGCAAATGCTGATATGGAAAAAGGAGATATGCGTCTGGAGCCAAACATCTCGGTACTCCTCATGGAAGACGGTGCAGAATGGGATGGAAAGACATTTCCAAAGTATAAAGTTGAGGTTAAGAATATTAATTCGTTCCGGTTTGCCAAGGCAGCCGTTGAGTACGAATTAAAGCGACAAACTGCGCTTCTTGAAAAGGGAGAAACACCAGTTCAGGAAACACGGGGCTACAACGAAAAAAAACAGGCAACGGTCAGTCAGCGGGTAAAAGAAGAAGCGGCAGACTATCGTTATTTCCCGGAACCGGATATCCCTCCGATGAACTTTAGCGATGAGTATCTGAAACAGATTGAGGCACAACTGCCGGAACTACCTCATGCAAAAGCACGCCGGTTTGTATCCGATTATCGTCTGCGCGCGCAGGATGCAGCATTGCTGGTACGAGAGAAATCTCTGGCAGATTTCTACGAAGAGGCAGTAGCCGCGATTATTGCCCAAAAAAAAGATCTGAAACCGGAGGAAGTGGCACAAAAAACAGCAAATCTGATTAACAACAAAAAGATCTCTGTAGAGCTTGATACTGCAGGCTTTGTCACTAAAGCACTCGAGCAGATGCAAGGCAAACAGACTGATATGTCGGCACTGGGCGCCGCTATTGACACTGTAGTAGCAGCCAATCAGAAGGCTGTCTCAGAGTACCAATCAGGTAAGGAGCAGGCCATTATGTTCCTGGTTGGACAAGTGATGCGCCAGATGCGTGGACAGGCAGATGCCACCGTTGTCAAAGAAGCACTTACGAAAAAACTTTCCTGATGCTATGAAATCATCTGATATCTTCAGACTGATTCCCCGGAAATATCATCTCTATCTCGTGCTTGCCCTGTTAGTTGTGGGCATATACACCGCACTGTCTTCCGATGCTCCCCAAACACAAGGAGCCGAAACTGTCATTACGCCGACCTCTCTTCCTTCTCCGCAACAAGGACTACTGTCTGGCACACCCCCAGTTGCTACTGCTTCCGGTGAGGTTGCCACGGTTGTCGCCGTGATTGATGGTGACACCATTCAGATAGATACCGGGCAACGCGTCCGCTATATCGGGATTGATACCCCGGAACTCAGACAGCAGGAGTGTTTTGCGCAAGAAGCAATGGCACGCAATAAAGAACTGGTGATGGGGCAGACCGTTCGATTGGTCCGTGATGTGTCTGAGACTGACCGGTATGGACGCTTGCTGCGCTATGTGTTTGTCGATGACCGGTTTATCAATCAGTTGCTGGTCGCGGAAGGGTTTGCCAACGCATCATCGTATCCACCCGATGTGGCATACCAGCAGGTATTCCGTTCTGCGGAAGATCTGGCCCGCGAGCAGGGTGCCGGACTCTGGACTCAATGTCCCTAAAGTATTGGTAATACGGTATAATACAGTATGAGTTTTGTTCACCTTCATTTACACTCGGAATACTCCCTCCTTAGTAGCACTTGTCGTATTCCGAAGATCATGGAAAAAGCCACTGAGATGGGCATGAATGCCGTTGCTTGTACCGATAATGGCGCGGTCTACGATGTCTTTAAGTTCTTTATTGCTGCAAAAGATGCCGGGGTAAAGCCGATCATTGGGGTAGATTTTTACAAGGCAGCAAACTCACGACATGATCGTCCAGAAAATAACCCGGATCAGGATCGGGTGGTTGCGATTGCAAAAAATCTGAACGGGTATAAAAACCTGTTGAAACTTGTTACCGCCGGATATCTTGAAGGAATGCATCATAAACCGAGAATAGATTTTGAAGTACTGGAGCAATACAAAGACGATCTGATCATCTTGTCCGGTTCGTTGAACGGCGAGATCCCGCAGCTTATTCTCAAGAACAATGTCGAGAAAGCTCGGGCGGTAGTGAGAAAGTATATGGAGCTGTTTGAAGGAAATTTTTATCTGGAATTGCAACGACACGAAGGCTTAAATGATCAGGAAGTGGTCAATCGTGAACTGCTGAAGATCTCGAAAGAATTTGGGGTTCCGGTAGTTGCCACAAACGATGTCCACTATCTCAACCAGGAAGATGCCTATGCGCAGGAAGTGCTGCTTTGTATTCAGACGTCCCGCGCTATATTTGAAAAAAACCGCCCGATGTCTATGATTGATCATCCGGATTATCACTTCCGCTCGGCTGAAGAAATGAAGACATTGTTTGCAGATATTCCGGAAGCAATTGAAAACACCGTAAAAATTGCGGATCAGATCGATCTGGAACTGGAATATGGCAAGATGCTCCTGCCGCACTACGATATCCCGGAGGGCATGACACCTGCTCAATATCTACGGGAGATGGTCTACTCCATGAAACCGGAACGCATGAAAGGCTGGCCGGACGATGTGGTCGACAAACGTATTGATTATGAGCTGAGTGTTATCTCAGATAAAGGCTACGATAACTACTTTTTAATTACCCAGGACTTTGTAAACTGGGCAAAAAACAACGGAATTGCCGTCGGGCCGGGTCGTGGATCGGCTGCCGGAGCGCTGATATCGTACATTCTGCGCATCACTGAAATTAATCCGCTCGAGTATAAACTGCCGTTCGAGCGTTTTCTCAATCCCGGCCGTCCCTCACCACCAGATATCGATATCGACTTTGCAGACGTCCGTCGAGACGAGGTACTGAACTATGTAACCCAGAAGTATGGCGCTGACAAAGTGGCGCAGATGATTACCTTCGGGTCTATGGAACCGAAGATGGCTGTCCGAGACGTCGCTCGTGCCCTCGGTATGTCCTATTCGCAGGGAGATCGTATTGCCAAGATGATTCCACAGGGGAAACAGGGTGGTCACGTGACTATCGATCAGGCACTGGAGGAGTCTCCGGCATTAAAACAGGCGTATGTCAACGAAGAGGACGTAAAGCAGGTAATCGAGATTACACGGAAGGTCGAAAAGCTCCCGCGTCATTCATCTGTACATGCCTCCGGGGTTATTATCGCCAAAGATCCGTTAACCGAGTACGTAGCCGTACAGCGAGACGAAAAAGCAGGACGCACCATTACACAGTTCGATATGTACTGCCTCGACCTGAACGCCGTCTCCGAGAATAAAGCGGTTGGTCTGCTCAAATTTGACTTTCTGGGACTGCGCAACTTAACCATCATCGAAAACGCGCTTACCTTTATTAAAGAAAAACATGGGAAGATTATCAAGATCTCAGAAGTACCGCTGGATGATAAAAATGCCTACGCACTGATGGGAAGAGGAGAGACGATTGGTGTATTCCAGCTCGAATCTCCGGGGATGCGCCGTCTGGCAAAAGACTTACAGCCGGAACAGATGAGTGATGTTACTGCTATGGTTGCGTTATATCGTCCGGGACCAATGGACCTTATTCCGACCTTTATTAAAGGAAAAAAGAACCCGCGCACCATCCGTTACCTCCATCCGGATCTGGAATCGATCATGGGAGAGACATATGGTGTTCTGGTCTATCAGGAACAGGTAATGGAAATTGCAAACAAACTCGCTGGGTATGATATGGGACGTGCCGACAACCTCCGTCGCGCGATGGGCAAAAAGAAGAAAAGTGTCATGGAAAAGGAAAAAGCGCTCTTTATCGAAGGGTGTGTGCAACACGGATATCCAAAGTCTATGGCTGACGAACTCTTCGAGTTTATCTTAAAGTTTGCTGCCTACGGGTTTAATAAGCCACATTCTGCCTGTTACGCGCTGATTGCATACTGGACTGCCTACCTGAAAGCCAATTATCCGGTCGAGTTTATGACGGCCTTGCTCAATGCAGAACAACACGGTGCGGCAGGTCCAATGAAAGAACAGAAGATGGCACAGGCGATCGAAGAATGTAAACGAATGGGCATTAAGGTACTCCCTCCGGATATCAATATGTCGCAGAAAGACTTTGCAATCGAAGGCGAAAACATTCGCTTCGGGCTGACCGGTATCAAGAACGTCGGTGCTTCTGCAATCGAGAGTATTATTAAGGCACGGGAAGAGTCACGGTTTATCGGCTTTACCGACTTTTTACGGCGGGTTGATCTGCGAAAAGTAAACAAAAAAACGGTTGAAAGTCTGGTGAAGGCCAGCGCGTTTGATGAGTTCAGTAATAAACGAACCCTGCTGGAAAACTATCCGCAACTGGCAAAAGAGATCTCTGCCAACAAAGAACACAGTGACAAAGGGCAGTTCGGTTTGTTTTTTGATGACCAGGAGGCAGTAAAAAAGAAAGATGATTTTGAACAGATTCCGGAGTATCCGGAAGTCGAGCTGATACAGATGGAAAAAGAAGTACTCGGGCATCTGATTACCAAGAATCCGTTGGACCGGTTCCGCGAGATTATCGATCAAAAAGTAAAAAAGAAGATTGCCGAACTGAGTGATGAAGATAAAAATCAGATACTCATCCTTGCCGGTGTGGTAAACAGTGTCAAGGTCGTCAAAACCAAAAAGGATAACTCCGATATGGCCTTTTTAAACATCAGCGACGATTCAGGATCTGTTGAGGTTACGGTCTTTCCCAAGACCTACAAAAAATTGCAACGGATGCTTGCTCCCCAGAAAATTCTCCTCTTTAAGGGGAAAGTCAGTCACCGGAACGATATGCTTTCGGTGCTGATGGAGAACGCCGTTGATCTTGATATGGCAATGATGCATTCCTAACACTATGAGTGATACTGTCTACTATATCGATAAAGCCGGTCAGAAACAAGTCTTAAAGAACGGTAAGAAAGAGAAAAAAACACGCCCGGTAACACCGTTATACTTATTGAATGCAGGGTTTTACCTATTGACCCCATTATTAATTGCTGTTATTATAGGGGTGTTTGGTGATAGATATTACAATGCAGGAAGTGGGTTTATCCTGATTTGTATTATTTTCGGTACGATTTCGAGCTTTTACAATTTATACAAAGTAACGAAGGAACATGGCAGCAGCAGAGCCGCACATCAGCATCAAAGCTGAAACAATCTCAATCCTGAACGGATTACCGATTACCAATTCGACCGTACTTTCCTTAGTAGTCCTGATCTTCTTTGCAGGCCTGGCACTTGCTTACGCAAGTGAGATCGATAAAAAGGAAAAAAGTGCTCTCTTTTATCCGATTCATTCACTGGTCGGTTTTGTGTATACCTTTCTAAAATCAATTCTGCACGAAAAAATTGACAAGTTTTTTCCGATTCTGGGTGCGATGTTCTTCTTTATTCTCTTTAACAACTGGTTTGGTCTGCTCCCGGGAGTCGGTAGTATCCTGGTACCGGAAGCACATGTAGAAGAACGGCAGATTGTAGGGGAAGAAGCAATTGAACAGGCAGATAAAACTGAACCAGCAGATACCGAAGGTTCAGCCGCTATCGAAAAAGAAGAACACAAAGAGCCGTATATGATTCCGCTGTTCCGTGCCGCGTCAGCGGATCTGAATACAACATTTGCGCTGGCACTGGTTTCTTTTTTCCTGATTCAGTTTTACAGTTTTAAATATCTTGGCCCGGTCGGGTATTTACAGCGCTTCTTTAGTGCGCTCAATCCGCTGGCGATTATTATCGGTGTTCTTGAACTGGTCTCAGAGCTTTCAAAGATTATCTCGTTCTCGTTCCGTCTCTTTGGAAACATTCTGGCGGGAGAAATTCTGCTGGTGATTATTGCCTTCCTGGTACCCATTGCCGCAGCATTCCCGATCTTTATGTTCGAAATCTTTGTTGGTATAATGCAGGCGCTGGTATTTACGATGTTAACTGCCGTCTTCCTGGGACTGGCAACACAAAAAGCACATCACTAATTATTAATTATTATTTTAAATTTAATATAATCGTATGGAAGCAGAAGGTCTAAGAGCTATTGGTGTTGCGTTAGCAATTGGTCTCGGTGCAATTGGACCGGGAATCGGTGTAGGATTAATTGGATCAAAGGCTGTCGAAGCATTAGGTCGTAATCCTGAAGCTGAATCACAGATCCGAAACATGATGATTCTTGGAATCGTGTTCGCAGAAGCAATCGCTATTTACGCACTGGTTATCTCATTAATTCTCAATTTCGTATAACGAAGTATGGACGCATTAGGAATAGACTATAAATTACTGACATCCCAGCTCATCAACTTCGGGTTATTCTTTATTCTCTATTTCGCGTTTATCAACAAGCCGTTTCAAAAGTTTGTTGCCAATCAGCGAAAGCAGGAAAAAGAGCGTCAGATGATCTCTGAGACTCTTGCAAAAAAAGAAAAAGAGATGCAGGAGGAACAGGAAAAACTGAAGGCAGAAATGAAGAAGCAGCTCGATGAAGCAATTTCCGAGGCAAAACAGGATGCACATGTGATCCGCGAAGAAATTATCGCAAAGGCACACAAAGATGCAGAAGATATGATTGCTCAGGCAAAAGCGCAGATTGATAACGAGCGCGCAGAACTGATGAAGGAGATGAAAGACAGAACTGTCGAACTGAGTACCTCAATTGTTGAAAAAGCCCTGAAGGAAACCTTAACAGGAGATGCTCAAAAGCAGGTTACCAAACATATTCTTGAAAATTTCTCTAAATAACACTGTATGAGAATGGATCCTCAGATTAAAAGCCAGTTAAAGAAGATGTACGATGAGATCCGTCAAACGGGTGGTACTGTAGAAGTAACTGCACCGTACGAACTCTCGGACAGCGAGAAAAAGAACGTTGAGTCAACCTTTACATTCATAAAGAATGCAGATGTAGAATATCATGTGGACCCTTCGCTAATCGCTGGTTTGATCATAACTCACGGGAGTAAAATGATCGATCTTTCTTTAAAAAGCGAATTACAAAATTTAAAACATCGCATGTATGAAAGTATTTGACCAATATATCAAAGATCTTGAGAAAGAACTCTCAGCATCGAAAAAAACAAAGCAGGCTGAAGAGATTGGTTACGTCGAAGAAGTAAAAGACGGTGTCGCTTCTTTAAGTGGACTGAACAATATCTCCTATGGAGAGATTGTTGAATTTGAGTCCGGCGTCAAAGGAACTGTTATTGACATGCTTCCTGAGATTGTAAATGTTATTGTTCTGGGTGACTATCTTCCGATCTCAGCAGGAGAAGTGGTAAAAGCAACCGGACAGATTCTCTCGATTCCCGTCGGTGAGAATATGATCGGTCGTGTTATCAATCCGCTGGGAGAACCGGTTGATAAAGATGTCGCAATCGAAGCAAAAGAACGCTATCCGCTGGAGAAGATTGCTCCGGGTGTAGTTAAGCGTAAATCGGTATCGGTACCGCTGCAAACCGGTATTAAAGCGATTGATGCACTCATCCCGATCGGTCGTGGACAGCGTCAGCTGATTATCGGAGACCGCGGAACCGGAAAAACAACATTGGCAATTGATACCATTCTGAATCAGAAAGATCAGAACATAATCTGTATTTATTGTGCCATTGGCCAGAAGAACTCAAAGACCAATGCCATGATCGAACTGCTGCGTTCTCGCGGCGCAATGGACTACACCATTGTCGTCAACGCCTCAGCAGCTGATCCTGCATCACTTCAGTACATTGCTCCCTATGCCGCATGTGCAATCGGAGAATACTTTATGGATCAGGGTCGTGATGTGCTGGTTATCTATGATGATCTTACCAAGCACGCCTATTCATATCGTCAGGTATCTCTTATTCTGCGTCGTCCTGCCGGCCGTGAAGCCTATCCAGGTGATATTTTCTACCTGCATTCACGTCTGCTGGAACGTGCTGCGCGTCTTGACGAAAAGAACGGAGGAGGCTCACTTACTGCCTTACCGTTTATTGAGACACTGGAAAATGACAACTCAGCGTATATTCCAACTAACGTCATCTCGATTACAGACGGTCAGATCTTCTTAGAATCAGATCTCTTTAATGCAGGGGTACGTCCGGCTATTAACGTCGGTGCATCCGTCTCTCGTGTCGGAGGCGCCGCACAAACCAAGGCGATGAAGCAGGTTGCCGGTAAGCTGAAGCTTGATCTTGCCCAGTATCGTGATATGGCTGCCTTCTCACAGTTCGAATCGGAACTGGACGAAGAAACCAAGAAGTTCCTTGCTCGCGGACAGCGTGCCAGTGCTATCTTGAAACAGCAGAAGTATAGTCCTTATAAGCTCGGTGAAGAAGTCATTATTATCTATGCGGTCACTCGTGGATTCCTGGACGAAGTTCCAATGGATAAGATTGATGCCTTCGAATCACGCATCGTTGAGATGATGCAGACAAAGGGTAAAAAACTCGTTGAACGCATTGGTGAAAAGAAGGTTCTTGAAGAGCAGGAGGAAAAGGATATTGAACAGCTCATTAAAGACACTATCGCATTATTATGAACCTGAGACAAGTTCGAAAAAAAATCAAGTCAGTCAAGAACGTTCGCAAGATTACCAAAGCCATGCAGCTGGTGTCATCAGTCAAGATGCGCAAAGCACAGGCTAAGGCTATCGAAGGACGTCCGTACAAAGAACAGCTTGAAAAAATGATTCGTCGCGTCTCAGGCAGTGAACAGATGAAAGAATCTCAGTTCCTGATCAAGCCTGATGCCAGCGCGAAGCGGGAACTGGTTCTGTTTATCTCAGCCAATAAAGGACTCTGTGGATCGTTTTTAACCTCACTTGATCGCTACTGCATCAAGAAGATCGATTACGATACCACTGATTTTGTTACGGTAGGAAAGAAGGGCGCACTGTTCCTGGGTATAACCAAAGGAAACGTGATTGCTGACTTCTCAAGCCCGCATCCGGAGATCGAGGCTTCAGCTATTTTTGAGTATATTCTGGAACAGTTCAGAACAAACAAATATGCCAAGGTATCGATTCTCTATAACAAGTTTATTAATACCCTTCGATTTGACACCGTACAGGAGCAGTTGATGCCACTGTCACTCGAAGAGTTTACCCAGACCGAAGAACCGGCACATGCCAGTGAAGATGGTCTGGAATCACACGATTATCTGATCGAACCGTTTTCTCGCGAGATTGTTGACGCACTGTTGCAGAG
This sequence comes from uncultured Gammaproteobacteria bacterium, assembly GCA_964412815.1. GTDB lineage: Bacteria > Patescibacteriota > Microgenomatia > UBA1406 > GWC2-37-13 > JAOAFZ01. Next base: position 32,250 of record CAYPQF010000014.1, read on the forward strand.
TTACCTTGAAGAAAAGGTCCGCAGCGCAATCCTCGATTCCGAGGCAGCAGAGCATTCCGCCCGTATGATCGCGATGAAAAACGCAACAGAAAACGCAGGCACCGTTATTTACAACCTGACGCTGGAAGGTAACAAACTGCGCCAGGAAAGCATCACTAACGAACTTCTCGATATGATTACCGCAAAAGAATCGGTTGAGGGAAGTGCCAGTTAACATTTGAAATTACCATTTATATTAGTACTATGAACGAAGGAAAAATAGTTTCAGTTAGAGGCGTCGTCGTTGACGTTCAATTTAAAGAAGGTCAGGTACCGAACATCTACGAAGCATTAGTCTATGAATCAAAAGAAAAAGGAAAATTAATCCTCGAGGTACAGGCTGTCATGGAAGACGGTGTTGCACGTACCGTTGCCATGGGAGACACCAATGGATTAAAACGGGGTGAAACCTTAACTGCTACGGGATCACAGATTGAAGTTCCGGTTGGAGAAGAGACACTCGGACGCATCTTTGATGTTGTCGGAGAACCGGTAGACGAGATGGGACCGGTTAAGACCAAGATGAAGTATTCAATTCATCGGAAAGCTCCAACACTGCAACAGCAGGCTCAGAAACAGGAAATCTTTGAAACAGGAATCAAGGTTATCGACTTGATCTGTCCTTTTATTAAAGGAGGAAAGGCTGCTGTCTTCGGAGGCGCCGGTGTCGGAAAAACCGTTCTGATTCAGGAGATGATTAACAACGTCGCAAAGCAGCATAATGGTGTATCAGTCTTTACCGGTGTCGGAGAACGTACCCGTGAAGGAAACGATCTCTGGAACGAAATGAAGGACTCAAACGTTATCGATAAGACTGTTCTGGTCTATGGACAGATGAACGAACCCCCAGGTAACCGTTTCCGTGTCGCACTGACCGGTGTTACGATGGCTGAGTATTTCCGTGATGAAAAGAGTATGGATACTCTGCTCTTTATTGATAATATCTTCCGCTTTGCCCAGGCAGGATCAGAGTTGTCCGCTCTTCTGGGTCGCATTCCATCGGCAGTAGGGTACCAACCAACACTGGCAACAGATATGGCTGCACTGCAGGAACGCATTACCTCGACCAAGAAAGGATCTATTACCTCGATGCAGGCCGTATACGTACCGGCAGACGATTATACCGATCCGGCACCTGTCGTAACCTTTGCACATCTTGATGCATCAATCTCTCTGGAACGTGCACTGGCAGAACAGGCACTCTTCCCGGCTATTGATCCGCTGGCTTCCACATCGCGTGCATTAGATCCGGAGATTGTCGGAGAAGATCACTACAACACTGCTCAGCAGGTTATCAAGACCTTACAGCGTTACAAGGATCTTCAGGATATTATCGCGATCTTAGGTATGGACGAACTCTCAGAAGATGATAAACTGGTGGTAACTCGTGCCCGTAAGATTCAGCGATTCCTTACTCAGCCAATGCATGTCGCCGAAGCCTTTACCGGACAGCCAGGTAAATACGTAACCGTTGACGAAACGGTACGTGGATTCCGAGAAATTCTGGATGGTAAGCATGATGCAAAGCCAGAAATCGCGTTCTATATGAAGGGAACCATTGATGAAGTCAAATAATTACACAACTCTATGGCAGAAATGCAACTAAAGGTTATTACGCCAAGCAAGATTGTCCATGACTCGACCATCACATCGATCACGGCCCCTTCTACAGAAGGAGAGCTGACGATTTTGCCAAAGCATCAAAAGCTGTTCACGTTATTGAAAGAAGGAATTATTACCTACCGCTCCGGCTCGGAAGAAGAGTATCTGGCTATTGGCGGTGGCTATCTGGAGACAGACGGCAAGCAGGTAACAATTCTGGTATCCCGTGCCTATGGCCAGGATGATATCAACGATGAACTGGCTGAAAAAGCGATTGCAGAGGCAGAAAAGGTGCTTGAAGAGACCAAGGACAAACAGCAGCAGGCTGAAGCTATCGCTACCATCCGTCGCTCACAGATTGATCTGAAGTTGCTGCGCAAAAAGCGAAAAGCTCCTGCAAACGCATCAAATCTCTAATACAGTGTAGCTGTACCCGAGAAGACTGTCTTCTGTTGTTTCAGTATGAACTGATCAAAATTGAGCAGCAGAAGTCTATATGTTACAATAACTCTCATGCCTCTTATTCTTGTAGAATCACCAACGAAAGCGCGTACGTTTAATCGTATCTTTAAACAGAAGAAAATGGATGACCAGTATCAGGTCTTTGCGACCATGGGTCATTTCCGTGATTTACCACCGGATGATATTGCCATTGATTTTGACAAGCATTTTAAGCCGAAATACACGATCATGACCGGAAAGATGAAAGTGGTTGACCAGCTTAAGAAGTTTAAAGACGAATACGACGAGATTATCTTTGCGACAGATCCTGACCGCGAAGGAGAATCTATCTCCTATCATGCAGCATATATTCTGGGATACCTGGATGAAAAATGGCCGGAGATCAACAACAAAGACGGTAAAACGCTCAAGCGGATTGTCTTTCATGAAATTACCCCTAAAGCGCTGGAAGAAGCATTGCAGCATCCGACCGAGATCCGTCTCGATCTGGTAAAAGCACAGCAGGCACGCCGTATTCTGGATCGTATCGTCGGGTATCAACTTTCTCCGTTGCTCTGGAAAAAGACGGGTAAAAACTGGCTCTCCGCTGGCCGGGTACAGACGGTTGCGCTTCGTTTGGTAGTCGAACGCGAAGAAGAGATTCGTAAATTTAATGCTGAACCGTTCTACCAGATCTATGGCATGTTTGTCGAGACCGGAGAGCCGTTTAAAGCAAAACTGGTAAGCAAGAATGGAGAACTCTACGAAGTAAAAACCAAACTCCAGCTGTTTGATGGTGAGTATGAATACACCAAAACCACCATTGGCGCGGATAACGTCAAACAGATCGAAGCAGAGATTAAAGCAGACAGCTATACCATTATTGATACCAAAGAGGAGATTCAACAGCGCTTTCCACCGCCACCGCTTACAACCTCGTTACTGCAACAGACTGCCTATCAGCGGTTCGGGTATCCGTCCAAGTTGACTATGCGGATTGCCCAGCAGCTGTACGAAAAAGGTCTGATTACCTACCATCGTACCGACTCATTTAATCTGTCGGCACAGTTTGTGTTTCGAGCCAAAGATTATATCACCGATAAATATGGAGCCGAGTATGCACTCGAAAAGCCTCGTGGCTACAAAACCAAATCCAAGATGGCACAGGAAGCGCACGAAGCCATTCGTCCTACCAGACTGGATCAGGATACGGATAAACTGAAAAAACTGTCTTCCAATCAGATGAAGGTCTATCAACTGATCTTTGATCGTGCGTTGGTCACCCAGATGAAAGAGGCTGAAATCAAGAAAACGACTGTTACGGTATCCGGAGACCGGAAGTATGAGTTTATTTCCGAATTCCAGCAGGTAATGTTTGATGGCTTCTTAAAAGTGCTCCAGCCGACTTTTGTGGAAAAGAACCGCAATCCGGTATCATATCAGAAAGGGACCAAGCTTGACTTGAAAGACCTGGAACTCCAGGAAAACCAGACGAAACATCCACCACGATACAACGAAGCCTCATTAATTAAAACACTGGAAGAAAAGGGGATTGGCCGTCCGTCAACTTACGCCTCGATTTTGTCGCTCATTATTGATAAGCACTATATTGAACGTGATGGTCGCTATCTGATACCAACCAAAGTTGGAGAAGGTATCTCCAATTACCTTGCAAAAGCATTTCCGCAACTGTTTGATCTGAACTTTACTGCAGAGATGGAAAACAGCCTGGACGAGATTGCCGAAGGTGATAAAAAGATGCTGGATATTCTCGGTGGTTTCTATGGTCCGTTTGCAGAAAACCTCGAAGTACAAAAAAATGATACCACCAAAATCGAGACTGACGAAGTGATCGAAGAAAAATGTCCCAACTGTGGTGGCGATCTGACGATCAAGTACTCCAAATGGGGTAAGTTTTATGCCTGTACCAACTATCCAAAATGTAAATACATCAAGTCAATTCCCCGCTATGTTGCCAACTCCCGTTGTGGTAAATGTGGTGCTCCGATGGTCTCCCGCTACTCCAAGTCCGGCAAAAAGTTCTTTGGCTGTAGTGAGTATCCCAAGTGTGACTACGTCGCCTGGAGTCTGGCACAAGCCCGTGATCCGGATAAATTCCCGGTCAAGCAGGCTGGCACGGGAGGTACTACGAAAGCAAAAGTAACCAAAAAAGCACCCGCTAAAAAAGCGACCAAAAAGACGACAGCCAAAAAGACGACGGCAAAGAAACCTGTAAAAAAGGCTTCCAAAACTACTGCAAAACGCACTACGCGAAAAGCAGCAGCCGCTTAATGGTACTCTATACCGGAAACTCTCCTTTAATTACTATAAGATTAATGATATAATATCGTATAGAGATCTTGCAGGGACATGTTCTAAGGAGGTGAAGCCTTTGGCCCAAGGCATCAATCCGGAACGCTGGGCACGCGGTCAGATCTGCATCTTTTGTGGACGAGACCTGCCCCAGGTGATGGAGGGTTCGCACGGTGTGTGCAAGGACTGCATCAAGGCACACACCCCGTCAGGTCGAAAAGCCAAGCGAATCCAGCAGTTCCAGAGCACGGCGATGAACCGGTATCTGGAGCTTCTGCAGCCCGGTGAAGGCAATGTCGTCAGGAGCATCGATCAACTGATCATGGCGACATTCAACCTGGAAGTCGGGCAGACGGTCATCCTCGAATGGGTTTCCCAGGGGGACACTCCGACAGCCGCGATGGTGATCGAGTGGATTTCCTACGAGGATGAGTCCGGGAAGATGCGGAGCTACGACGTGGGCGAGTTCGAGGACAGCCTCAAGCGCACCAGCAACACGCTCTTCATCATCTCGCGTATCGGGTAGACCTGTCAGACCCAGAGCCAGCTAAGAGCGTAACTGTTCTGGTACGGTCCTGCAAGCGGTGAGGGGGCCGCGTCCCCCCTCATTTCATTTTATGTTTGCTTTTTTTTACAGACGCTATATAATAAGTTGATGAATAAAAAGTATATTTTTATTTCTGGTGGTGTTATTTCCGGTATCGGAAAGGGCATTACATCAGCCTCAATCTCTCTTCTTCTTAAAAATGCCGGCTACAAAGTAGCACCGATCAAATTCGAAGGCTACCTCAACATTGACTCCGGAACCATCAACCCAATTGAACACGGTGATCCGTTTCTCTGTGAAGATGGTACCGAGACCGATATGGATATTGGTACCTACGAGAAATTCCTAAATCAGGAAATGGGCAAAGAAAACTTCGTTACCATGGGTCAGATCTATCAGACTATCATCGAAAAAGAACGCCGCTTTGAGTACAATGGAGAAGATGTAGAAGCTGTTCATATTACCGAAGAGATTATCCGCCGTATCGATCTGGTTGCGCAGAAAAACGATGCTGACGTCGTCGTGATCGAACTGGGTGGAACCGCCGGAGAATACTGGAACGTCTTTTATTACGAAGCTGCCCGTTTGCTCGACTTTAATAATCCCGGTGATGTACTGCATGTACATGTGAGTTATGTCCCGACACCGTCACATCTGGGAGAACCAAAGACAAAGCCAACTCAGTTGTCAGTACGTACCTTAAACACCCTCGGCATCCAGCCGGATATCGTTGTTGCCCGTACCGACAAGCCGTTAGACGATCGTCGGAAGGCCCGTCTGGCCATGTTCTGTAACATCCATGCCGAAGATGTTATGTCCAACCCGGATGTCCCATCACCTTACGAAATCCCGGTCATTCTGGAAGAGCAGGGGATTACCGAACGCATCCTGAAAAAGCTTCATATGGATATCCGAAAGCCTGATCTGACCGAATGGAAAGGCTTTATCGACAGTGTTAAGAGACCAAAAGAAAAGACAATTGATATCTGTATTATCGGTAAATACTTCGGAACCGGAGATTACCAGCTGAAAGATTCGTATGCCGCGCTGTTTGATGCTATCGATCACGCCGCCTGGGCACAGGGAGTAGAAGTGAAGACTCATTGGGTAGACGCCGAGAAAGTAGAAAAAGAAGGTCCCGATTTTATCGGCAATCCGGATGGATTGATCGTCCCGATCGGCTGGGGAGAACGCGGGGCAGAGGGTATGATTACCGCTGCAAACTATGCCCGTGAAAAGAAGATTCCGTACCTTGGTCTGTGTTATGGCATGCAACTTGCGGTCGTCTCGTTTGCCCGTCACGTCCTGGGTTGGCAGGATGCTAATACTACCGAAAACCGCCCGGAATCCGGTCACCCCGTTATTCATATGATTGAGTCTCAGAAAGAACTGCTGGCACGGCGCGCATATGGTGGCACCATGCGTCTGGGAGGCTGGGAAGCGTATGTAGAACCTGGATCGCTGGCATGGGAGTTGTATGACCGGTTTAATGGATTTATTGATAAATCACGTAACTTGACCAGCGAACGTCATCGCCATCGCTATGAGTTCAACAATGCCTTTACCGAAGACTTCAAAGCCCACGGATTACATGTTACCGGCCGTTCGGTAGCAGAAAATCTGGGTGAGATTATCGAGCTCGATCGTGCTCAGCATCCGTTCTATATTGGTACTCAGGGACATCCGGAGTATAATAGCCGGCCGCTCAAACCAAATGCGATCTTCATGGGCTTTATTGAGGCTTGTAAAAATCATAAGTAACTGTTACAATATACCCTTATGGCAAACGCACTGAAATTCAAAGATCAAACATTCTCTATTGGCGACACCATTGCAGTCGACTACAAGATTAAAGAAGGCGAAAAAGAACGTATCCAGCAGTTCTCAGGAATCCTGATTAAGCTGCGTGGCGCTTCTGAAGCTACTCGCATGATGACTGTACGCAAAATGTCTAAATCTGGAATCGGCGTTGAACGTATCTTTCCGGTTTCTTCACCATTTATTGACAAGATCGAACTGGTAAAGAAGACAAACTTCACCAAGGCAAAACTGTATTTTGTTCGTGATCTGTCAGACAAGAAGATGCGCCGCAAGCTGTATCACGTCAAGCAGGGATAATGCCTTCTTCCATTTCTCTATCGCATAACAAAGACATTGGTTCTATTGGTGAACAACTGGCTGCTGCCTATCTCCTCAAACACGGGTTTACTATTCTTGCCCGGAACGTCACGTCCCGCTGGGGAGAGATTGATATAATTGCGCAAACAGGGACCACTACCGTCTTTATCGAGGTTAAAACACGAGTGAGTACCACGCAAGGGAGAGCCTTTGAGGCATTTACCACGGGAAAACGCCGGCGGATACTGCGGGCAGTGGAGTATTACCGCTTAAGTAACCGCCTGTATAATGCTCCCTGTCGACTGGATTTGATTGCAATTCAGCTTGCTCCTGACCGCTCTCTTACTGATCTTCAACATTACGAAAATATTGACATTTCAGGCTAAAGGGTGTAAAGTTAAGACAGTAAAATATGATACAGCCCGTAGCAGAAGTCTTAAGCGGCTTTTTAACCAGATTGATCGAGTTTCTTCCCAACTTTTTGGGAGGTCTCCTTATCTTTATTTTGGGTGTTATTGCAGCCAGTCTGATCAAACGTTTCTTTGTCTCTCTCATTCGCTTTTTCCGGATTGGGGGATTGCTGGAACGGACCCGTCTGATGCAGAAAGAAGAAGTGAATTTGTGGGTACAGGTAATTGCGGAGATCATCCGCTGGACACTCATCATTCTGTTCCTGATTCCGACTCTCGAAGCCTGGGGCTTGTCCCGTGCAACGGTCGTGCTCAATCAGCTGCTCTTCTATATTCCGAACGTCATTATTGCCGTTATTATCGGGTTTGTGGGAATCGTCGCAGCCAATCTGGTATCCGATCTGGTACAGCAGAGTATTAAATCCATTGGAAAAACATCCGCGCATACACTGGCTATCTTTTCAAAGGGCGTCGTGCTGTTCTTTACCATACTGATCGTATTAAATCAGCTGGGCGTCGCACAGGATCTGATCCGCATCCTCTTTACCGGAATTGTCGCCATGGTTGCGTTGGCCGGTGGACTTGCCTTTGGCCTGGGAGGAAAAGAAGCAGCCAAAGATACGATTGAGTACATCAAAAAAAGTATGAAGGAACAGGATAAGTAATACTTCTTATTGCTTGGCAAGCCGATTTCTTATGGTATAATTATTTTTTACTTCTCCTGCGATCGTGTATCGCATGAGGAACGTGTGACGGCCCCATCGTCTAGAGGCCTAGGACACCGGGCTTTCATCCCGGCAACACGAGTTCGAATCTCGTTGGGGTCACATTTTCACCTTTTTTACTCGCCAAAGCTTCGATTAGCTCGAAAGACGGGGCTAAAGTATAAGTTCGGATTTTTTTGTCCTTCCCACAAATAAGGCTACCATCAAAAGCTTTTTGCAAGAATGCTTGTCTCTTTGGTAAGTCTAAGTTATCCCACAATAATGTAAGGTCTTTAAGAAATCTTCCCGTAAACTTTTTTACTATCTCTGTGTTGTATTGCTCAATACGAATATCTGACTTTTCAATATTCAATACCACTAAATCCTGCTGCACTCTTTCTGCTTCTTCTTTTGCCTGCTCTGTGGTATATATTCCGTCGTCCTTTGCTTTTCGAATGCTTTTTAACTCATCCTTTAATTTTTGTATTCTATCTTCAAGTCGTTCAGCATCATCAGCTGCTTGATTTATCACCTTATCCCATTCTGTAAACACCATGTGTTGAAAAAGCTTTATAACACGCTCAGTGGGCTGCATTCGCTTTAATATATCCAGAAATTGTTTATGAGCATTTGTGGCATTTATCCTTAGCTTTCTACATTTTTTGTTTTTACATTCGTAGTAGTTGACGATACCCGCACTTCCACGAGATGGAGAGGTCGTCATAACTTCCATGCAGTACTCACACTTCAAGGCTCCTTTTAATGGATACTGTTCTACATTCTGATAAACAAAGTTTTTCTTTTTCAAGATAAGATAATGATATGCTTTTTCCCAAGTTTGTTCATCTGTTAATGGAATATGTTTCCCAATAGCATTTTCTTTCCACTTAGGAGCATACATATTCCCATAATAAAACGATTTTTCAAGAATATTTCTTACTACTTTATGGTCTGCTTTCGTATGGTAGTAATTTCCAAACCCCTCTACATTCATCATACGTGCTAACTGAGCTTTTGCATAAATACCTTTTGCTGCATTCTCAAACATTCTTGTAATGATTGGTGCTAAATTAGGGTCAGGAATAACTTCATGTCCTTTATTCTCTTCCTTTGTTCTAAACTTTCTTTTATAACCAACAGGTGCTTTAAATGGCCATAAACCTTTTCTAAATACAGCTTGCATATTGTCTTTAACTACCTCACCTTTTAACTCATTCTCCATTTGGCCTAGAGCAATAAACACTGTGCGGATGGCTCTTCCAATAGGATTCATCTCTGATACTTCTGTAGCTGATATTACCTCAACGCCATTTTTTGCCAGTAAGCTAATTGCAGCAAGTCCTTCCTCTGTGTTTCTACTGAACCGCTTGAAGTTATAAACAATCAGATAGGAAATGTTATTGGATTTTTTTGACCCAAATGTTAAGGCTTCTCTTAATGCTAGTCTTTTGTGTATCTCTTTTCCTGCAGATTTACCCTCTTCACTAAAAACGTTAACAACTTCGTAACCCTTGAGTTGTGCAAACTGCCTACATACTTTTTCTTGTGTCTCAAGGCTGTTATTTTCGATTTGAGAGGGGTCTGATACTCGAATATATATAACTCTCGTTTTTTCATATACTGCCATATTATGGCACATTAAGGGGTTAATTTCATAGTCTTTTTTCGTTCTTTCAAATAAGTATCGAAGAAAAAATCTTTCAGTAAAGTTGCAGCCTCAATTTCTTTCTGTAATTGGTCATCAGAAACACCTTGAGCTGCTTTTCCTAATACTTTCCGTGCACTTTTAAGCGTAAGAGTTTTCATCCTGCCTATATTAAGGATATAGGCGTATAGAGGTGAATGTAATGAGGGGGGTCTAATTACTTGATGTATACTGAAGTACAACATGAAAAAATACCTTCTTATTGTAGGAATAGTTCTTTTAGTAGGAGGACTCTTACTTTATATACAGCAAGCTCAAGGGGAGATTACACAACATCAAGCAGAAACTCAGGTTAAAAACTTACCCGAGGTAAGAAAAATAGCAAGTAATCCAGGCACTGACTGGCTGATAACCGCAGAAGACAGGAATAATAATTACTGGTATGTGCAAGTCGCAGAGGTTGTTAGGGATTCTGAAAGGTTGGGACATACGGCAACTTTTAACTGGTATAAACTTGATAAAAAAAGTGGAGAAATAACTTGCTCAATGTTCAACTACGATAAAGATGGGAAACTCAAGAATACATCTATGTGCATATAGCTACTCATTATCTTCTGTTCGTGTTTCCTTTGCTCTCATTAGAGCCATTGCATCAGCTAACAATTCGGGAGATACTCCATTAAATATATTGTTCTGTGTGGTATTTACGAGAGGCCTTGCGTCACTCATCCCATGACTTGCCTTGAGAAGAAAAGAAGCGAACCTAGCGTTATATTTATTGGTTAGCCCTCCACGTATGAGCAGGTTTCTTTGAGCGTCCCGAAGCATATCCATCGTCTGCTGAAAATCAGAATAGCCCTCTTCCCATGCGTATAATGTCCTCGTTCCTACCCCTAAATAGGACGCTAAATGCTCAATAGTAGGAAATTGTTCATTTTCAAGGCACTTTTTTGTGTAATTAATTACATGCCTTGGTGTTTCTTTAGTATACTTTGTTGGCCTTCCTTTTTTAATTGATAATACTTTCCCCTCCATACTATAATTATCCCATTATTAAAGCATATTTGTAATGTGAGAAGATTTCTAACAACCGTAGGAAAGGTTAAGGTAGTTTAGAACAAACTATGTCAAAATAGCGAGCGTTGTGCTATAGTATTGGAGGGTAAGAACATGATAGGCAGAAAATACATAGTGCATGTTAGTGGAGTAGGTATAGCTGTTGTTCTTACATTCTATGCATACACTTGTAACCCTCTCCCATTCTCCGAAATCACAAGAATAGCCAGACATTATGTTCATCCAGCTTGTGAGGTTATTTCTTATAATATCCAGCCTCCAGAATTACCACAGCAATACTCACCAATACCAATAGCTAACATTACAGCAATTGCCTCTAGTGCTACAGTCTCGACTGTTTCTCCATCTCCATCTTTTGAGATACCTGAGGATTAACTATGACTGGAACTATTGGAAAAGTAGGTGAAAAAGAAAGGGGCTAGTAAAGTTAAAGCGGTATAATTGACCGCAATGACAGCATCTATCCATCTAAATCGGTATTACAAACGTTCCCGAATTTCAGAGAAGCAATTTCGTGTGTTTGTGAAGCATTTTTGTTTTGATGATACGGCCGAGAGAATTGCGAAAGAAGTTGGTATTTCTCGGCAAGCGACACTGATGATCCTGGCAAAAATGCGTCAGAGAATACTCGAGTGGTGTGCCGAAGAAGAACGATTAAGTGGGGAAATTGAAGTTGATGAGAGTTATTTTGGTGCTCGCAGAGTTCGAGGAAAACGTGGCAGGGGTGCTTCAGGAAAAATTCCAGTTATTGGCTTACTCAAGAGAAACGGAAAAGTCTACACCCAAGTGGTTCTAAACTGTTCTCGAGAACAATTACTTCCCATTATTCAAGGGAAAATACTTTCAGAAAGCACCGTTTTTACTGATGCATGGCGAAGTTATGACAGTTTGATTTTACATGGCTATGATCACTACCGAATCCATCACCATGAAAACGAATTTGCTCGAGGAAAAAACCACATTAATGGCATTGAAAGTTTCTGGAGTTTCACCAAAGCCAGACTGCTCAAGATGAAGGGCGTGCGGAAAGACAAATTTGTGTTACACTTGAAGGAATCCGAGTTTCGCTGGAACTACCGAAAAAGTATGTACCAAGAAATCCTCAAAAGATTGAGACAAAACCCGCTTTAACTTTACTAGCCCCAAAGAAATTGAAAGAACAAATGCTCTCACTCTTATTCGAGACTCAAAAGAATATTATGAATATTACATGAGGGGAAAACCTACATCAAAATCTGATATTTCAAAGGTTAGCTATTTTTTACTTACACGTTCGCTTGAGCTTGGGCTGAAAGCAATACTCAAAATAAAAGAGGGAATTACTGTTTTGGAACTACGAGAGAAATATGGCCATAATGTTTACAAACTCTATTCACACTGCTCCAAAAATGATTATCTACCTGTTTTAGATAAAGAATATAACGCTGCTTTGGAAATGCTTAATTTTTACTACAAAGATAAAGATTTTGAATACACAAGGATAGGATACAAAACACTGCCTGATTTATCGTATGTTATTACCTTGATTAAACTAGTCCATGAAACGTTTAACAAAATCTCCCAGAGCCCAGAACATAAACGGTTCATTTAAGAGCCAGCTACATCTCTAAAAGCCATCGGGTTTACTCCCACCTAGGATGCCATCGGGACTCCCAAACAGTTTTATATACCACCTACCGCTTCATACAACCGTGTTGAACGGTTCAACAATAAATAACCTTCGGTGTAATGATTACACACCCCTACAATTGTCTTATAGTATTGCATACTGAACTCTTTTGTGATATACTTCAAGCCTACATTTGTGGCTAAATTAGGCTAATTTGCTGTCTATTTATAGCTCATTTGTACTTTTTACTTGCACTTTAACAGTTTGCTGGTTTTAAAAATCTTTAAGAAACGGTTTCACCTATTTAATTGGTTCAGCTACGCAGTAGCTTCTTAGTCTTAATTCAAGCTGAGGCTAAAAAGCTGCTGTGCAGCCACGACCAAAAAATGCGGTGGGGCCGTAACGAGTAGGTCGTGAAACTACATAGGTCGTCGTGGGAGTCACGCTGAGATAGCGTACCCTGCGAAGAAAGGAAAGGACCTGACGTGAACAACCAACTGGCACCTCGATTCGAAGCACAGGAGCTGATCCCTGACTGGTGGAACCACCTGAAGGTGAACACCGTCGAGGATATCGCGTTCCTGGGCGAAGTCAACATTCGGCAGATGATCCGTGCGTGGAGGAGCACCGTAAAAGGGCTCAGCCACCAGATCAAGGCCGTGGACGAGCGACTCACGTTCCTTCAGGACAAAACGGCTGATGATATCGCCGCCGAAGCCCAGAAGTACGAGAGCCCGCAGTTCAAGTTCGAGGAAATCGGCCTTCGTCCCGGCAACTTGAGCAACGATCCTGAGCCGCTGGACGCAGCGTCGATCAACCGTGAACGTGGTGCGACAACCTTCAACGTGTGCGGCTGGTGCAAGTATGCGGGCGGCGGTAGTGCAAGTTATAACTACCTGATCACCACTGACTGCACCTTCGTCACCTATGTAGGCATGAAGGATACTGGGCAGCCAATCCCGATGAACATTCGGAGGCGGTATGGACAGACTCTTGCTCTTTCGTTGCAAGCCACAGGAGGGGAGCTTCAAGCTGCTAACGAGGCACTTCGTCGGATGGAGGCAAACCATCCAGGTATCCGTGAGGTCGTCACAAGCACCGAGTTCCCGCCTCAGACTGAGCGACGGTTCAACACACCGTGCTTCCTTCCCTACGCAGGGCAGGAACTACTGGATCAGCTACGGGCTGGTCTTGCCGCTGAACGTGATCGACTGATCACGAAGAAGCGTCAGACTGACCAGAAGATCAGGTTCTTGCTGTCTCTTGCTCGCAAAGCGGAGCGCAAGCCTGCTCTGGCTCACTACCGTCCGTATGACTGGTTCAACCTCAACGACCCCGTGATCTGCTACGTCGGCAAGTGGACTGAGCGCATCATCCCTGATGCTTGGGCAACCGCTCAAGTCATCGATGGATACCGTCACCACGACGGTTGTGTCTCTGTCCGCTATGACAAGAAGATCCACAACGGGGACTACCTTGAGGGACATGGCGGTGGCTACGGAATAAGCCGACCTGAAGTCATGCACGCATGGGAGTACGACTACCTGTGCGCGCATCCCGACTTCACCAAGGTCTGGCTGGACAGTTCCAAGCAGGATCTGAGGGATTTCGATTTCGATCCCGATCAGATGCTGGATGCACTGACCACCAAGGCACTACCGTCGCCTGACGAGCAGTAACCCAAGCGGCCCCACCGCGACCTACCCATCAACCGACAACAGCTCACCAAGGAAGAGAGTTATGGAAACTAAACAGTTCCATCTCGGTGACATCCTAAGTGTCACCACAGGCCGACTGGTAAGCCCGCGTCACATGGAAGGGGTGTACGACATCCTCAACTATATGACGGGGGACAACCTGTTCACTCATCAGCTGCCGCGCGCGTCTGAGGAGTGCAAGCCGTATCTGCTCATGGAGATGCCGTAGCTCAAGGAACTCGACGCCAACGCCGTCAGCGGTGAGAACTGGGAGCAGTGGCTCCGCGAGCAAGTCGCCAAGTAGGGCGAGATGCACGAGGTGCGCCCTATCCATCCCGAGGATCACGCGGTGGTTGACCCCATCGAAGAACTGAGGCAGATGGCACCCGACAAGCCGATCATCGTCGTCTCTGACGAAGACCTGGAAGACCAGCACAACTGAATATAGTGCAAGAAGGCACGTGGTCCCTGATGGGAAGTATGAGAAAAAACGACTGACATGGCGTCAGTTCTGCGAACTCCTGTTCGCTTTCTCCTCTACTTTCATTACACCATGTGCCTTTTTGCTTTTAAGAAAGAAAAAAAGTAGCAAAAAAAAGAATAATAATTGGGGTTTGAGAACTAATACTGAGTAATGAATGCAGGCTGTCTGAAGCTAGACTCAAAGGTCTTATAGAGGTCAATAATATTGTCTATCAGCTCGTTCGGATTTGGTATAGTTAGGGTCACAAAGTTTACTTTTTCTTCAATTTGCCCGGAGCGCTTGTGCGGCCAGCGCTGTAAAGCCTTTTTTGTACTTCAAATGAACTTCTTATGCCTATCAAGTATTTTGGGTTAATGATTTATACATTAGATTGGTTCGGTTTTTTATCAAAAAAACGGTCATATATTAGCTCATAGTTTATTGGGAAATTTGGTTTACAATAGTGATATGCAATGGATCACGGCTGGAGATATTAAAAGTTGGGGAGAAAACAATCAAAGAGATTGTGTATCTGTTCTACCTCAGCTATTACGACGTTTAATTTTGGCGACTGCTTTTTCTGTCAAAGAAATCATTTTTCCTGAAGGAGACAGTGTTGCGATGTCGGGCTGGGATGGAACTCTAGATGCCTCATCAAACTCTTCTTATTTACCAGATGGTATCTCAGGATGGGAAATTGGAACTGACTCTTCACCAGTATCAAAAGCCGACGGAGATTATAAAAAAAGAGTAGAAGATCCTTTGAACCTTACACCGCATGATACTACGTTTGTTTTTGTTACAACTAGACCTTGGCCTAAACGACAAGTTTGGGCAACTGAAAAAAGTAAATTAGCACAATGGAAGGGAGTAAAAGTCTTAGCAGCTGATGACTTGGCCCAGTGGCTTGATCAAGCTCCTGTAGTTGGACTGTGGCTTGCGAGACATTTAAGGAAAGCTTCAGGCGGAATACGGAGTTTGGAGAGTTTTTGGGAAGAGTGGTCTGCAACAACAAGCCCATCACTTTCGACTGAGATTGTGCTAGCTGGAAGAGACAAACACGTAGAGCTAGTTCATGGTTGGCTCAAGAAACCGCCTTCAGTCTTATCGTTTCAAGGTGACTCTGAAGACGAATCATTTGCGTTTCTGTACAGTTCATTTTCGAGACTTTCTGAGGTTGAGAAAATTCGTGCATTTTCGAAGTGTATCTATGTTGATAATCAATCAGATCTTCGTCATATTCTCGATACGTATAGCATCCCACTTATTATCGCCGTTACGATCGACTGCAATGACCTTATCGGGTTGGCCGTAAAAAGGGGGCATCATGTTTTCCTGGGAACAAGCACAAACGTTTCGAGTATGAAAGAAGTAGAGCGTCTTCCTAGGCCACTTACCGCAATTATTCATGAGAAGCTTAAACAGATCGGGGTTGATGATGTTACAGCAAGAAGACTCGCCAAAGATTCCGGTCGAAGTTTGCCTGTCTTGAGACGGCGTTTGTCAGTTTCACCAAGCATAACTAATCCAGCTTGGGTAAATTCGCAGAATGCCAACTTACTTTTGCCTGTACTTTTCATTGGAGCATGGGACGAAAGGAAGGAGGGAGACAAAAAGATTGTTGAGTATATCGCTGGGAAAAAATATGCAGACTATCTTTCAGAGCTAGGAGTCTTGTTGTTGGTGGCTGATCCACCGTTGATCAAGGTGGGTACCGTCTGGGTATTAAAATCTCCAATTGATACCTGGTTCCTCATTGCTCGCTATGTAAACGAGAGTATGTTTCAAAGATATCGACAGGTTGTAAAGAACGTCTTGCTACAGATAGATCCAAAATACGAGCTTACTGCTGATCAGCGGTGGGCGGCAGCAATTTATGGTAAAGCTCCACACCACTCAGACTGGTTGAGAGAAGGACTTGGTGGTTCACTAGCTATAATTTCTGTATTCGGAGACCAAGCAACTAACATTGATTCACTTCAAGATGTGATAGACCAAACTGTATCAGAAATTCTGGAGTCCTCAAACTCTATGGAGCATTGGGCTTCACTCGATGATATATCTCCATTGTTAGCTGAAGCTGCGCCTGACGTTTTTTTGGAAGTTGTGCGTAAGCAACTAACTAAGCATCCTCAGATTTTTTCTGACTTGATGAAAGACGATATTGGTGGCCTGTTCGGTGAATGTAATCACAGTGGATTACTTTGGGCTCTTGAAGCTCTTGCATGGAGTTCAACATATTTCTCTCGCGCAGTAGAAATTCTCAGAGGAATGGCTACAATTGACACAGGTGGAAGATACAGTAATAGACCGGCGAACAGTTTGACTGATATCTTCATGCCGATCTGGCCTCAGACCTACGCAACTACACAAGAAAGAGTAGTGCAACTTGACAATCTTATATCGAAAGATGTCAAGCTTGTTTGGAATTTTACTAAGTCTTATCATTCACGAGCACACTTCTCTGAAGCGTATCGTTTCAGATGGAGAGACTATGGTAATTTGAGGACTGGCTTGGAGCCAGAAACAAATTCACAAGAATATAAGAGGGAATTGGTAATTAGACTTGAAAATCTGGCGTGCACAAGAGAAAACATCCTTAATGCTATGGAAGTTTTTTCTCGCCTTCCAGATTATATTCAGACTGCTCTCATAAGTAATCTCATCCAAATCGATAAAGCGCTGTTCTCCCCAGATGAAGTGAAACTGCTCTGTTCACATATTCGGAATGCAATGAATTGGATTAGTAGTTATGGTCAGGAGCCCGAGCGGAAGATCCTGACATTACTTAAAAAGTTGTTGACCAAATTTATACCAGAGTATGTACTCGATCGAGTTGGTTGGTTGCTTGATAACCCCAGGCCCTATTTGCCCGAAGTGAGTCGTAAAGACTTGGCAAGAAGAGACAAAGAGCTTGCGATACAAAGAGCTGAAGCTGCTAGAGAAGTGCTCGACAAAGTATCACTTGAAGAGATTGTAAAATTTTCTTCAAGGATTACATATGTAGGAGTATTGGGGAAAGCGTTGGGGAAAGCAATCAAAGATGATGAAGAAGATGATCGAGTTCTCTTTTTCTTTGCAAAACACGCAAATAACCATCTGCTTATATCGTCTTATTCCTGGGGAAGAACTGAGAAAGTTGGCGATGAATGGGTTGAGGTCGCCATTCGCAAGTTGAAGAACGAGGGTCTTTATACGCCAGAAATCGGCGCACAACTTTACCTTGGAATCCCTGAGGGTTCAGATACTTGGAAGAAAGTTGAAAATTCTGATGCTGAACTTGAAATACAATACTGGAAACATGCTCGAGGATACAATCCAGATAACACAAATGAGAACACACAATTCGCAGCCGAAAAGTTCCTAATGGCTAAACGTCCTCAGGCAGCTTTGGAAATCGCCGGTGACCATGACGTCTCTTTGCCAAGTGACTTACTCCGACAGATAATCGTGGATTTATTTCAGGAACCTTCAGAAGGGCTACATATGGATAGTATGACTAATTACTACCTATCCAACGTTTTCAGGCAATTACAAGAGCGCAAGGAACTAACTGATGAGGAAATAGCTAAGCTGGAATGGCCTTTTGCATCGATTTTTTCAGATATGAACGACCATCAAATAATATCATTCTCAATTCATAAACTTCTGGAAAAAGACCCTGCATTTTTTTGTGACCTTCTTGGTATGATCTACAAAAGAGAAGACAAAAAGCCCAGCCCCCGGCATGAAGGGTTGAGCTCTGAACAATCACGTAAATTAATGATGAACGCAAAAAACGTTCTTGATTCTTGGCGCACTTACCCCGGAATAAACGAGAAAGGAAAATTAGATGCCGACAAGTTATCTGAGTGGGTTAAAGATGTTCGAAAGATCTGCGTTGAACAAAAACTTTCCAAGATTGGTGATATTGAATTGGCAAATGTATTGGCAAGGACACCTTACGATACAGACGGTTGTTGGCCGCACACAGCTACAAGAAAAATCATTGAAGAGCTAGATAATAGATTGATTAATAGACACATCCAGAGCTATGTGTACAATAGTCGAGGAGTGACAACCCGTGGGCCATATGATGGAGGAATTCAAGAGAGGTCACTTTCAGAGAACTATCAAAAAATGAGCAAGCTTGTTGCATCAGATTGGCCTATAACAGCATCAATATTGAAAGGTATTTCAGATCATTACGCGCGAGAAGCAAATAGAGAAGATCAAGATGCTGAGCTTCATGAAATTAAATGGGGATAGAATTGTACATTCGCACTGACCCAGTGCTTGAGTTATAACAGTTTCTGTCATATTTTTTCAAAAACGTTCAGACAATAATCACTACCTATCATTTTTTAACAGCAATTAATTCTCAAAATCTCTAAAACTTATAGTATAATATTATTATAGGCTTTACATGACGGCTTACTTTTCAGGAGGGCTCCCATGTCCGAGACAAAAGGTGATACGCTATTGACCTTCGGGAGGATGGTGGCGGTGATCGTGCTCAAGCTTGTGTGCTGGATTCCGAGAATTCTGGGTATCTTCGCGGGGTTGTTGGTTGATGAGTGGTACACGCCGCTGGTTTGGTTGATGTCCGAAACCTTCTATATCAATCTGGTACTGGGAACGGAGGTGGTGCTGTCCCGGTTTACTCGGCGACCTTCGAAAACAGAGGACGAGCTTGCTCGAAAGCTCTGGAAGGACTTGCTGAGTAATCCTCATGCTACGATGATCCCGTTTGCGCTTAACCCGCGCTATAGCTGCAAGAGAGTGCAGGAATGGATTGCACGACATCTACCGGCAGTAGTAAAAGACCGGTATAAGCTGATTATGTATCCGGTAAGCTGGAATATCCTGCCTATGCTCATGACAGGCGGGTACCGGTTTGGGGTAATGACACGGGTTATTGAGCTCGAGACTCTAAAAGGGATCATCTTTGATGTCGCTGTCCCGATCGTAGCAGTTCTTGCTTATCTCGGGCCACAACAGGAGATACCCTGGAGTTTCTGGACGGGAATGCAGGAGCGGTTTCCACAGCCGTGGATCATTCTTTCCGCCGCTGCATGTTCGTTAGCTATTGGCATAGTCATGCATCGCATAGCCGGTAGAGAGGCTGTTCCGATCCACTTTACCTTCGATAACGTGGTGCGAAGCGGTCTGTATGGCCCGGCGCTGGAGGAGGTTCTGTTCGGGTGGGTGATGGCTGTATTCTTCACCCTGGTAGGGATCCACCTCGGCTTGCCGCTATGGATCGCAGTGGGTGCCGGATCAGTTGCTACGCTGCCGTACTTTATCCTCGGTCACGACATCGACAGATGGGATGCAGTGCTCATATTTGCAGTACACAGGCTTGTGTTTACTGCAACGCTGGTGCTGTTCGGTTTCGTACCTGCGGTCGCTGCACATGGAGTGAACAACGTGTATATCTCGGTCATCAACGCGATAGCGGCGCGCAGGCAGAGTAAGACTCAGGCGTAGTAGTATCGATCCGCAGCAATACAGAGAACGCATTGCACTGAATAGTAAGGAGACTCAAACGAGAGGAGCATCAAGCCATGCTCCTCTCTATCATAAAAACACTCTTCAGGCGTTATCGCATGGGTTGGGTCACTATTCGGGAAGTAACTGGTGGCATGATATACTAAGGCTATCGTTATAAGTAAAGATAGCTGATGAGATATATTGCATTACTTCGCGGCATAAATGTCGGTGGAAATAACTCAGTCTCCATGAAAAAGTTGAAGGCTTTGCTCGAAGAGAACGAATGTTCCAATGTAATAACCTATATTAATAGTGGAAATGTGATTTTTTCGGCTGAAGAACAGAATTCTATAAAACTTCGTGAACACCTCGAACATCTTCTCGAAAATCGGTTTAAACTACCCCTTAAAATCGTCCTTAGAACCCTATCTGAAATGAAGGCTGTATTATCTCACATTCCTAAACAGTGGAAAAAAGATGCTGATATACGCTGTTATGTAGCATTTGTGCGTGAACCGGTAACGGTAGAAGAAGTGGTAGCCGAAATGAGACCAAAAGAAGATATTGACTGGGTAGATGCCGGTCCTCATGTGGTCTATATGACTACACGTACATCCGGTCTGACAAAAAGCGGCTTTACCAAAATTGCGTCATCAAAAATATATAAAGAAGTTACCATTCGTAATCTCAATACTCTTCGAAAAGTCGTAGATTTGATGCAACGCGCGTCTGACAGCACATAGTGTTCCTAAACCGCATATAAGGTTTTGTTTCATCTCTTCTCCGTATACTCAATCGAATTAATCTACGTGCATGCTATACATAGAGCTAACAAATTTGATAAAATCTTTACATATGGCTGAAAAGTCTCAGGCTATTGAACAAGGGCAACCACCGATAGATCTCTCATCGCTACCCGATGCAACACCCTTACCACTAGATTCTGATGTTCAGCCGCTTAATGAAAAAGATCAGCAATATGTGGAGAATACCAGAATGCATCTTGATTCAGCGTTTCGATCACTCCTTGCGAGTAGAGCGGAGCTCCAACAACTCACTCCTGAACAAAAAGCTCACCTTAGATTAGCCCTGGAAGCTACCTTTACCAATATGAGCCAAACTCCCGATTATAAACATAATTTTGAGCTTGCATGGGCTCTCAATCAATCAATTCCGTATCCGGGGAGTAGTGAGCAGAAGGGGAGCGTTCTGTATACCTTTCCCTTTTATCAGCATCGGGAGCAATACCGTAATGCGATTGAGGCGGTTTATCAAAAATTCCAGCATGAAGGTAGGTTTGACCGGGAAAGCTTTGTTGCATGGGCCAGTATGGAAGCGTTGCGACTTTCAAGTGGCGAGGAGGGAAGAGGGCGGCTTGAGGGATTTAGTAACTTTATCTATCTAATGAGTAAAATTGGGTTTTTAGGATTGCAGAAAGGAAACATCATCTCACATAAGGTACAGACATTGATGGGGATATGGGATCTACGGGTAGCCCGTGATCAATCACTTCCGCAGGAGATGCATGACTTGATTGTACCGATTGAAGAAGCTATTACAAAAGTGGTAGATCAGCGCTTTGGTGTGGTAGAGGGCTCTCCATACC
Source organism: uncultured Gammaproteobacteria bacterium (assembly GCA_964412815.1). Lineage (GTDB taxonomy): Bacteria > Patescibacteriota > Microgenomatia > UBA1406 > GWC2-37-13 > JAOAFZ01. The sequence continues at coordinate 53,993 of CAYPQF010000014.1, forward strand.
GACATACCGGTAAACCTGAAGCACCACCACCAACAATGGTCATCTCAGCAGCTGATTTACAGGAATTTGTTGATGAGATGGTGTATCGGTACAAACCTCCACAAACATTAAATTAAGTTGCGACAGGTGGAGTGAACTCCACCTGCCGCTTCGCACCCATGTGAGTCAGGTCACAACGAGGCAGTGTTGCCCCGACCCGTGGGCTCCGTCAGTGCGTTCTGCATCTCTGGGCTGATCCGCTAGCTTCTAGCCTCCGAACACCACAGGCGCCCAAATACACGCCGGCCCGGTGAACACGTGGGTCCACTGCGTCTGGCCGACGAGCAGATAGTTACCGGCGTTCGGCTTCAGGCTGGCGGTGACCGTGGCGCTGCCGCCGATGCGGATGTCCCCAGTCACGCTGTAGTTGATCAGGTTGCTGGTGGGGAGGCTCACCTTGGGTGCCACAGAGCACCTGGTCGTGTTGGTGAAAACAGGCGCCGCCGCCGTGATCTGCGTGGGCGGCTGCGGGCACTCCTCATACTGGCCCAGGTCGTAGACCCAGGGCCCGTCGTAGTTCTCCAGGATGTAGCCGGGCAGCGCCTCGACGGTCACGGTCACGATGCCTGTCTGAGCCATCGGGGGCACCGCGGTGTACGTGGCGCCCTCGATCTGTGGCAGCTGCACGCTGCCATAGGTGCCGCAGCCGTTGATCGGCGTCACGATGGGCTGCACGACCTGCACCGGGATGAGCGGGCAGTCGACGTACTGGCCGAGGTTGACGGTCCAGGGCCCGGCGTAGTTGATCAGCTCAAAGCCCGGCTGGGCCTCGGCCGTCACCACCACCACACCCTCTTTCGCGTTCTCCGGCGAGGCCGTGTAGCTCACGCCGGTGGTCGTCGGCAGCTGGATGCTGCCATAGGTGCCGCAGGCCGTGATCGGGTTGACGATGGGGGGCTGCGGCTCCACCTGCTCGAGGCCGAAGGTATACTCGACGCAGCCGGCGGTGATGCTCTCCAGGATGCCGTCGCCCAGGACGCCGCTGCCGAGGCTGAAGCCGACCTGCTTGACGCGGGCCTCGGGGTAGACCTCCAAGATGTCGTTCAGGGTGCCGAAGAAGGGGTAGCCCATGCCGCCCGTGCCGACGCCGATGTTCTTGCTCGACCACCAGTTCCCGTCGCCGTAGGCCCAGGGCTCGTAGACGAGCGTGGCGTCCCAGTTGGCGTCGCCGGTGTAGTCGATGCGCAGCTGGCCGCCCGGCCGCCCGCCGGAGGTCGGGATGTACTCGATCGCGAACTGCCCGGTGGCGTAGAGCGGGAGGTCGACGGACACATAGCCGGCCACCTTGTCGGTGCTGGCGATGCCGTCGGTCCAGATGCGCAGGCCGGCCGACTGATACTCGTAGTGGCCGGTCGCGCGGGTCTCGGTGTAGACGAAGCCCTGCTCGTTGATCGGGGTGACGCGGACGGTGCTGACCTCGGCGCAGCCGGTGATGACCGGCGGCGGGTTGAGGTCGAAGATGAGCGTGGTGCATGACGTGGTCGTGATGAACTGGATCGAATGGATGACCCAGTCGCCCTGGACGCCGCTGCCCAGGCTGAAACCGTAGGCCATGGCGCGGGCGTTGGGGTTGGCGGCGCTGATCTGGGCCAGGGTTCCGAAGGTCGGGTACCCCATGCCGCTGCTGATCCCCATCGGGGTGTTGCTCCACCAGTTGCCGTTGCCGTAGGCCCACGGCTCGTAGACGGCGATGCCGTTGGGCGTGCCGTCTCCATCGAGGTCGATCACCAGCTGTCCGGCCGGGCGGATAGTCCCGCTGGTGGCCGTCTGGGTCAGCTCGACCCCGACGACCTCGCTCAGCGCGACGTCCACGGCCTTGTAGCCGGCGACTTTGCTCAGCGAACTCGAGTCCTCGGTCCAGACCCGCAGGCCCGTCTCGAGAAGCTCGTAGTGACCCTTGCTCCGGGTCTGGCTGAAGTCAAAGCTTTGAAGCGAACCGGCATCCACATAGGTCTTGACGCAGGCGACCTGCGCCTCGACCGGCCTCCCCAGGTTGAGCAGGGGCAGGACGGCCAGCAGGAGCAGCGCCAGTGCGCGCAAGCCCCGCGAAACGCGATGTGTGTTGGTGTTCATGCTGTTCCTCACGATCGGTAGGTTACAGGTACGTACTCCGTCGCTATCCGAACGCTCACCTCTGCTGTCATCGTACCCCGACATCAGAGATACCCAATGCTTCTGCAATAGGGTAGATAGCCTGCCTCTTCGATCCACCGTTGCCGCATGGATCATAGACGGATAGAGAAAGAACTGAGTAAAAGTAACTCAGCTGTATCACTGTTTTCCTTATCTATCCGTCTGAAGCAGACTATCATTGTGACCTTTATCACATGTAAAAGTGCGAACATCTATTATACATGATTTATCTTTCTATATCAATCTATATCAGTAGTGGTAGAACCAGTTACTGCCGAAATTTAGATCCGGTAAGATAAAATGTTGATCTCTGTCTGCTTCTTCTACTTATTACAAAGTATTCAAGCTTCTCTTCATAAATCTATACCAAGGCGTAGTAAGATGACACCAGTAGTTATTAATTTTTACCTCTATGAAAGAATCTCACTACACAGAAGAAGGTCAGGCAACAAACACCATCATGATTGCGGTGGGCATTGTTCTGATAGCTGCAATAGTAATTTGGGTATTATCTCAGCGTAATACCACCGTGAATATCAATGACGCCGCCCAGGGTGGTTCTCCGACCATCACTACAACTGCCGGACAGGGTGGAGGTACCGTAATGATGGATGGAGATGGCGAGTTTACGATCATGGAACTGATGGACAATCCCGATCAGTATTACGGACAGTCGGTAACGGTCGAAGGAGAAGTCGATAGTGTTGAGTCTGATCAGGCATTTGTGCTGGATCAGCAGGGTGCAGTGATGGGAGATGAAGTACTGGTTTTGTATTCCACTCCAATCTCGTTTTCTGAGGAAGACCGGGTACAGGTACGTGGTACGGTACAGCGTCTTTCCGAAGTTGATGCCATGTACTCAGAGGGGATGACAGAAGCGATGCGCAATGAGTACGCGGATAAACCGGTACTGGTCGCGACAACTGTTACGCTAATGAGCGGCATGTCTGGAACACCTGCTGATCAGGAAGGGATGAGGGGAGAAGAGTCTGATATGACCACGACATCCTCCCCAACGATGTCTCCATAACTATGTTACAACACCGGTAACGGGGGATCATCCCCGTTATCGGGACCAGCGAGCAAAAATACCCGTAGAAAGTAATCTTCCGTTCGTTGATGACTCTTGTAATGCTAATTCTCCCGTCTCAATCTTTCCGCCCATATCCTTGGTCATATCTGCAAGAACGTTTTCAAGCATTAATGCGGAGGCAGAGACAGCATAGGCGTTCACGATAATAAAGAGCGGCTGTGGGGTGAGAACCTGTCGAACCAGCTCAAGAAGGTGAGGAAAGTGTTGTAGAAAGTTCCATTTTTCTCCATTAGGGCCGTGTCCGTAGACCGGCGGATCCATGATTATTCCATCGTAGCGGACACCTCGTCGAATCTCCCGCTGGATAAACTTTACTGCATCATCCAGAATCCACCGGATGGGTGCTTTTGCGAGACCGGAAAGCTCCTGGTTTTCCCGGGCCCAGCCAATGGTAGGTTTTGATGCATCCAGATGGGTAACTTTTGAACCGGTAGCAGCTGCAACCAAAGAAGCTATTCCTGTATACGCAAAGAGATTGAGCACATTGGTTTCGCGTTCTACCGAAATCAGTTTTGAGCGCATCCAGTCCCACTGGAGAATCTGTTCCGGGAAGACACCGGTATGTTTAAAGGGAGCCAGTTTTGCCCAGAACGTCAGATCTTTATACCGCATCTTCCAGCGATCGGGAACCCGGTTCAGGTTAAACCAGCGTTCTTTCCCATCGTTGCCCCGTTCAAATACGGCATCTGCTTTTTTCCATGCCTGTTCGGGGAGGCGTGCGTTCCAGATGGCTTGAGGATCAGGTCGTTGTACGATATACTTCCCGAACCGCTCTAATCGATATCCATAACCGGAGTCGATCAGTTCGTAATCGGCCCATCCGGTTGTTTGTAAGATCTGCATGATCAGATTATAGCAGACTGATATAGTTTATTACCGTTATTTGCGCTCTCATCACGTCACCCAGGTTGGAGTGATATCATTAAGATACTATCTATGAGTAAGCTGGTTACTCCTTCAACGGAGTTTAAAGAATCGTTTTTGAGTGCGTTGGTGGAGTATCATGCTGAAGGGTTATATCCCGAGTTGGATGCAGATACCCTGGCACGGGATTTTGATGGATATATCAACCAGCTTGCGCACAAAGCACGGGGAGAGGGATTGCCTGATAACCGGGTTCAATCCAGTACCTTCTGGTTGATTGATCAGAATCAATACGTTGGACACCTATCAATTAGACACGCTCTGAATGACTACTTATTACACTTTGGCGGACATATCGGGTATGACATCAGACCATCCATGCGAACGCGCGGGTATGGATCGCAAATTCTGGCGCTGGCTATCCCCGAAGCACAAAAAATCGGCCTCGCCCGTGCACTTATCACCTGTAAAACAGACAATACTGCATCACAAAAAATTATTGAAAAAAATGGAGGAGTGCTGGAAGATATCCGGCATAATAAGCAAAAAGACTGTTACTACCGTCGATACTGGATCGATCTCTCCCGTTAACGCATGAAGGCCGGATTTACGGTGGCAAGCATTTCCTGATCGTCTCCGAATGCACATGCCTGATCGATAAACTGAAGTTTACCCGCCTGCTTCATATAGACATTCATGGGATATGATCCATCCGGGTTCTTTGATTCAGCGCCCATCTGGAGCCAGACTCCGCCCTCTTGTAAATAGCAGGCAACTGCTTTCTGCCAGGCCTCCAATGGATAGGTATCGATCATATTATGGAGTACAAAGAACGTAGTAACGGTATCGAACTGGCCTTTATATCTTCGTTTTACCTCTCCCGTAAAGATATTCCCGACTTCGCGTTTGAAAACGTCAGGATGTGCGTTCCGATACTTGAAGGCCTGTTCGAGTCTATGATTATTGGGATAATACGGAGCACCGACAATCGTTGAACATGCCTCGGCCCAGGTGTCGTCCTGATCTTGCACGTCCATAACTACTACCTGATCCAGCATGAGAGGTTGGGGAGCTGATAATCCATGTACCTGAGCGATGCCTGCCAGCTCGTTCTGTCCGAAGGTTGTGTATTGATAAGGGAAACCGGTACCGGATGCGCCACCAATATCCATAACCCGCAGTGGTCTTCCCTGCAGCAGAGGCATAAACGAAAGAGGCAAATATCTCGTAGGGCGGGAAACACTGGCAAACCTGGTTAACGATTCTCCAAATGTCTCTCTGGTAGCGGGATTCAGGATCATTTCTTCCATTACTGCCTGAATCTCTTCTTCGCGTCCACCCAGCGGGGGAACCTTCATGCCATTGAGCAGGGCAATATATTGATATGCGTTAAAGGTATTTCGGGGAACCAGGCGTAATGCATCTTGCGCATCGATACCCCGTTCACTGAGAAGCAGCTCCAGGTGTTTCAAATTTCCGCGCGCAGCGGCGAAGTAATGCATGGTATCAAAATTTGCTTCCATGCGCTCTACGTCGATTTCCTCGGTAAATGCATGTTCGAGCAAGGAATAGATGATGCCATAGTTTCCCTTTCCGGAATCTCGTTCTGCCATAGAGTATTATACTATAAGTTATTGATTTGAGGGAGTAATGTGTATTTCGAGAAACCGCGGAGCACCCGATGAATCAGCATGTATCGTACTGGAGAAAAAGCCCGGCAATGACGCAGCGTACTGCTGGATCTTTGTGGTGGCAAGCGAGTTGCACTGAAAAAAGATATGAGGAATCGCATGAGCTCCGCAGTAATCAAGAATCTCGATATAAGGATTGAGCCCTTCTCGATCTTCTGTCCTGATAGCTTCGGGTGGCTCGACGAGTACTTCCGGAAAGTTCTGCTGGAATTCCGGGGAGTTGTATTCGTCTGTTCCTACAAACGGGGGATTACTAATCACACAATCAAGCGGGGTTGAGACATACTCGTCCATCCATCTCCCGGAGCTGTTATGTAATACCGATACATTTTCTACGGCGTGCAGTGTACTATTCTGCCGGGCAAGTTCTAACGCGGCACGGTTGGCATCACTGGCATAGAAGTGCTTCTCAGGAAAGCGTTTTGCGAGAGAGACCGCAATAATACCGGTTCCGGTACCAACATCCGCGATACGGGTTACTTCCGGATGAGAACTGATATAGGCTGCGGCAAGTTCAATTAAATGCAATGTATGAGGATGAGGGACCAGTACCTGCGAACTGAGGTACCACTCTGCGTTTTGAATAGTACACAGGAGCGGTTTATTACTCTGCATTAAACGATCAATTATGGCTTTCCGCTGGTCCATTGTGTATTTCATCATGTCATTATACCAGACAACTACCAAAGTACTTTTTTTGGGAAACTGTTATTTTCAGTGGTAAGGAGAGACTCAGCAGCATGTACAATATCTGCGGCTGAAACCGGGTTAATAGTATCATCAGGATAGGTATACTCAAGGAGTTTATTCTTACTCCGGAATGGTGGAGGTACATCAAAGAGGAGTACCCGATGGCGGACATTCCATGGCGCATGCTGGGGATTGGTACGTGCATATGCCACCACAACCGGAGTTTGCATTGCTGCTGCGATATGTACCGGACCGGTATTATTGGCGATCAAGAGTTGACTGGTATCCAGAACCGCGCAGAGTTCACCTACCGTAAGTGCTCCCGCAAGTGAATAGGCCCCGGCTCCAATCTCCTGTACGGTACGTGAAACCAGATCCTGCTCGGCACTGCTGCCTGTACAGAGAATGGAATATCCTTGTGCTGCAAGTCGGCGGGCAGCATGTATATATGTGTCTATAGAAAATGCCCGTCGGTCTTCGCTTACCCCCACATGGAGACAGATACATCGGTCAGACGTGTTGATACCAGTTTCTTGGAGTATGCTTGCGGCTCGGGTATAGCAGCTTTTTGGAACGTTCAGTTGCAGAGTTGTGTCCTGCACTGCCGGAACTCCCAGAATTGTCAGCAACGCCAGTTGTCGTTCCACCTCGTGCCGGACATATTCGATCGGTTCGGGGTCCGGAATCCAGTCGGAGAGTAAGAAGTAGGGGTTCTCCCGGCAGTATCCCGCAATTCGGGGCACTCCAGCCAGATAACAGATCATCGCGGCCGGCAGGGGATTCTGGCTGTAGGTAGTACACAAGACCGCGCAATCATACTGTTCTTGCCGGAGTTGCTGGATCAGCTCCTGTACCTGATCAACAGAACCGGGATCTGTCCCGTGTTTTGCCCAGGGGACATCTATCACCAGGGTCTGATCTATTCCGGAGAGATAGGGTGCAATCAGACTGCCGGCGTGCGAAGTAAGCAAGGTAATTGAAGCAGTAGGAATATGCTGTCGGATAGAACGGATTGCTGGTTCTGTCATCAACACATCTCCCATATTATCTGTTCTGACGATGAGGATCTTCTTCATAGCGCTACGGTTGAATGATCTTCAGACGCACGGATTTTCCGGATAATGTTGGTTGTTGATTTTTCAGCAATATAGGGGAGTAGTTCTACTGAACCTCCCAGAGACTCCACTACTTCTGTCTCCGGTAAACTGGCCTTGGTATAGTCTCCTCCTTTGACAAACACATCCGGCTTGATCACCTTGATAAGAGCAATCGGCGTATCGTCCGTAAACGAAACGACGTGATCAACCGCATCGAGAGCGGCCAGTACTTCCATTCGGTCAGGCAAGGTGTTGATTGGCCGTTCCGGCCCTTTGAGACGAGTAATACTCTCATCCGAATTGACACCGACAATCAAAATATCTCCCCGTGCTTTTGCCTGTTTTAGATAGGTAATATGTCCGCGGTGCAAGATATCGAAACATCCGTTGGTAAACACGATCCGTTTTCCCTGATAGCGGTAAAACTCACATTGACTGCGGATAATGCTCCAGTCGGTATGTATCTTATGTTCCGGACTGAAAAACTGGTACAACTCGTCCGGTGAACAGTGTGAAGTCCCATCCTTTTGTACCACGATGCGCGCTGCTGCGGCCGCAAAATCAGCTGCTTCCGTTGTTTCTGCACCTGCTGCCAGTGCAACTGTAAGCGCACTCACATAGGTATCCCCGGCACCCGCTGCTTTGGAGTTCTCCATGGGTTTTGTAAACGTTCGATAGGGGTTTTGTTGTGTTTGATCGAACACGATACATCCTTCGGTGTCGAGACTTACTGAGACTATCTGTGCACCGGTTATCTCATGAAGCCTGTTTCCTTGTTCGAGTATCTGAGAAACACGAGCTTCTCCGGATAAGGGGAGTGCATGTAACAAATCCGTTGTCTCGCCATAATTTGGTTTAACGGCCGTCGGGTGAATATCTGTAAAGACGGTGAGGTCCTTTGCATCGGCTACTACCACCTTCGCATACGATTGCTGGAGCTGTTCCAGTTCTGTTATCACGGCAGGTGTAAATATGCCATATCCATAATTTGAGAGAATTATGGCATCAAACTGCGGATAGAGATATCGTAACCGTTTTATAAAGCGTTGTTCGGTAGAACAATGCATATCTTCCTCTGATCCATAATCAAACCGGACGACAATCTGTCCGTCGGCAATAATTCGCTTTTTTGCAATGGTCTTCCGGCAGGGATCTTTGACGATGTAGTCTGTAGCCACTCCAAACGCATCTAATTTCGCAGTCACCAGTTCAGCTTCTGCATCTGTACCGGTCACACTTAAAAACGTGCACTGTGCTCCCAGAGACGCAACGTTCAGCGCTGTGTTTGCGGCGCCTCCCGGTTCGTGTTCTGCCTGCTGGAGATTGACAATGGGGACTGGTGCTTCACGACTGATCCGGCTGCTGGTACCGTGCAGATAGCTGTCGAGCATCGTCTCTCCAATAACCAGAATGTTGTTATGAGAAATGGTTTCCATAAGGTGATACATGTTGTTCATAGTCATCGAGAAGAACTGGTAATAGCTCGTGGAATTCGTGAACGGTGGCAGTCGGGCGACGATACGGTCCGTCTTTCCAATCTGTTTCGTTTCCATTGTCAATAAGAATGGTATTGGTTCCCGCGCGGTTGCCGGCTTCAACATCGTTCAGGATATCACCAATCATCCATGAGGCAGAGAGGTCAATATCATGTTCTGCAGCGGCACTGGTGAGCATCCCCGGTTTTGGCTTGCGACAGGAACAGATTGCCCAGTATTCGGGGACAATGCTTTCGGGATGGTGCGGACAGTAATACCGGTCGAGGAGCTTCAGTCCATTCTCCTCAAACTCTGTCTCGATTACCGCCATCATCCATAACACATCTGCTTCGGTACAGTATCCACGGGCAATACCTGACTGATTAGTTACAATCACCAACTCATACCCCGCGTCGCGCAGTCTTTGCAGCGTGGGGATAACATCCGGATAAAACCGGACTTTTGCCGGGTCGGTATTATATGGCACGTCATGAACCAGGGTACCGTCTTTATCGAGAAAGAGTACTTTTTTCATAGGCGAGTCAGGCATTACGGCCAGGAGCTTTCCTGCATGGGAATCACCATTACCTCAGGGATAATTGTGTCTGCCGGCTGCTCCAGAATAAACTTAATAACATCTGCCACTTTCTGTGGATCCTGTAATTTATCAAGTGGTGTATCGGGAAACCGTTCCAGAATAAACGGGGTACGCATACCACCAGGAACAATGACTGATACCTTGACCTGATACTCACGGGCTTCGACATAGAGACCTCGACTCAATCCAATCAGTCCCCATTTACTCGCGTGATAGGCAGAAGCGTTTGCCCACGCCCGTTTTGCCGCCGTGGAAGCAACGTTCACTACGTGCCCGGATTTGTTCTGGTACATATGTTCCAGTGCAAACTTGGTCATTAAAAATGTTCCCCGGAGATTAATATTCAGCACCCGATCAATCTCTTCCACCGAGATCTCATGAATTGGTTTAGTGACATCAACCCCGGCATTGTTAATCAGAATATCGAGCTTTTTTCCCTCAGATGAAAGCCTGTTCCAGTAGTCTTTCATACTGGCTTCGTCCGCGATATTCAGATTCAGTGCCGATGCTGTTCCTCCAGCCGCGGTAATTTCGTCAGCTGTTTTTTGAGCGTTCTCCAGTGCAATATCTGCAACAAATACCTCCGCTCCAGCTGTAGCCAGGGTGGTACTGATTGCTTTTCCTAATCCCTGTGCTCCTCCGGTGACCAGCGCTGTTTTCTTGGTAAGATTGTTCATAAAAAGATAAAAAAAATAGTAAGAGAAATGGCTGCTTTAACTTGGTTTGACTGCCCGCAGAAAATGATTATTCCCCCGGTATTCAAAGAGATCCAGCAACGCGGTTTCGTCCCGTTCCAGGATTTTGTGGGCAAACAACTGTTTTTCAATGATGTCACAGATCATATGAATAACATTGATATGAACTTCCTGAATACGGGGAGTATCATACGAAGGCACCAGGATCGAGATATCTGCCAGTTCATGCATCTCGCCGCCACCTTTTCCAATGAGTGCAATACAGATCATGCCCCGTTCCTTTGCGGTTTTAAACGCGTTAATGACATTTTTAGACATGCCACTGGTACTGATACCCACCATAATGTCTCCCGGCTGACCAAACGCCTCAACCTGGCGTGCAAAGACATCATCGTAACTATAGTCGTTAGACCAGGCAGTCAGTAGAGCGGTATCTGCCGTGAGGGAGATGACAGGCAGCGCGGGACGGTTCTTCTGGATATACTGTCCGACCAATTCGGCCGCAAAATGCTGGGCATCTGCGGCGCTTCCGCCATTACCGGCAACCAGCATCTTACCCCCATTTTCCAATGAGCGGCTGATCGAATAGGCCGCATCGAGAATTGGAATTCGTAACAGCTCACGTGATTGACGTAGCGTCTCAGCCGCTTTATCAAAACTCCGTTCAATAATGGAGAGACTTTCATCGGTATCGATGACCTGCTGGGAAAGCAGCTCCTCATATACATTCGCCATCGCGTTGGCAATCTTTGTCCAGGTAAAGTAAGTATTGGCTCGTTGCAATGCATTGCTCTTGAGATACTCGAGCAGTTTGCGATTCTGAAGCATCTCTTTTAGCTTTCCCGCCAGCTGGGTATGATTGCGTGGTTCAACCAGAAATCCGGTTTTCCCGTCAACAACACTGTATTTGATTCCGCCGACATTCGAACCGATTACGGGCGTCCCGCATGCCATAGATTCCAGCGGGGTAATGCCAAACGGTTCGTACCATGGAGTAGTTACAAAGACATCTGCTGCTGCATAGTAATATTTGAGTTTGTCACGGCTTTTTCTGCCAACAAAGGTTACTTTGTCTTGCACGCCCAGCGATTCTGCAATCCCACAGAGACGATTAATCTCAGGCGTATTCCGTGGATCGGGATCATCTGTCTCACCTCCAACCACAACCAGCCGGAACCGTCCCGGATAGATGTTGTTTAGTTCTCCGGTCGCGCGGACGACAGTCTCAATTCCTTTGCGGGGAACCATCCGCCCGAGTTGCAGAATAATATGTTCTTTGGGATCAAGATTGAGTACGGATCGGGCGAGGAGTGTGTCGATAGGATGAAACTCCGCCGGACTAAAACCACAAGGGATAATGGTTATTTTTTCGGGACTTGCCTGGTAGAGCTGAATCAAGTCATCCCGGTCCTGGGGACATTCAGCAATAATCTGTTCTGCCTCTCGAACAATCCGTTCTTCGATCTCATCACGCGCTACCGGAAAGGTATCTGCTTCCTTCTGGTGCAATTTTCGTACTTTCCCCAGCGCATGAAACGTGATAATAAAGGGAATGTTCAATCTATGCTTGAGTTCTGCTGCTACCAGTCCAGACATAAAAAAATGCGCGTGAACGAGTTTATACCCCGGCTGGAAACGGGTAATAAAATGAGCCATGTTATCAGTGAACTCCGGCATATACTGGAGTAATTCCTCTTTTTTTACATAATCAACCGGGCCAGCCTGAATATGAATAACCCGTATCCCATTGGTCCATTCAATTATCTCGGGGAGACGGGCGTCATCATGTCGGGTAAAGATATCAACCGAGTACCCAAGGTTCACCAGGTGTTTTGCTAACTCGCCGACGTAGACATTCTGCCCGCCACTATCTACGCCGCCAAGAGCGGCAAGGGGAGAGGCATGTTCACTAATAAAGGCAATTTTACGTTCCATAGATACAGGTTAAATAAATAACATCGGGTGAAACTCTTTCATAACTTCTTTGGTATTCCGTTGAGACATCAGCTCAAATACTGTTTCCCATTCTTTGGTGAATCGTTCGATGCCAAACTTTTCGAAGGCTGTTTCACGAGCTTTTGAACCGATATAGCGTGCTTTATGAGGATTCGCAATCAGCTCGTCCATAATCTCTACCAGTTCATCAAAGTTGTTACTGATATAACCGTTCTCGCCGTTGGCTATGGTGGTAGACATCTCGGTTGTTGCAAGTCCCACCACGGGCATACCGATCATCATAGCTTCACAGACGGAAAGACCTAGACTGGTGTACCGGATGGGATTAAAAAAGAAGCGGTAGTTTGCTTCAAATGCGGGGAGCTCCGTATGAGAAACTTCTCCCAGACCGGCTAGGTCAGCAGATCCCATACCAACCAGATCAAGTGGCACTTCTTTTCTCATTTGCTGAAAGACATCGCTGCCCAACCGGCGGCCGCGTGAAGGAAGGTTATTAATTACCACAATCCCTTTGTTCTTTTTGCCGGTATAGTGCACATCGTCCGGAACAATCACTCCGTGTTCGATGACGACAGCCGGAGTCCGGTTGTTGTCCCACATCAGTTTATTAAAGTGAGTAACATGTACTAACAACATAGTGGGATCGTCCACGATATGAGTAGTATCGGTAGGTGTTTCACGGGGGGGATCATGCTCAATATAGATCTTTGGTAGAGCGAGCTGTTCTTCGGAAAACAGAGTGTATTGATCATGCAGATAAGCATCTTTTGATTGAAACAGAATACAGTCCAGATCAAGATCTTTGACTGCCAATACCGGTACTTCAATCACATTATCTCCCCAGGGAAACGATCCGGCACGACCGGCATAGCCGTGTGAACGTTCCGTATTGACGGGAATATAAAAGGTTGCGTCGGCCTGTGTCAGGTAGTACAAGTAGCTGCCGTGCACATGCCAGGTAAAGATATTCTTTTTCATAACTCGATGATAGAGGGAAGGAATCAAGAAGAAGTAATAGAAGCCGCAGAATCGTGTAAGAAGGTCTGATTTAGGCTATCTTTACCATCTATTTACGTTTTCTTTACTACATTTTATATGCCAGAAGCTAAGGTATAGGAATGAATAAAGTAAAACAATTTCTGCGCAGTATGAAAGCAATAGTAGCCTTCTGCTGGGAAGAAGATAAGTGGCTGCTGATTGCATATTTCGGGACATCACTACTGGGCGCTCTTTTACTCTTTGTAGTGTACTATGTGTATAAACTGATGATCGATTCAGTGACCAATCTGCAGATTGATGGCTCCAGTGAAATTCTGTTTGCGGTTGTCATATCCTATCTCTTCTTTGAATATGTGTCCCGCTTTGTCAACTTTACCTTTAACCAGTACTTTCTTGATTATTTTATCCGTACTAAGCTACAGAATATTCTGACCAGACGATTTATGGAAAAGATTGGTCGTATGGATTTTGCACATCTCGAAAATGGAGACGTCCGCAATCTGATTGCCAAGGTGGAAAATACTTACGCGTTCCGGATACCGGAAGTGCTCAACAAAATTAATGCGGTTGTATACAATGTTGCAGCTTTGTTTTTTTCATTTCTGATTGCGTTACAGTTTGATATCCTCTATTTCCTGATACTTGGATTAATCTCAGTGCCGGTATATTATCTCCGCGCAAAGTATGGCAATATTGCGTTTTCGAGTTTCTCGTCGAATGCACCAAAATCCAACTACCTCTGGTACATCAAGTCCATGTTTACCGACTTCCGCAATCTCTCTGAGATGAAGATATACGGCTTACGGGGCCATTTTGTGCACAAAGCCAAGGTATTACAGGATCAGATCGTAAAAGACTACGAAAAACCGATGATACGGTACTCAATCCTCTCGACGGCGAGTTTTATTCTGGTTCCGGTAGCGATATTTTTTGCACTCAACCGGTTTATTGGTGGCATCGTGAACGATACCTATTCCATCGGAGACTTTACTTTTTTTCTCAATACCCTCTTTACCTTTTCCGGACAAATCTCCAGTTTATTGATTAACTTTGGCTCTATTATGGAGAATAACTACTATGTCACCGATTATTATCGTCTCCTCTCGATACAAAACTCGATCACCGTGCCACACCCGCCGTATCTGTTTTCGCAGATCGAACCACGACAGATCCGGTTTGAAAATGTCAGTTTTTCGTATCCAGGCTCAGAAAATCTTTCGCTTCATAATGTCAGCTTTACCATAGAAAAGGGTGAAAATGTGGCACTGGTAGGACATAACGGAGCGGGAAAAAGCTCCTTAATCAAGTTGTTGTTCCGGTTTTATGATCCGAAAGAAGGACGAATTCTGGTAGATGGACAGGATCTACGCACGATTGATATCGACCACTGGTACGCACATCTTGGTGTTCTGTTTCAGGACTTTGCCCGCTATTATTTGAGTTTGCGGGAAAATATTCAGTTCGGAAATATTACGCTCGATTCAGAAGATCAGATGGAGTATTCGTTACAGCTTGCCCAGGGGGCAGAACTCCTTAATTCGCTCCCGCGGGGATACAAACAGTTTATCGGCCGATGGTTCGAAGGGGGAGTGGAGGTATCGGGCGGACAGTGGCAGAAAATCGCGATCGCACGGGCAATATACCGGAATGCGCCGATCCTGATTATGGATGAGCCAACGTCCGCAATCGATGCTGATGCGGAAAAAGAGATCTTTGAGAATCTGGAACGTCTCTATCGTGAGAAAAGCCTGATCTTTATCTCGCACCGCTTCTCAACGGTACGCACCGCGGATAAGATTATTGTACTGGAAAAGGGGAGACTGGTAGAAGAAGGAACCCACGATCAACTGATTTGTCAGAACGGACTGTATCATCAGTTTTATTCGTTACAGCAGGAAGGATACCAGTAATCTTCAGCGCGAAAGAAGGTTAGTAACTTCGCGCATCACCTGTGCGATGGTTACTTCTGAGACAAAGGTGGAGATATGCCCACAGTCTTTATTACTGGTCTCTATCGGAAAGGCTTCACCATAGTTTTTGCCACAAACCGGACAGATTACCAGCCATGACTCAACGGTCCGGTTCCGGGTTCGTGTCAGGGGACCCCAGTTTATCAGATTCGGCCCCCAATAGATTCCCACATTAGGTGTATCTACGGCTCTGGCAAGATGCGTTACCCCGGTATCATTTGAGACTACGATCTCCGCATCGGCAATCAGCGCATTCAATGACTCTAAACTTACGATTCCGCAGGCATTGACGGGAGAGTGGGCCATCTGTTTCATAACCTTGCTCACCGTATCTGCTTCTTCTGGTATACCGGTGAGCACAACTGTCAGCCCTTTTTCTGAAAGCGCATCTGCAACTGCGGCAAACTTTTCCGGTTCCCACCGGCGCCGCGGATCACTGGCACCCGGATGGAGTACGGCATAGGGTGTTGTGAGGTCCGGTAACTGCTGGTGCAGTGACGTTCTGTCGCTTTCCAGTACCGGTATTCGTGGAGAGAGTATCGGGGTATGGGCGTCCAGCAATGCCATTACTTCCAGATAGCGAGTCACCTCATGCTGATAGTAGACATAGGGAATCCAACGATCAGGTTTAGGTGCAGAAGCCGTTGCCAGACCGACGGTGAGCCCGGCATGCAGCCGAAAGATAAACGGATTGGAGTTTTGTCCACCACCATGAATTTGGATTGCGATATCAAACCGTTCCTGTTGCATCTGAGAAAAAAACGCCGCCAGCTCTTCCGAGTCTTCATGCTGGTCCGGCTCAAGACGTACACCGGTACTTACGGGAGGTACAATAACCCGATCAAAGGGCAACCCTCTGTTCTTCGCATAGTCGCGCGTCCAGGGTTTTGCAAGCAATATAATCTCCGCGTCGGGGTATCGTGATCGCAATGCATGGAGTGCGGGAAGCGATACGATAAAATCACCTAGCCCGTTTGCCCGTAAGACTGCAATTTTCATGGTTCTGCTTGTTCACCTGTTCCTTCCTCCTGCACGCGCAGAATGGTTTTTGCAAGAATACATCCTTCAATTTCCCGGAGGACTACACTCCGGTCAGCGGTAGGTGGAATGGGCAGTTCTTTGTCAATCGCATACGCAATAATATCGTAATGATGGGTTCCTTTAAAATAGATAGGACACGGTCCCTCGTATCCGGGAGTACCTCCATTCGCGTATCCTTCGGTTGCACCTTCGGGGATGCCTCCCTCTGGAAACTCGGCATGATCCGGATGAATATTGAATACCAGCCAGTGCACCCATGGATTTGCCGGTGCATCCACATCTTCTATCATCAATACCAGGCTCTTTGTCCCATCCGGAATATCCGTAATTCGCAGGGGAGGACTGATATTGGCATCATTACAGGTATAGGCAACGGGCATCCGCTGGTCAGGGGTTAGCGCTCCACTTTCAATCTTCATATCTGTACTCTACCGCCACCAATTGAAGGGAATGTAAAGGAGGTCACAGGAATACGTAAGAAACTTAAGTAAGCTCTTGGCAAACCAGTACAAGCAGATATAATTATCTGAATGCACAAGTACCTCTTTTTCTTTAACCCGGTTTCCGGTAATCAGGACCCGGCAGAAACTGAGCGGACTATTCGCGAATTCTGTACTACTCATAAACTGGTCTACCATCTACTAAAGACAAAAAAGGATATGAACTGCGAGCGGGTAGTTTCCCGCTACATTAACAAAGGTTATAATGTGATTGTCGCCGTTGGTGGAGATGGCACCATCAGTGATATTGTGAATGCCGTCTATGGAACAGAGACTGTTGCCGGTGTCGTCCCAACCGGCTCCTCAAACTCACTTGCACGGGAGATGGGAATACCGCTTACCCTTCCCGAAGCATGTGAACTTCTGCTGACACCAAAGAATACCTACCTGTCTGATGTTATGAAGGTCAAAGACCGGTTGTTTATCCTCGATATCAGCGTAGGACTCAACGCCCTTACCATGAAAACAACCAAACGCAGCGAGAAACGAATGTTGGGTATCTTTGCTTACATAAAAAACGCCCTTAAAAATATGCTGGGATTCCGCCCGCAGTACTTTACGATCACGGTTGACGGAACAGAGTATCAATTTCGAGGGTCCGAAGTCTTAATTGCGAATGGCGGCATCTTAAAGAACCTGTTGGCACGGGTTATTCCGGATGCCAGCTGGCGGGACCGGATTATGGATATTATAGTAGTCAAAACCCGTAGATTCAGTGATTATCTGAAAATAATCTGGTATCTTATTCTCAACAAAAAGACCCACGATTCACGTGTCCACAAGTTGAATGCAAAAAAAACAGTCACTGTTGACGCGCGAAAAAAAGTTCCGGTCCAGGGAGATGGTGAAGATCTTGGCTATACGCCGGTTACCGTATCACTGATACCGGGCGCCATTCCGATTATTACCGTTCCCAAAAAACGATCATGAGAGAGATAATTCTTGCTTCCCAGTCACCCCGCCGAAAAGAGATTTTAACGATGTTAGGGTTTGAGGTACGGGTACTTCCTTCAAGATACGAAGAACATATGCCGGAGACATCTTCAGACCCCGCTGCCCTGGTGATGACCTTTGCCCAAGAAAAAGTTGCTGACGTTGTTCGGCGGGTGACCGATGGACTGGTGATCGGCGCAGACACTATCATCGCCAAAGGAGAACGAATCTTTGGAAAACCAAAAAACCGTACCGATGCCATCACAATGCTCAGTTCGCTTACCGGAACGACGCATCAGGTGTATACCGGCTACTCTCTCTTTGACACCCGTACCGGCAAGCAGCATACCGCCTATGATGTTGCTTCGGTAACGGTTGGTACACCAAATGATGCGGAACTGGCAGCATATGTTGATCTGACTGAACCATACGACAAGTCCGGATCGTACGCTGTTCAAGGGCCGGCCGCATTATTTATTCAAAAGATTGAAGGGGATTATTTTACTATTATGGGGTTGCCGGTATATAAACTTGGACAGTCCTTACAGGAGTTTGGTATCTCTCTCTTACTCGATCACCACCGTTAACTCTCCACGGTATTCAAAGGCGAGCAATTCTGCAGCGGTACCACGTTTTGTTTCTTCAAATTTTTTTGTCATCTCCCGGGAGATAGATAGTATGCTCTCCGGACTAATCTCCTGAAGAAGAGTCAATGTCTCTCTAATGCGGTGGGGAGATTCAAAGAACACATATACGGTATCTTTCATCAGCTGCTTTACCTGCTGAAGTTTAATAAAGAGTTTTTTTATTTCCGAACTCCGTTTGGGGAGAAAACCGATAAACATAAAGTTCTGAGGATTAAATCCGGCATGAATCAGTGCAGTGGTTACCGCAGAAGGTCCAGGAATCACCGTAAACGGCAATCCGGATTTGATTACATGCTTTACCAGCAGATACCCCGGGTCAGAGATTACAGGGGTACCTGCCTCCGAGATCAAACTGATCTCCATGCCTTCTTTCAGCCACTGCAATACATCGGGAACTTTTTCGAACTCGTTGTTTTTATAAAATGAGATGATTTTACGGTTACTTTGTTGAGGCAATCCGAATAACTCATTCATTTTTGAGAGCAGCAGATGCGCAGATCGGGTATCTTCGGCGAGAATAACCTCAGACTGTGCCAGCGTGACGGCTTGGCGGAATGAGATATCTTCCAGGTTTCCAATCGGAGTAGAGACAATGTAGAGCATAGCACTAGTATACCACGTAGATGGCAGGATTAGGCTCCGGCGCCTTGCATATAGTTATATGGTCGTGGTGCCAGTAACGCCATCTCTCGACCAACGTTGCCGGTTCGCACCGGTGCATTCACGGCGGCAGTGCGCATTGCTTTCGACATATCAGCATATCGCTGTGCTCGTTGCAGGAACTCATGTTTATCCTCCGGGTCAGGGAAGTAGATATGCTGCATAAAGAGTCTAAAGTCGTAGACCTTTGCCTGCGGTAGATCAACGGTAGAATGTTGTACTCCGAGATCAAACTCGGAAACCAGAATATTATCCATAGCATCTGCTTCCCAGCCGCTGATCTCTTCGAATTGATGACGGTCAAAGGTGTTCAACATCTCATTCATCTGACGCTGTGCTTCGGACAATGGTCTCCCGTCCCGGCCCATTAGTCCGGTCGGATAGCGCTGGAATGGGTTACGGTAGATCATTGTCATGGACTCTCCCGTAGTCGTATGAAAGATGGTATGCCGATACAGAGCAACCTCGGGCGGTAGCGTATCATTATTTCTCTCAATAAATTCATAAAGCCGTCTACTTTTGCGATCTTTAATGGCGCGCATAGCAGAGATAGAGACAGCCATACGGCGCAGATTGACAGTTGTGGGACTCCCGGCGGCAAAAAATCCTGAATCACGGGTATCAACTTCGTCGTGAATCCAGCCGGTAACATCATGCGGTTCAAAAGACTCTGCACTTAAGTCATAACTCACCCGAGGCTGTATTTCGGTTACAAAGCGGTGATGGTCAATGCCCCGATAGAGATCACGGCTTTCCGCACGGGATAGTTTGACATGGGTTACTTTCTTGGCGGTAAAGGTATCATACCCTTCTGGTGTCTCAGTGTGAGGATTAACAGGTGCCCAGTACTCAACCTGATAGTCTTGCGGTCTCAGATGAAAGTCAACATCTTCGCCGTCTTTGTAAGCTGCCATTTTACGATTTGCATCCCGGGCTGCTGCAATTGTCGGCGGCATCCCCGAATCAAAGTTTCGTTTACCTCGTTGACCATCCGGGAATACTTCCATCAGGTCGTTCGAGATCATAATACCGGATGCATGTGATTCACTCCCATGCACGCCAGCGCCGGCGCCGATTACAAAGAAATGGCTCAGTTGTCCCATTAATACATTTATCTTCTCCATATGAGCATCAACTCCTTCGTCGCTGGTATCCATCGAGGGAGGGGGAATACAGACAAGTTTGCCTGCCCCGGCAACCATCGTGTAGAACACCAGAAATCCTTCATTTTTGAGCATCGTAAAAGCTTCAATGCAGATCGTTCCTGTCTGCGCATCAACCTGCTTGGGAATCAGAATAAAAGTAGGGAGTTTATGCAGATCGATAAACTCTACCCGTTTCAAGTACTCGTTGGTACGATCAATGATCTCGGTTCTGATAGGATTTTCATTATCAATCCAGCGTTTGGCTTCTCGGTCATAGCGTGGTTTGAGGTACACGATAGGTTTGCGAAGATAGTGGGAGAGAGCATCCTGATCTGATTCTTCTCCGGTATATACATTCTCATGACCGGTGCCGACTTCCATACGGTACTGCTCTTCTTCAGTGAGGAGATAGCCGCCGTTTCGCTGGGCAGCTTTGTAGGGATTTGCTTCGAAACCCGGGGCAACTCCATTCCCCTTATCTCGGTGTCTAGTTGTTGTGTAGTAACGACTTCTTTCTATCACATCTCTATTATACACATTTGATGCGTATAATACAACCTATAATATTATTGTATATACAATTGAACAATCGTTCATATCTTTTTCAAAAAATGGTACAATACTGATATGTTCGAACTTGTCTCCAACTATCAGCCAATGGGCGACCAGCCTACTGCAATCGAGAAACTGAAACAAGGGGTACTGGGTGGTATCAAAAATCAGGTTTTACTTGGTGTCACGGGCTCCGGAAAAACATTTACCATGGCAAATGTGATTCGGGATCTGAACATGCCAGCACTCGTCATCTCTCATAATAAGACACTGGCGGGGCAGTTGTATCAAGAAATGCGAGACTTTTTTCCCAATAATGCCGTTTCTTACTTTGTTTCATACTATGACTACTATCAACCAGAGGCTTATATCCCTTCCACGGACACGTATATCGAAAAAGAGGCAGATATTAACGAAGCGATAGACAAACTCCGCCTCCAGTCAACCGCAAACATTCTGACCAGAAATGATGTTGTGGTAGTAGCGTCCGTTTCGTGTATCTATAACATTGGCTCTCCGCAGGAGTACGGTAAGTTTGTGATGCCGATCAAGGTGGGCGATATCGCAGACTGGCGAGTCATGTCAGTCAAACTTGTTCAACTGCTGTACGACCGCTCGGAATTTGACTTTAAACGGGGCACCTTCCGTATCCGGGGGAACTACATGGATATTTATCCCGCCTACGAAGACTTTGGTCTGAGAATTAAACAGGAAGGAACGCGCATTGTTGAGATTGTTCGGTTTGATCCGCTCAGCGGTAAAGAATCAGAACAGAAGCTCCCTGGAGTCTCATTATATCCGGCAAAACACTATTTAATGGATCGCACTGCTTTCGAAGATGCAGAAAAAAAGATTCGGGAAGATCTGGCAAAGGAGTATGAACACCTCAAAAAAAAAGGAAAGGTCATCGAAGCGGAACGCATTCTCCGGAAAGTAAACTATGACCTGGAGATGTTGAAAGAAGTTGGCTATGTCAACGGAGTAGAGAACTATTCACGGTACTTTGACGGTAGAAAGCCGGGAGATCCTCCCTTTAGTCTGTTAGACTACTTTAAACTCGCCTATGGAGATAAATTCCTGGTTATAATCGACGAGTCACACATGACTGTGCCTCAGATCGGTGGGATGTATAACGGTGATTACGCCCGGAAAACCACCTTGATTGACTTCGGATTCCGTCTGAAATCAGCATACGATAATCGTCCGCTCAAATGGGACGAATTTTATAAGATTCCTCCCCACTTTATCTATGTCTCTGCTACTCCCAATGAGTGGGAACTGGGTATGGCTGAACAGGAGACCCGCACCAAGGGATTTACGGCACATAACGGCATTACTGAACAGTTAATCCGTCCTACCGGGATTGTGGATCCCAAAGTTGAGATACGACCAGCAAAAAATGAGGTCCAGGACTTGATTCAGGAGATTCTGAAGCGGGTTGATAAACAACAGAAAATTCTGGTTACTACGTTAACCAAGAAAACCGCCGAAGATCTGACTGAGTATCTCAAAGAACGTGAAGTACGTGCGGCATACCTGCATTCCGATATCCATACCCTGGAACGTTCGGATGTACTTGATAACCTTCGTAAAGGAAACTACGATGTATTGATTGGCGTTAATTTGCTTCGTGAGGGTCTCGATCTACCGGAGGTGTATCTGGTTGCCATTCTTGATGCCGACAAAGAAGGATTCCTGCGTTCACGTACGTCGCTGATCCAGACCATGGGTCGTGCGGCAAGAAATATTGAAGGAGAAGTAATTCTCTACGCAGATACCATTACTGACTCGATTAAGCAGTCCATTGCCGAAATTGACCGGCGACGGGAGATCCAAACTGCCTATAACAAAGAGCACGGCATCACTCCACAGACCGTCTATAAACCAATTAGAGAGAAGATCATCGAACAAGAAGAGGAGTATATGGTCTTCGATACCAAAAAGAAGGAACTGACAAGCAAAGATATTGAACATCTTGACGTCGAGTCGTTAACCTCGTATGATAAAAAGAAGATTCTCAAAAA
Organism: uncultured Gammaproteobacteria bacterium; assembly: GCA_964412815.1. GTDB lineage: Bacteria > Patescibacteriota > Microgenomatia > UBA1406 > GWC2-37-13 > JAOAFZ01. The sequence goes on from CAYPQF010000014.1 coordinate 76,795, forward strand.
GCTTGAACGTGAGATGAAGAAGCAGGCTGAGAATATGAATTTTGAGCTCGCCATCCAGTTGCGGGACAAAATTCAAGAATTAAAAACCTAGGCTAGAGAGCGCATCATACTATATCAAAAGGGATCATGAATTTGCTTTTTCCTCTGCCAAACGGTATAATAGGTTCATTCATTTTATGATTAATCGAGTCTATCGATCGTGTGTTTGTTTTGCGTTTATCGCAGTTCTGGCGAATCTGGCCACGGGGCACAACCCAGTTCATGCCAGTTCTATGCCTTCTTCTCCGTTATCAAACTCTGCCTCGGATTCTGCCTGTCTCGTAAAGTATGATTCATTAACGAACATCGTTTGTGACACGAAAAAGGGAGATGTTCTGGCCGCACTTACCACCCTGGATGCAAGTACCAGTGCAGCATCTGATGGAGCATCCGTAGAAAAGAAACAGGATGAAGAAAAGAAAGCAATTCGCGAAGTTGAAGGCGTAAAAAAAGAATATATCTATACCAAGCGCATTGCTTATGATGAACCTGAATCTACAAAAGATAAAAAATATTACACAAAGATGCGCAAAGAACCGAATGAGGACAGTAAAAGACTGGAAAAAATTATGAACGGCGACAAAGTGCGGGTCCTGAAAGAAGAAACAAATAAAAAAGAGAAAACAACCTGGTATTATGTCCAGATCTTCAAAAGCCATGATCCTAAGAACGAAGGTAAAGAAGGATGGGTAGAAACATGGATCGTAGATAACGAAAACGTTCCTGCTAAACCAACCCCATCACCTTCACCCACTGCAGCTCCGGTAACAGCAGCCGGCGATGGAGCGGCAGCTTCTACCCAATCGGCGCAACCGGCGCTTTCATCAGGAGAATCTGAAGCCCTTTACTCGAAAGTAAACGAATATCGTACATCGAACGGTCTTCCTCCATTTGAACGCTCAGAACGTCTGTGCGCAATTGCCCGTGAGCGTGCTCCGGAAATTGCCGGAGAGGTTGCTACCGGCAGTATTCATTCCGGCTTCTATGGTCGTGGCTATGGATACCCTGATGTTGAAAATGCGGTCGGTATGGGATCTGTTGACGCAAACTTTAATTGGTGGGTAAACTCTGGCTTACATCGGGGATCTATACTCGGTCCTGACCTGAAATATAGCTGTCTGGAATGTTCAAACGGGAACTGTGTTCAGATCTTCTCTGCCAATCCGTAACCTCTCTTTAAACTGTCTCAGATAAAGAAAATTTTATATACTACTTCAACTTGAGTTGAGAAAAACTCACAGGGAGCTTCCATGATCTGGTACTTACTGGCTATCACACTGGCCAACATGGCCGTGTTTCCACTCGTCCGAAAGTCTTTCCTGATACGGATTCAGGAGACGGAGCAGAAGGCCGCGGAGTTCGATGAAGCCGTCACCAGGGGCCAGCCCCCGATGGTGATGGACCTGTCCACCAACCAGCTGGTCCCGGACCAGCGCCCGCTCGTGTTGAAGGACGAGCTGCCCGACATGATCGGGTACTCGATCGGGGCTATAACAACCACGTCGCTGGTGACGGCGGCGGTTGTCTGGGCGATTCGCTGGGCGATTACGTTCTTCTAAGACAGCAGACTAGGTGAGCATTTCCCAACTCATAGTCTTCATGCGTTCTTAACTGGTAAGCCGGTAAACTAAACGATTACTATTAACGATTACTATTACCTATTGAACGATCGTTCAACAGTTGGTACAATGTATTCTTATGTCATCAAACACAATTAAAATTAGAGGGGCACGACAACATAATCTCCAGAATATCAATGTAGATATTCCCAAAAATCAGTTTGTCGTGATTACCGGGGTATCCGGATCGGGAAAATCCTCTCTGGCGTTTGATACAATCTACGCCGAAGGCCAGCGGCGGTATGTAGAGTCACTCTCCGCCTATGCACGCCAGTTTCTGGGCATTATGGACAAACCGGATGTTGACCTGATCGAAGGGCTGTCACCTTCTATCTCTATCGATCAAAAAACAGTCTCTCACAACCCCCGTTCTACCGTCGGCACCATCACAGAAATTTACGATTATCTCCGTCTGTTATACGCGCGCATCGGCCATCCAACGTGTCCCAACGACGGTACGGAGATTACCCGGCTTACCATAGATGAAACCGCCCAGCGGATGCTTGACTCGATGCGTGAACAGGTAAACACCGACCCGGTGAAGCCGCACAAGTTTCAGGTATTGTCTCCGGTAGTACGTCAGCGGAAAGGTGAATTTAAAGACCTGTTTACCAACCTGATGAACAAAGGCTATGTCAACGCCATTATTGATAAAAAAGAGATGAATCTGGCAGACGAAATTCAGCTTATTAAGACCAACAAACATACCATTGAGGTGATTATGGATTCGTTCTCCTTCACTAAAAAAGATCTTCAGGATGATGTACTACTTGCAAACCTTCGTTCGCGCCTGACAAACACCATTGAACAGAGTTATAACCTGGCAGAAGGTCTGGTCATTCTCAAAACAGAAGCAAGAGAATTTTTATACTCCGAAAACTACACCTGTCCGCTCTGTAGATTTTCCTTACCGGAGATCGAACCGCGTATGTTCTCGTTTAACTCACCGCTGGGTGCCTGCGAACGCTGTAAAGGACTGGGAACCATGTTTAAGGTTGATCCTGATCTGGTTCTGAACCGTCGGCTTAGTGTAAACGAAGGCGGTATAATGCCGTTTGCCAAGTTCTTTTTCCAGGACACGTGGTACATGCGCCTGATTAAGGAGATGGCAGACGAAGAAGAGATAGATCTGAATAAACCCATCGGTGAGTTATCCGAAACACAGGTAGATCAGATTCTGTACGGCACTCAAAAACAGTATCGTGTCCGGGGAACTAACCGGCAGGGTCGAATGACGACAATAGTCGAGACCTTTGACGGCATTGTAAACGAACTGGAACGACGATACTTTAATTCAGAAGGAGCAGATACATCCTACGGCGAGATTCGCAAGTATATGCGTGAGGAGACCTGTGATCTCTGTAACGGAGCAAAACTCAAGCCGGAAGTTCTTTCAATCAAGATAGATACCATTAACATCTCAGACATCAGTGAACTCTCCGTAAAAGATCTGATCGCGTATTATCAGGATCAACTACCTGCAAAACTCAATGAGTATGAGCATCAGATTGCAAAGCCAATCCTGAAAGAGATCTGTATCCGTCTAACGTTTTTGCATAACGTAGGTCTGGGATACCTTACCATCTCCCGGAAGGGAAAAACCTTATCTGGCGGAGAGTTGCAGCGTATCCGGCTGGCGTCTCAGATCGGTACCGGGTTGTCTGGGGTACTCTATGTACTGGACGAGCCCTCGATCGGACTCCACTCCCGCGATGTAACCGCCCTGATCCAGACATTACATAATCTGAAAGACCTGGGGAACACCTTGATTGTGGTAGAACACGATCAAGAGACCATTGAGTCCGGAGACTATATAGTCGAACTAGGACCGTATGCCGGCAGAAATGGCGGCAAGGTGACCTTTACCGGTACTATTCCGGAGATTAAAGAATCTGATACCTCGCTCACCGGATTGTTCTTATCCGGAAAGCGTTCTATTCCCGTACACGAAAAAAAGCTGGAGACCAACCGTGGTAAGATAATTCTCCACGGCGCAGATGAACATAATCTAAAGAATGTAAAACTGGAACTCCCTCTCGGAAATCTGATCGCGGTTACCGGTGTTTCCGGATCAGGTAAATCTACCTTGATTACCGAGACACTCTATCCGGCACTCAAGTACCATATTGATGGATTTTACAACGAAAATATGGGCCATTTTCAGCGTCTGGAAGGGTTCCATCACCTCGAACGGGTATACCTGGTCGACCAGTCACCAATCGGACGTACACCACGCTCAAATCCGGCAACCTATGTTGGCTTCTTTGACGATATCCGCGATATCTTTGCCGGTACCGTAGATGCAAAAGCACGAGGATTCGAAAAAGGTCGGTTCTCCTTTAACGTAAAAGGAGGACGCTGCGAAAAGTGTCAGGGCGCAGGGGTGATCAAGATCGAGATGCAGTTTATGTCGGATATGTACATTACGTGTGATGTCTGTAAAGGTCGCCGTTACAATCAGGAAACGCTCGAAGTACAGTATAAGGGCCTGAGTATAGATCAGATTCTTACCATGACCGTTGATGATGCCTGCGATTTCTTTAAAAATCACCCGAAAATATATAACAAACTCAAGTTCCTGCAGGACGTCGGACTGGGGTATATCACTCTGGGACAGCAGGCTCCAACCTTTTCAGGAGGAGAAGCCCAACGCATTAAACTGGCAGATGAACTCTCGAGAAAATCAAATGGAAAAACCATGTATATTCTGGACGAACCTACTACCGGACTGCATTTTCATGATATCGAAAAACTGGTCTACACCATGCATGAGCTGGTGAACCGTGGCAACACCGTCTTAGTAATCGAGCACAATATGGATGTCATCCGTCAAAGTCAGTATCTGGTCGATCTGGGACCGGAGGGAGGAGACGGGGGAGGACAGATTCTCTATCAGGGAGAAACAGAAGGCATTATTGCAGAAAAAAGATCATATACCGGACAGTATCTGGCTCCGTACTACAAATAACTCCTGCAAACGATGCCGTTTTAGAGCAAGTAGAATATACCTATGGCAGAATTTGACTACACCATTATCGCGCTGGACAAAGAGCAGTTACTCAAAGAACTGCCCTCTACCAACGGTATCTACATCTTTGCCAGAAAAAGCAAGTTTCTGTATGTAGGTAAATCAGTTAATATCAAAGCTCGCGTCATGTCGCATATTGAAAGCGCAAAAGTAGATGCCAAAGAAGCAGCTATTGTCTCCAACTCAGACCAGGTCTATTACTATGTCACTGACTCTGAGTTTAATGCGCTACTGCTGGAGTCACGCCTGATCCGGACCCATAAACCCCGATACAACGTGCGCTGGATGGATGACAAAAGTTATCTCTATGTCAAAGTAACGGTAAAAGAAGAGTACCCCACGTTGTTATTGTGTAGACGGGAAGACGATAAGAAATCCCGTTATTTCGGTCCATTTCCTACGTATCGGTCCGCACAGGAGTTGTTACGCTCAATTCGTAAAGTGGTTCCGTTTTGTACACAAAATAAAATTGGGAAACGACCCTGTTTCTACTCCAAGATTGGTCAATGTAACCCTTGTCCCAGCCGGATCGAACAAGAAATTGATCCCGGTATAAAAAAGCAGCTCCAGAAAGAGTATAAAAAGAACATCAGGGAAGCAATCAAAATTCTGGAAGGGAAGTATGAAACACTGCTCAAAGAGTTGAATACAGAGATTAAAACGCTCACCGAGGAACAGAAATATGAGAAAGCGATCGAGATACGTGACCGGATGAAGCGGCTTGAGTATCTGATTCAAGGCCGCAAGTTGTCTCGTCATCAGGATGAAGAGTACAATGTTTCCTCTGAAGGACTGGAAAAACTGCAGTCACTGATGCAGAAGTTTTTTCCAGGGTTCCCCGTGCCTCACCGGATTGAATGTTACGATATCAGTAATACTTCCCAGCAGGATATCACCGCTTCTATGGTCGTAATGACCAACGGGCTGGTCGATAAAAGTCAGTACCGCAAATTCAAGATTAAGGATGTTACAGTACAGTCAGACTTTGAAGCAATGCATGAAGTGCTAACCCGTAGATCTAAGCGTGCCAGCTGGCCCAAACCGGATTTGCTGGTGGTTGACGGCGGTAAACCGCAAGTACGTACTGCGCTGGAGACACTCGCTCAGGCTGAGTACGAGGTTCCGGTGATTGGAATTGCCAAAAATCCTGACCGGCTGGTAATTGGTCTGCCCGATATGACAACCATCCGTCCGCCACTGAATAACGCCGGATTTAACTTAATCAGAGCATTGCGGGACGAGTCGCACCGGTTTGCCAAGAAATACCACGTGCTCCTCCGCAACAAAAAGATGTTATAATAACACTATTACGATTTGTCTGGAACATGAATAACGTTTTATTGATTCTTAATATTATATTATCGATTGTGATCGTTGCACTTATCCTGCTGCAAGGCAGAGGAGCAGGTCTGGGAAGTGCATGGGGCGGTGGAGGTGAAGGGTTTCAAACACGCCGCGGTGTGGAAAAGATAACACTTCGCTTAACCGTTATCTGTATTATCTGCTTTTTCATAGTTTCGGCCTTGAATTTTATTCTTTAATACATGAAGGCGTTTGATCGCAAGTCATTCCGGTATTTTTACTGGATAAGTATTGCGTTTCTCAAAAAGAATGCACAGCTTATACTCTTAAGCTTTCTTGCCGGCGTAATCGGGATCGTTACGATCGTCTCGGTCTCTCCTTACTTTATCAAAGTACTGACTACCGAAAAGTATGTAGTGGGTATCGCCGGTTCATTTGATGTCAATAATCCTCCGGCAGAAGTGGTCTCAAAAATCTCCAACAGTCTGGTATTTATTAACGAAAAGGGTGAGATTATCCCGCTGCTTGCTGAATCGTGGGAACAGCTTGACGATGGCAAACAGTACCGGTTCACGCTCAAGAAAGGCCTGACCTGGGGTGATGGAAAAGACTTTACAGCGCACGATCTGAAGTATAACTTTACCGATGTAAAAGTCGAGGTACCTGATGACCACGTTATCATCTTTAAGCTAAAGGAGCCGCTGCCGGTCTTTCCCACGTACCTGACAACGCCCGTAGTTAAGTTTCCACTGCACGGTGTAGCAGGACTCTATAATGTCGAGCGTGTACGTTCCAGATATGGCAAACTGACCGAAGTTCATCTTACGCCAAACCGTCCGAACTATCCGATCTATATCTACAAGTTCTACGATAACGAGACCAAGCTTATTAACGCCTACAAAAAGGGTGAAATCACCGAGTTCTCGACAACCAAAAAAAATATTGCCGAGCTCTTTAATACCTGGAAAAATACATCTATTGAACGTTCTGTCGACTATACGCAGTTATTAGCGCTGTTCTTTAATATGAATAACCCACTGTTGCAGGAGAAAGATGTTCGTGAAGCCATTGCCATGTCCATCCCCAAAGAACTCCTGACCGAACAGGGGCAGGAAGCATATGGACCAATTCCTCCTATCTCCTGGGCGTATAACAGCGAGATTAAACAAACTCCCTATAATCCGGAACTGGCAGAAAAACTGTTTGAACAATACAAAAATGGATCTGACTCTGCCAAACTAAAACTGAGTACCTTCTTTGATTATCTTTCAACCGCTGATTCAATTAAGGACTCAATCAGCAATATCGGAATTGACGCTGATGTCACGGTCTTTTCACCCAATGAACTTGACTCTTTCGATATGCTGCTAGCATTCTGGAAAGTCCCCCAAGACCCCGATCAGTATTTTTACTGGCATTCAACCCAGGAACAGGGGAATATTGCCAACTACAAGAATGTCCGTATCGACAAACTGCTCGAAGACGGGCGGAGTACCATCAATCAAAAAGAACGGAAAGAAATCTATGATAATTTCCAGCGGGTTATCGCCGATGATCTCCCCGCATTCTTTATGTACCATCCATACGTGTACACAATAAAACGGAAATAACAGGAGCTACTCACAAATAGAGAAACACCTGCTATAATAGATATTTCCTTAATCAACGGATCGCACTTTTTTTTAACTACAGCCGGGGTGGCCGACCAATGGGGAGTGCCACAACGGATCGCACTTTTTACAACTACAGCCGGGGTGGCGAAATGGCAGACGCGCACGCTTGAGGGGCGTGTGGGGCAACCCGTGGAGGTTCAAGTCCTCTCCTCGGCACAAACTTCTTTGTATTCTTCTCCTTCTCCTCTATAATAAATAGCAGCAGTACATAGTTATGTTGCATTTATGAGTACCAAAAAACATCGTTCACCACATCCACCGTTGTGGCTCTTACTGGGAGCGCTTCTTTCACCGATCGTTTTGGTATTTCTGATTAGTATCGCGGTTAGTAGCGATATTCGTACCTTTCTGACCCGCGCAAGCGAGGACGTGTTTAATACGGCTCCTACGATGAAACAGAAAAACTTACGGGTTGATGAACCCACGTTTCAGGGTATCGAGGCATCAAATACGCCGCAACCCTCTCGCAGACCCACCCAAGAACCATCAACGGTGTCAGTAACGCCGGTTCCTATATTGACTGCCCAGCCCGCAGCTCAGGTCTGCCGTATTGATTCACAGATGAAAAACAACTGCAAATGTCCTGATATGCAGGGATTAAAGTGTAATGGGGAAGAAACAGAAGGCATCGGAAACTTCTACTGGATTAACGAATCTTGGAATGACCGACCCCCAACAGAACCGGAAGGGTTCTATCTTCCGGTAAAGAGCAGATGGATATACGGCATGAAAAAAGCAGAATACGAAGCAAAAAAAGCACAACCAAACTGTACCGAGTGGTGTATTGGAAAACCGGTAATATATCTCTATCCGACCAAACCGATGATGATTGATGTTGAGGTTGAAGTACCGGGGCGAATCTATATCTCAGACCCGGAGTATCCTGAGGGCGGCTGGAAGAAGGTCTTTGCTCAACCAGACGGCACGTTGCTCTACCAGGGAAAGTACTATCGTGATCTCTATTATGAGACAGACCTGGATACCGGACTCCGCACGCCTACCAATGGAATCCTGCTTCGCAAAGAAGAGCTGGCAGTCAAACTAAAGGAATATACCATGCGGTTAGGGTTATCAGACTTTGAGAGTGATGAATTTAATGAGTACTGGGTACCACAGCTTAGAGAGCTGAACTCACCGTACATACTATTCTCAATTCTCGATGAGGATGAGAAAGAGCGTATTGACACCGTATATATTACTCCAAAGCCGGATACATTTATTGCCTTTATTGCGTACTTCAAACCAGTCTATACGTGGTATCAACCTGCACCACTTCGCTTACCTGATACACCACCGGAACGGATCGGATACACGGCAGTGGAATGGGGAGGGACTATCGATACCGGAGCGATTCAAGCAATTCAATAAAGATCTGTTCAGCTTCCTGATCTGCCTCTTCGGCTTGATACTGATAAAAAACGGTGAATTCATTCCCGTCTTCCTGCAGGATCACGGCTCTATTTTGAATCATCACGGGTTCGGTAGTGACAAAGTTAAGATACTCAGCTTGATAGGCAGAGGTAATACGACTATTTGCATTTTTTAGGGCGTCATACGCTTCATATCCTGCATAGCGCTGAGAAACAGAGACATACTCAAGATCCTCCAGCGGGCGTGCATAAGAAATCTGAATACGGGGAAAGGCTGTTACATCGGTCTCCGAAGCTGGCTGCATCCATATGACATCCGTTTCGGTAGAGTTTACGACCCACCAGGTTTCGGGTGCCAGAAAGAGGAGTGTTTTAAACTGATGCCAGGTACCATCCCGGAGGGTCTGTAGCGGTTCAGATTGCACCGGTGGAATGACGGTGATTGCAGACGATGGTTGTTCCGGAGATAGAGTAGGAGTGGGAGCAACGGTGCCGGAAGAAGGTCTATTCTGTGTGACTGAGAAGAACACATACATCACGATAAGAATAAGCAGTAATCCAATAGCGGCGATAACTCCTGCGGTTCGATTCATGTATTCACAGTATACTGCACTACTCAGGGTAAAATCCTGTCGATTTCAAGTGCTGCTTCTACCATCTCCATACAGTATTCTAGCGACTTGAGAGATCTTGCTTCTGCCAGAGTATACCATCCATGGGCATCAGCTTCATCGTTTAACACCACCTCCGCGGCATCGTCGACGGTACAAAGAAAGGGAATAAGGATTCCCTGCCACACATTATTTCGGACAGGGGCAGGAATGAAGGGGATAATGGTTTTTATCCTGGCAGCAAGGTTGACTTCTTCGCGTACTTCCCGGATGACTGCCTGCTCAGGTGTTTCACCAAACTCAAGTGCTCCACCGGGCAGTTGCCAGAAATGATGTGTATCTGAGTCTTCCGGGTCCTGTTCTACCCGGCGCGTAAACAAGAACGCATCACCTCTTTTGATGACTGCAATAACCACAGTCTGAATTATCTTACTCATGGCGATCCCGGCGTGACTCGAACACGCAACCTACTCCTTAGAAGGGAGTTGCTCTATCCAGTTGAGCTACGGGACCTGGATGTGCACGGCTCCGGAATATAGCTCTCATATCCCAGGATCTGGAGGTCCGGAGGCCAGTTGCCCGAACGAAAAAAATGAGCCGCCTGTCGGACTTGAACCGACGACCCACGCTTTACAAAAGCGTTGCTCTACCAACTGAGCTAAGGCGGCTGGGGTGCCTCGGGTGGGAGTCGAACCCACACGCCGGTAAAGGCACTGGATTTTAAGTCCAGCGTGTCTGCCATTCCACCACCAAGGCAACTGCACAAGAAACAGTATCAGAAATTATATCAAACGAATGGCTCCTGTTGAACCTCATTTTGCAACAGGGAGATCTTAATATGTTTAAGGGCCTGAGGCGTCAGGACACGGCCGCGAGAAGTTTTCTTTACAAATCCAATCTGGATGAGATACGGCTCGATATATTCTTCGATGGTGCGTTTATCCTCAGAGAGAGATGAAGCCAGGGTCTCAATACCGATAGGGCTGTTCTGAAATTTTGCACCAATCACCTGAAGATACTGTATATCCAACTCAGTTAATCCCATGCCGTCAATATCCAATAATTCGAACAGTTTACGGATTACTGTTTCGTCGATTACGGCATGACCATCAACTTCTACAATGTCCCGGGCTCGCTTGATAATACGGTTTGCCAGACGCGGGGTACGACGGGCACGACGGGCAATCTCCTGTGCTGCTGCATCCGTGATCTGTATCTGCATCAGATCCGCGGAGCGCTTTACGATGTTAACCATCTCTTCATCAGAATAAAAGTCCAGACGAAGCAGCAGTCCAAAGCGGTCACGAAGCGGAGCTGAAATCATTGCCAGTTTGGTAGTAGCTCCTACAATCGTGATTTTAGGAATGGGGAGACGAACCGTACGGGCGGCAGGACCTTTTCCAATAATGACGTCCAGATGATATTCTTCCAGTACCGGATAGAGCATTTCTTCTACGGGACGCGGCATGCGGTGAATTTCATCGATAAAAAACACATCATTGTCTTTTAAGTTAGTCAAAATGGCTGCAAGATCGCCCGTTTTTTGCAGCGCAGCGCCAGTGGTAACACGCAGTTCGCCATTCAACTCATGAGCAATAATACTCGAAAGTGTTGTTTTTCCAATACCTGGTGGTCCATAGAACAGAAGGTGTTCCGTTGCCTCACCACGATTCTTCACCGCATCCAAAAAGACACGGAGCGTTTTAACGGCCTGTTCTTGACCGACATATTGCTTGAGCGATTTGGGACGAAACTGTGTACTATCTACTGACATAGAGAATCATTATACCCTGCGCAGAGAACTCTGCGCCGGATGTATCAGAACTGAAAATTATTTTGTTAAGAGTTGAATCCCCTGGGTAATCCGGGATTCAAGCGGTGCTGATTTATCGATCTTACCAAGCACACTCCGGATATCTTTCGCGATAAAACCCAACGATTTGAGCGCGGACACAACCATCTCGTCATCTTCAGATAGATTCAGTGACTCCAGGGAGAAGTCTTTCTTCATCTTTGTTGAGAGCTCCAGTAACATCTTCATGGCTGTTTTTTTGCCGAGCCCGGGAATCCGGGTGAAATATTCCAGATTATTTGATTTAACCGCCTGTTCCAGACCGTGCGGATCGGTAAATGAAAGTGTATTAAACGCTGTTTTTGGACCTACTCCAGATACCGAGTGTAACAGGCTGAACAAATCCAGATGTTCCCGTGAGACAAAACCATACAGCACCAGTGCATCTTCACGCACATGCAGATAGGTATAGACCGAGACCGGAGCCGGCAACACAAACGAAAAAAAAGAAGCGGGTAAAAACACACGATACGAAACTCCTCCCGATGTCTCAATCAGACCTTCCTGGCCAATAATATCAGTTAACGTGCCGGTGATTTTTCCTATCATACATTACGATTTCTGTTCCGGCGGAGCGGGAACTGCTGGAGTGGTAGGCACAGAAGGGGTCGTCGGGACACCAGGATTTGCCGTGGTAGCCGGAGATGGTGCCGGTGGAGCAGTCTGCGGCTGTGTCGCTGATGGTGCTTGAGCCGCTGGAGTGGCGGGTGCCTGCATCAGAGCCTGCTGTTCAATCTTTAAGAGACGATTGTATTTTGCAATCCGTTCCCCCTGAGACGGTGCTCCAAACTTAATAAAGTCCGCCTGCATTGCCATTGCAAAATCAGCCAGAAAATCGTCATCGGTATCCCCACGATCTGAGGAGATGATGTACGGCATCTCTTTCTGACGCGCCTTGAAAATCATCTTAAACGTATCGATAATGGTGCCACAATACACCGGTTTGATAACCATCGCGGTGATCGTTTTATCATGTTCGAGTTCTTCGAGAATCTCAATCTTTTCTCCAATGTATTTATGACCTACCACATAGATCTGCTCCCCCAGATTTACAAACATTTTTTTCCATCCGTCAACATCTTCTGCCGGAAATGGATCTTCGACCATTAACACAGAGTATTTACCGATAATTTCTGCCAGATAATTATAAAATTCGTTTGGAGGGAGGGTAGTCGGACGGTCTTTGATGGAGTACTTTCCATGAATGAAAAAGTTTTTGGAGTTGATCGTCAGTCCCATAAACAAATGTTTGCCCAGCTTCATTCCTTTTCGCTGAATCGTATCCAGAATTGACTCGATCATCTCATTGTTACTGTTCCGATTCGGGATCATCTCCCCATAGGCATTCTTGGAGTACTCAACCTGATTCTGATCAAACATACTCTGCATACTGTGGTAGATATCCGTGCACAGTTCAAATGCCTGACTGAACTGAAGAGAAGATGATGGGATAAGTTCAAACGATTCGAATTCTGCGTGTTTTCCTCCAGCAAGCATTCCTACCGCGGGTGTGGGAATTTTTTCCAGTGGAATCGGTTGCTTGGTTAGTTGGGAGTAGAGCTGGTTCAGGTATTTGTAGAGCGGCATATTTAACGAATAGGCACCTGCTTTTGCAAAAACCTGTGAAACAGCCAGCATCGTATTTACCCCAAGTTTACTTTTATCTTCTGTACCATCCGAGGAGCTGAGCCACTGATCAACCTGAAGCTGATTTACGGGAGATGCATTTGCCAGTCGCGGGGCAATTACCTGATTAATCAGCTTGACGGCTCCTTTTACACCCAGTCCCTGATAATGCTGCATATCGTGGTCGCGCTGCTCGCGGAGACCATAGGTATTGATAACATTATCCGTCGAGACACTTGAAGTCAGTTTCATGCCGTTGGAAAGAGTAATCTCGGTTTCAATAGTGGGGTTACCGTTGGAGTCAGTAATTTCGTACGCTACCAGTCGTTGAACCGTAATCGGCATATGAAGCTATATTTGTAATCAGATACATCATAGGCGAATTCAAGGTAAAATGCAAGCGTACCCCTGAATATTATCGCTTCTTATGAAGGTCAGTTTCGATTGTATGAATCATCTGGCGTGTCTTTTCGGCCACATCCGGATTTACTGAGACGCTGGTAATACCCAGCTGTACCAGTTCGGTAACCAGCTCTGGATAATCCGAAGCAGCCTGACCACAGATTGAGCAGGTAATACCGTTTTCTTTACAGGTGGTCACGATATGTTTGAGTGTCTGCATCACCGCAGGATTTCGTTCATCGTAGATATGAGCGACCTTTTCGCTATCACGATCGACTCCCAAAATCATCATTGTCAGATCGTTCGTACCAATCGAGACCCCATCAATTCCCAAACGGCAGAACTCTTCCAGTAGAATGGCTGCGGATGGCACTTCTACCATAATCCAGAGTTTAAACTCAGGGAACTCAAACAGACCAAATTTACTGATGATCTCTTTAATCTGAATCAGTTCATGTGGTGCACGGATAAAGGGAATCATCAGGTGTAGATTCCGGTAGCCTTTATCCCAGATATTCCGGATAGACTGTAGTTCAAGTGAAAACACATCTTCGTCAACAATGTAGCGTGAGGCACCCCGATACCCGATCATCGGATTCTCTTCTTTTGGCTCGTACCGGTGTCCACCTTTGAGGTTTCGATATTCGTTGGATTTAAAGTCTGTTGCACGATAGACCACCGGCCGCGGGGCAAATGGTTCCACAAACTTCTCCAGTCCCCGGGTAAGCTGAGTAATAAACTGCTTCTGGTTGCCCTGTCGAATATACTCTTTTGGATGCACGCCCATATCCGCAATCATAAATTCGGCTCGAAGTAATCCTACACCATCGACATCCAGTTTCGAGAAGTTTTCAGCAAGTTGTGACTCTGCCAGATTTATATAGACCTTCGTCATCGTGCGAGACGTCATATCATGATGCAGGGAACGCAGATCAATCTGAGGGATTTCTTTATGTTTTTCTTCGTGAACTACTCCTTCGTATACCTCACCAATACTCCCCACAACACTCACCATCATGTCATTTTTAAGGACCTTTGTTGCGTTTTCAGTACCCACCACAGCAGGAATTCCCAGTTCGCGTGAGACGATAGCGGCATGAGATGTTCTGCCACCTTTATCGGTCACAATTGCTGCGGCACGTTTCATCGCCGGCACATAATCAGGATTGGTCTGAGGCGCAACGAGAATATCACCCTTCTGAATCTTATCAATCTCAGCAGGAGAAAAGATAACTTTTACCTTACCCGTGCCGACACCAGGAGACGCAGGAGCGCCGGAAACCAGGAGTTTCCTACCCTTTGTATCGATTGATCCTTCTGCAGTTGAGATCTTGTTGGAGACGGTAGTAATCGGGCGGGACTGCACAATAAAGACCCGGTCTCCCTCAATAGCCCACTCAATATCCTGAGGGAAAAAATAATGGTTCTCGATCTCTTTTACCAGAATAGCCGTCTTAATTATCTCTTCGTCGCTCAGTTTACCTTTTGAACCTTCTGCCTTATTCAGATGCACCTCACGGTTCCCAATACCGTGACGTACCATTTTCAGATTCTGATAATTCATTTGTTTTTTCAGAATGACAAATGAGTTTTTATCAACTTCGTAGTGATCAGGCGTCACTTTTCCCTGGACAATATATTCTCCCAGTCCATAAATAGCTTCAATTACGATCTTATTTTTATCATTCGTTACCGGATCGATGCTGAATGCAATACCGGACTTTTCAGACTGTACCATGCGCTGAATCACAGCGGACAGGCCGACTTTAAAATGATCAAATCCTTTTTGTTGACGGTAATAAATCGCCCGTTCGGTGAAGAGACTGGCCCAGCATTCTTTTACTTTTTTCAAGAGATGTGTTTCTCCCTGGACATTCAGATAAGTTTCCTGTTGGCCGGCAAAGGAAGCATCCGGTAAATCTTCCGCAGTTGCAGAAGAGCGGACTGCTACCAGCGGGACTTTATACATAGTCTTTAATACATTCAGAGTTTTGGAAACCATTGAGACATGTTTTTTGAAGTATTGTTCTTCTTTTATCGGGAGTTCACCGTAGTATGTGATAATCTCATGGAGAATTTCTTTCGGGACATCAGCTTCCAGAATCATCTTTTGAATCTGCGTAGAAGCAGTATGAAGTTCTTCCTGATGTTCCACATTCGTTATACCCAGAATGTCATGGATTTTGTGCTGAAGCTTCGCGTGCTCAATAAACGCATAGTATGCGTGTGAGGTGACGCAGAAACCATACGGTATCGGAAGCTTTGCGTTGGTCATCTCACCCAGGTTTGCACCTTTGCCTCCAACTAGAGCAACATCTTCTTTACCAACTTCTTCGAACCATACAATCATCTTTTTTTGCTTCATAGATTTATAGTAGAAAAGATACATAGTAAATGCAAATTAAAAATACTATAGACTTGACAGTGTGATAAAAAACACTGTATAACTAAAACTTGCAGAAGTTTTAGAGAGATATGGTAAGTGAGGCATTTGAGAGGGAGCGAGTGCCGTTACGTCCTGTTGATGGACTTTCCGCACGACCTGTGGATCCCGATATGATCCGGGTTTGACCTCACGCGATGCGTGAGCCGCAACGATCAGCTGAAGCACGCCGGGCAATGTTCGGCCAGTCCCTCCTTGAATTTGTGCGAGATCTTCCCCATAGAGAGTTTTTTATGCGTCACGTTGATCCACATCTGATACCTGACGGGGGAGAACTCAATCTGGGAAATACCACTGCGGAGATTCTTCATTCATCCAAGTTTATCGACCCCCTTACCGCTGCACACGCAGAATCCGTTGGAGATCTTGCAGAAACAATGGTGCAGGAGCTGGGACTGGATGTTGATCCGGCACTGGCACGACTCAGTGGTCAAGCACACGATGTCTGGAAGTTGATGCTGGTTCATCTGCTCAAACAACCCAGCCTCGAACTGCTGGAGCACCTGGGCCGTTTTGAGACCTATGACGAATTCCCGTACCGCGAGTTTATTCCGTATACTCATTACCGGAGAGAGCTCCGGGATGATGCAGGCACATATTTTGGCCCCGAAGAAAAGCTGGAGATGCATGAACATCCAATTCGCGGCGCACTTGAGTTACGCAAGATGGGTTTTCCCCGCGAAGTAGTATATGGGGCGCTGTTACATCATGCCTACTATGGATTTCCGCTGCATGCTGCTCCATACCCGACCATGGATCTGGGAGTACCGGACCCATCTGCCCCGCAGGATTATGAATGGGTACCCAACTACGTTCGCTTCCAGGGCATAACACAGGCGTTCGAATATGCTGACAGTACCCCCATGTGGACGACTACCGACGAAGATACGCTTTTTCAGCTCTCGCAGGTTATTCAGTTTGCTGACTATACTGCCTCCGCACGGGCAGGAAGAGTGTACAAACCTGCAGTTCCACAGGAGATACTCTTACGCAGATACGAGAAGCTGACCATGGCCGGGCGCCTTGACCCACGATTCTTGAGTACCTATCAGCGGCTGCTCTACCGTAACGGTGGACATGAGCCCTGGATGAGACACACGATCTATATCGAGTGTGTCGACCCGACAAAACAGGTATACGAGTAACAGGAAAAGAGTTGAGGGGTCAGGAAAGACTTCTTACTATAATATACCCTTGACAATTGATAAGTAATGTATCATAATACCTATTACTTTCATATGGCACTGGACGCACAAATTCGCGCTCCTATCAGCCAATGGTTCGCAAATTAAATTTGCACTTGATTTCCGGTTTTATTTGGTATAAAATCGTAATTCTACTTTCAAGAGAGGTTTTCTTTTTGAAGGAATTCGCTGGGGCTATAGCTCAATTGGCTAGAGCACCCGCCTTGCACGCGGGAGGTTAAGGGTTCGACTCCCTTTAGCTCCACCCGCAGCACAATTACAGTTCGAGTTTGAGATGTCATTAAGTTGGATTGACATTCTTTCAATCACTTGAGAGAATATCAGTCTGTCTTAAAACAACAGACTAAAATTCGAAAGCACTTTTACAAAATTTAGGTAGGTCACAATAATACAGCAAAAACACCAAGAACCATCGTAAGAGATGGGAGAATCTACAGCAATTGGCGGATGCCTTGGCAGTTTGAGCCGAAGAAAGACGTGTGCTTAAGCACGAAAACAACGGTGAGCCCTTCAGCAGGCGTTACCAACCGTTGGTTTCTGAATGGGGCAACCCCCTCTGGTGAAAGTCAGAGGACCTTGAGTTTACTCAAGGAGGGAACCCGGGGAACTGAAACATCTAAGTACCCGGAGGAAAAGACATCATATGAGATTCCGTAAGTAGCGGCGAGCGAAACCGGAACAGGCTAAACTACGGATACGTCCGTAGGGTTGCGGGACCTTCATAACGTGGATGTAAG
>CAYPQF010000015.1:0-2653 GCA_964412815.1 uncultured Gammaproteobacteria bacterium
TTGACCGTCGCACTCAAATTTCCGGTGCTCAATGGAGAGAAGATCATGTTCCTCAAGTGCTGGCTCATCGATGTGCTTATTTGAATGGTCAACTTGACCCTACTTCCCCCATTTCTCTCTCAAAAAAGTGACACGCTCCCATTGATATCCTCCTATCTTCTTAAGTTCCTTCAAAACTCGTAAGCTCTCAATCAAGGCACTAAACTGGTCGTTTGCTGCAAACAATCGTTTAGGTTCTGAAACCAAAGTTTCAATTGCTAAGTTCTTTCTATTTTCTGCTTGAAACCCAAATACAGTTGCTAGACCTGCTAGACTTGAAAGCACTAGTGCTGCTACGACTAAAATCTGGGTTCTTTGCCTCTCTACCCTAGCTTGTTGAGCTTCAGCCTTAGCCCTAGCGTCAGCTTCTAAAGCTTTTGCCTCTTCTGCTCTGCTTCTAGCTTCAGCTTCCTGTTGACGAGCTTCAGCCAATTCCCGAAGTTCTCGCTCCTTCTCCAATTCTTCCTGAATTTCCCGATCGCGCTTCTCCTGACTTTTCCTGACATACTCTGCCTCCAGTAATGGAAGTCTGGGTCGCTCTCGTTTCAGCCACTCATCGATCGCGACCAGTCGCCCTGCTGAGAGAAGATAGTCCTCCGATCGCCCCTTCTCCTGCCATTCCCGACAATCGTTCTGCAAATGGCGACGCAGGCGAATTACTTCCCGGTTCTGCTCAATCAGTTGCTTGAGTAAGGGCCACTCCGTCAATAGCGCTTCGTGCGCCACCTCCACAGTTTTATCATTGGTGACAATCAGCCGTTCATCGGCTAACTGTTTGATGACTCGCTCTAATTGTTCTGGTGAGTCTGCGAGCGCCCGTAACTGCTCCCATTCTGCCCGTCGTCGGCTTACTTCCTGAGCTTCACCCAACTGCACCAGTTCCATCATCAGTTGCCGCACAAAGGCTTGATCCACGGGGGAAAACTCCTCATAGAGCAGATTAGCTCGACGTTGTAAGGCTCCCTGCACCCGCCCGATCGCCTCATATCCCTGTCGGGTGAGATAAGGTGCCGATCCTTCCCCAATGCATTGTTTCCATAACTCCGTCAGCGCATATTGCAGCAGTGGCAGTTCACCCGGTTGACCCACCACATCTTCCGCAATCTGAGAGACTAATCCTGGCTCATAGGTGACTCCATGTCGTGCAGCGGGTTGGGCAATGGCAGCTTCTAACTCTCCCAGAGTTAACGGAGTCACCAGATAAGTCGATGGCGGGTCCGTTGAGTTAATCAGGTTCACCACCTCTGGAAACTGGGTACAACGATCGAGAAAATCTCCCCGAATGGCAATCAAAATCCGGGCCTTTTGATTATTGACTTCATTCGCCAGCAGATGAATGAACTGCTGCTGTTCTGCTGGATCGTGGCAGAGGGTAAACAATTCCTCAAACTGATCGACAAACAGGATAAATGGCTCGTGGCGTTGATGTTGCTGGGTCAGAATGGTCAGTAAGGTATTCAGAGGAGTCTGACCGGGTGTGCAACGTTGCAGATCCCATTGGCTGCTTCCTGTTAAGCGATCGCTCTGCAATTCCGGTAGTAATCCCGCTTTGATTAAGGACGACTTGCCACAGCCAGAAGGGCCATACACGACCAGAAATCGACCTTTATCCAGGCGATCGAGTAAATCTCGCACGGCCCGTTCTCGGCCATAGAAATACTGGGCCTGAGTGATGTCAAAAGCGGCCAGACCAACGTAAGGATTCTCGCGTCGGAAGATGGTTTTAGGAGTGATGGCAGGAGGGGATATGGGATACTGAGCAATTCGGATGGCTCCCCCCCATCCCAGGTGAATCGGTTTCTGTCCGTAATTTTCCAACTCTCGCCGCAGACAATCATACAGACGATCGCCGCTGATCACCCCCATTTCATCCGCATTGTCGCGGGATAGCGCTTTCAGCAACGCTCCGGTAAACACACTATGCGACTCACTCTTCTTGGCACGGGTTTCTTCAAAGCTGCCACAGGCCGTAATGAAGTAGTAATCCTTACTGGCACTGAATGCGGTTAACCGTTCCACCAGATGCCGCTCCAGAAAATAGCCACTATGGCAACAATCCAGTAACACAACCAGATTGGTTAGATGGGACTGACAAATCAAATCATTCAGTTCACTCAGGGGAATTCCCCGACTTACCTCAATAATTTGACGGTTCTGCCATGCCACCTCAGAATCAGTTGTAATCAGATAGCCGCTCTGTTGCCCCAGATGACCCGTTGCTGTAACTCCATGCCCGGTGAAATAAATCAGTGCTTCATGATTCACAGCTTGTTGCAACAGCAGTCGTTGCAGAGCCTGACCCAATTCACTACCAGTCACGCTCCCCGTCAGGAGCGTAATTTCTTGAGACAAATGGGATTGTTTCAGAACCTGAGCAACCGCTTGGGCATCCGTTACTGGTTTACTTAAGTTGAGCGACGGACTCTGATAATTGGAAATCCCCACCACCAAGGCATACCGTACCATCAATGCCCCCTTCTGAGATCCAACTTGTGATCTCCTTAGTTCCATGATTCAGCAAAGTGCGTAGAATGGAGCCAACCCTTAACCAAACTCTATATCGTGTGATGGAACCGCCATGAATGACTCAGAATATCTGGCCTTTGAAGTGGAT
>CAYPQF010000016.1:0-1866 GCA_964412815.1 uncultured Gammaproteobacteria bacterium
AGTCTCTTCTCTCGCGCAGAGACTTGCCGACTGTAGCACAAGCCAGTCCTAGAGATTTGTGAACGTTTGTTACAACACGGGTTTCCTACATAAACTCGCCCTTCCCACGATCCGTTACCTGGCACCTAGACCTACCCCTCAGACCTCCGAGGTTTTTAAAACCTCGGAGGTCTAGCCACAACCATCTGCTACTCATCCAACATCAAGGCTTTTAGGGTTGAAGCGAATTTTGGATTCGATGCTGAATGCTGAAAAGCCTCGTCAGGATGCAGAAATGCCTGATACTCTGCTTCAGTTTTGAATTGTTGCCGTAACACTTCCATCCGGGGTAACGTGCCTGCCCGCAGTCCGGCATATTCCAGATAGCTGGAAAACTCCCAATCCTTTGGGTGCTCAACCAATCTGGCCTTTACTGGATTGAGATGAATGTAGCGCACCAATTGAGCCAAATACTCCTCACTATCTACCTCGATCGCCTGAAACTGCCCCTGAAACAATGCTCCCACCCGGTTATAACGCCGATTCATCGCTTTCGTGTAAGCCACTGATAACCGTTGCATGGATCCAGATACGTCATCTGTTCTGCAACATACCAACAAATGGTAGTGATTCGGCATTAAGCAATAGGCCAGTACATCCAGTGTGTGTTCAATCAAGTGTTGTCGCACCAGACGCAGGAAATGTAAGTAGTTTTCCCGTTCGTAAAATGTCAGGTTGCGATCGTTCCCCCGATTGTAGAGATGGTAGATGCGATCGGGCTGAAAGACTAAAGACCGACGAGGCATAGGGAAAGCTAGGACAACATTTCTACCTATGATTCCCAAGATCAGCCAAGACCTCCGAGTTTTTTAAAAACTCGGAGGTCTTGGTAAGGAGAGAATTAGCCGAATTGCTTTTTAGCCGTCGCCGCTTCCAGGTTAAACAAGATACTGAGAGTTTGCATTGCCTGACGACGGGCTTCAATATCCTGCTGGGCACGTAGTTGTACCATTGGGTCATGCAAGATCTTGTTGACAATGCCGCGGGTCAGGGCTTCGATCACTTCCTGATGCTTGTCGGCGAATTCCGTACCCAGGCGGGAGAGAGCTTTTTCCAGTTCTTGTACGCGAATCGTTTCTACCTTATCGCGCAGGCTGCTGATTGTAGAAACCGTTTCCAGCGATCGCCACCAGGCTTCAAAGGATTCCACTTCCTCATCTAATAATACTTCGGCTTCCATAGCCATTTGCCGACGGGCTTCATGGTTTTGGGCCACCACTGCTTTCAGGTCGTCTACATTAAATGCCTGAACGTGGGGTAAGTCATTCACATCAGAGTGGACATTCCGGGGAACTGCAATATCAAACAGCATCAGATGATGGCCGGGATGCAGGACGGGTTCAAGTTTGGCACGATCGAGCAAGGGTTCAGTCGCTGCTGTGCTGGTAAATACCAGATCCGAATGCATGATGATATTCATCATTTCTGAAATCGGATGCAAGTGCAGTTGCACGTCTGGGAATTGCTTCGCCAGTTCCTGAGCGCGTTCCACCGATCGATTGAGGATGGCAATATTGGCCGCCCCTTTAGAAGCCAGGTGCTGCACCAGCAGCCGGGACAGTTTCCCCGCCCCGCTAATCGCCACCCGGCAGGCGGCCAGGTTTTGCACCTTCATTTGGGCCATTTCCACCGCCGCAGAACTGATGGAAACGGCTCCAGTGCCGATGCTGGTTTCGGTACGGACTCGTTTTCCAGCAGTAATCGCCTGTTTGAACAATTGATTCAGGGTACGGCCAACGCCTTTATGCTCCTGCCCCAACTTATGGCACTGCTTCACCTGAGCCAGAATCTGCCCCTCACCCAATACCAGGCTGTCCAGTCCAGCCG
>CAYPQF010000017.1:0-1877 GCA_964412815.1 uncultured Gammaproteobacteria bacterium
CTACCCGACAAACTGCGAGAGCCTCTATTGAAGAGTGGTTATTGTGTCAACAATGGGCAGAGCGAGACTCGAACTCGCAAGGATTTCTCCGCCGCATTTTGAGTGCGGTGCGTCTACCAATTCCGCCATCCGCCCGTGGCTTCAGTTTCCCTATTATACCGGACTTGGTCATTTTGGTGCGGATTGGCTTCCAATCCCGATAGGACAGCAGCTTAAGAACTCCTTACGAGTTCAATTCTCGTTCTGCCCATTGCTTAGAGAATATTTTCTCCATTAAAAGCATTATTTCCACCAGACAGATTGGCAGAAAATTGGTAGAAATTTAAGGTTTTCCCTCCATAAAAGCTTTTCAAGGCTCCACCCGAATCATCACCGCTGGGTAAGCCATGAAGTTCAATTTGGGTATGGATAACTGCTGTAGAGGGCAGCGATCGCTGCCTTCTACCTATACAAGATCCCCTTCCTCAGAATCATTAACCTGCTGAATCGTAAATACTCCGTTTGGGTTCAGGTCTTGGAGGGCAGACCGTAGATAACGAACTAAAACAACCTCATCCCGTGTTTCCCTGCCCAGAGTGCCACTACTGCCTAAATCCTCGTCATAGGCGTTGATAGTTTCCCATTCCAATGTCTTACCGAATAGGTCAATCACCGCATTTTCTAACGCTTCTTCGGAATCAGGATGAGGATTACGACTCATATCACAATTCCCTCTCAGCTAGGGCAATAAATTCTACTGCACGGTTAATTTGCTCAGTTGCTTCTGTGACAGTGGCTTTTGATGTTGCGTCATAATCCGCTTTGATGCGTGATTGTTCGGCTTGAATCAGATAGCGGTGAAATTTGACAGGCACACGACCAGGACGGGCAAAGTATTCACCAAATTTGCTAATCACGGCTGAATGTTTGGAGAAAGAAAGGTTATCACCCAACAAAAAGGCTTCAGCGATATAGAACATGGCATAGTAAGCACGGGAAACCGCTACATCCTGTAAGCCCTCATTCGTTAGTAGTTGAGCGGCTCTCACGTTCTCACTGGCTTTGTCGATGAGTTGCTGTTGTTCTGGAGTCATACGCTGACTCCTTCCTGTTTGACATTGCGGAGTAAAGCGGTTTGCTGAGATTGAAACTGAGTTTCGGCAATGAACAAGCAGCAAATGACCACACTATAGTCCAAACACAGTTTGGCTACTCCTTCCCCGGTGCGCTTTATTTCTGTCCAGGAGTCCACCTCGCCTTTGAGAACAACCAGAACATCAATGTCTGAATCAGCTTCAGCCTCATTTCTAGCTTGAGAACCGAACAGAATCACATTAACAAGCCTATCCCCATACAGCCCGTCAAGATATTGACGGAGAGCATTCAGAATTGCAGGTAGTTGGGGATGTTTCATAGGTCTGTTTTACCAAATCACGCTGGCTGTAGGGGGACTTCCACTGCTTCAGGATTAAATGTGATTCTGGTTAACTGTCTCATGCGGCTAGTTCCTCCAGGTCAGTTTCAGTGGCAGAATCAAGGCTTTCTACATCAATTTCACCTGAAATAAGCTTAGGTAGCAGCAAATCACGGGTCTTGCGTAAATTTGTGTTCTTGCTTTCAAGCACATCTATTTGTTGACAGATTGCGTCTAAAGCCCGTGAAGCAATGGTCTGGGTTTGTAGAGGTGGGACTATTAGTCTGACTTTCCGCAATTCAGCCTGTCGAATTCCCAAAACTGTTGTTCCACTTTGGCGAGCAATTAGGAGCTTGCAAATAAATAAAATACCAGTCATTTTAGCGGGAGCAGAGCGGAAATATCCCTCTCCTGGCTGAGAATCTCTAGAACAACACTCTCCTTACCATGCTCGACGACAAGATTAAAGCAAGCCTGAAAGATG
>CAYPQF010000018.1:0-3684 GCA_964412815.1 uncultured Gammaproteobacteria bacterium
GCAATGGAGGGAATCAACAACCGAATTAAATTGATTAAACGGCAAGCTTATGGCTTTGTCAATTTCAACAATTTTCGAGAAAGACTATTAGCCTGCTTCTCTGATTAAATAAAGTTATCACAGTACTAACGGGAGAACCGTCGAATTTCATTAAAGAAATATCTGAATGAATTTATGGGATCTAGTAATGTGCGGCAACCCGACAAACTAGACTCTATGCAAAAGATCTTTATTCAGACAGTTTCTCTCGTACATGACCGCTTTGGGAAAGAGGCTTTTCATAATATTTCACCTAAAGAGCCAGGAAAGCTTATTAAAAAATTTAATCCTACTATTTTCGACTCCATTATGATTGCAAGTAATCTAGCTGCAAGGCGTGGATTAGTTGATACTCAGGATAAAGATTATAGAAAATTGAGGTTAGAATTACTTCATAACGATGAATATCAAGACTTAATCAAGGTTCGCACAACAGATATTGATCGAATTCAAAAACGTGTGTTGTTAGCCTTGCAATATCTGTATAACATCGACTATGAATAATACGGATGTTCAAAGAATGTTGGATGACTGTGATATTGATCTAAACGCAGTCAAATCTATTATTGATTCGCTCGGCTATAGTAGCAACATTGTCCCATATCTTAATAGATATGCAATCATTAAAGCCTGTGGAACTGCTGAGGTTGCTTTCAAAACTATCATTGCAGACCATTGTAGCAAACGCGCAAAAAAGCAAGTCAAATCTTATTTATCTCGTAAAATCAGAAATAGCTCTAGCAATCCTTCATTTGATAAAATCTGTGAGTTATTGGGTGACTTTGATAAAGATTGGAAAAAAGATTTCAAAGATAAGTTGAAATCTCATCCTAACTACAGCAGTTTAACAACATCAATGCAGTCTTTGGTAGATGCTCGTAATGATTTTGCACACGGTGGAAGTCCGAGTGTTACGATTGCAGATGTTATCTCTTACTTTTCTGATTTCCGAGAAGTCCTATTGATTTTAGACAGCATAATCTCTTGAGAATTTAAATGGAAACTGAGTGATCCTTCTATGCAACAAGGTTCTTAGCTGGGGCAAGACAATTGCATAAACTTTCCGACAAGTAATACCATTATTTGCAGTTGGCTGCCTTATAATGGATACCAATCTAGCAACTGTGAAGTGGGCAATGAATAATATGGATCATGCCTCAATGGATGATGGATCGTCAGCAGATTTGGTATCTGTAACAGAGTTGCAGAACCAGCTTAATGACTTACTTAAGCAACTATCGCCTGAGCGGTTACAGGTGCTTACTGATTTCGCAGCTTATTTGGCGAATGCTGAAAGCGAAACTGCGACCCAAGAACTTTTGACAATTCCTGGATTGCTAGAGCGAGTTAAGCAAAATCAAGCAACCCCTAAAGCACAATACGCCAGTTGGAGAGCCCTTCGCTCCGATGTATGAAGTTCTTCTCCATCCCGATGCCCAAAAAGTTTACGTCAATGCCGATAAAGTTTTAGCGAAGAAAATTGCTCGATGCTTGCAGCAGTTAGAGCAAACTCCTCGTTCACACCCTAACATCAAAGCTCTGAAGGGAGATTATGCAGGCTATTATCGCTACCGTATTGGAGACTACAGGGTAATCTATTCGATAGATGATGATTTGGTTCAGGTGTTTGTTGTGGCGATCGCCCATCGCAGTGAAGCATACGAAGCATAGAGACGAGCTGACAGGTCTGATTGCGAAATAGAAACGCCGCATAACAACCCCCTTGCAGCGGACGGAACAGAAATCTGGCCAGTGTTGCGAAGGTTATTTGCCGCCGCTGAAGGGGAACGTTATCTTGCTCCGTACCAAGGTGTTGCGCTCGTGGTTAAAGGCGATCGCATTTGTCCAAGAAGTTCCAGAAGCAATTCTTGAGATGAAGTCCTTTATTTGTCAGCTAAAGTAGGAAAGAACATCAAAGTCATTAGACAAGCCGAGTCCTAAACGGCGAACTCATTGATAGCATGAGAGTACGTCTATATCTTCTGATTGGGTTTGTGATTGCCTTGGTTGCACCGTCAGCTCTGGCTCAGGATCAGGCTGAGCAAACCAAGACGTTTTTGGACTGGTTAAAGCACAATTGGATCGCTCTGACGACGGCAATCGCAGCGATCGCAGCACTCCTGGCAAACCTGGACAAGATTATTGATTTCATTCGGAAATATTTTCTGACAAAGCCCACTGCCTCTGCGGAAGATATCCAAACCATTCGACCTACGCTACTGAAAAGGCTGAAGTCTGACGTTAACGCGCGACTGTATACGACGACGCTTCGTGACCTACCCAAACTTGATTTGCAGATGGAGAATCAACCCTACAGAGTGGGACAGCCTCAAATCAATCTGGTTCCAGAAGATACTCAACCTGTAAATAATCCTAACCAGCGCATCATTGAAATCTTCGATCGCCCTGATGTTCAAGAAAAGCTGCTGATTTTAGGAGAACCTGGATCTGGCAAAACAACAGAACTGCTGACTTTAGCCCAAGATTTGTTAGAACGGGCGAAAAATGATGACACTCTGCCTCTTCCTATAATCTTTGAACTGTCAGTCTGGGATGGACAGCCCATTGAGCAGTGGTTGGTCGCTCAAATTCAGGACAAATACAAGCGAAACCCTAAAACCGCCAAAGCTTTGCTGGACGAGGAACAAGTGTTGCCTTTACTCGATGGGCTAGACGAACTTGGTTTGGTGCAACAGCGCAAGTGTATTGAGGCGATCAATCAGTTCATGCAGGAGAAACCTCAGGCAAACCTGGTTGTGTGCTGCCGTCGAGAAGAATATCAACAGGGTGAAGTAAAACTGAATCAGTTGAAGGGCGCAGTTTATCTGAAACCGTTAACAATCCCTGAAATTGAAGCATCGCTGGGTCGCTGGAATCGCCATCGCCTCTGGGACAACATCGAACAACAAGCAGAGTTACTTGAACTTGCGAAAACACCGCTATTCCTCACCATGTTGATGTTTGCTTATCATGGGCAACCGATCCGGACTACCCATAACTTGTTGAACGCCTATATCAAGCAAAAACTGCGCGACCCAGTGAGTCAAGGAACCTATCCCCCAGAGAAAGCACCGCATCCAGAGAAAACGCTGCACTACTTGAGTTGGTTAGCAATCAAGCTAGATGCAGAAAAACAAACCGAATTTCTGATCGAGCAACTACAACCTGCATGGTTAAATTCAGATCTTCAGAGATTTTGGTATCGCGTGATTATTGGTCTAATTGGTGGGTTGATCGGTGGACTGATTGGTGGAGTTATGTGGTTTTGGCCAATCGGTGGACTGATTGGCGGTTCAATCGGCGGACTAATAATGACTGGGTTGACAATCATTGAAGGAGAAGATATCAAGCCAGTAGAACAATTGCTAAGATTTTGGAATATAAAAACTTGGAAAACAATAACGAAGAATCTTAAAGAGCATTTCAGACATGGATTGGCTTACGGGCTACTAATAGGGCTCGTGACCGGAGCAATCTATGGGTTAATTTGTATGCAGATTAAGAAATATAGCGATCCTAAATGGATTATGAGAAAAAGCCATAGGTAAAAAGCTTTGGAAAGCTAAAGGTTTGGTGGTGAGTCACAAGCTCAAAGAGGAACTTAACGACATTGAACGATTGACACAAGTGGTAGTACTCTCGAAT
>CAYPQF010000019.1:0-1857 GCA_964412815.1 uncultured Gammaproteobacteria bacterium
TTTAAAGCCCGCATGGTTTCCTCGATCGGCACCTTCTCACTGCCATAGGTGCCCGCAGGCCAGTGAATCTGGTACACATCGATATAATCGGTTTTCAGGTTTTTCAAAGAGCCTTCGCAGGCCGCGATCACCTGGTCATACTTGAGGTGATTGGAAAAAACTTTGGTCATGTAAATCACGCGATCGCGCACATCGGCTAACGCTGCTGCGACAATCCGTTCAGAGTGCCCTGAACCGTAAACTTCAGCCGTATCGACGGTGGTAATTCCGGCATCGAAGGCAGCGCGAATGGCGGAGATCGTGTCGGCATCCTCAATCCCTGCCCACATCGCTTTGCCAGCCTGCCAGGTACCCGTAATGATGGGCGTGATCTGAATTCCTGATGTCCCCAATTCTCGTGTTTGCATAGGTGATTTTTGGTTAGTAAGCGCTTCTGCCGCCTACATCTTAACCTCCTGGTTAGACAACCTTTCGCCGTTTCCAAACTGGCAACTGGGGCTTTTCGAACAGTCTTTGAGGGTTTAAACGTCCTCAGAATTTTCTAGATTAGGCAGGAGCAGACGTATTCCTAGTACAGCAAAACCGATCGCGGCGGCAATTTTAACGAACTGTTCTGGTAGAAAGTGGGCCGTTCCCTCACCCACAATTACTCCCAGAAAGCTGGCTAACAAAAGAGCTGCGGTCGCTCCTAAAAAGACCGCTTGAGGCGATTTGGAACCACCACTAAGAGCGATCGCGGCCAGTTGACTTTTATCTCCTAATTCAGAGATAAATACCGTTGCGAAGCTTAATCCAATTAAATGCCAGTCCATAGGGAGTTAAGAGTTAAGAGTTTGGTGAGTTTTGAATGTTAAGTTTTGAGTGTTAAGTTGAACTTAAACTAAGTCCAGCTAGAGAACGGTCGTTTTCCCATCAGAGGAACTCCGGTTCTGGACTTGGGCAAGGTTCAGAACTTAAAACTTTTACCCCAGCACATCCCAAACTAACCAGGCTGCAATTATCAGTAACAGAATTCCAGCAGAAACATCAAGGGTGCGGGGAGAGAGGCGGGTGGAGAGCCAGCGACCCACTAGAACACCCAGTAGGGTAGTAGCAACTAAAGCAGTACCTGCACCTGCAAAGATCAGCCAGGGTTGGTGAGACTCTGCGCTCATCAGCAGGGTGGCCATTTGGGTTTTGTCGCCCAGTTCAGCCAAAAAGATTGTGACGAAAGTGGTAGTAAAAATTTTCCAGAAAGAATGTCCTACTTCGGGTTGAGGCGGGGATTCAGCCTCAGGAATTGCGATCGCTGGAACCAGATCGTCCTGAATCAGAATTTCCAGCGATTGAGCAGGATCCGGTTCCATCTCAACGTTTCTCTTCAAGGTTACAGGTTGAAGTAAGGATGGCGAACGTTCCACGATCGGGTCTACCTCAAGGGTTTTCATAATCCTTTCATTATCTATCAGAATCCCCTTTTTTGAAAGTAGATGTTTGATATTTTCTTTTCCCTTCTTTCCTGTCTCTTCCCGATCCCCTGTTCCTCGTTCCTCTCAAAATCCCACTTCCCGATTAAACCGCAGCATTTCTAGACTGCGATCGCCATGTACCCCTTCAATTTGTTGGCGACAGCACTCAATGGCAAAGTCGTTTAATTCGTCTGGTTCAATGCCATACAGATCATGAAAAACGTCTGGTTCCACCCGACAGAAGCGAGGGCGATTGGCATAGATCTTGCACTCGCGGGTGGTATGGTCAAAATTAACACACCATCCCCCCTCTCCGACCATGCTGAGATACAGTTCCAGTTCCTCCGGAGTGAGGTAGTCTGCCAGTTCTGGACGATCGCCCGGATCCAGTTGACAGCAAGCCCCACAG
>CAYPQF010000020.1:0-1857 GCA_964412815.1 uncultured Gammaproteobacteria bacterium
GCGCGGCATTCGGCAATTGATCCTGGCCATTGGTCACTATTTCTGGCCCGAATGCCACGCCCGGTTCACAGGGGTTGTGTGGATTGGGGGTGGCATTGGGATGGTGAATGGGCCTGGCATTGGGATGGATCATTTGCCTCAATATAGCGGTTTTCAGATCAGTTAAGTACAATAACAGCGATAGGTGAACTAACCTTTGATGTCCTTTAATGTCACAGCATTGAGTGCGTCAGTAATTGCTTCATCTAACGCTTCGCGAGAACGAGCAGCTACTGATCGTAAAAACTCTTTGACTTTCGACCAGCAGTTCTCAATTGGATTGAAGTCAGGAGAATAGGGAGACAAATATATCAATTTCGCCCCTGCTGCTTCAATCAGTTCTCGAATTCCATGCTTCCCGGTTGATCAGGGCGCTCTCCAGTCGCCCGTTCTCCTTTGAGTGCACGGGTATATAACCGCACCATCATCAAATTGACACCTGTCTCATCAATGAAAACTAAGTCCTCTGCGCGGATGTCCCGAATCTCTTCCCAATACTCTTGGCGTAACAACTGAAGTTGTTCGAGTTGAGCACACAGTTCTTCTAACGTTGCATCATTGTCTTGTTCGACCAACTGCTGAACCAAGTCGAGATGATTCGCCAATTTGCCCGCAAATCCACCTGTGTGTGGCTTTGGCTCAATAGTCCCTTCTGTTTGATGCCGTTTGAGCAACAATAGCTCACGCAGAAATCAGCACGATCGGCTTAGCTCACCCACCGCAGATAATCTTTGCCTCTGACAGATAACCCCTCGGCGGTCAGGTGCAGCGCGTTGTTGTGCCGCGATCGCTTACCCAATGCAGGGCTTGATAAACATCATCTCTCATTATCAAAGCTTGCAGCTTTTTGGGTGTGCAATATTTGAGTACCTAAGCAGCGTTGCACGATCGCATCGATATCCAAACCAACAATGCCTTGCTCTTGTAACAATGAGTTGCTAGAGCTAGCAAAGGTAACGACGGATTTTCCGGCTGAAATCAGGCTTTGAGCAAAAGCTTGAGTTTTGCTGTTAGGGGCAGCATGGGCAATAAAGATGGTGTGAGCGATCGCCCCAATCCTGTCGTTCCGTTTGCCTGCCAGTTCAGCCGTAACGTGAGGATAGCTGCTGCTAAAGGGTGAGATGAGCAGTAAGCGCTTTTCGCCAATCGTCTGTTTTTGCCCTGGGGAGAGGCGCATTTTGTGGAGACTGCGGGCAGGACAGTGGATAATCGGTTGAGTGCCACGCAGCAAAATTTTGAGGCAGTCTTGTTCGATCGGGGTGTGGAAACCGCTGATGACGGGAATTTCTGCATCTCGCAAGCTCTGGGCAAGGTCATAGGCTTTGAGGATAAGGTCGCCAGGACATCTAATGGAGCAGAAAAGGGCAATCGTACTCTGTGCCAGCAATTCAAGATTACCGATCGCGTTTAGGATCGGTGTCGTTCTGAAGGCACCACACGTTTTGAGTGCAGCGGGATAGGCTGGATGATCGGGGGTGATGGTTTGTAAGGGCGCGATCATGAAATACCCGCCAGCCGGCCCATTTCGACACTGACGGCATCAAAACGGTTATCGCTAGGACGATAGGATAACAGTTCCATGCCAATGGGTTCGCCTGTCGCTTCATCTTTAATCAAAATAACCCTATCACCCAGTTCTGTGGCAATTTGATTTTTGCGCGGAGGTTGCCAAAAAACGGTTAACAACTCCATTTCGGGTTCGTAGTAGATTTTTACCTGTGCCATAGGGTTTCTCCTTCTTTGATTGCATCAGTTTGGTGAAGTATCTTAGGAAGAGACGGTTGTCTGAGCAACCATATACTCAATAGCTTGTGGGTT
>CAYPQF010000021.1:0-344981 GCA_964412815.1 uncultured Gammaproteobacteria bacterium
CGCTCGGATAATCGAGTGTGGTCGAGAGGGAAACAACCCAGACTCACAGCTAAGGTTCCTAAATCATTGCTAAGTGGTAAAGGCCGTTTAGCGTCCAACACAGCAGGTAGGTTGGCTTAGAAGCAGCCACCCTTTAAAGAGTGCGTAACAGCTCACCTGAATAGGTGGTTTTACCACAGGACGCTATGCGCCGAAAATGAACGGAGCTAAGCAATGTACCGAAGCTTGAGGTTGTATAGTTCTTCGGAACTGTGCAGCGGTAGGGGAGCGTTGTAGTTGCAGTGAAGCACGCATCGTAAGGTCGTGTGGAGCGGCTACAAGTGAGAATGCTGACGCAAGTAGTGATTCTCTTGGTGAAAACCCAAGATTCCGAATGTTCAAGGTTTCCTCAGCAACGTCAATCGTCTGAGGGTTAGTCGGATCTAACCGATGCATCGAACGGTGTATCGGGATGTACAAGCAGTTAATATTCTGCTACTAGGTATTACGCGTTATTATCTAGCTGGTGACGAAATATGCTAATCAAGGCTTTCTATATGGAAGTTCAACTAGTAAGTCTCTTCGTAAGATGAGGGGAGCTAGGAATACAATCTGCCAATAGGCGGAGAGCTTGACGATGTATGTTTCCGGGAAAAGCCAGTTTAGAGAGTTTAATATCTATCCGTACCGTAAACCGACACAGGTGAACTGGTAGAGAATACCAAGGAAGACGGGTGAGGCTGGTTCAAGGAACTCGGCAAAAAAGCGAGCGTAAGTTATGCGATATGCTCTGCCATCTTCGGATGGCCGCAGTCAATGTCTATCAACCGACTGTTTATCAAAAACACAGGCTCCTGCAAAACAGAATATGTGAAGTATAGGAGCTGAGACCTGTCCGGTACTGGTAAGTTAAGCGTTGGGATTGATCACACTGTTTACAGTTGTGCTAGGTTCTGGCGTAAGCTCCAGTGAACGACAGCTCTAACCCTGAGAGTTCTAAGGTAGCGTAGCCCCTTGCCGGGTAAGTTCCGGCCCGCATGAAAGGTTTAACGAGTTGATAACTGTCTTGAACCAGTGCCCGACGAACATGAATTGGCTGTGAAGATGCGGCCTACCTGCACATGGACAAAAAGACCCCGGAAGCTTTACTGAAATTTGTCATTGGTGAAAAGATAGAAACTGTCGAGCGTAGGTGGGAGACTTCGGTCGCCAATGGAACACCACTCTTTTCTATTTTTTCTCCTAATCTCACGGTATGTGGGAAACAGTGATAGATGGTCAGTTTAACTGGGGCGATTTCCTCCAAAAAAGTAACGGAGGAGCGCAAAGGTTAGCTTATTCCGGATGGAAATCGGAATGTACGTGCAATCGCAAAAGCTAGCTTGACTGTGAGAGTGACTACTCGAGCAGATACGAAAGTAGGCGATAGTGATCCCCCGCGCGACTGTGATTGTCGCCGGGGCTTAACGGATAAAAGCTACTCCGGGGATAACAGGCTAGTCACGCCCGAGCGTCCATAGCGACGGCGTGGTTCGGCACCTCGATGTCGGCTCATCGCATCCTGGAGCTGTAGTAGGTTCCAAGGGTTGGGCTGTTCGCCCATTAAAGCGGTACGCGAGCTGGGTTCAGAACGTCGTGAGACAGTTCGGACTCTATCCTGTGCAGGCGTTTGAACGCTGAGGGGACTCTTCCCTAGTACGAGAGGACCGGGAATGAAGGAATCCCTGGTGTACCAGTTGTACCACAAGTGCAGCGCTGGGTAGCTATATTCCTATACGATAAGCACTGAAAGCATCTCAAGTGCGAAGCGGACCCCAAGATGAGCGTTCGTTATAGCCCTCCCGAAGATGACGGGTTTGATAGGCTCTAGATGTAAGTACAGTAATGTATTTAGTCGAGGAGTACTAACGGGCGATCTTCCATCTCTTATGATGGTTACCGTTTTTGCGGTACACCTACTTAAAGAGATGAAGATTACTCTTTGCGCAAGCAAAGAGATAAACTTCATCACAAAAGTGTTTCCAGGTAGCAATACCTCGAACAGAAAAACCCACCGAAAGGTGGGTTTTTTTGTGGGGTAAAACACGTTTTAAGGCCTATCTAATGAATAAATGGTATACTAGTACCATTTCACGCGGATCCTGATCTCCAGGCTTATTCTTAGGGAAACAGCATCCCATTGGTTCCACCATAGACATGTGAGGTAACGCTGCTTGCTTCATCAGATGCTAAAAAGACAAAGATCGACGCCATCTCAATTGGTTGTGCAGCACGTTCTAACAGCGTATCTGCTCCAAACTGAGCGACTTTTTCTTCTGGCATGGTAGTCACAATAAATGGGGTCCAGACCGGACCCGGCGCAACTGCATTCACGCGGATTCCCTTTTGCGCAGCTTCTGGCGCCAGACCTTTGGTGAAGTTGGCCATGGTTGCTTTTGTTGCGGCATAGGGGAGAAGATTGGGAGATGGGGTATACGCCTGAATTGATGATGTATTGATAATTGAGCCTCCCGTTCTCATCTGCTGCATTGCATATTTTGATAACCAGAACATGGCATAGATATTGGTCTTACAATGCCGGTCAAACTCATCCGTAGTGACCTCCTGAATACTCTCATAATTTTTTTGATACGCTGCATTGTTAATCAGGATATCAATACCTCCAAACTGCTCTACTGTTTTGTCAACGAGCATCTTGCAATGATCCTCGTTCTGTATATCACCGGGAATTGCCAGCGCTTCTTTTCCCACTTCCTGTATTGCAGCAACCACTTCGTCGGCATCCTCCTGCTCGTCAAGATAGGAGATTACCACGTCAGCTCCTTCGCAGGCATACGTATAAGCGACCGCACGTCCTATGCCGCTGTCGCCTCCGGTTATCAGCGCAACTTTACCCTTCAATCTATCACTGCCCTTGTAGGTCCCGCGGCCATAATCGGGTCGGGGAGTCATCTTGCCTTCCAAACCTGGCCAAGGCTGAGACTGTTCAGGATACGGCGGCTGGGGATACATTCTTTTGGGATCCGTTTGATGTGCCATAAATATACATAATTCATAATAGATACAGCATACTGCCCTGATATGGGGGCAGTGTAATGGAAGAATTAAGATCGGGAAAGAAGCGTGGAATCAGATTAGCGGCACCAGACATATCAAACCTCTCAGTGTTTTACGGGTTGTTCAGAAGCCATCTTCCCGTATTTCTTTAAGAACTTTTGTACTTTAGGAGCGATCACCATTGAGCAATAGGGTTGATATCCGTTTTTGTTAAAGTAATTCAGGTGGTAATCTTCTGCTTTATAAAAAGTATCGAGTGGCTTTATCTCGGTCACCACCGGTTGTGTGTATTCATCGCTCTCGATAAGTTTCTTGATATACTGTTCCGCCTGATTTCGTTGCTCAGGAGAGGTTGTCAAAATAATAGACCGGTATTGTGTTCCGATATCATTTCCCTGACGATTCAGTGATGTTGGATCGTGTGTATGCATAAAAACATCAAGAAGTTGCTGGTAGGTGATAACTGCGGGATCAAACTCTATTTGAATAACCTCTGCATGACCCGTTCCACCAGCACACACTTCGTCATAGTTGGGATGAGGAAGATGTCCACCCGCATATCCGGGAACTACGCGACGTACCCCATTGATACGCTGAAAAATTGCTTCGATACACCAGAAACAACCACCGCCGAATACCGCAGTTTGGGTTTGAGGAGATATCATAGGAGAAGAATTCATACTTCTATCCTAGCATGAGCAAGGTAAGGGAAGATTAAGAACCGGATTATCTTTTGGTAAAGTAGGTGTACCCATCTACACGTGAGGGCAGACTTGTTTTACCAATGGTTGCCGAGCTAAATTCCATACCCTCAGGAATCTCGCACCAGAGAGGGACATCAAACTGATAGTGACGGGGCTGATTAAAATAGCTATTTGCTAATCGTTCCCCCCGCATCCCATGTCGTGCAAAAGCAGCTGCAATAAAATCACGTTCTAGTTCGGTATAAGTAGTTACGAGCATCTGTCCATTTGGTTGGAGAACTTCTGCCCATTGTGCTAATGTATCTCCCCACCAGGTATTAAGGGTAACCTGTCCGGTACCACCAAACACTTTTTCGATAACACGAGGTGCACGACTGACAACAAGGTGCGGTTGCATACCAACTGCATCCATACATCCCTGAATATCCTGAATATCCATTTGTAAAAATCCGTTTCCTAATCTAAGCGCGGACTGAGCAAAACTTTGTTTTGGCTGCTCAATATCAAAAGAATAAATCATTGCATCTGGCCCATATACTTCACGCATGGCTACGACATCTACACATTCACCAGCATTAAGATTAAAGATAACCGCATGAGAAGGAAGCTCTTTTGGTTTTGTAAATCGTCTAAAGATGTTTTTCTGATAACCGAACTTTTCGTATATCAAAGTTAAATCATCGATAAATTTTTTTTCAGGATTTGCCATAAGAGATATTATAACATAATACTATAAGAACATGGTCGTTCTTAAGAACGATCGTTCCCCTCCCTATGGTATACTGAGTGTATGAAGGTACTTGCCATTGACCCCGGGTACGAAAAATGCGGATTTTCTCTGTTTGAACGAAGCAGTACTCCTCAGCTTATAGAATCAGGTCTCATCAAAACACAGAAAACGCTTCCTCATGCCAAGCGCCTCCACCAGCTCTATATTGAGCTTGAAGCAACTATTCAAAACCATCAACCGGATACGCTGGCGATCGAAAAGGTTTTTTTCAGTAAAAATGTCTCTACTGCGCTCGGCGTCAGTCAATCAATCGGGATCGTTCTGTTGCTGGCTGCTCAATATAATTTGCAGATTCTGGAGTTTACTCCAAACCAGATCAAAGAGATTATATGCGGCTATGGAAATGCGGATAAGAAATCAGTACAGAAAATGTTATGGTTGCAACTGGGAAGAGAAGTTAAGGTAAAAGATGATGACGAGTCTGATGCAATTGCGTGTGGTCTGGCTGCTTGTTTTATCAACCCCAGCCTCGCGGCTCTCAAAACTGCAGCATAATTGATCAGTCTCAGTTTGCCCCCATTACTGACACTACTTTTGTCGAATACTCCGCCCCGTGTTTCATCGCTTTCACAATATCATGTGATGTCGTAAAGCTGGCGATAAACCCTGCGGTATATCCATCTCCCGCGCCGGTAGCGTCAACGACTTTTTTTGCTTTTACAGCTGGCTGATGATATACATTCTCTTCATAGTATCCATGACTGCCCTTGAGGCCGTCCGTTAAAATCAGCATGAGATGTTTAAATTCCCCAAGATATTCTTCCTTGAGGTTTTCTTTAAAGTTAATCTCGTCGTACGGAGTACGAATCATCTCTGAAAACTCATGCGCATTAATGATCAGCACATCTACATACTTTAAGAAGCGCCGTAATGACGCAAAGTCTTTGCGACAGTCAGAGATACCCAGGTTCGCAAATGTCGTTATCTCCCGATCTTTAAAAAATTTAAGAATACGGGTTTTCGTCTGTAATGAAAGGCTGGGCAGATTCGCAAGATAAACCATTCTGG
Organism: uncultured Gammaproteobacteria bacterium; assembly: GCA_964412815.1. Classification (GTDB taxonomy): domain Bacteria; phylum Patescibacteriota; class Microgenomatia; order UBA1406; family GWC2-37-13; genus JAOAFZ01. The sequence goes on from CAYPQF010000021.1 coordinate 5,539, forward strand.
TGTGCACCAGTTTTTCCAGTTCTTTCTGTTCGTCATAGGTCTCCTGATGTTTGGAGCGATAGTTCACAATGCTCCGATCTCCATTTGACGCGATCATTACTGCGGAGATGTTGTAAAAATCTTTTTCAAAAATAGAGAGGGAGTAGTCAATACCGATCTCATCCAGTTTATGAAGAATAACCTTTTTAAAGACGTTTTCTCCGATCGTTGCTGCCAGAGCGACCTTGAGGCCATTTTTTTTAGCACCTATGGCAACATTGGTGGCGCCTCCTCCCAGCCCTTCATAGAAGCCGTCTGCAAAGTATTTTCCCCCAATAGCAAGACTGAAGCGGCCATCTTCCTGGGTAAGAGAGTCACCGGTAAAGTAGAGATCAACTGCAACGGTTCCGATTGAGACTAAATCGTACATAAAAGGGTCTTTGGATACTATCCAATTATACACAAATACGAAACTGGTACAATACGTATGTATGCTCTTAGTAGTCGCCGGCGAAGATTCAATTCAGTCTCGTGAATACATCGCACAATTAAAGAAAAAATATCATCAACAGCACGCTTCTGTGTATGAAATTTCTCCCAAACAGCTGGACGAAGCGAAAAAGGATATGGTTACTCAGACACTCTTTACCGATAAGATCATCTATTTTACGGAAGGACTGATTGGCCATATTGCCAAACAGAAAAAAAAGAAGGCGGAAGAACTCAAAAAAATTCACGAGAACGACGCACTCCTGGTAGTTGACTGGGAAAACGGAAAATCATTATACAGTCTGGGATTGAAAGCTGCACCCTATCTGAAAGAGTTTAAACCGGATGCCAGTATCTTCGATCTGCTGGACAGTTGTGTTCCGGGTAATAAACAGAGATTTATCAAGCTGCTGAACGAAGTAATGGAGACCCAGGATCCTGTTTTTGTGTTTACTCTGTTACAGCGGCATGCAAAATCACTTCTGGTGTTAAAACATAATCCGGGACAGTGGAAAGGGTCACCGTGGCAAAAAACAAAAATGACCGGCCAGGCCTCACGGTGGGATGATAAAAAGCTTCTGAAGTTCTACGAAGGAATGACGCGTATCGATCTGGCCCTCAAGACGAGCAGTACTCCATATAGCATTCGCGCTTCGCTTGAGATTATTGCGGCCGTTCTTATATAATACGCTTATGGATACACAACCACTGGTGATTCTTGCGGCTGGAAAAGGCACCCGCCTCATGCCCCTGACTGCGTATCGTCCAAAACATCTACTTCGTGTCTATGGGAAAACCATTATCGAGATTACCCTGGATAATCTGCGTCCGTATATCAATAAAGCAATTATTGTGATCGGTCACCAAAAAGATGTCTTCGAAGCAGAGATGGGTCACGAGTATAACGGCATTCCGATCGAATATGTCATTCAGGATGAACAGAAAGGGACCGGACACGCACTCCACGCTGCCCGTGAGGCAGTAAACGGTCAATCGTTCTATGCTATCTACGGAGACGGGATCTATATGGCATCCCATCTGGAATCAATTGCCGGTTCTCAGCAAGGGATTGTAGGAAAGCGCTCAGATAACTGGCAGACGCTGGGTGTACTGGTTCAGAATGAGGACGGAACCCTCAAAGAAATTCATGAGAAACCTGAAACATTTGTTGGAAATCTGGTCAATATTGGTGTCTTTAAGTTTGACCCGGATATCTTTGAGACCTTTGAAGAGATTACCCCTTCACCACGAGGAGAATATGAACTTACGGATATGATCTCAGTGTATGCCAGAACACATCAGATACAGGTTGGCGTTACCGACGCAGACTGGCTTGAGATTAGCTATCCATGGAGCTTACTTTCGGTTGCAGAGTATCTTGCACCAACCATAGAACAGAAAATTGAAGGCACAATCGAAGAGAACGTAGTGATCAAAGGCCGCGTAACGTTGGGAAAAAACGCTGTAATCAAATCAGGTACCTATATCGAAGGAGACTGTGTGATTGGTGAGAATAGTGAAATTGGTCCAAACGCCTATATTCGGGGCTTCGCTTCGATTGGAAATCACTGTAAAGTCGGTAGTGCTGTCGAGATCAAGAATACGATTGTGGGAGACAACTCCAAAATTCCCCATCTGTCCTATGTTGGGGACAGTGTGATCGGGACGAATGCCAACCTCTCCGGCGGGACCATTACCGGGAGCCTTCGTCATGATGGGCAGACAGTAAAATCGATGGTGAACGGACAGCTGGTTGATACCGGACGCAAAAAGTTTGGAACGGTAATCGGAGATAACGCCAAGACCGGTATCAAGACCTCAATCTATCCGGGACGGAAGATTGGCGCAGATTGTACGACACTACCAGGTTCCGTCATTAGCGAAGACGTCGTCTGAACAGTATTGGGCTCGCGTTTGGTGCTGGGCAAATACCGGGAAGTATGATATCCTTCGAGTACTGGAGATGCACTCTATTATTACTAATTTTCTGTTTGTTACATGCCAAATTTGAATCTTTCCTCATTCCATGACTACGATGTCCGTGGAATTTATCCTTCCGCTATTGATGAAGAATTTTTTTATCATCTGGGAAAATCATTTGCGTTATATTTTAAGAAAGGCCCTGTCGGAGTAGGCCATGATACGCGCTTATCCTCACCATCACTCAATAATTCATTTATCGAAGGAATGACTGATTATGGCGTAGATGTGGTAGATCTGGGTAACATCTCTACCGAGATGCATAACTATTCGCTGGGTAAACATCCCTTTGTTGCTAATGTAATGATCACCGCCAGTCATAATCCCCCGGAATATAACGGTGTAAAAAGTGCACTGCATGGTGTTATCCCGCTGCATAGCGGATTTGGTCTGCCGGAAGTAAAGGCGTTCATGAATCAGGATCTGCCAAAAGCTGCTCAGAAAGGCACTGTGCGCAAGATGGATATTTTTGATGAATTTATCGAGCATGTACTGTCATCGGCTGATCTGGGCAAGATGAAAAAAGGAATGAAGGTAGTTGTTGATGCTGGTAACGGGATGGGGGGTCCTGCCTGGAACCGGATGAAAGATCTGTTACCCGTCGAAATTATCCCGTTATATCTTGAGCCAGATGGGACCTTCCCGCACCATGTGGCTGATCCGTCAAAAGATGCGAACCTCCAGGATCTCATGAACAAAGTAAAAGAGACTGGCGCAGAGCTGGGAATTGCTCTGGATGGAGACGCTGACCGGGCGGTATTTGTAGATGAAAAAGGAAACCGTGTTACTGGCACTATTGCCGCTGCAATGTTCTGTGAATATTTCCTGCAGCAGCAAAAGGGAACCTGTCTCTTCGATGCCACCGTTGGAAAGATTGTACCGGATACCATTAGTAAAAATGGCGGCACACCAATCCGCACTCGGGTCGGACACTCGTTTATCAAGACACATATGAAAGAAGTGAACGCTATCTTCGCCGGAGAAGAATCGGGCCACTACTATTTTGCCAAAAACTTTAATGCCGAATCATCTTTGATGGCAGGAATGCTGATGATCGAGATTGTCTCAACCAAAGGCAAACCGCTCTCCGAGATCGCCAAGGAGTTTGATGTATACGCACGCTCCGGTGAGACCAACTTTAAAGTTCCGGATGGTCAGCAGATGATTGCTACGTTGAAAGAGAGATACGAATCTCAAGCAAAATCTATCGATGAACTGGATGGAGTAACCTTCTGGTTTGCCGACTACTGGTTTATTGTCCGACTCTCAAAGACAGAGCCGCTTATGCGGCTGTTTATGGAAGCTGATTCTAAAGAATTATTAGACACAAAGATAGCGGAAGCAATCGAAATTATCACACAAAACGGGGGCACAAAAAAATAACCCATGAAGAAGCTGTTAACAATCGGCTTTATACTACTCGGATTATACGCTGCAGGACTGTTTTTGGTGTCATACACCCCGGTCATGTCGTGGCAGAAATCACAACAGTTGACGAACTATACCATCTGGAGTCAGTTACAGGCATGGCGCCTGAACGCGGGTTACCCCGCGTATCGCGAATCTCATCGTACCTGCGACATAGCACAGTTTCGCTTGAAGCAGATCCAAAAAAAATTCGATCACCATGGGCTTAAGATAAAAGATTTTTGCTCAAACGGCGAGATCTGTAAAATCGCAGAGAATATTGCCCGGGGGCAGTCAGATGCCAGAACACTGCTGGATGACTGGCTGGGATCACCACCCCACGCCGCCAACCTCAAGCAGTCCTTTACCGAAGGATGTGTTGCCACAAACGGCTACTACACCGTATTGATCCTCGCTTCGTTTCAGTAATTCTCCCCAGCGTATCACCTGTAGTCGTGATACAATAACAGATACCTATGGCTGATGAGAACCCCCCGGTAGAAGCACAGAACGACGACAGCATAGCCCTGTCACCATATAGCAACGCACTTTTGCAGGCAGTTCAGGAGATTCAGGCCCGGCCAAGTCCGGACGAATTTACGAAATTGACTGTCTCGCGTGCGGTATCGTTTGTTGCATTAGTCTACGAACGGATGCGGAACGCCATCGAATACCGGGAGGAACATCTGATTCGCCGCGCCGCGATTGAACGGATTTTACGACGCCGGCTCTCGATGAATCCCGACGGAGAAGGCGAAGGTGAGAACCTGCTCCGCGAACTGCTCTGGGCCCGGTACTTCCCCAAAAACTCACTGGGAGAAGATGATGTCTATGCTGTTCAGCACATTATTACCCGCTATATCGCAATCAGGAAACTTTTGTTGCACGCCCGGAATCAACACCTCCACGAGTTTCTCTGGTCGTTTCTGATCGATATGCTGTCCTGTGAGATTGAAGAAACGCTCAGCCCTGATATCTCAACCCGGGAATCGACCTATACCCACTTTATTTTTCAGACCCTGCATAAAACCGTGCGGGTCGATGGAGTGAACGAAGATCAGAAAGATATGTACCTGCTGATCGCTCTGGAAAAAGCATACCGGAAAAGTGACCGCTCCTATCAACGCTATCATACTTTTATTCTGTTTTATCAAGCACTCTCCCAGGTTCCCGAAGAACAGTATCCGACTCTCATCCCCAAACTGACCGAGATCTTTAAAAAGATAGATATAACCAGAAAAGATCGCAGTGTCGATAAACTGGTAAAGTACATAAAAAAACAGTTGCCTCCCTACCTGATTCTCTTCGAGGTACTCAACAGTACCAATGCCAGCAAAGAGCTGATTACGAATAAAACTGCCCTGCGGGAAGCGGTAGAGAAGAAGTGTAAAGAAAAGTATGCGCAGGTTCAGCAACGCCTGACTAGCATGGCAATCCGCAGTCTGATCTACATCTTTATAACAAAGATGATTATCGCGATTATTCTGGAGTATCCGGTCTCGATTATGATCTATGGAGAAGCGCAGATTATCCCGATTATCATCAACAGCTTGTTCCCGCCACTCCTCATGATCATGATTGTGTTGTGGTTTAAACTGCCGGATGAAGAAAACACAAAACGAATCTACCACCGGATTGTCCAGATTCTGGATGCGGACATGTCCTACGAAAACCGCGTCAATTTGATCACCCGAAAACCCCGGAAACAGAATCCGGTGCTGAGTGCAGTATTCAGTGTATTTTATATTGCCACCTTTGTGATTACGCTGGCCTTGATTAATTATGTATTGACGCTACTGGACTTCCATCTGCTCTCAAAGCTCCTGTTTGTCTTTTTTGTCAGCGTAGTCAGTTTCTTCGCGTATCGTATCAAACAGGTAGTCAACGAATACCGCCTCGTGGAACGTGACTCAATTCTCACCCCGATCATAGACTTCTTTTTTATTCCCATTCTTTCGCTCGGGAAGGTTTTTAGCAATGGAGTGTCACGACTTAACTTTTTTACGATTCTGTTTGACTTTATCATCGAAGCACCGTTCAAAATGATCATTGATGTGATCGAAGAATGGATTAAGTTTGTCAGAGCGCGCAAAGACGAAATCGTCTAAATCTCCTGTATTTACTATATATCCCTAGAAAAATTGACTTCTTTGTGGTAGAATATGGCACCTGAAATTACTATATCTCTTATGTTCGAAAAGTACCTGTCACAGATAGATAATCGCTGGTTTTTTGACAAACCAAACACCGCATTACGGTATCTCCTCATCTTTGTAAAAGGTGACTCTCTGGTGCTGGTACCCTTCTTTTTTATTGTGTTACTGTTCGGGTTTATATCACTCGACTTTATGTTTGTAATGATTGGACTCTTTATTACCTTTCGCAGTCTGGGCGAGATGGTCTTCTGGATGTTCCAGCAGTTTGGCCCCCGCACCTACCGTCCCTACGATTTTGGATTGACACAGCTTGATAACAATGCCGTCTATATTATTTACCAGTTGATGGGACTGGTTGGCGCAGTACTCGGCGCGAGTCTGGCCATTATGATGGTCTATTTCTAATATGTCATTCTTCAAGCAACTCTTATCGGAACTGTTTATTCGCAAGAGCGAAAAGATTTATTATCGCGACAACAGTAGAACTATCTGTATTATCCGCAGCAAGTAACACTTCCTTAATCGAACCTTCATCTTTCTTTGCTACAATGGAGCATGCGTTTTATTGTGGTGCTCCTGACGGGGCTTATCATCGGTATCGCGGGCGGCTGGTATGTAACAGCGGAAGATATGGAACCATCCCTGTTTGGATCGACGCTGGGGTCGCAAACAACTGTATCTGGTAAATCCCTGGAAATCTATGGCTTCCAGCCATTCTGGCTTCTTGAATCAGCCCATCAGAACTACGAATCCTATATCTCTACCTTTAATTACTTTGGCTTACAGATTAACTCTGATGGCACAATCAGAACACTGAACTCGGCGGTTGAGCAGGAACCGGGTTGGACTAACCTCAATACAAGCCGGGTCAAAAATCTGCTGCAACGAATGAATCAGAACAATATCAAAACAGCCCTGACAGTACAGAACGCGAACGAAGAGAGCATCACCGAACTGCTGGTTGATCCGGTAACTACAGCGACCACATTAGTAGACGAAGTTGAGCCAATTTTAAAAGAGCATGCATTCGATGAGTTAAACCTGGACATCGAAAGTTTTTTGTATGCAGGACCGCAGAAACAGGCAGCCTTTACCTTGTTTGTTGAGACCGTCCGCAACGAGATGAACGAGCGTGACCTGGGAGAGCTCTCCATAGATGTAACACCGATCTCTGTTGTATCTGAACGCCTGATAGATCTGGAAGCAATTGCCCCACTGGTCGACACCGTAGTATTGATGACCTACGATTATCATTATATGGGATCGTATATTGCCGGTCCGGTCGCACCCGTTGGGGGAGCAGGGGAGACCCGGGAATTTGATGTGAAGACCGCGGTTACCGAGTCACTTCAGGTGATGCCGCCGGAAAAACTTCTCCTGGGTATTCCTACCTATGGATACGAATGGGATACGCTCTCCACCCGCCCCGGCATCGCCGTCATTCCCGGTACAGGAAAGACCATAACCCATAAACAGGTCCAGCGGGAACTGCTTACCTGTCTGAACTGTATCACCGGACGTGATGAATACTCCTTGCAACCACATGTAATCATTCCTGCCTCAGATGGTGAATACTACCGGCAAGTGTTTTATGAAGACGCGGAGTCGTTAGCGTATAAAATAGCACTGGCAAAGCAGTATAACCTGCGGGGAATTGCACTCTGGGCATTAGGCTATGAAGGAACAGATATGGTTCATATCTTACAGGAGCAGAAGTAGAGCACTGCTACAACCTGGTCAGTGAGATTCTGGTATTATTGCTGTTCTGCCAGGGTAAATTCACCATTTGAGATCGTTGCAGTCTCTCCTTTGTCAACGGTATAGACTAGTGTCTCCCAGGTGCTATCAAGATAGGCCAGTTTAACCTGCCCGTCGAGCACTTCCACTGTCACATATTCTTCATCCTGATTTGATTCCAGGACGGCATCGCCCCCCTGCACTTCGAACACAATGCCCTGTGTCCGTACAGTCATGACCCTATTTGCCGAAACCTGATATCCAACGGTACCCCGATTCTGTTCGAGCAAAAAACTCGATGGGAGAGTTGTCGCAAAAGAGATCTGGGAACCTTGATCTAGCGAGATTGTTCCGAGAGACTCAAACTCAATGGTTACCATACTGTCTGCTTCTGTCAGGATTGATTCCCCATCGGTAATGGTGTCTCCGGTAATTGCCTGTCGTCCGGCTGATTCATCGCGTTTGCTGATCACCACAGAACCATCCAGATCCCTGACCACTCCCCGAAGACTCTGTTTGGGTGGCTGTAACCGGAATGTTCCGGCAGACTCTCCCTGCACCTGGGCAGATCCTGATGGGGCCAGAGACGGTACCGGGGTGTTGATAGAGGGCGGTTTGACTTGATCACGATAAAATAAGACTGCCCAAAAACCGACGATGATGCTAACCACGAACCCGAGAAATGCTTGTATCATACGGCAATTATACCGGGTTGGGAGATGAAGATAGTATTAAGAGCAACAATATGATATAAATGCTCTATGCGCAAGATCTACCGGCCAAAACCCCAGGCAGTTGAGTTTACCCGTTCAGGATTTGAAAAAATTCAACAGGAGCTGGGTGAGTGGGAAGCGAAGCGTGAAGCCGCTGTCAAAGATCTTGCTTCAGCCCGCGCCATGGGAGACCTGAGCGAAAATGCAGCGTACACCGCAGCACGCCGGCGTTTGTCAGGAGTAGACTATCAGATACGCCGTCTGAAGATGCTGGTACGAACCGGGGTTGTAGTAGAAGCACCGGAAGGAGAGGTCGGTCTCGGCTCGACAGTCACGGTACAGACAGACTCCGGAGAACAGACGTATACCATCGTAGGCGGACAGGAATCAGATATTTTGAATGGGAAGTTGTCACAATTTTCACCTATCGGCAAGGCACTCATGGGCAAAAAAGAAGGTCAGTCCGCAGTTGCACGAACGCCGGTCGGAGAAAAACAGTTGACCGTGATCAGGATCGGCTCATAACCCCAGTAGATGGACTACGTGGTTTCCAGTTTTCCCGGAACATTATTCTCTTCGCAAAACTGCTCCCAGGAATCTTCCCGTGCCTCCGGCTCCCAATTGGTGGAGAAGGCCATGTATGCCAGCCAGCCGGAGCGAATTCCATGATAAATTTTGGGGAATGTATATTCCGAGATATCAAAATACCGGTTTTTCGGATGGGTAATCGGTACCCGGAAATGACGGTAGAACTCAAGGTATTGTTCCAGATGTTGGCTGGTATCTTCAATCTCAAGTGCCTGATACGATTGCTCCCACTTATTCTTGAACGACATATCCTTAAGCCGTTTCTGAAGATACTCCCGTTCTTTGCGAACGCCGATTAACTCTTTATTGGTACTAATCTCTTCGTTAATCATGGCTTCCATTCCTGCCTGAAACATAAGAACAGTCTCAATACACGCCTCCGCCTCTTTTTCACGAAGATGTTTTTGATCAAACTCCTGCAGATTGGGAGAGGTTTGTTCCCAGAACCGGGCATAGGCATCACCCAGGCGCTTCCCGGCCCGGCGCACCAGCAGTTCTGCGATATCAACTTGTTGTGTCATCTGGCACCATTATAACAAATTCAATACTGATGTTCAGCAGGCTCTGTTGTATAATTAAGGTTCATGATAAGCCCAAACGCAAAAAAACGATTTATTGTAGTCGATGTGGTTCCACCCTCGGTGTACAAAGAAGAAGCAGAGAAAAATCTCAACGAGTTACTGTCGCTGGTAGATACCTACGGTGGCGCAACCATAGTGCGTGTCATTCAACGCCGCTCAAACCCCGATTCCCATACCTATATCGGTTCAGGGAAGGCGGACGAAGTGACCGGCCTCATCAAGAGTGAAAAGATTGACGTAGTCGTGCTGAACGACATCGTCAAGCAGGGGCAGCTCTTTAATCTGACCAAGATGTTCTGGGAAGTAAATCCCCATATCGAAGTATGGGATCGTGTCGATCTGATTCTGCATATCTTTGATAAACATGCACATACCGCAGAAGCAAAGCTTCAGATTAAGCTTGCCCGGATGCGTCATATGGGACCCCGTATTTATGGCCTGGGGGGATCGGTCCTGTCCCGGCAGGGGGGAGGTATCGGTACCCGGGGGATCGGAGAAACCAATACCGAGCTGATGAAACGTCATTGGCGGGATGCTACCAAACAGATCGAAGAAGAGCTCAAGCGCTTAACGGATAATCGTGCCCGCCAGCTGGAACGGCGGAAAGAGATCGGTCTGAAAACCATCTCCATCGTGGGATACACCAATGCCGGTAAGTCGACACTCTTCAATTTAATCACCCGGAAGCGCAAAAAGGCAGAAGATGCCCTGTTTGCAACTCTCGACGCTACAGTGGGCAAATTATGGCTGCCACAACGCCAAAAGGAAGTGCTGGTCTCGGATACCATCGGGTTTATTCAAAACCTGCCGGCTCGCCTGGTAGAAGCATTCCGTTCGACATTGATGGAGGCGATGGATGCAGCGGTACTGATGCATGTAGTGGATGCATCCGACCCGGAGATGAATGACAAGATAACCGTTGTGCAGCAGGTACTGGAAGAGCTGGGTATTCACGAAAAACCAACTATCTATGTCTTTAACAAGATTGACCGGTTGACGAAACCCCAGATGCTCGATCTGTTACAGCGCTACAAAGAACTGGATCCCCAATTATTATCAGCTGCCGAAGATATCGGTATGCCGGAACTGACTGAGAAGATTGAGGCCACACTTGCTTAAAACGTGTTTAAGCTGCGTAGGACTGAGCCTGTCCCCGTTGCGTATACGGATTCAGTACCACCAGTGAAGTGGGAGGAATAGCTTCCTGGAGTGCCTCGTCAGAAACGTCTTCCGGAAAATGCAACTGCATCTCTTCCAGATAATCGACCAGTTGGATAATCGCGCTCATCTTTTCGGGAGAACCGCTAAACGCCTTTGCAAACTGAGCGGAAAGTGCGTATCGCAATGGTCTCAACTGTTTTTTTCTCTGCTCCTGCTGCTGAGGATCATCACGTTGTACCGGGGAAGCGTCGATGTTCGTCAGATCCGGTAACTCGATATTTAAGTGAGAACGACGGAGCTCTTCCTGGAGCGCATTCAGTTCGTCAGGCGAAGGGAGCGCTCCATTATTGAGACGGGACTGTATAAATAGATAGCGTTCGATTACATTCATATCACCTGGATCGAGTTTCTCCAGCAAATTAAACGGAAAATACAACATCTCTGTTTCGTAGGGAGTGGCATGACCTGAATTTTCCAGCTTGATGGCAACGCGGCGGTATCCTTCTTTGGCAAACTCTGCCATATTACGCTCCAGAATGCCTGCATGGATCAGATAATCTTTGCCTCCATAGTTCATGAGCTGGTTGGAAAGATGAGTGGAAAGTGCCAGACGGCGTACCTCATTATGCGTGAGCGGTTGCGCTTCGATCATACCCGATGATTGCCGCCGTCCAATATCTCGATTAACCGGATTGCCGAAGTTCTCTGCATGAATCGCACCAACACGCTCACCAATAGTATTACGCGGCGGCAACACCACTCCCGTATACGTATCAATAATTTTTTGGAGACCGATCCGTAAACCGGGAACACGGGTTAACCCTAGTTGCTGCGCCAGATGTCCCACCCGGACCATGGTTCCGGAAAGAAGCGGGACGGCACGATCCAGGGTATTTTCTTCGTGCGCAATACGCCGAATAAACCACTCGCTTCCGGGCTCCGCTGGAGCCGCGATTATATCCATTGTCTTACAGCGTTCGGCAATAAACGACTGAACTTCCTCAACTGACAAGGCATGACCGACAATTCGCTCCAGATGTGCAATCTCTTCGATGAGTCCACTCTCCAGGGACATCCCGCCGCGTGACCAGCCCATACGTAACACAAACATATCCGGATTTCCTTCTGCACCAATTGTTCGCATAAACCGCCTGACGGCCCGTCCCAGATCTTTATTTGACAATGGGGTATTCTGAAAGCGTCGTTCTTTACTGTCATTGCCGTTGATGCCCCACCAGTCGGATGCAATACCTACTACCGGTTTACCGTTCTTCTTTAGGGCATTCATTGCCGGTGGAATATCATACTCACCAAACCGATGATCGCCGTGCCAGCCATGAACCGTAAAAACCAGTTGGGTATCCGGGGTTAAGATTGGCTCTTTGTGCAAATGCGGGACAATCCCGGCTGCTTCAGCCTGCGCGCGGGTAATGGTTTTGTTTCCGATAAAGTTAAAGATGGCGCGTTCTCCATTATGGGTAAATTGTTCGGTAATATCGTCAATCGTCTCACTGGATACCTCTTTAAAGACAGTCATGGGCTGGTTTCGTAACCCGTTGGTATCAAATTCGTGCCATGCTCCCAAAAAACGGCGCACATCCTGGGCCATATGCTGCTGATGCGCATCCATCCTCGCAACTTGATCCGGCGTAAATGCTGCAGTGGGGTTTCGAACATCATCCAGGTCAAACTCATACATCACACAACTGATCGCAGCCTCGCCTTTCATCGTATCCAGATTCTCTTTGTTTCGTCTTGCCAGCGCAGTCCCGGTAATAATACCCGGATCATCCTTAATGTCGTAGCGTTGAAACCGGACTTTTTTCCACAGTTTTTCAACCGGAAGCAGTTCTGCATTATACGCTGGAACCTGTTCAATCCCGTCAAATGAACGCAGCTGTTCCAGGTTGGTTATCCCGGCTGCATAGAGGACGCTGACAGCAGAACGGAACGCACCCCGGTCAGTCGCAGAACCGGATCGCGCCCGCTGGTATTGTGCCATGAGCATGTCATATAACTCCGGTCCAAAGTGGGCGATATCAAGCTTTATCAGATGAAGAATATCCGGACGATCAGCCAGAGCCTCTTCCAGCAACCGCTGCTCGGCTTCGTCAGCTTGGTCCTGCTCGGGCTTATGACCGACGATATGAAGAAACTCCCGTTGCAACTGGTGCATCTCGACCGGTGGATACTCTTTAAGTGTTCTGATATCGTCTCCCGGACGGTCATCCTCCTGGGTAATCAGTTCGGTAGGTTGAAATTCAGGAGCTGCCAGCTCTCCGGCAACAGCATCGGCAGATTGTTGTTCGGGTTGAGGAGGCGGTCCTTCTCCGCGGGCTGCTTCCTGTTGTTGCAGGTCCTGGGCTGTTCCTGCCTCAATACTGGTTTTCAACAGCTCAAGGAGCGATAGCGCCTCAGTTTCTGAGTATCCGCTTCCCGTGAGAGTCGACAGAATTTGTTCATCAGTACCAGAACGAGATTGTTCCGGGTCGTGGGAAGGATGCTCAGTCATAGTATAAGAATAAAGTGTTTAGAAGCAGTTGTAAAGATGATCTGTAAGAAAGCAGAAGCGAAAAACGATCGCCACAGTCAGGTATAGATGTGAGCTCGCTGGGACTCGAACCCAGAACCAATAGCTTAAGAGGCTACTGCTCTACCGATTGAGCTACGAGCCCTTGGAATAGGGAAAAGGTTATTTTACACCATTTGGCGCGTTTTTTCTATGGCAAACGAATGCGCCCCCGGAGGGAATCGAACCCCCATCTATGGTTCCGAAGACCACAACTCTATCCGTTAAGCTACGGGGGCATGGTATCGTCTTAAGAAGACTTATTATACTATAATGGGGAATGCTTGTGTCAGTAATCTCGCTTCTGGTCGTGCTGGGGCTGCTTGCGTTTAGTGGCTGGTTTATTGTGCATTATCTCTGGTTATCCTACTCAGCAATAATGGGCGCCCCATATGTTCCATCCAAGGCAGACGAACTGGCAGCAGTACTGGCTCATGCGCGACTCACCCCGGCGGATACCTTTCTGGACGTCGGTTGCGGCGACGGGCGGGTTGTCCTGACGGCGATTTCAACATATGGAGTCACTGGGACCGGCGTCGATATTAATCCGGTACTGATTCGTACCGCACGAGCGCAGGCACGGGAGCAGGGTATATCTGCCACCTTTCAGACCGGCAATATCAAGAACGTTGATTATGCGCCCTACTCAGTAATCTATCTGTATCTCCTGCCACAGCTCATACAGCAGATTACCACCCGGATTCTCGCACAGACTGCGCCCGGAACACTGGTCATCTCTCACTGGTTTTCGATTCGAGGTTGGGAACCCTATCTCGAGTCAACATATCAAGGAAGAGACTTTACTTCGTATTATTACCGGATACCGGGGACTGACACTCAGAACAATGCAAACCACTCACGAAAAATGCATAAAACCGATTGACATACAGCCTCTTTTCCCGTACAGTTGTAGGTGATATGTTGAAGCAAGTCGTCATACTCAGTCTCTTCTTTACCGTCTTTATGTCGGTCAACGTCTTTGCAGTTGAACGATTGAACACATTAAATCAAAAAAATAAAAAAATCCATGTGATTCTGGATGAACTGGATCTGTATGCACAGGCACCTCCCGGACAGACAGACGGAACTGGTAGTGCGGTACTGGGTGAAACAGCAGATGGAGAGGCCACCGATACACCGAAAGATCCCCGCATTGCATATCTGAAAGCCTTTTTCCGCGACTATAACTCAGTTCTCTACGATCATGCGGAGTTTATTGTGGCAACCGCAGACAAATATCAGATTGATTACCGGCTGGTACCGGCAATCGCCATGCAGGAATCCAACCTCTGTCGTGTAATACCGCATGGCTCACATAATTGCTGGGGATGGGGGATATATGGGAACACCGTAACCCGCTTTAGTTCGTACCCGGAAGCAATCGAGACTGTTTCTCGAGGACTCAAAAAGTATTATGTTGATCAAGGGTTAGTAACACCGGAACAGATTATGCAGAAATACACGCCATCATCTAATGGCAGCTGGGCACGCGGAGTCAACTACTTCTTCGGCAAAATAGAGTAAGATACAGCGCAGAAATGCGTTATCGGTCCAAGAGAAGAGATTACTGCACTGAACGTGCATTGGAGAGCTCCTGTGAGAGCATATACTGGGTACCCTGTTCTTTGGTACGCTTGGCAAACAGCGATCCACGCTTGCCTTTTTTTGAAGTAAGCACCCCAAGCCAGGTACGGGATTCACCGAGTTTTACCCGGAACGAATGGAGAAACTTAAGCATGACCTCGAGGAAGCGGATATGATAAATACCGGCTTTTGGATCAGTCTCTAGAGTAAGTTTTTCAATATCATTGACTTCGTTCATAAACGCTTCATCAGTTTTCTTGATCGCTTTGATTTCTTCCCGGATTTGCTTTAACAGCTCTTTAATCTGCTGAATTTCCTGCCGTTCTTTCTGTTCACGGAAACTGAAGAGTGTGATCCGTTCGTTTCTGCGTGGCTGTTGAGCCATCTGTTCCTGCTGTTGCTGATACTGTTCCGGATTCCACTGCTGTTGCTGTTCACCGGTTCCCATGAACTGGTCAAACATACTTTTTCCGATATCAGCAAAGGTACTAAATGTTTCGCGGGCAATGTTATTTCCCAAAGAAGAGAGTGAGTTCGTGTTTTCGGCTTCGAACTCCGGACTGTTACCCCGGCGTGGTGTAGGTTTGTTTTGAAACGCCATAGCAATATTATACTACAGGACACCAGAAAACACAAGAGGGAATAACTGCAAACTACGTGTTAGGACACTACAATCTTATGTAGTCAGTATGCCGGTCTGTTGAACTCAGATTGTTACCAGATGTTCCAGAATTTTCTGCTTGCGCAGCATTGATGCATAGTAGTAGATATTCTGCATAAATGCCTGCTTTTCCTGTTCATTCTGAAGACTACCGATCATCTTATCGATATCGTCCTTTTCTACTTGAATCTTTTCCTGCTCGCCGATAGCCTGCAGAATGTACTCAAGTTTGTAGGTTTCTTCGATCTCCTTGCGGAACTGCTCACGCATACCGTCTTCGGTAGTGTTTCGCGACTTAACGTAGGTTTCGATGTTGATTCCGAGTCTGTTCAGATCTTCCGCTAAGCGGGTCATGCGACTCTCGACTTCGTCATCCAGCACTACATCTGAAATCTCAACGGTAATCTGGGCTACAAGGGCATTTAATGCCTCCTGGAGGCCTTTTTCCTTCTGTTGCTGCTCTGTTGGCTCCGGTTCCGGTGCTTCGGTGCTGGAGGTGGCAATTTTTGGCTTCTGCGCCTCTTCCTTGGCCTTCTTAACGATTTTTTCGTATCCTTTTACATCAACTTCGGGTAACAAAGCTACGATAAATTTGATTTCCCAGTCTTCGTTTTCTTTTGCCTTGGCAAGCTCGATTTTTGGGGAATAGATCGGTTTCAGATCTTCTTTCTTGATGATGGTTTCGTAAGCTGCCGGCAGGTAGTGACGGATCATATGATCGTATACCTTATCCTTGGACATATGTTTTTCTGCGACTGCTTTGGGAGCTTTTCCTTTACGGAAGCCTTCGACTGTTAGATCTTTTACCAGTGTGTTGAACGATTTATCGTATTCTTCCGCAATAGTTGCCCAGGGCAGGGTAAGCAGAATTTCTACAGTGTTTTTCGGTTTTTTAGAAACAGTATGATTCATAAGGAACCATTATACCATGACGAAGGGATTTTGGAGCGTATTAAAGATATAAGCAGGGGAGTATGCAGTGAGGTTTCTGAATGTCCGCGGTGAACATACTGTCCACCGCGAACTGTTCAGACGAAGTGTTGCGGTATTACTGCACGGTATACTGGAGCAGTTCAGCTTCTTCCTGTTCAAAAACGTTCATAAAGTACATCACCTTGTCGCCCCATGTCGGACTGGCAGCATAAATGCGTCCAATCGAGTAGACATCGGTAGCACCACGATTAATGTAATTTTCACGTAATCCCTTACCAACCGCGTCATATCCATCTTCCCAGGAGGTGAAGTAGATGTATCCACCACCCCATCCGAACGGGTTAAAGGTATTTGGCGCGATAAATTTTCCGAATGTTGACTCAACTCCTGCGATCGAAGGCAGCAGATAACAGTCAAGATCGTACTTGATACAGGTTGCAATAAATCCGTCGATAGTATTTACTAACGGGGAATTATGACGTTCCAGTACCCGTTTAATTACCATCTTCTTGGTTACGTAGTAAGAACTGTCGGCAACCTGCTCGTTCTGTTCTAATTCAGACGACATCGTCGCAGAAGTTCCTGCTACATTTTGCGCATTAACCGGCTGTACAGCCATAATTAAGGCGAAAACAAAAGATGACAATAACAATACAAAGTATTTCATATGTGTTAATTATTTGAACAATTTATAATGTCCAAAAATCCCCTTAAGCCTTCTGCCAATGGAGAAAACCTAAGGGGCTAAGACAATTATAACATATTACTATAGGAAAGTCAAATAATGAGAAACAGTGCAGAGAAAATCTACCCCTCAATACCTACTTTCATACTCTTGTATCTTATAACTTATAGTTTATCTTATATCTAAGGAGATCGAGGTAAAGGTGAAGGAGAAAACGGTGGGAGGGGCGACTGCCCCTCCCTGGCATTCGTGCCGTAGCGGCTGCTACGGGTGGATATAGAAATGGACCTCAACGTTGATCATCCCGACCCCGCCGCAGGGCTGCATATAGAGCGTCGGGTATTTGCGAGCCACTATCTGACAGTGGATCGGGTGAATCACCAGCCACCCGCCAATGCGGTACCTGCCCCACTTGGTATACACCTCCAGCATCGTTCGAGGAGTCTGGATGACGATGTAGTAGTGGCTGGGACCCCACGGGCAGTCCTTCACGATGTCGATCTCGACCTCACCGATCACGGTGAACGGCTGCATATGGTGCCGGCTGAACGTCGGCGGCGGAAACGGTACAAGAGTTGGCATGGCCGTGGACCTTTTCTATTCGCTCCTAAACACCATCTTATGAGCTGATATTATACATCATAGTTTGATAGGGTAAAGGAGATTTTGTAGTGTAAAACAGTGAGGTTTGATACAATATCCCATGGCAAAAACATTTACCAGTTTCAGTTTCGGCTGCCGGGTTAATATGGCAGAAAAAGAAGCCCTTGATCGCCAGCTGCAGCAGCGGGGCCTTACCGAAGATAATGAATCGCCTGATATCTACGTACTCAATACCTGCTCCGTGACGCACAAAGCAGAACGCGAAGCCCGTCAGATGATTAATCAGATCCGCAAAAAACATTCCGATACGAAGATTGTAGTGATGGGATGTGCTGCTACCAACTGGATTAAGCGCAAGGTGTCCGTTGATCATGTCGACCTGATGGTCGAAAACCCGAGTAAAGAGTTTATCGCCGATATGATTCTGGAGCGGTTTGGTGAAGCAAAGATTGCCGGTCAGATCGAGGAGATTCCCGCGTTTGACACTGCCACTGCAGTTCAAGCTGATGTTTTGCCGGACGACAAGTACACACGTTCTGGACGGATTATTCTCAAGATTCAGGACGGGTGTCAGCGGTTTTGTACCTATTGCATCGTGCCATATCTGCGCGGGCTGCCTAAATCTACCAGTATGGAGGATCTCGTGAAGCAGATCATCAATCTTCCGCCGGAGATTAAAGAAGTAATCTATACCGCTATCAACACCGAAGCCTACGGCTACGACAGCAAAAAGGATGACTTCATTGATTTGATCCGCTACACGCTTGATATTACCCGGATTCCCCGGATTAGTTTCGGCTCGATTCACCCCTGGAGTGTCAACGAAAAACTGTTTGAGTTGCTTCGTTCGCACCCCCAGGCTGAAAGGATAGTCCAGTTTTACCATGTGCCGCTTCAGTCCGGCAACGATAAGATGCTTCGGCTGATGAAACGGGGCTACACCCGACAGGAATTTGTCGAAAAACTCCACGAACTGGTTTCAATCCAGCCGATGGCATTTATCGGCACCGATATCATTGTCGGCTTTCTGGAGGAGACCGATGCCGATTTTGAAGATACCTACCGTTTTCTGGAAGAGACCCCGATCTCGCGCATTCATATCTTCCGCTACTCGGAACGGCAGCATACCGCCGCATCCTACCTGGGGAAACGACTCAAGGAACCTTCCCCTCAGGAAAAACAGAGACGGGCACAGGCTCTGGCGGAGCTCAATACCCGAAAGTACGGAGCGTTCATGGAAAAACATATCGGACAGACTTTCGAAGCGTTGTTTATGGAGCAGCAGAAAGAGGGGAATCAGCTCGCCGTCTTATCCAATGGCGTCTCAATCTGGGTGCCAACCTCGACCGATCTTCGTACTCAACTGAAGCCGGTACAGGTTGAGAGGGTAGAGCAGGGCTCTCTGTATGGCCGGCTGGGTTAAACTCAGGGACAGTACTGAACCTTACTACGAGCTCGCCTCTTCTAAGTCCTATAGCATTATGATATAATGCACTGTACCTATACACAGCGTTCGGAGGCACCAATGGTTGCAGAGTACATTCGCCTGATCCTGTGGGTGATGCTTTTTTGCATCCTGATGATTCAGTATATCGACCGGCTGCCCAAGCGGCCGGACATGTTTGACTTTATCCACAAGTTTAAGCTGATCCTTACCTACATGATGATTATTCCGATGCTCTTTCTACTGGGAATCTACGTCCTGTTGTCCAGCGGAATAGTCGGGATAATACAACTCATCTTTGGAGGCTAGCATGCTACAACTGACACCACACCAGCAGATGCTGAGCACACTGCTCATGCTGCTGCTCGGCCTCATCATGATGACCTATCTGCTGATGGGTAAACAGTACTACTTCCGGGAGGACGAGAAGGCAAACCTGAGGCGGGTTGTGCACCTGCTGGTGCTCACCATGATCACCGCACTGGTCTACAGTGCGACAGTGTTCGGAGCCTCGATCGCTGCGTTGTTCGGAGGCTAGAACTATAGCCTCCGAACGCTCCAAAAACACTCATTATCGCTTCTCATAAATCTGTTGTTGCATTGTGTAATCTATGTTATAATTGTTTTTCATTTGTACTGGAGCCGTAGCTCAATTGGCTAGAGCGCTACCCTGTCACGGTAGAGGTTGCGGGTTCAAGCCCCGTCGGTTCCGCAGAACTTTTCTGTTGCGGGCGTAGCTCAGTTGGCTAGAGCGTTTCATTGACATTGAAGAGGTCCCTGGTTCAAGTCCAGGCGTCCGCACACACCTTTTATTTTTAGGAAGATTTACACTTCACACTACCATATTGTGAAGAGCAGGAGACGGGCAACGCCGCCCCCTGCTGCTACATCCTTCACCTTCTCGTATCGCTTTGTACCACCCGTCAGTACTTCTCGCCGCTCAGGACAGGTTACTTGTTCCAGCCCAGCATCTTGTCGATGGGCCAGACAAGCAGCTTGATCAGCCGTGTCAGCAGATACGTGATCAGCCACTCGAGGATCGCGCCGCCGGCAAACCAGTAGCGATTCGCCCGTTCGAACGCGTAGAGGATCACGTTGTTCCACCAGATGGTGATGACGTTCACCCCCGGCTGCGGCTCACGCTCCTCGGCCAGCAGCTCCCGCAGGGTCTGGATAATGCGCTGATCTTCCGGGATCAACCGCATCAGCAGCCCGATGGCCGCACCCGAAATCAGGACGCCGATCAGCAGGATGGCCACCCACACCTGCACCGGCTGGAGAGGCGTAACCACCCCGGTATACCAGCCCCATAACGGGCTGCGGGGCAGCAGCAGCTGCACGCCGATCGCGAAAGCGGCACCAGTGTACATGCGGAACAAGTGCCAGGGGATCAGAAACCAGACAAACCTGAATCCGGGGTTGACCACCAGGAAGACCGGTAGCGCGGCAAGCGCTTGCGTAATCGACCAGTTCCCCAGATACAGAAAGAGCACCATCCAGACAACGTCACGCGCGCGATTAACCATCGCGCTGAACAGCTTGAATGGCCTGTTCAGCAGGCCGATCTCGCGATTGTAGACCTGCCGGTCCAAATCATCGCTGACGATCGTGTACAACAGCGCAGTCGCCAGCAGAAGCCTGAACTGGGGCCGGGACGCGAGATACTCACCTAAGGTGACGAGAACATCCATTGGGGCCTCCTGTCATGAAGGATGCATTTGAAGGTATTATATCAAATACTATAAGGCGCTATTGAGGAGTTGCCGCCGTGGCCAGATCACTCTTCTTTTGCGATGCGCCAGCAGATCTCTGCGCCGCTGTTGCCTGAGCAGGGGGGCGGGGCATAAAGAATCGCTGTTTAACGAGAAATGTCAGGCCGTTCAACAGTAATAGGGCTACGATATCCGGAGTCTCTAGGCTGAGCGCAGGAACGTTTTCTGGAAAGAAGTTATAGTACAGAAAGAGCAGTAATCCACCGGCAATGCCCAGCCAGACCTGCTGAGCGAGGACTACCGGAGATGTTTTCGGTTCGGTCACCATCACAAACACCAGAAACAGTAAAGAACCCGTGGCTGTTGCAACAAAATAATCGACAGAGGGAGGAGCACCGGTTCGTACCACGACAAACGCACTATAACAGATCAGATAGGTTGCCAGAAAAAAGAGCCCATGAACCAGTTTCCGGAATTTATAGGCATAATAGACCAGTCCGCCTGCAAGGACAAATGAAAGCAACGGCAGGAGCGGCACCAGATTCAGCACATCATACATCAGATCAGCTCCCCACCACGAAATAAAGAGTGTTTCACGGGTGAAACCGGACAGCACCAGTAGAGCGCTTACGACCCATCCCAGAAACAACCCCAGCGCGGCAGGATTAAACATCGGTTGATTTTTATATCGGGCAATTTTTTTTCCAATCAGCATTGCCGTTACCACCACCGGGAACATCCACCAGATCGTCGTCGGGTGGATCAACAGGTAGAGAATAACGCCGGAAATGAACAGGTTGAGAGGATTAAGATTCGGCAGCTTAAAGACAGAATAGTTAGCGATATAGTACAGTTTGAGGGAACCAAAAACCAACGCCAGATTAATCAGATACTGCCAGATCAGCGGAATAGATTGTTCGTAATATAGTAAGTCAAAGGTAGAAAGAAACAGAAGCACGAGCATCAGAACTGAAAACTGAAAGGTGGGGTTTGACCATCTCACAAATTTCATTATTTCTGATATCATTTTTTTAGTATACTAAACTTTACATTAATAATTCAACGAAGTATGGAAAACAAAACACCTCTTATGCTTGGAATTGCTGCGGTCGCAGTAATTGGAATTGCAATTTTCGCGTTCTCCAGCCGCCCGCCAGCTGATGGTTCAGCTCAGAACAACGGCGGAACCACCGTTACCAGTGCCCCCGCGCAGGATTCTGCGATGCAGGATACCACCATGGAAGGTACCGACTCCGCGATGGAGGGAGCGGAAGAGACCGGTGAATATGCAGATGGCACCTATTCTGCGGTCGGAAATTATACCTCTCCCGCTATGGAAGAGACTGTCTCTATCACGCTGACTCTGACCAACGGGGTAATTGAAAGTGTGGAATACGAGCCGGAAACAACCAATGAAGTCAGTAAAAAATATCAGACCATGTTTGATGAAAATTTTGAAGCAATGGTTGTTGGTAAGTCACTGGATGAAGTTGCGTTGACCAAGGTTTCAGGTTCTTCATTAACTCCAAAAGGATTTAATGATGCCATTGAACAGATTAAAGAAGAAGCTCGAAGCTAAGAAATTGTTGATATGAGTACCTACGCAGACCGGTTTGAAGGAATCGGCACTCACTGGGAGATCGACATCCGTGTCGATCTCCCGGCTTCTGCGGCACAACACCTTCTTCACCAGGCGCGCACAATAGTAGATGAATTTGACCGGCAGTATTCCCGGTTTATCAAAACGTCTCTGGTCTGGCAGATCCGGAACAATCCTGGACGGATTACGGTACCGGAAGAGTTTGTCGAACTGCTCCTGTTGTATATTCCCCTCTATAAACTGAGTAACAAACAGTTTACTCCGCTCATCGGCTCCTTACTGGAAGAAGCCGGCTATGATGACACTTACTCATTAAAAAGCACTGACCTGCATGATGTACCGGACTTTCTGGAAACGGTCAAGATTCACGACGCCCACACCATCACGGTAACCAGACCGGTATTAATTGATATTGGTGCACTGGGAAAGGGATTTCTGGTTGACAAAGTAGCTCTCTTTTTAAGGCAGCAGGGTGCAACTACCGTTACGGTAAACGCGGGCGGAGATATGATCCATTATGGGGACCATCCGATCTCAGTGGGGTTGGAACATCCTGACGATCCCGGAACCGTTATCGGCAGCATCTTACTCCAGAACCAGGCCATCTGTTCTTCTGCAGGTAATCGACGAAAATGGCAGCAGTATCATCACATTATGAGCCCGGCAGAGAAAATTTCCCCCGCGCATCTGAAAGCAACGTGGATTGTTGCCCGGAGTACTACCATTGCGGACGCGCTCTCGACAGCACTCTTTTTTATAACGCCTGTTACACTCCAAAAACAGTATTCATTTGAGTATCTGCTGCTCTCTCCGAAAAACACGGTAAAAGGAAGTTCATTCTTTCAGAACGCACTCTTTCGAGAATAACATGGCTTAGATATGCAGCAATTCTTCGGGCACACCCAGCTGGTACAGAGCCGTCTTCAACGCTGCCGCATCAGGACTGTTCGCAGCCCGTTTTTCCTGATAAATGGCTGTAGTTTCCGCAATCTCAAACGGAAAGATAACCCAGTCTGCGGTTGTCTCTGCATAGTAGGTAGGAACAATCTTGGAATGCGTTTTATAAAATAGGGTAGCGGTATCGGTTACTATTGCTCCCTGGTGCTTCGCATAGGCAGTAGCTGCAATCAGGGTGTCTCCACTGTCTGCAATATCATCAACAATGAGAAGACGCTTCCCGTTCAAATTATCTGTTCCAAATAAGATCGCCGGTTCCCGCTGCTGGCTCATCTGTTTATACGTTGAGATTGTGATACTTGCCACAGGCAGATGAATCACATCAACCATGATACTGGCAATAGGCATTCCACCACGGGCAATGGCAAGAATTGCATCATATTCGGTAGTGTGCTCTTGAATACGCTCTGCCAGATGATAGGAGAGGCTATGGAGTTGTGCCCAGGAAACTGTGTGAAACATGTAAGAAGTATACCTGAAAGATTGCCTTTCCGAAAGCGCTTTGTTAAGGTAAAGATATGACGTTCCGAAGTATTGTATTTGGTCTGATAACCCTTCTTTTTATATTCTTCTTTACCTTTGAAAAAAGTGATGTCTTGAGTGTTTCGTATATCACCGATACCTTTACCAGAACAACCGCAAACGGATGGGGAACTAACGATTCAGGACAGACCTACAGTATAATCGGCAGCAGTAGCAGTTTTTCTACGAATGGTTCTGCCGGAATAATATCTATGGCAGCTGGAAACAGCCGCGAAGCGTATGTTGCCGCTGTTTCGCAGACTGATACCGAGACAAATCTGCGATTTCAGGTAAACACGCTTCCTACCGGTTCAACCACAAATATGTTTACGTTAACCATGGTCTCACGAAAAGTTGTTGTCTCTCCTGCGACTGAGTACCGGGCAAAAGTAAATATCACCAATGCCGGCGCCTTTGCCATTGTAGGAAGCAAGTCTGTCAATGGTTCTGAAACCAACTTGGGTGCCAGTGCAAATCCAGGTGTCACCCCCGCAAGTAATACCTGGTATCGGGTAAGAGTGCAGATCGAAGGAACAGCTCCTACAGCAATCCGAATCAAACTATGGGAAGAGGGAAGTGCTGAACCGGCTTCCTGGCAGTACACCACTACCGATTCAGAAGCAGCCCTTCAGGCTGCAGGTCCTTCGGGGTTACGCACTTTTATACACTCTTCTACGACAAATGGACCGGTCTCCGCGACGATCGACGATTACACTGTCGAGAGTATTCCGGTTCCCACCGCAACACCTACTCCTACCGGAACGATCACTGACACCTGTGAACGACCGTATGCATCCTACGGTCCCTGGAACACACCCATAGGAGAAAACCCTCCCTACAACGCTGATCCTGCTTTTTTTGTCGATAACAATCCAGATAACCCGATTCGGGCACTTGCTACTTCTGTCAGCGGGACTCCGACGTATGGCACACTTACTTCTGACCCAACCCAGTATGCTTACCCGCGCTATCTCGTAGATAATTCGACCCCGCTTCAGACTGTTGCCTTGACCGGCGTCTTCTCGGAAGTGCAGGATACCAATACCGATGGAGCAGAAGATAGCACCGTTAGATATCCCTCCGGAACCCATCAAGTAGAAGTTCCCTTACCGGCTGGCATTCAAGGATCAACCGGCAGTGATAGCCAGCTCATTATTGTCAATGTTGATACCGGTGAAGAATGGGGTTTCTGGCGAGTCGATAAAGATGGCGATGGCAGCTGGGATGCTGATGACAGCAATCCTGTGAGTGATATCTGGAACGCCGCCGGAGACGGGACCTATTATGCCACCAATGGCTATTACTACAAACAATCCTATACCGGATATCCGCCTTCCAGTACCACCAACAACTCTCAGGCATTTTTAAGTCGGGGAGCAGGCGTGCCGTATCATACCGGACTGGTACGACCCTGCGAGATCGTGAATGGAGAGATACCTCATGCGTTGGCGTTTGCCTATAATAATCCTTCTGAGAACTTTGTATTTCCGGCTACAAAGTCTGATGGACCGGGTACGAACTCGTATGATTTACCAGAAGGAGCCCGTCTCCAGCTTGACCCGGCAATCACTGATGCAGAAATAACCGGCTGGGGATGTACGGGTGCCTGTTTTACCATTGCAAAGGCATTACAGGAGTATGGAATGTATCTGATTGATATCTCAGGAAATTACAAAATTATTCCGGAAGATAATAAAACAGCCAACTGGAATGCATTGGATCCACAGTATATTGTTTCCTCAACCACAGTAAATCCTATTCCTCTAAACCGGTTTAAACTCCTCAGTTTCCCTTCGGAGATCAACGAGTTGCTGCCGATCCCGACGCCTACTCCAGTAACAACACCGTCGCCAGTACTCAGTAGTTCACCCGCTCCGGATGGAGGAACGTCAGATGATGGTGGCATTGTGGAGACAATCCGGGCGTTATTCCGAAAGCCTGTTACATGGAGTTGTCCGAAACCAGCTCCGGAATCAGCTCCTGATCTGTTTCAGATAGATAGCACTGCAACAACTGCGACACTGCACTTTTCACCATCAACGGGCTCATATGATACCTATATGATTGCCTATGGCTTTGGATCAACCGCAGAACAGTTCGGTGTCGAGTTTCCAGCTCAAACAGAAGGCGTAATCTCGTATACCATCAACGCATTACCTCCTGATACCCGCGTGTATTTCAAAGTACGTGCGGGAAATGGCTGCATGCCGGGAGACTGGAGTCGGATTATGTCCATACCGACATCTCAGCAGGGGTTGTCCGTCTTTGCCTACTAAAAAACCTCCCCGCAGGGAGGTTTTTTTGATCGTGCATCATACTGATGCGGAATCAATAGGCATAGACACCGTAGTCCATCTCACGCTGTACATTTGCCTGCATATCGTAGTGCTTGTTGATGATGTTTTCGGCCTCTTCGACCTTGTCCTCGTTTACGTTGACGGCAACGAGAACATCACCACTGCTGACATACTGCTCATATTGCTTGGCACGGTCTTCCGGGATACCCATATCAACCAGCGCGCCAACAATACTTCCACCTGCGGCACCCATACCTGCTCCGGTAAAGGCTGCTGCTAACGGTCCGGCAATCGCAATTCCGACTCCGGGAATCGTAAAAGTAGCTGCTCCTGCAAGTAAGGCAACAATCGCTCCCAGGGTACCTCCAACAGCGGCACCACCGGCAGCTCCTTTTATTGCTTCTTTTCCGAGATCACGCTTTACCTCATGTGTCTCCATATCCTGATCTTCAGGATTCTTGGAAACGATCGAGATATCGTTTGCAAATCCGGCACTTTTTAACTCTGCTACTGCCTCTCCGGCATGTTTACTATCTTGGAAGATTCCAATAACGGTACGTTTCATACGTAATGATAATAATTAATAACTACAATACACTATATGGGACATGGTTGAGAATCGGGTTATAGGTACGTAAAGAGAGTGTAAAACACATTTTTATAACCTATATAAAATATATATAGTATAATATTTAGATGCAAACCCCGGAGATGGACGTACCATTGTATAATCCAGAAATCATGCGTGAGGAGATGCATCCCTTTCTTGCGTCAGTACGCCCCTTTTTTACTGAACAGCAATACCAGCGTCTGCTGGAAATAACCCGTGATCGGCTCGGGACGCTGAACCCGGACACAAACATACCCTATAACAATATGGCGTTTGATACTGTCTTTGACCACCGGGTCCATGCCGTTATCGAAGAAACAGTCCGGAGTGTCTGTGCATTGAATCAGCGGGAAGAAGATGATCCGGAAGTGATGAATCTGGTCGGGGCCTCGATGTTTTCGGTATGGGCATATGGGACCAATCCTTCGCTCAAAAGCAGATATCGCCACGAAGGAGTACCCTATGCAATGCACCCGGCGCGTTCAGCACAACGCTTTTCTGACTTTGATGTCACTACGCTTCAATCCATTTACCTCCATGACGTTCCAGAAGACACTCCCTACACCATAGAAGACATAAGAGAGCTCTTTGGAGATACTGTGGCCTCGATTATTATGAAGGTCACCAAAATCGATATTGATCTGGAAGATCTTGAAAACTTGCAGACCAATGTTGAGGTTGGTGTCGCACAACGGTTTATCGCACTGCACCAAACGAGTGGTCAGGCACAGGGCAGTATCGAGCGGGCTGTCAAACAGACGCACTCACGCCTTCAGCGGGTGAGCGCAGAACACCTGGTGCGCGGAGAGTATGTCTCAGAAGAGCAGATTCGACAACGAATCGAGATGATGCGTCTGGATGAATTTTCCCGTTCCTACGGAATGGATATCTCAGCGGAACTAATGAAGTTTATCAAATCCAAAGACGATGCCGAGATGCTTACCCTGCTCCGGATTTTCTCCTCAATCCGTGATGAAGATGACGTCCGGGCTCTGATTGTGAAGATTGCGGATCACGAAGATAACTCTGACTCATTATTAGATCTGGCACGGGTAAAAGGCCGACATAAAATTGAAGAGAAGGCGCAGGTAATGGAACTGTTTTCTCATCTGGCCCGAACTCTCGGACTACCCGAGAAAGCCGATACCATTGACTGGAACATCTACAAAGCACGTAATCCCGAAGAAGCGCTACGCTTTCAGGCCGCAGTTATGGAAGCTCGTCCGATCAAGCAGGAATACTTTGACATGCTGGAACGCGAAGGACAGGCACTCCTGGGCCGCTTTCATGAATGGGCACAGCGGTTTTTCTGTATGGACGAAACCACCGGGCCAATTGGCCGAATGGTGGTAGTAGATCAACCATCATTTCATCAGATTCGTACCAATAAGTTACTGAGTAAAGGCAGAGTAAAACCACTGGTCGATTTTGAGTTCAGCAGTGAGTATGCCATGAATGCCTTTATTGACTTTCTTGCCATGATCGAAACCACCCCTTCACAACATATGCATATCGGAAACATTATGACCCTTCCGCATGCCGAAAACGACCGTAGCATGACCGTCACTCTGAAAAACAAACATACCATTAAGATTCCCGGTTATTTATGGGAACGCACCGGAGCTGTAGCGGATATGTTCCGGGTAACCGCCACGGATAATCAGCGGTACACGGGGCGGGCGATGCTTCGCTGGATGCAGCGCGACTATGAGACCGGAAAGTTCGACGAGTTTCTGGGCCGTGTCAGAACCGGCAGTCAGGTTGTTTCTATCGATTCGCAAAAGGGAAGACATACGAATATCATCATCCCCGGAGGTGCTTCGAAATACGATGTGCTATTGCAGGCCGGATACCAGCGTGACGGAACCATTTATAAGGACGGTCGCCAGGTTGAGGGAACACATCCCCGAAACGGAGACATGATTGTGATCGGAGATCGGTCCATTGTGGACCCGTATGTCTTTAATCATCTAAAAACACCGGAAGCGAAAGCCCGGCTGTCTTCGTTGCTTATTCCTGCCGTACGAACAGAGCGGCCTGATCACCAACAACGATATCTGCGGGAACTGATTGCCCGTCGAGGCCGGGAGATATTGCGATGCATGGTAGAAGCAAACTTTACGTTTGACCGCGGGGATCAGACATTCTCTGACTATATCTTTCCGGAGTGTTTCTTTGAAGGGTTGCTTGACCGTCAGTTGTCACTGTTGACGCAGGATCGTGTCTTAAAAGAAGACGATCTGCTGCAAGCAGGCATCTACCCGGAACAGTTTCCCACCTCTATCCAACATTTCCAGCGTCGTGACTATGCCCATGCAATTGCAACCCAACCGGGTATTGCGCAGTCTGCACGGCTCATCTATAATTGGGTTCTTCAGAACGTCGGGGAGATCCCGTTACCAACACAACAACGGAAAAATGATGCTGAACTCTACCGGACCGCCTATCAGCTTATGAGACCGGCACGTATTCTCTATACCAAACCGTCAGGAATGGAACAGTATGCGCCGGCTCAGGCAGGTTATACACTGGTGAAAGCGGGAGAAGAATATGAACTTCCTCCCGGAAGAGAGATCGTTCGAGAAGTGCCGTTGATTCGAGGAGTAATCAGTACACCGTTCGATGATCGTTCAGATATTGAACCCAGCTTCTTTATTGCAATCAACCGTGAAGCAATAGGACCATTTCAACAATACGCCCGGCGACACCAGATTAATGGACTTCCGTTGGGAGCAAGTGAAGGAGAGATCTTTAAAACTCTGGTTCATCCGCATCTCCGCTGGTTAGCTGGTTAATAGACCTTACCGGCTGATAAAAAAAAGTGCCGCCGAAGCGACACTTTTTTTGTTCCCGTTCACTCAGAATCAGGAATGATGTTCTTCTACAAACGTAATCGCGTGACCTTTCTGGTTTGCACGACCCGTCCGACCAATACGATGTACGTAATCTTCGTAGGTGTTCGGCATATCGTAGTTGATAACATGAGTAATATCAGATACGTCAATACCGCGTGATGCGACATCGGTTGCGACCAGGACACTCAGCTGATTCGCTTTAAACTTGTTCAGCATGTTCTGACGGAACCGCTGTGGTTTATCTCCGTGTAAGCTGCCAGTCTTGAATCCACGTTCGTACAGATCCCGTGAGAGACGATCAACCGCACGCTTCGTGGCTCCGAAGATAATTACTTTCTTAAACTCATCTTTTTTCAGCAGTTGTTCAAGATGACGCATCTTTTCTGCGTGTCCGACGGCATGAATAACTTCCTGCTCAATGTGATCAGGGGTTTCACGTACTTTTACGGAGACAGTAACATGGTTATTCAGGAACCGGGGAATAAGTCGTTCAATTTCTGATGTAATGGTTGCTGAGAAAAACAGTGTTTGCCGTTCTTTCGGCATCAGACCCATGAGATGAGAGATATCAGTGATAAATCCCATATCAAGCATGCGATCCATTTCGTCCAGAACCACTGACTGAAACTCTCCCAGCTTCAATTCGTTACGCTGGACCAGATCTTTGAGACGACCCGGTGTACCGATCACAAACTGTGGCCGGCGACGCAGGTTCTGAATCTGACGGTACATATTCGCTCCGCCGATCACTATGGCCGTATAGATACGGAGTCCGGTACTAAATGAACGGACTTCGTCATTAATCTGTTCTGCCAGTTCCCGAGTTGGTGCCATAATCAGTACGCGCTGTTTTGGATTCTCCATCAGTTTATTGATGAGCGGAATCGCAAATGCGGCTGTTTTTCCGGTACCGGTGTTGGCTATACCAAGAACGTCACGTCCCTGCAATGCGTGGGGAATAGACTGATCCTGAATCGGAGTTGGCGTAACATAGCCTTTCTGAATGATGTTACGTTTCAGATCCTCATGAATCTTAAAGTCAGCAAAGGTATGTGTTGGCTGGTATGGTGCCTGCTGCAACATCTCTTTTGCCTTGTTAATTAACATCTTTGGATCGATGTAGTTTCCGCGACGTTTCTGGCGGTTTCCACCACCAAATCCGCGATTTGCACTTCTGCCAAAGCGGGAGACCGGCCGTCCATCGGGACGACGTTGTAGAGGACGACTTGACGGATTGCGACGGAACGGGCGACGTTGTTCGCCGTTCTGAGCACGATGACGTGGTTGTCCAAATGTATGTTGTCGTTGTGGAGCTGCTCCCTGGGGACGTCCATAACGAGGTTGTGAAGGCTGAGTAGTACCAATAAGAGTATTGATAAAATCCTCATCCTGATGAGAATGATAAGACATAAAACATGTATACGGTAACCCCGTATAGGTATATCGTAGATAAAAAAATATAAAAATAATGAAGATTCATGCGCAATCTACGGTAAGGCACACAGATCTTCTGTGATAGAGGTGTATGAGTATTATATCACATATCTATCAAATAGATGCGCAACCACTGTGCTGCGCACAAAACACTGCTCAGAACTGATGTTCTGGGCACTGTTTTATACAAGAGGGCAATTCTACCGGTTTGTGTGCGGTCGAACGTTCTGTTCGAAACCGGCACAATTGCACTCTTGTATAATCATGATTTCTGCTTCAAATTACCTTTGCTTTCAGGTACAGAAACGGTCGTATAGTAAAAAGAACAGTAAGAATGCTAATCTCTTACATACCATTATTATATCACACTATAGGATGAATTTCAAGCGATATTGTATTGTTCTGACAAGCACGAGAGTATCGTTTACCGGGTTGACATATGCCGTAAATTCCAGTAGTATAGCAGTAATGATACAGCCTCAGATTAACGCCATTATTGGCCTTACTGCTACCTCCGCATAACGCGGCTGGCTTGTATTCATTTATAAGTAACGCCGCACAGAAGCGGCGCTTTTTTTTGTATGAATATATACTCAGTTATCCATCTGGGACCGGGAAAGATGGGTACGGCATTTGCCCGTATCGTGTTTTCACACCGGCATTATTTAAAAGAACGCTACAACGTCGATTTACGTTATACTGGTGCTCTTAAGTCTAAAACAGGCATGTTTGAACAGCAGGGGCTGACCGAAGAAGCATTTACGGCGTTTGATACGTACGCCCGTTCATATGCCGTAGAACAGATGCTGAGTGAAATAGAAGGGACCCCGATTCTGGTAGACACAACATCTTCTGATGAGACCGTTCCGGCAATCCTCACCGTATTACAACAGGGAGGATACGTAGTACTTTCCAACAAAAAACCCCTTACCGGTGATTACGCACTGTTTAATACACTGATACATGAGTATCCGGGTAAAGTGTACTACGAAACAACCGTGGGTGGTGCGTTACCGGTAATCAACACGCTCCAAACTCTTCTGGAGTCAGGTGACCGTATTCAAACGATAGAAGGGGTATTAAGCGGAACACTTAGCTTTATCTGTTCAGAGATTGACCGGGGCGCCCGGTACTCCGAAGCCATTGCCGGGGCACGAGCCCGGGGATATACCGAACCGGACCCGCGCGATGACCTCTCCGGTAATGATGTTGCCCGTAAAGCGTTAATTCTTGCCCGGATGTTAGGACGGGAGATCGAGATGAAGGATATTCCCGTAATTCCGTTCTATGATGAATCGCTCCGCAGTGTCAACGTCGAACAGTTTATGGAGACACTTCCGAAACATGATGATCACTACACGATCAAGTTTAAGCGGGCAAAAGACCATAATCATACCTGGAGATATGTCGCATCGGTTTCCCAGGATACTGTTTCAGTCTCACTCAAAGAAGTCCCGGTCACATCACCCCTCGGGCAACTAACAGGACCGGATAACAAAATTATCTTTACCTCAGAGAGATATCATTCCTCTCCGCTGGTAGTAAGCGGCCCGGGAGCAGGTGTGGGGGTTACTGCCGGAGGAGTATTTGGCGATATCCTGAGAATTCTACGTCGATAACATGAAACTATCACTGATTGGCATGTCAAATGTCGGAAAAACCCTCTGGTCACACCGTCTGGAACAGCATGGATTCCAGCGGTACACCTGTGATGATATGATTGAGGTGAAATTGGCAACCGAACTGCGTACTCAGGGGTTTTCGGGTATTGCCGATGTTGCTCGGTGGATGGGACATCCGTACCATGAGCAGTATCCGTCGACCAGCGCTTTATATCTGTCCTACGAACGACAGTCACTAGAAGAAATTATCGCCATTCTCTCCGATCCGGTATATGCAGACCGTGATATTGTAGTAGATACGACCGGCAGTGTCATCTACACCGGCGAAGATATGCTTACCCAGTTACAGAACCTGACTACCGTGGTCTATCTGGAAACGCCGGAAGAAGTACAACAGGAGATGATGCAGAGCTTTTTTCAGAATCCCAAGCCCTTAATCTGGGGTGATAGCTTTGCAATAGAACAAGGAGAGTCTCCTGATGCTGCGTTAAAACGCTGTTACCCGCTTCTTCTCCATCAACGTACCAGATCCTATCAGGAGTATGCCGATGTAGTGCTGGAATACCGTACTATCCGCCACCCGGAGTTTACCATTCAACACTTTTTAGACGTTGTCTCAACTGTATGAAACATCATTTTGTGCTTCGTTCATTACTGTCGCATCAAGAGTATCCCATTGATCAGGTCCGCTATCGCGCGGATAATGGAGAACTGCTGGAAGTAGTACACACCAACCCTCAGGCTCTCTCCCGGCAGGTGACCAAAGAATTGTTGCAGCAACGCCTGACCCGGATGACCGGACCGTTTGCAAGTGGTGTCTGGAGATACAAAGAGCTCCTGTTACCGATCGAGGAGAACCATATCGTATCAAAACCGGAAGGAAACACCAATCTCTATCCCGTTGGTGCCGAATGCGGGACGGGCTACGCGGCGATAGGCAGGTACGCCGGTGTAGACAACCTATATCTGAAGCACGAAGGGGAAAACCCCACCGGAAGCTTCAAGGACCGGGGCATGACCGTCGGTATTAGTCAGGCAATGGCGATGGGGGCGTCTGCGGTCGCATGTGCTTCTACCGGGAATACCTCCGCCGCACTGTCTTCGTATGCATCTCAGGCAGGTGTAAAGAGCTTTGTATTTATCCCGGAAGGTAAAATTGCGTTTGGCAAGCTTTCACAGTCGCTGGCTTATGGAGCGACCACAATCCAGATTAAAGGCGATTTTGATATGGCTATGAAACTGGTAGAAGAGGTATGTACGGAGATGGATGTCTATCTGGTTAACTCGATCAATCCTTTCCGCATTGAAGGTCAAAAGACAATTGCGTTTGAACTCTTACAGCAACTCGAATGGCACACTCCGGACTGGATTGTTCTGCCGGCAGGGAATCTCGGAAATACCTCCGCCATCGGCAAAGGACTGGAACAGCTCTATGAACTGGGCTTTATTCAGAAGTTGCCGCGAATTGCTTCTATTCAGGCTGCAGGAGCTAATCCCTTCTATACCAGTTTTAAACAGGGCTTTGAAAATTTTGCACCGGTACAAGCGGAGACACTGGCAACGGCCATTCGTATCGGTAATCCCGTCAGCTATCTGAAAGCAAAACATGCAATTGAGATAACAAACGGCGTAGTCGAACAGGTGAGTGATCAGGAATTACTTGACGCAAAAGCAGTGATAGACCGTGCCGGGATCGGTTGTGAGCCAGCTTCGGCGACCACCGTTGCCGGTATTCAGAAATTGGTACAACAGGGGATAATCAAACCCACTGACACCGTTGCCGGTATCCTGACCGGACATATCCTAAAAGATCCCGAAACTACGGTCAACTACCATACGCGAGCACTCAACGGTTTTTCGACCCCTCACGCAAACCGGATTCTCGTGGTAGAACCAACGTTGAAAGCGGTAGAAAAACAGATTGCAAAGATACTGGCTGATTGAGTATAAGTGAGTATGCCATTTGTTATTCTTGCGTCATGCCTGTTTTTTTATCTGCTGCTGCAGTTCGGGCAGAATAGTGTTCGTCTCTCCGACACCAATATCTACGCCGTCATGGCCTCACGCATACTGGATGGGGCAGTGTTGTACCGGGACATGTTCCTGACCAACCTGCCGCTGTTTCCCTATATTTCGAGTGTCTACCAGCTGTTGACGGGGGGTAATCTGGCACTGTTTTATGCAACGGCACTCATCGAAGCAGTGGGTATCGCGCTCTTAGTTTTTTTAAGTGCCAGAAAAACAGGCGCCGGGGACTGGCTATCTCTTCTGTCTGCCAGCGTGTTTCTGTTCTCCGTGACTATTCTGGCAACCTCAAATCACCAGACCGGAATCTTTTTTGCAGTTCTTAACCTGATGGCTGCCTACTATTGCCACATCTCAGGCCGTCCGGTACTCAAAGGCATCTTTCTCGGACTGGCATTTATGACCAAAGCATATACCTTGCCGATCGTAATCAGTCTCGTGCTGGCTGACCTCGCGGGCATCCCACTTCCTGACACATGGTCAAAGCGCACATGCCGCACACTGTGGCACAAGCTGAGGCCGGTAGTACTACACACCTGGCTGCCGTTTATTGCCGTCTGTTTTGCTGTTATGCTCCCGACGCTTTTTCTCGCCAGGGACGCATTTATCGCACAAACATTCGGGTACTCACTCAGTCGGCCGCCCGGAACACAAAAAACCAACATTCTCTTATTTATGATGAGGTATGACTGGGTATTCTGTCTGTTGTGGGTCTATAGTATCATTCGACTCAACCGCTACCGGTTGATAGGGAGTATGAGTATTCTCTTTTTACTCTTTTTTTTGATGTATCAGGATACCTATCTGTTTTATCTGAACATGATACTGCCGTTTCTTGCACTTCAGATTCCCCGGATTGTTCAGGATATCGCCCGCTGGGGAGGTCAGAACGAAGAACTGAAAAAATGGGGTGAAGGCGGAGTTATTCTGCTTGCTGTAGTCAGTATGGTCCTGGCTATTCCCGCCTACTTACAGAACTTTTCACAGACTGGCATCCTCAAAGATACCCAAAGGCTGGTAACGGTACTCAAGAATGAACAACCGACCGCTCTCTATGGATCAGCTGATAGTGCACCCGCATTGTCTTACCTTTCAGGGATTCCGTTACTGAATGGGGTACTCGATACCAACGCAAATCTCTATGTACGAGGCATCTATTCGGCCACCGAGATGACTACACGGGCCCTTGAAGAAAAAACATTATTAATTAGTCAGGGAATCAGCCTGCCACTCTTTGGCATAGAGGAAGCAATAACCAGTGATATCTTTGATGTTGAACTGGTTAAGAAGCACTGCACGGTAATCTATGAGCACCAGGTCCAGGCAGAAGGAGGAGTAAACAGAATCTATATCTGGCGCTGTTACGGGAACAATAACGAAACAGAGAGATAGGTGTTGGTTCGGCGTGTTGCCGGGTGGGGATAAACCCACCCGGCAACCACAACCGTCTCGGAGGAACACGATCAGGGGTTCTGTCCGCCCGGGGCGCCCTCGGCGCGGGGGTCGGGGCGCAGGTAGCAGTCGCCGTCCGGGATGATAACGTTCACCGTGGGGCTGTTGGACTGCCCCTGGTAAAACGTGCCCAGGATGCCGCGCACGATATCCTCGAGGTCCGCGCGGCCCGCCTGGAGCACGGTGCGGCCCTTGCTGTCGGTCAGGAAGAAGCCGGTCTGCGGGTCGCGGTCGCTGCAGGCCAGCTCGCGCACGCGCTGGTCAACCTGCTGCGAGAGGAAGTTGAGCACCGCGGTATCGTCGACGAAGCTCGCCAGCAGGCTCTTGTCGGTCTGGCTGTAGCGCACGTTGTACGCGCGCGCCGAGTAGATGGCGACGGGCTTGAGGAACCGCACGGTGAGCACGCGGTTCTGCTGGTCGACCTCGAATTCCACGAGGTACTTTTTGCTGGACTCGTCGTAGATCTGAAGCCCGGGCACGATGTGCGCGTCGCTCGTGGCCCCCTTGACCACCTGGCCCAGCTGAATCCGCTGTCCACCCGTGTACCACGCCGCGGGGATCTCCTGTATCATCACGGCGGCGGTTGGGACGTTCGCGATATAGACGCCATCCGTCACGATCCACGTGTCCTTCGAGAAGAGCGTGGCCGACGGGAGGATGAACGGATCGAGCGGCCGCACGGGCACGCCCGAGGCGACGACCTGCGTGGCCTGCGCGCCCTGCGAGACCAGGCCATCGCCACCGCTCGTGAACGGGCCGCGCCCACTGGACTGCGGCTGCACAGGGTTGAAATAGATATACGCACCCCCGAGCAGCAGCATGAGGATCAGGATCGGCCCCCAGGGGGGGCCACTTCGCTGCGGATACATACGTTCCTCCATTAGACGGATTTACAACGGCAGGACAGTCTCCGTGCCGTCTTTCAATCCGTCTATCTGTAAATGTGCCAAATAATAATAGATTAGTTTCTTTCCAGACCGGGAGAGACAAGCTCCCCCGGCCAGAGCACCAATGGTGCGGCAAGTGCGCAAGGCCCTGGCTTCGCCAGGCAGGTGATGCCCCTGTCAGGGCGTGGTCGCCGTCGGCACAGCAGGAGGTTGACTCCCTCCATCCCGGGCCTTTTGAGCCTCCCTGCCGGCCAGGTAGCCGGCCAGGTCCACGTCCCAGACCAGGGTAGCGTTTTTGCCCGCGTTGTTCAGCTTCTCCACGTTGGTGCAGAGCGTGACTTCGACAGGCTGGCCATCCTTATTCGGCAGCTGAACCTGCGCGCACTCGGCCGTCGTGCCCATCAGATCGGGCTCGCCCGCGACGATCACCCCGGCGGGGTAGTTCACGGCGATCACGCCATTGCTGACGATCACACCGTCGAGGCAGTTGCGAAAGACAAAGCTCTCGGTGGCGGTAAGACCCGTGACGTCCAGGAACACGAACTCCGGTTCGGTCGCCCAGCGGGCCGCGTCCTCGGTCGGGTCGCCCGTGCTGCGGACGCAGAACGGCACCCGGTTGAGGCCGACGAAGTCGATCACCGGCCCGGTCATGCTGAGTGTGCTCCGGAGGACATCGCGCATCCAAATGCTCTGGTGAGCAAAAAAATACGCGCCGCCCCAGATCACGAGAAGCACGACGACGATAGACATACCGACACCAGCCGGGCGCGAGAACATCATGCTCATCATGTCCCAGAGCATGAACTCGGCGTCTGTCGGACCCTGGATCTTCTCCGAAACCGGGTTGACATACGCCTGCATGATGTGCGGGTTCGAGCGGGCATTGGGATAGGTCATAACGATGTCCCGGATGCGGGCTTGCTCCATGGTCCACAACGCCCCGATCGGCCGGTCGCCCAGATCATCGATCAGGTCATTGATGATGTAGTTGCCGACCTGGATCCCCCTCGTGTTCACGAAGCTGATGTGCACCCAGGCGATCGCCTCGGACTCATCGTCCAGCCGATGTCCCCGGATGAGGACATAGAACGGGATGAACTGTGGCTTGGGTACCTCGACCTCGGGGTTCATTACGATCGGCCAGTCATCCTCACCCAGTTCGTCGGGGGTAAACTCTCGTGCCATCTGCGCGCCTCCTTGTATATCACTTGCTTTATTTACGTGTACCGTGTCTTGCGACACATTGCTCAGTCTCAATGCGGGGAACTGTTTACCTATAA
Organism: uncultured Gammaproteobacteria bacterium; assembly: GCA_964412815.1. GTDB lineage: Bacteria > Patescibacteriota > Microgenomatia > UBA1406 > GWC2-37-13 > JAOAFZ01. The sequence goes on from CAYPQF010000021.1 coordinate 44,062, forward strand.
GTAAACAAACTAAATCCCAAAACAGTGCGCCTGAATAATGTGCCGGCGACGGGGGTACCCGTCGCCAGAACACAGGAAAAGGCCGGTTGCCGTATGAACGAACGGCTAGGGCGCCACCGGCTGCGGCGTGGCGTGCTGCAGCTCCTCCACGGACGAGCCACTTCGGATGGTGATGGGCCCGCGGTCGGCGGGGTCCATCAGCAGGATCGTGACCCAGCCGTCGTAGTCCAGGACCCTCATGCCGGGCCCGCAGGCGTACACGTACAGGTCCCGGCTCCCGGGGAAGAACACGTCCGTCAGCACGGGCTTGCCCTGCTCGTTGGTCGGGCCATTTGCCGGCGCGTCGAGCCGCGGGCAGTTATAGTTGCCGTTGGCCTCGAACTCCGCGTCGTCCATCTTGAGGACACCCATCAGCATCAGGGCGTTCTCGATGTCGGGCGGCCGCATCGTCAGCCCGACGGCGTTCATCTGGATGGACACCGAGTTGCCGCTGATCACAGTGGTGACCGTGGTGCCGGGCGCGAGGCCCTCCACCGAGATGACCGACTCCCCGTACCCGCGGTTGTAGAGCTCGGCCAGGGCGGCCTGCAGCTCCGGCGACTGGTCGCGGGTGATATACGAGGGCGTGGGCGTCGGCATCGGGGTCGGTGTTGCCTCGGGCGTGGCCGTAACGAGTGGCGGGCAGTTGCCCTTGCCCGCGTTGAACGGGCTTGAGCAGTCCAGCGCACCGCCACTCCGTGCCGGACCGGCACACGCACCGAGCATGAGCAAGAGTCCGAGCAGCAGAACGACCCTGTGTAACCAGGTCATGAACGATCCTCCTTCCTGTGTTGCAAATGCGCCATGAGCGCATGATATGTAACCTATAGTTTACCAGAACAACCTCTAAACATCAAACGAATCATGGTATAATGCCCGTATGAAGAAAAAAACAATACTCACCGGTGACCGGCCGACTGGTCAGATGCATGTGGGGCATTACATTGGCTCACTTCGCAATCGGGTCCAGCTCCAGCATGAATATGACCAGCATGTGATGATTGCGAATGTCCAGGCATTAACCGATAATTTTGACAGTCCTGACAAAGTAAAAAACAGTATCGAAGAACTGTTGTGTGACTACTATGCGGTTGGTATAGATTATGACGTATCAACAATCTTTATTCAAAGCGAAGTACCACAGATACACGAAATCTTTATCTACCTGGCAAATTTTGCCACCCTCCAACAACTATCCCATAATCCGACTATTAAGACGGAGATTGCACAAAAAGGGTTTGAATCTTCAACACCACTGGGATTTTATATCTATCCCATTCATCAGGCAGCAGACATTCTCTGTGTCAAAGCGGATCTCGTTCCGGTAGGAAAAGATCAAGCACCGATGGTAGAAGATTGTCGCGAACTGGCACGAAAGTTTAATCAGACATATAACGTCGAAGTACTGAGTCAGCCGCAGGCACTCTTTGGCGCCAGCATCAATGTACCCGGAATCGACGGCAATGCCAAGATGGGTAAAAGCTTGAACAATGCGATTTATCTGGCAGACTCAGAAGAGGAACTCCGGAAAAAAGTGTTTATGATTAAGACCGACCCCAACCGGATTCGTGCCACAGATCCGGGCACCGTCGAAGGGAACACCATCTTTATCTATCACGACACCTTTAATACCAACACGGCAGAAGTTGATGACCTGAAAGAGCGTTACCGGAAGGGAGCGGTTGGAGACGTTGAGGTAAAACAGAAACTCTTTGAAGCCATGAAAGAGACCTTTGGTCCGATCCGGGAACGACGCAAAGAAGCTGAAGGAAAAAAGAAAGAGCTGCTCGAGATCGTCCTGGAGAACAATAAAAAAGTCCGCGCTCGGGCACAATCTGTCGTCGATGAGATGAAAGAAGCCATGAAAATCCAGTTCTGATCTTTGCGGTTCTCTTACATACTTCCTGCGTATATTCTTATACATCTGCCGTAAGATTGAACTTCATATGGATGAAGTCCGGCAATATCTCAAACAGTTGTATAATGGAAAAAGTCAGCAGATAATCGATACCTTAACCGAGTTCAAGCAATACACGCCACGGTACGAAAAACTCTCTCATAACGCCCTCTGGTTTAAACACCTGAACCTGTACGTCGTCTACCCCGATAGTTTCTACCGGGGTGAGATGAGTTTTCTCGAACGACTCTCCGCACAAATACCGTATATCCATGACCTGGGATGTAACGCCATCCATATTCTTCCGTTTCTTGATTCTCCCTGTGTTGATAAAGGCTTTGATATCAGCAACTTTACCCGGGTTCGGGAGTCGGTGGGAACTATCGCACATCTGGAACAGCTGGTAAGTAAAACCCGGGATCTGGGAATGCATCTGTTTATGGATCTGGTATTTAACCATACCTCAGATCAACATGAATGGTTTCAGCGCGCAATAAATGGTGATGAACAGTACCGTGATTTTTATATCTGGACAGACAAACAGCCGAAGTTTATCAAAAAAGTTCACAAAGATGCCGCCGTCTGGGCAGAATACGAGATTGACGGGGAACAGAAGCTGGTGAATATTGCGTTTCCCGAATATGCAGGTGAGATACCGCACTGGGTTCAGCATAAAGACGGCAACTGGTATTACCATACCTACTATCCGCAACAACCCGACTTAAACTGGCACAACCCGGAACTCTTTACTGAACTTGCAAAAACAATGATGTTCTGGGCAAGCTGGGGATTTAACTTCCGTATGGATGCTATTCCGTTTATCGGCAAAATGGCCTATAAAGCAGTAGATGATGACAACGACAAAACATTTTTGATCACTGCGGCGCTCAACGCGCTCGGAAAAGAGATTAATCCGGAATGCTCGTTTCTGGTCGAGACCTATGAACGTCTGGAAACCGTTATCAAGTATTTTGGCACTACCAATACACCACAAGCTAATCTTGCCTATAACTTTCATCTCTGTACCAATCTCTGGGTTGGACTCATTAAAAAAGACGCGAACTATATCTGGAATATTCTGGAGCGAACGGATATTATTCCCCGACACGGGGAGTGGATTAACTTTTTACGAAATCATGACGAGTTAAGTCTTGCATATCTGAATGATGATCTGAAAGAGGCGGTCTCCGCAGAATTAGCAGAACAAGGAGAATCATTCCGGGAAGGATATGGTATATCCGGACGGACTTTTTCGTTTCTCAAGAACAATGTAAAACGGTTTTTGATGGCATATTTCCTGACCGTCTCATTGCCGGGCGGTATCTCGATTCCTTATGGAGATGAGATCGGTATGGAAAACATTCCGGTACGTGATCTGCCGGAACAGGAGCAGCATGATACGCGAAATATCAACCGAGGAACGATTACCCAGAAGATGTTACGCAGTACCCACAGTAAAAATATGTATACCAAGATGAAAGAAATCCTCGCATTTAAAGAGATTCTTCGGGAGTATGTAAATGTCTGGCCCCATAAGCTGCAACTGGAACACTACGATCCCCAGCTGTTTACCATGGCATATACACTGGGTACCTCGCAGTTAAGTATCATTGTTAACCTGGGAAACGAGACCAAGCGCATTGATAAAGCATTTGAGTTGGGAGTTCCCGCTGCCACAGTAAATCGGGTAACCGTTACTGCCAGCAAACTGGAACTAGGTCCCTATGCAGGCGTCTGGATGCAAAAGTAATTGCTACTACATTCTAAATCACCACATACATACAATACGCATAATTGTTGCTATTTTTCTACAACATACTTGACAAATACATATTCAATATGTATAATATACTCAGACGATTGAAAAAGTCCGGCACAAGCAGTCGGGAACTTTCAATCATATAAATAGATGTGGAGCCAGGGACGCAAACGCATATACCTGGCACACCAACACCCATTTTCCGCGGGTGACCAGCACGCATTGGTCACCCGCTTTTCTTTTTTAGACAACGTTGCACCAATCGTTCTCACCGTGTTGCGTTTGTTGAGAACGCGTTCTCCATGTTGCTTTCACCCGCAGATTGTACTAGAATACCCCTATGATCGATTGTAATCATTCACTCATGACCACCACTACCAACCCGCAATAACGGGAGGCATTTGTGTGGCAAAGATCCTCCCGCTCGGCGGGTTTTTTTTTGCTTTAAACGAGACTCAGATAATTACCAATCACCATTCCTATGAAACAACACGACGAACAATTACAACACCTGCGACACTCAGCCGCCCATCTGCTGGCAGCAGCAGTGCTCGAGCTGTATCCTGATGCAAAACCGGCCATCGGACCGGCAACAGACGATGGCTTCTATTATGACTTTGAGTTTGCAGAACCGATTTCCGATACAGATCTGAAAGATATCGAAAAACGAATGAAGAAGATGGTCAACAAATGGCAAGGATTTGAACGGATCGAAGTTTCAAGAGAAGAAGCACTGAAACGATATGCACACAATCCCTATAAAGTTGAGCTCATCGAGGAACACAGCGGTAACGGAGAGTCACTTACACTGTACCAGAGTGGCGAATTTGTCGACCTCTGCAAAGGGGGACATATCGAAGAACCCCACAAGCAGCTGCGACACTTCAAGCTGCTCTCGATTGCGGGTGCCTACTGGCGGGGAAGTGAAAAAAACCAGATGTTGACACGTATCTACGGCACGGCATTCTTTACTGCAGAGGAACTGGATGAGTATCTGAAACTACGGGAAGAAGCAAAAAAGCGGGATCATCGGGTTCTCGGTCAAAAACTGGAGCTCTTTTTTATCGACGAGATGGTCGGCAAAGGGCTGATTATGTGGCTGCCAAACGGGACTATCCTCAAAGATCAGGTCGAAGGGCTTGCCCGCAAAATGGAGTATGAAGCAGGCTATGAGCGTGTTTCCAGTCCTCATATCGCAAAAGAAGAACTCTATCTGACATCAGGTCACTTGCCATATTACAAAGACGGCATGTATCCACCGATGGTAATGGATGACGGCACCTATTTTATGAAGGCAATGAACTGCCCGCATCACCACCGGATGTACCTCCATAAACCGCATAGTTATCGTGAACTGCCGATCCGCTACGCGGAATATGGCATGTGTTACCGGAACGAGTTATCCGGAACACTGGCAGGGCTGTTACGTGTCCGGGCACTGGAGATGAACGATGCACATATCTACTGCCGCAAAGATCAGATTCAGTCTGAGTTTAAGGCCGTAATGGAGTTGACCATGAAGTATTTCGAGATCTTTGGACTAAAGAATTACTGGTTCCGCCTCTCAAAATGGAGTCCCGAACACACAGAAAAGTATATTAACCAGCCGGAAAACTGGGAGTATGCCCAGAACGTACTTCGTGAAGTTCTGACGGAGATGCAGGTCGAGTTTGTAGAAGCAGACGACGAAGCGGCTTTTTATGGTCCTAAAGTTGATGTCCAGTTCAAGTCGATTATCGGTCGAGAAGAGACTATGTCGACGATCCAGCTAGACTTCCTGGCAAAAGAACGTTTTGGCTTGTCATACAAAGATGAAAATGGAGAAGAAAACAACGAGGTATTTGTAATTCACCGGGCACCGCTCTCGACTCATGAGCGATTTATGGCATTTTTGATAGAGCATTACGGAGGAAACTTCCCGCTTTGGTTGTCTCCGATACAGGTAAGTGTAATTCCGGTATCCGATAACCATCATGACTATGCGGCACAAGTACATCAAAAATTAGTTGATGCAGGGATCCGTTGTGAACTTCACTCCGAGCAGAAGACTGTATCCTATAAAATTCGCCAGTCTACCTTGCAAAAAGTGCCATATATGGTTATAATTGGAGACAACGAAGTTAATAGCTCCACTCAAGATAGTCTTCCTGTTTCAGTACGTACGCGCGAAGGAAACGATCTCGGTGTTCAGCCTGTTAACGAATTATTAATATCACTGAAAGAACAGCTTGAGAAATACCAATAGATTCAATAGAAACCGCAACAATAATGCGCCAAAAAAGTACTATACAACCAATTACCGTATAGAAGCAGATAAATTGCGTGTTATTACTGCCGACGGAGAACAGGTTGGGGTGCTGACAAAACAGGAAGCACTCAACAAGTCACAGAGTTTAGGCCTGGACCTGGTCCTGATCGCGCCAAAAGCGGTTCCACCAGTTGCAAAGATCATTGACTTTAAAAAGTTTTTATATCAGGAAGAGAAAAAACAGAAAGAAGCCAAAAAAGGTATCAAAAAGAGTATTGTGAAAGATATTAAGCTATCGCTGTTTATTGGTCCAGCCGATCTGGAACGGTTAATCTCAAAATCACAGGAGTTTCTTGAAGATGGCAATCAGCTGCGTATTAATCTTACGTTGAAAGGCCGCGAAGTCGTCAAACGGGATATGGCAATTGAGCTGGTAAAAAGCTTTATTGCACAACTGGGAGAGATTAATATCTCAAAAGAACCCCGCATCGAAGGACGGGTCGTTCGCGCCGTTGTTGCGAAGAAGAAATAATTGGTGTACTATTAAGCTTCCACCTCTTGTTACCAAAACCTGTCTCTGATGGGACCTGTGTAAATAATTCGCTATACAAAATAAGAATTGGTATGTTATAATATTTTTTCGCTTATGAAAGTCAAAATCAAACAACGAACACATAAAGCTGCGTCCAAGCGTTTTAAGGTTACCGGATCCGGGAAGGTATTGCACCGTTCTCAGAATGCCCGTCATCTTATTTCAAACAAATCAAAGAAGCAGATGCGACGTTTAAAGCAGATGAAACAGGTTGTCGGACGATTTGAAAAGAAGATTAAGAAGTTACTTGCATTAGCATAAGTTACAGTTCACGAATATGCGCGTTAAAGGTGGCGTTAAGTCAAAAAGAAAACACGTTAAGATCTTAAAAATGGCCAAAGGGTTCTGGCGTAAGCACAGTACCACAATCCGCAAGGCAAAAGAGACTCTGTTACACGCAGGTCAGTATGCCTACGATGGTCGTAAGATGAAAAAGCGTGACTTCCGTCAACTCTGGATCATTCGCATTAACAACGCCGTTCGTGAAATGGGAATGACCTACAGTGGCTTCATCAACAAGCTCAAGACCAACAATGTCCAGATCGACAGAAAGATCCTCTCAAAGATCGCTGTTGAACATCCAAAGACATTTGGCAAAATTGTTGATACCATAAAATAATGGACGAACCACTCGACGATACTCGTCAATTAGTTGATGCATGTATCTCTTCATTACAATCAACAACCTCTTTTGAACAGCTCGAAGCACTCGAGATCGAGTACTTAGGTCGTAATGGCAAAGTAAACGCACTTATGAAACAGATGAAAGATCTGTCTCCTGACGAGCGCCGGAGTTTTGGTCAACAGGTAAATGCGATCAAACAGGAGATTGCAGCTGCCTTTGCCGCCAAACGGGAATCATTGCTACACGAGGGGGGAGACGAACCGGAGATTGATCTGACCTTACCCGGAATTCAGACCAAACGCGGCAAACTGCACCCGCACACCATTGTACGTCGCGAAATGAATCAGATCTTTAAACATATGGGTTTTTCTGTATACGAAGGACCGCATATCGAGACTGACGAATATGTTTTTGAACGCGCGAACCTGCCAAAACACCATCCCGCCCGTTCTTTGCAAGATACCATCATTATCGAAAATCCCGAGATTATCCTTCGATCGCACACCTCTTCTGTCGAAAGTCGCGCCATGGAAGCACTCGAACTGCCGCTGCGAGTGGTAGTACCGGGAATTGCATTCCGCTACGAAACTCCTAATCAGACCAACCATTTTATCTTTTACCAGTACGAAGGTATCGCGGTCGCAGAAGATCTTACCATGTCTGACTTGCATGGCACACTGGAAACCTTCTGCAAACTCTTTTTTGGCAAAGAAACCAAAACACGCATCCGTGCCAAGTATTATCCACAGGTCGAACCGGGCTGTGGACTCGATATCATCTGTAAGTTCTGTCAGGGATCCGGCTGTGCCGTATGTAAGCGCCGAGGATGGGTAGAGATCGCTGGTGCCGGTATGGTACACGCGAATATGTTACGGATGAATGGCATCGATCCGGAAAAATACTCGGGGTTTGCCTGGGGTATGGGCTTTGATCGCATCGTGATGCAGAAACTGAATATTGATGACATTCGCAAGTTATACGACGGTACCCTTATATGAAAATTCCATTACAATGGCTGACCGAATATATTGACCTGCCATCGGATCTGAAAGTCTTTACGGACAAGATGTCGATGATCGGGCATATGCTGGATAAAACCATCGAGACCGATACTGACACGGTAATTGATCTGGAGCTCCGCGGCAATCGTGCCGATTGTTACGGCATTCTGGGTATCGCGCGGGAAGCCCATGCCTCCTTTGGCGGCCGGTTGAGTATCCCTGCCACCAAACCACTGCCGGATGCGACCGGGCTGGAGCAGTTTACAGTATCAGTACAATCTGATGCAGTACACCGGTTCCATTCAGTCATTATCCGCGGAATTAAGATTGGTCCCTCTCCGGAATGGCTCCAGGCCAGACTGAAAAACTACGGCATGGAACCGATTAACAATGTGGTCGATATTACCAACTATGTGATGATCGAGAGCGGAATGCCGCTGCATGCATTTGATCTCAACCGGATTGGCGGAACAACACTCGTACTCCGCAATGCTCAACAGGATGAGAAATTTACCTCGTTTGACGGGGGAGAGCTTACGTTGCAATCCGACGATGTCGTCTTTGCCAACGAAGCAGGATCTGTGCTGGGACTGGTTGGAATTGTCGGCGAAAAAAACTCGGGTATTCAGGATGATACGGTTGATATCCTGCTGGAGTGTGCCGCATACAATCAGGCCACCATCCGCAAAACCGTCTATCGCTATAACGTGATCACCGAAGCCGGTATCCGTCATACCCATGACCTTGATGCGTCACTCTGTGACTACGCCTTAGCACGTGCCGTCTCGATGATCACCGAGCTGGCCGATGGCGGCTCACTGGGTCTGCATGGTCGCGATGATTACCATCCAAACCCTCGAACGCCCACTACGATTGCATTTGACACGCATGAAGTTCGCCGCCTCGGTGGCATTACGGTTCCTGTTGCCGAACAGGCAGAAATCCTACGCCGGCTGGAGTGTACCGTAGAGGAGCAGGGTGATATGCTGCAGATTACCGTTCCCCTTTTTAGAACCGATATCAAAGCATCTGAAGACATCGTCGAAGAAGTATTACGTATCTATGGCTACGAGAAGATCCCCATCCGCACACTGGCCAGTACTATCCCACTACCGGTAGAACAGAAAGAAGTTCAGATCGAAGAACAGTCCCGTGATATTCTGTCTGCACTTGGCCTGGATGAGATTATCACCGTTCCGTTTTACCACGGGGATATACTGGAAAAGATGGGCGATCCGCACAAAGACCGGGCTATTGCAATCATGAATCCACCGACCAGTCTCCATACCCACATGCGTACTACCATGTTTGTAGAACATCTGCAAGTCGCCCACAAAGTCCAGGCACGAGGTGACGAAGAAATGGCATTTTACGAAGTAGGCAAGCTGTATCTCCGCAAAGAGGGACCTCTGGAACAGCCACCGCACACACCTGAGTTTCCGTATCTGGAACGCCGGATAATTACTGCAGTTTTTTCTTCGAAGCCGGGCAATGCGCGCAACTGGAATTATTACCAGGTAAAAGGAGTATTAGAACAGTATTTTGAAGGTCTCGGTATTCAGAACGTGGTCTTTACGAAGCAAAAAACATTCCCGTATCGTATTTCTGCGGTAGTAACGCAGAATGGAAGAGAGCTGGCAACCATCGGACTTATTAATCCGGTTGTCTCAAAAAGTACCTTTCATCTCCCGTATGATGTCTATGGCTTTGTTATAGATATCGACGCACTGGCACAGGCAACGGTTACCGCAGCTGATTATATGCCGTACTCAGCCTATCCGGCCGTATCACTGGATATGTCGGTGCAGATTCCGGTAGCGGTTCAGGCAGGGGATGTATTGCAGGTAATGCGTCAGACCGGAGGAGACCTGCTGCGGGATCTCACCATTAGCAACGTCTACGAAAAAGGAGATGGTACCCGCTCTCTCCTGATTCATTGTGTATACCAGTCAAAAGAGCGCAATCTGACTATCGAAGAGACGCATACCAGACATCAGGAAATTGCCCGTGCGGTAGAGCAGCAATGTGGCGCAACCATTGCCGGGAATAAATAAGGTACAATAATACATATGGCAGATAATCAAACTGAAAAAGAACAGACAGAACAGAATATAACCGTTGACGTAAATCTGGATACTACTCCCATTTTGTATACTGATAACATCCTGATGTCTACCAACGCCAATGGAGTTGTGTTTGATGTTGGTCAAAAACTGGGCCCCACCAACAAGCTCCGAATCGTGAGCCGGATCGGCATGAGCCGTGAACATGCCAAGAAATTTCTTGCCGAACTGGGCAAACTGATTGCGATGACCGATGGATCATCTCAAACCGGTGGCAGTAAAAACTAATTCTCTATACCTGTGGAACTACTTATCATACTATTTCTTATTTTGTTGAACGGATTACTGGCGATGGCAGAGATCGCGGTTGTTTCTTCGCGCAAAAGCCGTCTGCAGAATCTTGCTTCAAAAGGGAGTACTGGTGCAAAATACGCACTGCAACTGGCAAATGATCCGAGCGTCTTTTTGTCAACCGTACAGGTGGGAATTACGCTGGTTGGTATCCTTACCGGTGCATTCGGAGGTGCTACGCTCAGCGAAAGTCTCTCGTATCTTCTCGATCCGATACCGTTTATTGGCCCCTATAGCCAGCCCCTCGCGTTTGTGCTGGTTGTGATGGCAATTACCTATATCTCGATTATTTTTGGAGAACTGGTTCCTAAACGTGTCGGATTAAGCAATCCGGAAGCAATAGCGATCTTTCTTGCAACCCCGATGGCCTGGTTTTCCCGAATCACCTCGCCGGTGGTTCGACTGCTTTCCGCTTCGACAGACTTTATAGTGGCAATGCTGGGAATTAAGGTCGGCGACGAGGATGTAATCTCAGAAGACGAAATTAAAGTCCTGATAAACCAGGCAACCACTGCCGGCATTATCGAAGAAGCAGAACAGGATATTATTAATAAGATCTTTCTACTGGGAGATAAAAAAGTACGCGATATTATGACCCCACAGTCCGAACTGGACTGGGTTGATGCAAACGAAACCAAGTCCCATATTCTGGAGATGGTCAATACCACCACCCATTCACACTATCCTGTCTATAGCGAGACAAAAGAGAATATCCTCGGCTTTATCCATGTCCGGGATATTCTGGAACACTGGACCGTAAAGAAAGGAACCGATATCGACGAATTCGTACAGAAACCGCTCTATATTCTCGAGACCACTAAGATTTTGAATGTTCTCGAACTGTTCCGCAAACATAACACCCATATTGCATTGGTAGTAGACGAATACGGCAGTCTGGAAGGGCTGGTAACCGTCAACGATATATTCGAGGCAATTGTGGGAGAAGTTCCGGATGAAGACGAAGCAATCGATCCACATATCCAGAAGCGGGATAAAAATTCGTGGCTGATAGATGGAGTTGTCTCAATCGATGACTTTAAAGATCGCTTTAACATCAAGAAGATGTGGAAAGAATCTGAAAATGACTACCAAAGTATCGGCGGATTTGTAATGAACTACATTGGTAATATCCCTAATCCCGGTGATAAGTTTGAGTGGGATGGATACTCTTTTGAAGTAGTAGATATGGATGGAAACCGCGTTGATAAAGTCTTAATGACCAAGCTTGATCCTGCCAAAAGAACTACCTGATTTATCTCTTCTATACGGTATAATGCTCTCATGAATACTTCCGATGCTGAGAAGCAGAAAGCCCCTCATCATGATGCAGTACTGTTTGACTGGGATGGCTGCCTGGCCAACACCCTGGAAATATGGATTGAGGCAGTCCGGGTAGGATTTCAGAATAGATCGATGGAACTGACGCGCCAACAGATCATCTCCGATACTATTATTGAGTGGGGCAAACTGCATAAATACGGCATCACCGATTCTCAGGCATTCGCACTGGAAGCAACACAATACATCGAAAAGAACGTTTTAACCATTCAGCTCAACCCTCAGGCCCCCGAAGTACTCAAGCAGCTCGATGACATGGACAAAAAGATAGCAGTGGTAACCTCATCACGTCCAGAACTGGTGTTGCCGCTCCTGGAGCATCATAACATCAAACAGTACTTCGATACTGTGGTCACCTGTACAGATGTAACCAGAATTAAGCCAGATCCCGAGCCGCTACACACCGCACTGTCCCGTATGAATATCAGACCGGACGCAGCTATGATGGTAGGCGATACCCAGAATGATATTATTGGTGGCAAACGGGCAGGAACGACCACCGTTATGTATTACCCGTCCGCCCACGAGTTGATCTACGATAAGGACCTTCTGCTGGGATTGAATGCAGATTACTATATCCGCAATTTACAGGATGTGATTGGACTGGTATGATAGGGGAATGAACTACACTACGTCACATCATCTATTCTTAAGCACAGACCATATTGGACTACCCGGACTCCTGTTTGAACCGGAGAACTCTTCCGGCACCCGAAACGCTGTTGCGATCTATTTGCATGGAAATGGCAGCGCCTCGGTCTTTAACTCACACGAAAAAATGAGCCGGTATGCAGAAGCACTGACCTCAGCCGGTATTGCGTTCTTTGGCTTTAACAATCGCGGTGCAGGGTATATTCAGAAACTGAAACGGTATAACAATACCATCTTTCCGGAAACTCAAGAAGTATTGGAAGAACTGAAAGGAGGAACTGCGATGGAATTAATAAAAGACAGTATTCATGATATTAATGGCGCTATCTCGTATCTTCGTACTCAGGGATTCAGCCGGTTTTCCCTGATCGGGGAGTCAACCGGTGCAAACAAGATCTGTGTCTACCACTTCTACCAGCCCGATAATCCGGTCGAGAAGTACGTACTCCTGAGTGGAGGTGATGATACCGGACTGTACTACGAGATGCTGGGAAAAGAGGCATTTTTCCGGATGCTGGATCGTTCCAGAACGGAGATTGCAGCTGGTAACGGAACACAGCTGATTCCGGAATATATCAATTCAAATCTCATGTCCTACCAGTCTGTGTTTGATACGATCAATCCCGATGGCGACTATAACATCTTCCCCTTTAATGAGCTCTTTAACTCACTCCGGTTATCATCTAAACAACTCCTGCGGGAGTACCGTTCGATAGATCGCCCGATGTGTGTGATCTATGGGGGGAACGATGAGTTCTGTTACGGCCGGGTGCCTGATATTATATCGTTGTTAAAACGTGAAACTCAGCATCCGGACAAGGTAACCTTCCATCTGATAGACAATGCCGATCATGGCTTTACCGGCAAACTTCCTGAACTCACCCGAATAATTACAGATTGGCTTGTAACAGCAAGATAAAAGATATACAATACGACTATGCCACGGTATACCGAAGCAAAAGAAAAAGCACACCAACTGATCGAAGACTTTGCACTCTCTATTCCGGTGCAGGTTTTTGAACTGGCAAAACGTCTGGGAATCGACTGGAAGGGTTGCACCCCCAGCGAGATGAGTAAGATTGTGACAGAGAAACATGGCATGGAACGACAGGATCCCGAATTTTCCAACTGGGAAGAAGTACTGGGGTTCTTCGATAATGAGGGAAACACCTTCTATGTAAATCAGGAAAATCAACCAATTACCCGGGTCCGTTTTACCCTGGCACACGAGATTGGGCATCTACAATTACACCGTTCCAAAGGGAAAAATCATTTTCGACAAATCACACTGCTGGAAGATATCTTCCGGCCGCATGCAAAAGAAGAGGTAGAAGCTAACTATTTTGCCGGATACCTGTTGATGCCGGACTCCGCAATTGAACAGAAACTGGTATACAGCGAACTGATGCCTCCCGGTGAGTATATGATTAAGGAGTTTGCCAAGATATTCGGCGTAAGCACCGAAGCAATGCGCATTCGGTTTAAAACATTTAAAGAAGAGCATCCTGAAATCTGGGACAAGTACCGGATGAGCGAAAAGTTATTTTAAGAGACCATGCCTGAGAAGGAGAAAAAAATGACATTACTGGCACAAGAGAACACCGTGGTTGATGAGTCGGCCATAACTGACAGTTACTATCGGAACCGTGCGAAAGAACTGGGATTGCGGGAACAGATTGAGTTTCTGAACTTTCGCAAAGAATGGTCTCAGAAACTCCTCCTGCTGGTTGTATTTATTGTGGCTTTTAATGCACTGTTTCTGGTGATTGTCGGACTGGGCTGGCTGCGCTATGCAGATGAATGGCTTGTTCGGATAGTGATTACCGGCAGCTTTATTGAGGTGCTTGGACTTGCTAAAATAGTGGTAGAGTTTTTGTTCCGGGATTACCCCGTCACCACCAAAAAAGATGAAGAACCACCACCGCTTCCCTAACAACCGTCAAAAAAAATACCTGCTGATAGGCATACCTATCGCAGGAATTTTGATGGTGCTGGCTACAGGGTATGGAATATCCCAGTTGATCCCCAGTGACAGATTAACCTCTGAATATATACAACAACCGTTATCAGAACAACTAAAAGCGGACGTACTCGACCCGCAACCTGCGGTAGACTATTCATATCCTTTTCCACCGCTCCCGGGGGTATCCGAAGCAGTAAATCAACGAATTGCTACTGCCCGGCTGTTTCTGGTACCGGTAAAAACTACCGAGGCTTTTCAATCATATCTGGGATCAGAAGAAGGACAGGAATTACGGGAAGATCCGGTTGTTTCTGTCCCGACAGGATCGGGAACTGCGGATTTTTCTTATACTATCGAGAACAACCGGCTGCAGCGGGTTACGGTACAAATCAGTTCGCCACGACTGACCACAACAGAGATGACTGCATTAGTGGGAAAACCACAATATATCTATAAGAGTTCTCCTTCCAATAGCACACTGACTGAGTATGTGTATGCGTATCACGGGTTTACCCTTCTGTTCAAAGGAGCATCGCTTGATCGTCTGATTTTCTATCCTCCTCAGACGCTGGAAGAGTATCAAAAACAATACGAAGATCTTGATCCGTAGAGTAGAGCAGAACAAAAGAACAACCTGTTTGAACAGCTTCTTAATCCTTTTTATACGGTTGATTTACACCAACATCAAGTGTAGACTCTCCCTTTTTCCCTTTTTCATTTTCGGCCACAATCTTGAGAATATAGCTGCCATCGCCGGCTGAGATCTTTTCGTTAATCTCCTTGATATCACCATTCAGACTCTTAACTTCCTTGTCATCCAGATAAATCTTGACACTGGTGATTTTTGAACTTGAGGTAAGCTTGGCTTTTACCTCGAACTCGGAACTAACCTGTGTTCTGTTTTTGGGTGAAGTAATGTTTACCGCGACATCTTCGACGGACTTGTCAGAAACTTCACGCGGGGGTTTCAG
The DNA here is from genome assembly GCA_964412815.1 of uncultured Gammaproteobacteria bacterium. GTDB lineage: Bacteria > Patescibacteriota > Microgenomatia > UBA1406 > GWC2-37-13 > JAOAFZ01. The sequence goes on from CAYPQF010000021.1 coordinate 59,560, forward strand.
TTTTTCATCTTCCTGTTTATCTGCCCACGCATTTATGCCTTCCTGCCACCGGTTTTTGCCGTCTCCGGAAACGGGATCATCTTCGGTAAGCACGATGTAATCCTTTTCTTCAAACTGTCCGGCGCTGATCTGCACCTCATTGGCCAACTTCCCATCATTCACTTTTAGTTTTTTATAAAACGGTGAAGTCTCATCCGGCTCGGTTCCCTTGACAAAATACTCAGAGCGGGTTGGTTGTCCATCCCGTGGCAACCCACCGAGATATGCATCAATCTGCAACGCTTCTACCTCTGCGGGCTTCTCGATGATGCCGTCTTTATACTTTTTGGTCATCTGCACCATCGCTTCATGCCAGATCGAACTGGCACCGGTAGTTCCGGAAGCGATCCGGGGATTCAACACAGAGTTATCATTGTTTCCTACCCAGACACCGATTGTAATGTCCTGTGTAAAGCCGACTGCCCAGTTGTCGCGCTTTTCGTCTGTTGTTCCGGTTTTGACCGCTACTGTCTTCCCCGGAATCTTGAGCAGTGAGCCGGTACCGAATGCGTCAGAACGGGCAGTATCATCAGATAAAATATGCGAAATCAGAAACGCTACTTCTTCTGATAATACCCGTTTTTCTTTTACCTGAGGTTTTTTATAGATTGTTTTGCCGTTGTAATCTTTGATCTCTTCAATAAACTGTACCGGTCGTACCGTTCCGCCATTCGCAAATGAAGTATAGGCGGTCGTCAGATCCAGCAGGTTGGTTTCGCCGCCTCCCAGTGCGATAGATAAACCAAAACGATTCATATTTGCTTCGGTAGGTGCCAGCGACTGCAGTCCCATTTCGTGAGCTGTTTGGAGAAAGTCCTTAATACCCACGAGCGCCAGTGTCTTAACGGCGGGAACATTGAGCGAATTAGCCAGCGCAAAACGCATCTGCACCGGTCCGCGGAACTTCCCGTCATAATTGACCGGCTTGTAAGACTTATCTTCGGTTGTTGCCGTGCCAAACTCCGTTTCGACGTCCATTAAGACAGTTGCAGGCGTATATTTCTTTTCAAAGGCGAGCGCATAGACAATCGGTTTAAGCGTGGATCCCGGTTGACGCTCTCCCTGAGAGACAACATCAAACTTACCATACTCTTGGTTATTAAAGTCGTAGGAACCGACATACGCAAGAACTTCCTGCGTTTTAGAGTTTAGCATGACCAGCGCGCCGTTCCCCAGATTATATTCTTCCTGAAGCTCGGTAACTTCCTCGTTCACGATTTTCTGTGCTACTTCCTGTGCCTCCAGATCGAGGGTCGTTTTAATGCGCAGTCCGTTGTTTAATGCTTCTTCACCAAACTGTTCTGTTACAAAGTCACGAACAAAAAAGACAAAATGGGGAGCAGTGATAGAAACTTTTTCTGAAGTAAATTTGTATTTATCAACCTGAGCTACTGCTTTTTCTCGTTCTGCCTTGGTAATGTAACCGTCCTCTTCCATACGACGTAATACATCTTTGGCACGCCCTTTCCAGGTATCTTTTACCCCACTGAAGGGATTGTAAACCGAGGGATTTTGCGGCAGTCCGGCAAGAATCGCAGACTCTACCAGATTCAGATCTTTTGGTTCTTTCCCGAAGTAGCCTTTTGCCGCTGAGCCGACACCATAGTAGGTTCCGCCGTAGGGGGCTTCGTTCAGATACATCTCCAGAATCTGGTCTTTGGTAAAACGTTTTTCCACTTCGGTTGCAAGGATCGCCTCTTTGACTTTACGGGAAAGTGAGCGCTCAGATGTAAGCAGGACGTTCTTAATCAGCTGCTGAGTGAGCGTTGAACCTCCCTGAACTTCACCTTTAAACACGGTACTGATTGCAGCGCGCATAATCCCCAGTTGCGAGATGCCACCGTGTTCGTAAAACGATTTATCTTCAACAGCGACCGTTGCCTGCTTGAGATACGTTGAGATGTTCTCAAACTTTACTGGTACACGGTTTTTGTCTTTGTACATTTCGTAGATTACTTTTCCGTTCCGGTCGGTAAAGACCGTAGAAGATTCGGTCCGTTCTGCCAGCTTTCCCGGTGAGGGGAGATCACGGGCATACCAGGCAAAAATAGCGGAAGCTGCAATAAACCCGATCACCACCAGGCCAAACACCGCTCCGGCTGCATATATCAGCAGTTGCTGACGATTCCAGGAACCTCGCGGGCGGGGCAGTTTGGGAATAATACCGGTTACCGCGCTCATCACCCCGCTTACCGGATTAGATCGGGCAGAACGACGGCGGGTTTTTGCTGAAATATACATAGGGTAGTCTAATAATTATACTGAATTCTTTTTGAATGGTCGAATTTTAGATATACATTGTACCGTATTTCCACAGATTGAGTATAATAGTGAGTATGAAACAAAAACATCCTTTGAAACGTATCTTTACGCTCAAAAACGTTATGCGTGTCATTGTTGTAATTGCAGGAATATTGCTGGTTTTCAGCAGTATGGCAGTATTCTTCATATAATCATCTTATTCGTATGGATTTGAAAACGATACCAATCGACGACCTGCCGGGTACCCGGTCACAGACGACCAAGCGGATGAAAGCAGTCGGCATTGAGACCTTCTGGGATCTGCTGACATACACGCCATACCGCTTTGAAGATTACCGTAAAATCTCTCCCATTGCACGATTACAGGAAGGGGAAACCGTGACAATCCAGGGAAAAGTAATGGATACCAAACGGGTCCATACCCGGTCACGGATCACGATTCAGAAAGCAGAGATCGCGGATGGCACCGGCTCCATCGAAGTAACCTGGTTTAATCAGCCGTATATTCTACAGATGCTGAAGATGGGGGCAGATGTATCGATTGCCGGAACGGTAAGAGCTACCAAATACGGTGGCAAACTCAGTCTGGAACCCAAAGAATACGAGCTGATACAGGATGGAAAACCGTTAAAACATACCGCACAACTGGTCCCGGTGTACTCCGCAAAGTATGGACTCTCTGCACGTACGATTCGCGAAAAAGTAGGGATCGTAATCGATCAGTATCTTGCAGAAACCACCGAAGAAGAGATCGAGTATCTGCCGCAGGAATTTGTAAGAGAGTATGGAGTACTGCCATTGCGCACCGCCCTCATCTACGCGCATAAACCACAGGAGTTGACCCAGTTTAATCAGGCCACCTACCGGTTTGGCTTTGATGAACTGTTCCGGGCTCAACTGTCATCCATTCTGGTAAAAAAACAGTGGGAACAGGAGTCTGTCGGAATCACGCTTACCGTAAGCAAGCCTCAGATCCGGAAACAGATTACGGCATTTATTAAATCACTCCCGTTTGAACTGACGGGTGCGCAGCGGAAAGTGACCGATCATATTCTGGATGATATGGAAAAAGACCATCCGATGAACCGGTTTGTCCAGGGAGATGTGGGTTCAGGTAAAACAGCGGTTGCTGCAATTGCCGCTTATACCGCGTATCTGAACGGCTACCAGACCCTGATGATGGCTCCTACCGAGATTCTGGCAACACAGCACCATGCGACTGTGAGTAACATGATGGCGGCGCACGGACTTACGATTGGTCTGCAAACTCGTACCCACAAACTACCAAAAGGCGAGAGTTTTGATATTATTATCGGCACTCATGCGCTGCTCAACGAAAAACTACAGTTTGATAAAGTCGCGCTCGTGGTGATTGACGAACAACACCGTTTCGGGGTAGCACAACGTGCCATGTTGAAAGAGAAGGGAATGAATCCGCATCTCTTAACCATGACAGCGACACCGATTCCACGTACTGTCGCACTGACAATCTATGGAGAACTTGATCTCTCAGTGATCGACGAAATGCCCAAAGGCCGTCTGCCGATTAAGACATCAGTCGTCCCCGAAGACAAGCGTACCAAAGCATACACCTGGATTCGACAGCAGATTCAGGAACAGGGAGTACAGGCGTATATTATCTTTCCGCTGATTGATGAATCAACATCTGAGACCATGAGTTCGGTCCGGGCCGCAGCCAAAGAGTTTGAGTTTTTAACCAGTGAGCCGTTTAAAGACTGCCGGGTGGCACTCATTCATGGCAAACTGAAAGCAAAGGAAAAAGATGCTGTGATGCAGGACTTTAAAGATAAAAAATACGATATTCTGGTCTCGACATCAGTGGTGGAAGTCGGGATTGATGTCCCAAATGCCACCATTATGATAATTGAAGGAGCCGAACGCTTCGGACTGGCTCAACTGCATCAGTTACGAGGCCGGGTAGGGCGTGGAGACAAACAATCCTACTGTTTCCTCTTTACCAGTGTAAAAGCCAATCCATTTAATCAGCGCCTCCAGTTTTTCTCAAAAACAAACAGTGGAATTAAGCTGGCAGAGTATGATCTGGAGACACGGGGTCCAGGTCAGATGTACGGAATGGCCCAGAGCGGAACCGGCGAAATGCAGTACGCAGCGTTTACCGATCTGCCGCTGATCGAAAAAACGCGGGAAGCGGCTACCCGTTTTGCCGACCAGTACTCTCTGGATGACTATCCGGAGATGAAACGCCGGTTGAAACATCTACAGGTTCATCGCATTACAAAAGACTAAGATACTGGTATAATTACAGGTATGTCAGACCCGCGACACGTGCGACGGATGAAGATTGTTCAGAATCTGTTCGCACAAATTTTTTACAACAATAAAAAGAATCTTCCCAACGAAGACGAAACCACCATCGAAGAGATCAAACCTCATCTCGATACACTGGATGAGCTTATCAAAAAAAATGCGCCAAAATATCCGATAGATCGTATTGCAAAGATTGATCTGGCAATCCTTCGTCTTGCTATTTACGAACTGGTAATAGAAAAAACTGAACCACCAAAAGTCATTATTGACGAAGCGGTTACGCTGGCAAAAGAATTTGGTGGTGACCGTTCCTATGCATTTATCAATGCAGTGCTCGGTGCCGTATACAAAGACGCAGTTGACCAGGGAATTATTCATAAACCGGAAGAAAAACCAACAGTGAAGGCTGTTGATCCGGCACCGGAAAAGCCTGCTTCATCTGAGAAAGGAGACGCTACCAATGAGTAATTACGACATACTGGAAAAAAAGATCTCCATTCAGTTTAAAAATCAGGAGCTTCTTGAGAATGTCTTTATTCACCGGTCATTTCTCAATGAAAACAGAGATTTCCGTCTGCCATCAAACGAAAAGATGGAGTTTCTGGGGGATAGTGTGCTTTCTTTAATTACCTCCATGTATCTGTTTAAGTATTACCCGGACCTGGCAGAAGGAGAATATACCGATATTAAGGCTTCGATCGTTCGCACTGAAAGTCTGGGAGAGGCGGCAAAAGAACTGGGGCTAGGTGAGTTTCTGTTTCTGTCAAAAGGAGAAGATAAAGCATTAGGACGGGAAAACATAAATATTCTGGCAGATACGTTTGAAGCGCTGGTTGCCTGCATTTTTATCGATATCGGTTTTGAAACAGCTTACGATTTTGTACTCAAGAATCTTTTTAAAGATAAGCTTGATCATATCATTAAAAATAAACTGTATATGTCTCCCAAGAGCCGTCTTCAGGAGATTATTCAGGCAGAACATAAGGTTCTCCCTGTCTATCGGGTGGTAGAAGAGAGTGGCCCGGAGCATAAAAAGGTGTTTACGGTCTCGGTATATCTGAACGATCATCTGCTGGGAACCGGTACCGGAGCCTCAAAAAAACAGGCAGAAGAGTCTTCCGCAAAAAAAGCACTGGAAAAAATGAAATAAGTTTGATATTATTTACCTTTAGCATTCATTTCTTTAATTTTTTTTTGATTCTATGGCAGTAACAATTCGATTAATGCGTTTCGGTAAAAAACATTATCCTACTTATCGTATTGTCGCAATCGACAAGCGCAAAAAGCGGGATGGTTCTTATATCGAAAAAATCGGAACCTACCAGCCAATGCTTGAGACCGATAAAGTCCAGATTGATCAGGAACGTCTGAAATACTGGCAGAATAACGGTGCTCAATTCTCCGAAGGTGTCGCCAAGCTCATGAAGAACATGCAGCAGAAGTGAGTCTTTCGTATTATTCCCTTTTATTGAACTGAATCAGGAACGATACTTTCTCCCGGTGGTACACCCTGTCCATTATTTGCCTGAGCTTCACTTTCTCTGATTGTTCTTGCTATCTCCGACATCAATTGCAGATCTTTTTCTGAAAGCGATCCGACTCGCACCAGATTTGATGTAGTTACCTGCTTGCTATAAAAATTCATAGTTAACCGGATATTGTTATCTGTCTGATTGGTAATCTGTAGATTTTCGATTGTGACCAGTCTGCCGGTACCGAATTTATAGGTACGCAAAAAACGATCAAACTCCTCCGGAGTAACGGTTCCAACAATAGAAAGCGTGAACTTATCCGAGTTATTTTCGGGCAGATCGATCGTATAACGGGAAATCTTAAGTCCGGTACGGAGAGAAAGTCGCTCCAGTGAAGCAATAATTGAAAAATAATCCTCAGATTCCGGAATCAGACGGCGAAGCACCTCGTTATATCCGTCCACATTGCTGGAAGCAAGCTGCTGTGCCAGATAAAAGTAGGAGACCTCACCCTGTAGTTTGTCCCGCTGAGCACTGGCCTCCTGAGTCAAATTATAAGAGTTTAATGTCTGAAACACCATGATAGCAAACAAAATCAAGAAGATTGAACCAAAAGCCCAAATACCGGACACAATAGCCCAGTATCGTTGCACATTATCTTTCCAGTTCACTTTAACGTTCATCTTTTTTTAATGCAGTCTCATCGAGGAACTGTCCTCTAAATTTTAATTCCAGTTTATCTTCCCGGCCAAGGGCGAAGTTATCCATCGAAAGGAACGAAAAATACTGAACAAACTGCGATGATTCAAGATACTCCAGCAATACTTCCGATGTCTCAAAGCTGTCTACATTAATCACAAAATCAGTGGACTTATTAGCGGTCAAATTCATAGAAGAAAGCTGGGCAGTTGTTCCGGATCGCTCCAGAATCTCAATCAGCAGCCGGTAATAGGTTTCAAAGTTACTGTCATCCTTCTGAAAGGTATTCAACTGTTCCTTTTTGTTAATAAAAAAGACGATATTGCCCTGAATCTGGTCATTCTGCTTAATAAAAGTTTGAAGGTTCGCTACTTCGTTTTCAACTTCCTGCTGTTTCTGGGATTGATAGATAAATAACCCTGACGAGATGAGACTGAGCACAATACAGATACAGGCATAGAGAATGCCATAGCTGCGTAAGGTGATCGCGAGAACCGGTATTGGCTGCTGCTGTTTCTTTTTTGAAAACAGATTAATGTGTGTTTTCATCGAAAATTACCTGAAATAACCGAAACATAAGACGATAACTCTGTTGCAAAGGACTTGGCAATGGGATTAACGATAATTGCATTCTGAAGAGGTGCGGAACGTACCGGTATCTTAAAATATGCTTCCAGATACGGAGCGAGATAGGCAATCTGGTTATCAAAGTTATACAAGAAGATACTCCGTACCTGTAACTGGAGGTTTTGTTGTGAGATTGTCTTGAATTTCTCAATTTCGTTGATCAGCTCCTTCAGAATAGGCAGTACAATACTTCCTAAATTGATAGAACCGGCTTTTGCCAGACCAATTTGCTTGAGTGCTTCCAGAATCTTATGTTCATCCCAGTTCAGATTCACCTTGAGATCTTTTACAAACAGATCGAGCCCGATCTTGATTGTACGGGCAAAAATAATCAGTTGAGATGATCCGTCAATTAAGTAGATTGATGAGGTGTTATAGCCGATATTGACGATAAGATAGGGATCTTTTGTAACCGTAACTACCTCGGAAAAGAAACGTCCTGCTGAACTCATTTCATTCTCCAGAGATGTAGGAACCAGCCCTGCTTTTTCTACAGTTGAGTAGACATTGTCTACAACTTTCTTTGGTGCTGCCACAATCAAAACGAGCAGTTTTTTATTCCGTTTATCCTCGCGTAATATCTCAATATCCAGATACGTGTCTTCGATTGCCATAGGAATAAATTCGTCTGCCTGATAGCGGATAGCTGCGATCAGTTCTTTCTCTTTCAACTTTGGCATATCAATAATCTGAGAGTAGGTATGAGAGTCCGGGATAATAATATTGACTTCTTTCTTTTTGATACGCAGATTATCATGCAGTCTTTTGAGAATTTCAGCCTGTCGTTCCATGACCAGCTGGTTGTCTGTGTCAAAGTAGTTAGCCGCAGTTTCGTAGCTTCCCAGCGAGAGAAGTTCTATTTTCCCTTTAGTCAGGCGCAGGTCTGACATACGCGTCAGCCGTTCATTTATTTCCACAGAAAAAGCCACTTCACTCATAGTATCATTATCACGGTTTTCTGATCAAAAATCAATCGAACCCGAAGCAGCAGATAAAAGCAGGAGAAATACCGCGCGCAAGAAGTCTCAAGCTTTGACAGGACTCTTATCGAATCTGGACCACGGTGCGATAATCCAGTATAGCGATATCTTCCGGCTTGGCATTGTTCAGATCAAATGTATCAGAATTTCCGGTGAAGTATATTAGGTAGCTAATAACGATATAAGGCTCTCCTGACTCTGTCCGTCGAATACACTGTAACGAGAAGTTCTCAATTTTGACATTATTGGTGGTAAGCTGTTGCACAGATCCATTATCATCAAAAAAGATCTGGGATATTTCCCGTTCGCGTGATCCGCCTGCTCCATCCAGATCGATACGTGCCCGCTCATTGTAAAAGCGGAAGTACTGGTTTGGAGTATTATTCTTTTTGATATAAAAATCTTTTCCTGTCTGGGAGATATGTGTATTTCCCGGAGTAGCCAGTGTATTACAGACCTCGACAGCAAATTCATTGGTTGCTTCATTCCGGAGCTGGTATATTCTATCGCCGGTATTACGAATATAATTTTTCATATAGGCGAGCGCAAAATCTCCCTGCTGTTTGGCTTCGGAAATCCGGTAAATCTTGCTTTGTTGCCGGGCAACGGTCGTAATAATCGAAAAAATGACAGGGAGCATCATCCCGATAATCGCGATTACCACGATAACCTCAACCAGGGTAAAGCCGCCTCTTGCACACATTGATTGCTCAAGGGAGCTATGCGACAAAGAGTTCGCGCCGTGATTTTTCGATATTGGCAGCTGTTGATTAGTCATCGGTATATTGGGTGAGAACTGAGTTTAGTGGAACCGAGTAAAACTGGTTGCCGTCCTGCCATTCAACAACAATTTGAACATTGATCTGAGTAGTAGGAACATTTTCCTGTGTGATAACTGCATATCGTTTAAAAATCTTTGGCACAGTTTGCGGACCTCCGGCAACTCCGGTATAGTTTGCACATGCTACATTATCAGCTGGCCAGGCTGGGGTCAGAAAATTAAGCGGACTGTTAAAACAGTAGATGGTACCTGAGCCACTGGAGTCACGACCAACAAACGTTGCCCAGTCTGTCTCCTTTTCCGCACGAATCCATTCCAGCAACTCTTCTGCATAATGGAGTGCATATAAGCGGTGCTCTGCCACCTGCATGCGTCTGAGTGATGAAGTCACCGTCGCCGTCAGGGCAATAAACAGAAAGCTGATGATGGTAACAAAAACGAGAATCTCAATAAATGAGAATCCCTGTTCCGCAGTGGTATTGCCGGAATGATACCGGGGTTGTTGATGATTAACAGTCATATAGTTTACCGCCCTCAATGACACCGATCGGCGTAATTGTCACATAATGACATTTATTAATAAATGTATTGCGCAATACTACCGTATAGTTATCGTTCAGGTTGGTTCCGGAAGCATACGGCCTGAACAGTACCGCAAAGTCTGTCGGAATGGTTATATTTGAATTTAGCTTGTATTGATTGACTGTATAACTGGGCGGAGTACCGCTTTCTGAGCAGGAGGCATTGCAACAGACGCGTAATGAATACTGATTGGCACTTTCCGCACTGCTGAAACTTACCTGATACCCAACAAACGGCTCACATGGATACGGACCAAGATCCCCGCTGACAGCACTTGCGCGAGCAAGAGACATCACTGATTTGATTTTTGCTGCATCGTCATTGAGTTTTTTTTCTTCTGAAAACATGGCGTAATTAGCTGTTACAAAACCTGTCATAGACACAATAATCATGATAACGATCATGATCTCGATCAGAGTGAAGCCACGCCGGGATGAAGGAATAAACTGCATACTACTTCACAATTAAATTAAAACGTTGTCGTTCTACAAACCGGTCCTGTATTTGATACGTACCAGGGGACAGGGGACCAATCACACTTTGTCCACCCGCAGATATTGAAACATCCTCAGACAGTCCGCTCAGCACTAATGGTGAGTTTGAGTCGTTAATTAACACAAGCTGCTCTGAAGCAGTTAGAGTTATATCGGGGGAGGTTGGCCCTTGTCGTTTGAACGTCAGAGACTGACCTGAAGTGATTGGTGTAATTACACGATTCGGGTTTTCGGGAGGTAAATCATCCGTTGATACAGTGACCGGAACCGCTGATGATCTCATAAACGCGATACGATAGAGGAGAAATGCAAATACCAGGATCAGAATGCCGATTAACACGACGAGAATGAGGTTTACTGACAGTTCCGGTTTTGGGGAGGAATTAGTTACAGACATTTGATTGTGACCCCGCGGAGCTGACCGTTGGGGCAGATAAATTGGTAACGGTTCCAGCTGGTGTAGAGGAGACCGAGATATTTGTAGATGTCCCAGATGACACAAATGTTGCTGACTTAGATGTATTTGCCGAACAGGAGTTGGTAAGACCTGACATATTGGTAGTAATATAGCCTACACCACTCCATCCCGTAGATTGGACAGAGACTGCCAGTGTGTTCCCGACACGAGCGACGCCATAGCCATACACATCTTGATTTGTTGCCGTAAAATAACGTGACCACTGATAGGTGCCCGCGGAATTAAACCGTGCCATGACAGCTACTGTATATCCACCATCTCCCCAGGTCCAGCCGCCGGCAACCAGCCCTCCTGTTCCGTCAGCCACCACACCATAGGGAGTAATGTCCCCTAGCTCTCCAGTGCGAGACCACAGCAGATTTCCACTAAAATCATATTTCGCAACGATCAGTTTTTGCCAGATGGACGGATTATCAGTGTAATATCCGGAGACGTAAATACCATTGGCATCTTCATCGACGCCGAAGAGATAGATAGTCGAGTTGGTCCTACTGAGTGAACGCGACCATTGCAGGTTTCCTGAATTATCATATCTGACAATCAGTCCGTTTGTACCAGCTCTTCCGACAGAAGTAACTCCCGTAGAACCGGCACTTACACCAAATAGGTTATCTCCACCTGTGGCATTAACCAGTCGCGCCCACCCCAGAGAGCCGTCGGAGTTAAACTTCGCAATATAGCCATTGGAACTGGAAAAACCTGCACTATTTCCAAATCCCGCAACAACACACCCTCCATCCGAGGTCCCGTCAACTCCGCGTGCACCATCAGGGTTGGTTGCCTGCGAACGGATACGTCGTGACCACAAGTGATTGCCGCTTGTGTCAACCTTCATTGCGAAGAGACTACTGGACATATCACCACCAATACAGAAGCCATTGGTTGTCTGCTTGACCGAAGTCCAGAACATACTGTGCGAGTATGTTCTGGTCCATTGCAACGTTCCGTTCGCGCTAAACTTCGCCAGGTTGTTTCCTCCGCTCGCGCCGGCAATAATAAACCCGTTGTCTGCGGTTGACTCTACATTCTGCACATTGCTAAATCCACCTGTCAAAATTCTCATATACATGGCAGATGTAGGTGTCGGGGTATTAGTTGGTATCGGAGTGTTTGTGGGTATCGGCGTGTTAGTTGGGATAGGAGTATTAGTGGGAATCGGTGTGAGTGTAGGAGTGTTAGATGGTGTCGGTGTATTGGTAGGGGTATTCGTGGGGGTGAGAGTCGGCGTTTTGGTCGGGGTTGTGGTGATACTCAGAATACTGGTTGGTGTAGGAGTTGTTGTTTTAGACGGTAATGGCAAGGTAGGAGTAGCAGACAAACGATCTTCACGGGTAATAATGACCGGTCCTTTCGGGGTAACAATGTAGTAACCGCCTGCTCCACTTTCACCCCCGCCTCCACTTCCGGAACCTCCTGATCCGACTCCATCGCCTTCAAGTCGGGCAATCAGTTCGTAACTCAATCCATCCGCAGACACTACATACTCGTAACCGAATTGTTCTGTCAAATCACCACCAGGCACCGGTTGTCCCTGCATCGGATCTTGCGGGATTTCAGACATATATCCTTCTTCTACCAGCACATCCAGATCTTCCGGATACACACCGTTTTCAGCTTTGTATGCCTCAAGGGCAGATTGTATCTTATTAATATCTGTCTTTCTTTTTTCATCACGGGACTGTTTGAGATAGTTGGTAAAAGCGAGTGCAGGAAGGGTAATAAAGATTGCAATCAGAGCAATAGCAATAATAATCTCTACTAAAGAAAATCCGTGCGACTTCTGGACTGCGTGCATAGTAATCATAGTACTCTACCGGAACAATATACGTCAAGAGAAGTATTACTATTGTGTAAGTTCCAGCGGAACCTGTAACACAGGTGGGGCATTTTCAGGATTCTCTGCAGTATTTGAGATAAGCAAAACAAATTGAGGGTTGACTAACTGTTCTTCTGGCATAACAGAAACGGATACCTGCCCGTTTGCAGAGACAGATCCCAACTGATCTATCTTCCCGTCGGTTATATTCTTTCGAAAGATATAGAGGTTTCGTTTTAATCTATTAATAACTGTTACGTCTGTGCTCTGGAGATTCAGATGCGGTGGTTCGGCACCGTTCGTTGTAATAGTTAATGTATCAAGTGGAACCGGAGTAGGAGACCGGATCCCCTCAACGGCAGCGTTCGGGTTTTTTTCAGCAAACTGTTGTAACTGCTCCTGTTCTGTTTGAGATAATGCAACTTTACCCTGATTATCTGATATAGCAGTATTTTGTAGTGATAGAAGCTTTTGACGCCTAAACACTAAAAATGATACAAGCACTATTAAAATACAAGCCAGGAGAACGGAAAACCCAATTAGTATGCGATGTATATTCATAGGCTGTGATTTGTGTATATCTGTATAGCAATATTATAATCCAGTGACAGTGACCGGTGACAATCTATTGGTTGTTGTGCCATCACCCAGCTGGCCATACCCGTTGTATCCCCAGCACCGGGCCGTTCCATCTCTCATATGCGCGCAGGTATGGACATCTCCCAGAGTGATGCGGGCGACATTCGTTAAGCCTGATACGGTAACCGGCGTATTGCGGTTTACGGTACTCCCGTCTCCCAGCTGCCCCCAGCTATTGCTTCCCCAGCAGCGAACCGTCGAGTCTGAAAGGACCGCACAAGCATGATTGCTGCCTACCCCAATCTGTACTGCGGTTGAGATACCACTGACCGTTACCGGAGTGTTACTATTGGTGTTAGTACCGTTTCCCAGCTGTCCATATTCATTCCTTCCCCAGCACCGCACTGTTCCGTTTGAAATGAGTGCACAGCCTGAAACTGGATCATGTGTACTGATCTGCGTAACATTCGCGAGACCAGATGCAACAGTCTGGATATAGAGATCAGATACGATTGACCCGCCCGTAGCAGTCGTAACACCCCAGCAGCGAATTTGTCCGGTATTAAGCAAAGCACAGTGTTTACTTACCTGCGACACACCGCTTAATACGCCAGATGCACTGGTAACAGAAATTGCCGAGTTCCGGTGAGTGTATGAAGCATCACCAGTACCACCATAATACGCAGAGCCCCAGCATCTCACAATGCCGGTCGTCATCCGGAAACAGCTGGCATAGGTCTGTAATGCCAGGTTTGAGGTAACGGGAGACTGGGGAATCGGGGTCGGAGTATTTGTCGGAATAATACAGACTCCCGATACACAACTGGCTGTAGATCCGATATGCGTACAATCTGAAGCACTCAAACACCCCTGACAGGTGTAACTGGAGCACCGGGAGGCCGATGCACTGGTACAGTGTGAGTTTGAAAGACATTGACGACAGGTACTGGTTGAGGACTCACATTGTGGTAAAGGCGACGAACAGCTCTGACTGGTTATGGTACACGCTTGAGCCGGTGCAGCAGCAGGAGCACACGAACCCCCACTGGAATGGGTCGTATAGGTGCATCCGGAACGGGTACTTGCATAGGAATTAGGTGCACATTTACCGGATACCGGTTGGCATGTACCCGTACAGGAGATAGTTGCATTACAAGGAATCGGGGTCGGGGTTGGAGTAGTAGTGATACTGATAATTGGAGAAGGCGAGGGCGTTGGTGTTCGCGTTGGTAACGACCGGGTAGGGGTAAGGGTTTGCTGTGGGTTGATGGCAATAATCGTAGGTCCGCGAGGATTCACCACATAGATATTCCGGGAACCACCACCGCCTCCTCCGCTCCCCCACCGCCACCACCTCCACTATCATCTACGGTATTCCCTCCCTCAAGACTTGCAATCAATTCATAACTCAAACCGTCCGGCGATAACCGGTATTCATACCCGTAAGTTTCGAGGCCGTTTGTACCGGGAATAATTTGGCCTTGCAACGGGTCAACCGGGATTTCTGACATATAACCTTCCTGGACCAGAGTATCCAGATTGACCGGGTACACGCCGTTCTCTGCTTTATATGTTTCCAGCGCAGCTTGAATATTATTAATATCTGTTTTTCTTTATTCGTCCCGGGACTGTTTCAGATAGTTGGTAAAAGCAAGTGCAGGAAGCGTAATAAAGATCGCAATAATTGCAATAGCAATGATAATTTCAGTTAAAGAAAATCCTGCTCGGTGTCGACTTGAAAGAGTCATATAATAGAATTTATTCTATATTGTTCCGACACAGTAAGTCAACAGAACAGTATTAAAGAGATTGAACCTGTACCTGATGACCGTCTGGAGAGTTGAGGAAAAAAATAAAGATCCCTCTTCCGGGAAGAAGAACTGTTTTTTCCTCATTGGGATTGAGTGTGAAGCTTTCTATTTCTTCCCGACTACTGAGAATGGTATGCGTAGTACTATCCAGATTCCTGAAACGGGCTTCCAGAGTTGCGTTTTTCATTTCTACTGTAGGCAGTCCAAACTGTCCTTGTGTGATCGGAATTGTATTTACCTCTACCGGAAAATCGGGTACCTGGTCGCGCCATTCGTTTTTTTCAGGTTGAGTATAGACTACAGGTTCTGTTGATAGTACAGCCTGTGTTAGACCTGTCTGCCTCCGAATCACTAACAGACTAATTAATCCA
Source organism: uncultured Gammaproteobacteria bacterium (assembly GCA_964412815.1). Lineage (GTDB taxonomy): Bacteria > Patescibacteriota > Microgenomatia > UBA1406 > GWC2-37-13 > JAOAFZ01. The sequence continues at coordinate 74,840 of CAYPQF010000021.1, forward strand.
ATAAGTATTGCCGCACATATCACGATGGTGATTACTAAAATTCGCTGTGCTGGTGAAAAACGCGCCATTAGTTGCATGAGTTTGTCCAGGATAATGTATAAGCGATATTTACATAGCTAAATGATGCTGTTGAAGTTCCAGGTGTACGACTTACCAGAGATGAAGCAGTGCTCGTGATAGTCTTTGTATTACTATTAATTGTTTCAGCAGCGTTCAAAGAACACGTACCCGGAATCGATCCTGCACTCGTATAGCTTGCCAGATAGTATTGCGAACTATACTGATAGTTTTCCTCTTTCATATAGGTTGATACAAACGTAGATCCGCCATTAATTGATTCTGCACCTTTTGGGGAGTTATTGTAAGTATACAGATAGCTACAATAGGGATCGTCCAAACAGCCACTTCCGCCGGTGGGTCCAAACCGCCTGCCCCAGAGTACAGTTCCTGAAGAATTAGTCCGGATACCAATTGCACCAAACTGACTGCCAAGAGCAAATGTGATATCTCCGTTGTCACTGAGCGCTGGTTCTGTAGGGGGATCATACTGGTCGAAGGTTGAAGCAGGTTTATACCAGCGTGCCCATGCAACAGATCCATCGCTATTAAGTCTCGCAAGGTACTGTCCGTCAGTTTGAGCACTTGATGCGGTGATGGTATACGTACCGTCTGCCATCTGCACAATACCGTAAGGAACAGATGATAGCGTACGAGTCCATTGGATGACGCCCGAGCTGTCAAACTTAGTAATAATGCCAGTGTTATTATTGTATCCAGTAGCGATTAATCCACCATCTGCTGTCTCTGCCACCCCGGTGTACCCTTCTGAATCAGACTCCGTTGCAGTACCGTATTGGCGTTTCCAGATTTGCGTACCTGACGAGTTTATTTTCATAATCATTGCATCGTTGCGTACGCAACATGATGCACCCGGATAAGAAAGGTATCCTACCACGACAAAATTGCCGTCCGATGTCTGAATAATCTCATTCGCAGAAGATCCATAGCTGTTCAGATATCCCGTCGCCCATTGCATTGTACCGGAACTGTTAAATTTTACAACAACGGCATTTCTATCCAATCCACTGGAGCTGATGTTAGCATAACCAACAGTGTAGATGGACCCATCAGTTGCCTGGATTGAAGAATTTAATGTAACACTACTCAGATATGAATTGTACTGCAGTCTGAAAATACGCGCCCACGTTTGTGATCCGGCAGAGTTAAGCATTGACAACACTGCTTTGGTGTCACAGCAAGAGTCTTCAACCCCTGCAATCAACATACCGTTTGCAAGTGTTTTACTTACATCGTTTACCATCTGGACCTGATCCATAGTATTTCCGAGTCGTACCAATGCACGAGGAGTGGGGGTGGCAGTTGGCGTCGGTGTAGGACTTAAACAGTTGGTTCCGGAACACGTCCAGCCCGGAGTACAACTGGAACTTGCGGTACATGCTTGATTGGGAGCAGGAGCAGGGCTACATGAGCCGCCACCGCTCCGTGTTGTATAGGTACAGCCACTCTGTGTACTGGCATAACTGCCGCAGCGATTGGGAAGTGTCTGACAGGTTCCTGTACATGATATAGTCTGATCACAGGGTGGAGGCGTCGGTGTAGGAGTCGTGGTGATACTAATAATGGTGGTCGGAGTCGGTGTGGTTGTTCTGGTTGGCAGCGGGGCGGTAGGTGTTGCGGAAAGTAAATCAGTATGTGAGATTGTTTTCGGACCTTTTGGAGTGACAATATAAATATCTCCCGCATCATTGGCACCGCCTTCGGGTGTTTCTCCGCCTCCACTGCCTCCGGGACCTCCTACATTTTTACCCTCCAGTCGGGAAGACAGCTCATATGATAACCCGTCAGGAGAAAGATTGTACTCGTAGCCAAACTGTTCTGTTCCATTTGTCCCTGGCACATCCTGTCCCTGCATCGGATCTTGCGGGATTTCAGACATATATCCTTCTTCTACCAGCACATCCAGATCCTCTGGATACACACCGTTTTCAGCCTTATATGCTTCAAGGGCAGATTGTATTTTGTTCACATCGGATTTGCGTTTTTCATCACGGGACTGTTTCAGGTAGTTGGTAAATGCGAGGGAGGGAAGTGTTACGAAAATAGCCACCAGGCTAATCGCAATAACAATTTCGATTAACGAGAATCCTGTTCTTTTTGTAAGATTACACATTACAAAATTTATTGTAAAAGGAAGTCTACTGAGATGTCAATGAATAATACAGTATACCGTTCAGTTTATGATAATCTCTCATGAACGCTTATACTGGTCCATGATCGCAAGAAGAAGGGAGTCAAGCGCCAGCTGGTGATTCAGATTATTGCTGTTAAAGAGCTGTTTGGTTTTGAAGGCTGTCTTCAGCACTGCCGGGGCATGAAGATCGTTTTCTTTCAGTCGCTCGTAAAAGAAAACCATGATCTCGTCAAAAATGCGATTGGTATCTTCGTTTGAGATCGACAGGAATGGAGTTGCAGTTACCAGTGGAGTTCTTTGTACTACTGCTTTTTGTAACTCTGCCCGGACCTCTTCGGAAACGTTTATTTGCTGTTGTGAAAGCCGAACCATACGAGTGCGAGAACGAATTGTTGGGAGAACTGAGTCACTTTTTTCAACACTTAACACCATCAGCACCTGTTCGGGCTTTTCTTCCAGCGTCTTGAGCAGAGCGTTCTGCGCTTCGACTGTTGCATAATCAAATAGATGTAATATAAACATACGCGGATCGGGGTTATGATGAATGAGATGTGTCTTAATCTCCCGTACGGTATCAATTGAAAACTCTTTTTTTTCCGGTTGATACTGGTGCACATTGTAGGGAGCGATCGCATGTTCTTCTATCAGTGATGCGATAAAAGCCTCTTTTTGAGCAGCATTGTTTGAAACCAGCAGGATAGGAAGCATAGGTTGGATGATATCTTGCATTTTATCAGAAACACTTCTATATTGTACATAATGGCATTGTCTCCAAAACAGTTTCTTTCCCAGCTCGTTTCGCAGAAGGTGATTGACCAAGCTACTGCGGATAAATACGAATTTGAAATCCTGCAAAAGGGGGTTACTGTTGACGACTATCTCATCTCAACTGCTGGACTCCAGAAAGATGTTGTACTAAAAATCAAAGCTGCTTCGCTCAATGTCCAATACGTAGATATCTCAGCCGCTGCTATTGATCCCCAGGCTATTGCGCTGATTCCGGAAACACTCGCCCGGCGTTACACCATCATGCCGTATCAGTATGATTCCACAGCCGAATCACTCTATGTTGCCACCACCGATCCGCTGAATTTTAGTCTGATTGAGTTTCTCGAGTCCAAGTCCCGGAAACGGGTCATCTTTGCACTTGCAGTAAAGGAGGATATCGTTAAATCAATTAACAACTCATACAGCCAGAACCTTTCTCCAGAAGTCCGTGACGCTCTTAAAGAAGTAGCACCCACGCAACCGGCACCACAACAGGAACAGCTCCAGAGTGAATCAAATGCGCCTATGGCCAAGATCGTTAATACCATTCTGGAGTTTGCGATTAAAAGCCGGGCCTCAGATATCCATATCGAACCGGAGGAGGGGAAAACCCGTGTCCGGTATCGTATCGATGGTATTTTGCAGGAAAAACTTACATTACCGCGAACAATCCACGAATCACTGGTTTCTCGTCTCAAGATTTTGACCGATATGAAAATTGACGAACGACGTGTGCCACAGGACGGTCGTTTTAACTACCACAATGCCGAAGAAGAGATTGATATTCGCGCTTCAACCCTTCCCACGGTACACGGAGAGAAAGTAGTAATGCGTTTGCTGAAAAAAACCGGCGGTATTCCAACTTTGGAAAAACTGGGTTTCCGGCCTGATACCTTAAAACTCGTCTACGAAGCTATCACCCATCCAAACGGCATTGTTCTGGTAACGGGACCAACCGGATCAGGTAAGACGACCACACTGTATTCCGTGCTGAGTCAGCTGAATAAACCAACTACAAACATCGTAACCCTGGAAGACCCGGTCGAATATCAGATTCCCGGCATTAATCAGGTGCAGGTAAATCAGCAGGCTGGATTAACCTTTTCTACCGGATTACGTGCCTTTCTCCGTCAGGACCCGAACATTATCCTGGTTGGAGAAATCCGTGATAAAGAGACAACCGCGCTGGCTGTACAGGCAGCACTTACCGGGCATTTGGTCTTTTCAACACTGCATACAAACGACTCTGCATCGACAGTGCCGCGTTTGATTGACTTAGGAGGAGAACCATTCCTGCTGGCGACTGTTATTCAGGCAATTATTGCGCAACGTATCGTCCGTCGTGTCTGCGATTACTGCAAAGAGACCTATCCTGCGGATCAAACGCAAAGCGATCAGGTTAAAGCGGTGCTGGGAGATCTCCTTCCTCAGAAGTTTAAGAATGGAGAACCTGTTATGTTGTATCGAGGTAAAGGTTGTGAAGAGTGCGGTAAATCAGGGTACCTGGGCCGTATCGGTATCTACGAAGTTCTCAAGATGTCTCCCGCACTCAACAAATTGGTATTTAAGAGCGCATCATCGGACGAAATTTATGCGGAAGCAATTAAAGAAGGTATGGTGAATATGAAACAGGACGGGTACCTGAAAGCCCTGGATGGATTCACTACCGTAGAAGAAGTTATCAGAGCAGCTGATCTGTAATACAGCAGAATACTATGAGTGATATAAACCAGTTACTTCAAATTGCCGTTGAACGGGACTCTTCTGATCTGCATGTCATCCCCGGGTACTTTCCCACCATCCGGGTAAACGAAGAACTCTATGCAATCCGCACCGAGCAGCCGCTTACCGGGGAAACTGCCCAACAGCTGCTGTTTGCCATCCTGACCCCCGAACAGCAGGCACTGTTTGTAAAAGAACGCCAATACGATTTTGGACATACGAGTAACGGCCGCCGATTCCGTGCGAACTACTACTATGTGCGGGGAGCTCCTGCCGCTACCTTCCGGATTATTCCGTCGATAATTCGCACTGTTCAGGAGCTGATGCTGCCGCCGATTTTCAGCAGCTTTGCGCGAATGCGCAGTGGTCTGATCCTGGTTACCGGACCAACCGGAGAAGGAAAAACAACAACACTGGCGTCCATGATCAACGAAATTAACACCAATCTGGCAAAACATATTATTACCGTAGAAGACCCGATTGAGTATATCTATCCCGTGGCGAAATCAATTATCTCGCAGCGAGAACTAAATGCCGATACTCCCTCTTTCAGTGAAGCGCTGCGCGGTGTGCTCCGCGAAGATCCGGATGTGGTACTCGTGGGAGAAATGCGAGATCTGGAAACTACCTCAGCTGCCCTGACCATCGCTGAGACCGGACATCTGGTTTTGTCTACACTGCATACCAGCTCAACCGGAGAAGCCATTAATCGTATCATTGATATTTTTCCCTCAAGCCAGCAGAATATGGTTCGCACCCAACTTTCTACTATTTTGAAAGCAGTAGTTGCCCAGCGGTTGCTGCCATCCATTACCGGACAGGGGAGAGTGCCGGCAGTCGAAGTGCTGCTCAACACCAAGTCGGTGGCTTCTGCTATTCGTGAAGGAAAGATTCATTTGATTGATAATATGCTGGAGACCGGTGAGGAAGAAGGGATGTTATTGTTTGAAAAATATCTGTTAAGACTCTATCAACAGGGACAAATTAGTAAAGACACAGCGTTTTCGTACGCCATGAGACCGCAGGAGATCGAAAAGTTTATCATGTAGTATGCAGTATGTGTATCGGGCGTTGAAGGGGGAAAAGACCGTCAACGGTAAGATTGAAGCAAATAATGTCGATGAAGCAGTGTCGTTGCTGAAAGCAGGCGGCTATTTTCCTATTGAAGTAAAAGTGGAGAGCAAGTCCAGTTCTTCGCTGGCTTCATTGATGGACCGGGTAACTTTTGCTGATATCGTAAACTTTACCCGACAACTCTCCATTATGCTGAATGCCGGTATTACGGTTATCGAAGCCTTTGATATCTTTAAAAAACAGACTACCAAACCTTCCCTTGCCAAGATGATTGACACGCTCGACAAAGATGTTCGTGGCGGCGTTCCGTTTTCTACCGCTCTAAAAAAATATCCTGAACATTTTTCCCGCCTCTATGTCTCGCTGGTAAAAGCTGGAGAGGCATCCGGAAAACTGAACGATATCTTGCTGAACCTGGCAACCAACCTGGAAAAACAACGCGAACTCCGCGGTAAGATTACCGGGGCATTGCTCTATCCGTCAATTCTGATAGTAGGTATGTTTGTCGTCATTTTTATTATTATGACTTTTGTCGTCCCGCAGCTCTTGAGTCTCTATAACGATCTTGATGCAGAGCTTCCGCTTTCTACCAAGATTATTACTGGTATCTCCGGCTTTTTACAAACATACTGGCTACTGGTGATTGGAGCAGTCGGTGTCGGCGGTTACATGGTCTGGAACTTTATCAAATCTCCTCAGGGAAAGCAGGTATTTGATAAAGCAATCCTCAAAGTCCCGGTTTTGAACAATGTTCTGATTCAGACCATGCTGGTAGATACCACCCGGGCTATTTCGATTCTGGTTGGCGCCGGTGTTTCAATTCTGGATGCACTGGATATCGCCCGCGAAGCCAGTACAAACATCGAGTTTCGGAAAGCCTTTACCCGCGTTGCCGCAAAAGTTGAGAAAGGTGTCTCTCTGGGAAACTCACTTAAGGAGGAGACGCTATTCCCTCCGTTGATTGTCCAAATGGCAGTTGTCGGTGAACGGACCGGTCATCTGGACGAGACTATGGGTAAAATCTCAAGCTACTTTGAAGTTGAGTCTGAAATCGCCATTAAGTCTATGACTACTCTGATCGAACCGGCAATTCTGGTTATTCTGGGTATCACCGTCGGCTTTATCATCTTTTCGGTCATTACGCCAATTTACTCACTTACATCACAGTTTTAAAAGATCAGGGTAATCAAGGAACAGAGTAGTAAAAATGTATTGACAAGTATTTATCTATTTTACTATTATGTAACCATATGCAAAAATCTGTGCCGTCTTTAAAAACCATTCTTCACAAGAAAAACGCTTTTACTATCATTGAACTGCTTGTTGTTATCGGTATTATCGGTATTCTGGCAGTCGCTCTTCTGGTAACACTGAATCCAACAGAAGCACAGCGCAAGGCACGTGATTCCAAACGCTTAAAAGACGCTGCAACGTTACAGGCTATTATTGAACAGAATATTAATGACGGAGGAGATTTTAATTCCTGCACCGCGGCTGCACCCTGTAATAGTGCAGATGCACTTGCAGTAGAATCCCAACCGTGTGACGCAAACTGGCTGAATGAGGATCTCTGTCTCTATGCACAAACAATTCCAACCGACCCTGCCAACAACCAGAGCCGTACCGTTATCACGAATGGAACTACTGGTTCTGTAACCACTGGAGCTGATACCGCTGAATACTTTGTTGGTGTTGTGGGCGCTGATTACGAAATCATGGTAATGATCGAATCTGAATCAAATGCACAAAAAACAGTGAATGATGGTGGAGACTCAGTAAAGTTCGTTGAAATTGGTTCAAACCTTGAGTTAATAACAGCAACCGGATTATAATAATTAATTATCAACTTTTCTCAGAACATGAAAAAAAAACAGCTTAAAAAAGCATTTACGATTATCGAAATTCTTATCGTGGTCGGTATTATCGGAATTCTTGCCGTTGCGTTGCTGGTGCTGGTAAATCCTGCAGAAGCCCAACGCCGAACTCGTGATACCAAGCGTCTGAAAGATGCACAGTTTATCGATTCGGTTATTAAACAATACCTGGATGATGGTAACAACTTTGGTGCCAACTGTTCTACTACCGATATGTGTTACACTGCAGCTGCAGGCAATACCGATACCACAACCTGTGATAACGTCTCTTCAAACTGGCTCGGAGAAGGAGCAGCTGATCTCTGTAATTATGCAAAAGCAATTCCGGTTGATCCATTAAATACATCTGGCTCAACCTGCGTTGACGATTCTCAGACCGGAGATGTAGATAATACCTGTAACGTCTACTACACGGTAGCAGTTTCCGGCACTAACTACGAAGTAAATGTTCGCCAGGAATCTACCACGAATATCGGAAATATCACGGGCGATAATGGAAACTCTGTTCAATGGTACGAAGTCTTTAGTGGACCCAACGATTTAATTGATGATGATATCTATAACGGTGGAGCAGCATTACCATAAGACAATTCTCTCATTAAAAAGGCAGTCGCAAGACTGCCTTTTTTTATGTACTGGTTAGAAGACCGGAGATTCTATTTCTACGTTTTCAATCTCCTTCACATCCTGGATTTCCTGCATCTTATCGAGGATATCTCCATCTACAGGATTGTAGGTATTCAGATAATCTTCCAAAGCGGCAATTGCCTTGTCCTGCTCGCCAAATTTATTGAGCAGGTCAGCATAGAGTATAATCCCGTCTTTATAGTCAGGTTTCATTGCTACGGTCATTCCGGCTTCGGTCAATGCCCGCTGCTTGAAATCTGTTCCCTGTTGAACAGCTTCCTGCGAGGTTCCATTCACTTCATCATAATAGAGCGAGTAAAATAAGGCCTGCGTATAGGAAAGACGGGGATCGGTAGGGGATAGTTCCTTTGCCTGCTCAATTGCTTCGATAGCCTCATCCAGGTACTGCGGGTCCAGACTGATCTGATAGTGAAGATATTTGTTTTTTGATGTAGTTTTCCGATACAGCACATTTGCCGGCGATGCGAGTATGGATTTCTGATTATAAGAATCTGAAAGCTGAATCAGTTCGTTGGTCAGGTCAGACTGATCCTGGTAGGCGGCAATAAATGCCAGATTTGAGAGTACATTGGAAAATTTATCCTCGTACACATGTTCGTACCGGTACTGTAATGCACGCTGAAACTCTTCGTATGCAGTTTGATAATTTCCGGAACGGGCCTGTAAATCCGCTGATGCATAGGTCATATCTGCAAGATAATACCTGCTCACATAAATCAGTCCGAGCACTATCAAAAGAATCATCGCACCCTTACCTGCAAAGGCGTAGTACCGGTGAACCGGGAGTTTCAGCTCCCATGCCGGGAATCCCTCTGTAATCGAATAGACAATTGCAAATCCAGGAATCAGATAGAACAAAACCTGCATGATACTGATAGAAAACCCAAAAAAATTGGTGATATGAATGGTTGTATACGCAGCCAGTAACGACACAAACAGCAGTCGCTGATCCATCCGGGCTCCTTTTTTCACAATAGCGCGATGGAGAATCCAGTACGTTGCCAGTATCATTCCCAGATAGGCTATCAATCCTGGATATCCGGTATTCGCAAAGTAATTGAGAAACTCATTATGTGCTTTGTTATATAAAAAGTCCCATTCTGAAGTAGCGTTATGAGCTTGAGGACGGACCATATAGTAGGCATAGGCAAACGTTTCGACACCCGTTCCAACCAGCGGATGCTGCTGACCGAGTTGCAACGCACCCTCCCACACAATCTTTCGAATATCAAACGAATCGGTAATCACAATGGGACCGGCAGCCTGAGGCTGTCCGTCTGTAGGTTGGTCAACTACAGTTTGCGAAGGCTGGCTTGAGAGAAACTTCAGGCTGATAATATCGTCAACTTTTGCGACTCCCGACTGGAAGATCGCCAGTGGCACAAACAGTAATGCCCCCAGTATTGCCAGATTAAGCAGACTGTTTTTAATAGTTGCCCGCTTCAGGTACAGATAATACACTCCGAACACAACCAGGCTGATCGCAACCGCAAGGAGGGCTGACCGTGATCGGGTAAAGAGAATGCCGGAAAAAATCAGCAGGATCGAGCTGGTAAGCAAAATTGTGCTGCGGTTTTTAAAGGCATCTCGAATGACCAGAAAGTACAGTCCAAAAAAGAAGTTGACGGCAAGATACGCTCCCAGCCAGTTTGGCTGCCCCAGGGTAGAAAACATGCGTTCTGCGGGTTTAAACTGGGCAGTCCAGCATGCATTGGTTATTTTTCCGGTAAAGATAAAGCAGGATAGATCACTCCCATACCGGCCGGGAATCCCCCAGAGAACTACCAGAACTGCGGTACCAAACGAGAACTTCAGACAGTTAATTACATGACGACGGTCACTAATCTGGATAAAGACAAAAAAGAGTAACAAATACGCTATAATGGAGAGTAACCCGCCATTAAAACGGCCGTAATAGCCAAAAATGGAGGTGTGCACATCAATCGAAAAGATTGTTGAGACAACATTTGCACCAAGAAAGAAAATCAGGGGGATGAGGAACCAGTGATATCGTAGCTCAAGTTTCCCGAGCGTAAACTGCCGGTACCCCCACAGACACACCACAAGAATGGTAACCACATATACAAACATCATCTTGTTAAATTCAAACAGTTCCGATGTTTTCGAGTACATCAAAAACGGTGTGACCGCGAAAAGAGAGTAATATATATACCGTAGCATTTTTAGAAGCATATATGGCCAATTTTATACAAAAACTGACAAAATTACCATTCATATCATCCCTCCATGCATATTTTGATTTAGGAACCGCTCAGACACGGATCGCGATCAAGGATAAAGGCGTAGTGTTTCGGGAAGCAACCTATCTGGGCCACAACACCCGAACCAAGGAATACATCTTTTTTGGAAACGAAGCCAAAACTATTGTCGGCAAAACGCCTGACTTTATACATATTGCCCGTCCCGTAGTCAATGGGATTCTGTCCGACTTCGATGCAGAAGTCGCATATATAGATTACTCTATTACCAAAGCAATTGATCCGTATATCTCGGAACAGTGGCTGCTCAAGCCGACTATTAATGCATTAGCCAGTGCGCCCTCTATTGCTACCGAAATTGAAAAACGTGCAGTAGAAGAAGCACTTATGAAAGCAGGAGCACGCAAAGTAACTGTTATAGAACGAGCCATTGCAACAGCAGCCGGTTGTGGTTTTAACGTGTTTTCCCATCATCCGAACTACATTATTGATATGGGAGCCGGATTATTTGAGTTAAGTATTATCAGTGGTGGCGGTATTGTTGCCCAAAAGTCGCTGAAGAATGCCGGAGACTTTATGAACAAACAGATTGCCAGCTATGTCTATATGAAGCACGGTATTATTCTGGGAGAGAATACCTGCGAAGAGATAAAAAAAGAACTACTAAATTTTACCGGAGAAGATGTGACCACCACTGTCCGCGGGAAATCGCTCGAGACCGGACTACCGAAATCAGTTAAACTAAAAACCAGTGATATTAAAGAAGCACTGGCATCTACCTTTAACCAGGTACTGGATACGACCAAGGAACTGATTGAGATCTCGCCTCCGGAAGTTGCAGACGAAGTCTTCCGCAACGGTATTGCTCTGACGGGGAATGTGGCATCCATTCCCGGCATCGACCACTTTTTCAGCAAAGAACTGAAGATCGAGACATATGTCGCAAAACACTATGCTGACGCCACAATCTACGGATTAATGAACCTCGATAAAGATCCGGAAAACCTCTTTAAACTGGTAGGCTACCAATCCCATTGACAACATTAATTTATCGTGTACAATGAACAGTACTGTTGAGATGGAGAAGAGGTCTGTCTAAATGTAATATTACGTTTGACAAACGTTTCTACTTCAGATACAATAGTTATTCTTCATCAATCAATTTGATGGATTTTCAGAAAGAACTTTTACAATTTGTTTTTATACTGATTTTGTTCAATCAGTATATGTGCAAACACCGCGTTAATTCAACAAAGGTGTTTACTAACAAGTAAACACAGTAACGTGCCAAGAATATGACTTCTTAATCGGGTTAGGGATGGTCCTCATTTCTAACCACTTTTTTTAAGAGTTTGATCCTGGCTCAGGATGAACGCTGGCGGTATGCCTGAGATATGCAAGTCGGACGGAATCTGGAAGGAGCTTGCTCCTTCTAGACGAGTGGCGGACGGCTGAGTAATGCATAGGAATCTGCCCCTAACTGGGGGATAGCCATCCGAAAGGATGGGTAATCCCGCATGGTCCTAGCCTAGCTAGGTAAAGGACGTAACTGTTCGGTCAGGGATGAGCCTATGTCCTATCAGGTAGTTGGTAAGGTAACGGCTTACCAAGCCTATGACGGGTAGCTGGCCTCATGAGGGTGGTCAGCCAGAGGGGGACTGAGACACGGCCCCCACTCCTACGGGAGGCAGCAATCAGGAATAGTCGGCAATGGACGAAAGTCTGACCGCGCAATACCGCGTGTGGGAATAAGCTCTAACGAGTGTAAACCACTGTGGAATGGGAAGAAGTCTCGCAAGAGATTGACGGTACCATTCTAGAAAGGGGCCGCTAACTGCGTGCCAGAAGCGTCGGTAAGACGTGGGCCCCAAGCGTTATCCGGTGTTACTGGGCGTAAAGCGTCGTGTAGGTGGTTCTGTAAGTTACCTTTTAAATTTCATGGCTCAACCATGAAACTGGAGGTGAGACTGCAAAACTAGAATTTTCTTAAGGGTAATCGGAACTGTGGGAGGAGTAGTGAAATGCGTTGATCCCCACGGGAACACCAGTGGCGAAGGCGGATTACTGGAAGAAGATTGACACTGAGACACGAAAGCCAGGGGAGCGAAGCAGATTAGAGACCTGCGTAGTCCTGGCCGTAAACGCATGCTAGCTAGCTGCATTTCCACCCCTTCGGGGGTCAGGTGTGGCGAAGGTAACCCGTTAAGCTAGCCGCCTGGGGAGTACGACCGCAAGGTTAAAACTCAAAGGAATTGGCGGGGAGGCACACAACCAGAGGAACATGTGGTTCAATTCGAAACAAAACGAAGAACCTCACCAGGGTTTGACATGTAGCTGCTAATCTTATGAAAGTAGGACTCCTTCGAGGGTGCTACACAGGTGCTGCATGGCTGTCGTCAGTTCGTTCCGTGAGGAGTGCCCTTAAGTGGGACAACGAACGCAACCCCCATCGTGTGTTACAAGTGTCACACGAAACTGCCTTACCGTTGGTGAGGAGGAAGGAGGGGCAGACGTCAAGTCAGCATGGTCCTTATGCCCTGGGCTACACACATGTTACAATGCGAAGAGCAATGAGCATAGCGAACTCGCGAGAGTAAGCAAATCTCACAAACCTTCGCTCAGTGGGGATTGCAGGCTGAAACTCGCCTGCATGAACGTGGATTTGGTAGTAATCGCAGGTCAGCTATACTGCGGTGAATACGTTCTTGCCTCTTGCACACACCGCCCGTCAAGCCAACAAAGTCGGGAGTATATGAACCTCGCAGTTCTGCGGGGGAATATGTTTTCGGCGATGAGGGTTAAGTCGTAACAAGGTATCCGTTCTGGAAGGAGCGGATGGATCACCTCCTTTCTATTTTTTTAGGAAATAAACTTGTCCATTAGGACAACCTAGAAACAAGAGGCGACCTAACCCGGTTAAGAGAGTATATTCAATGTGTTGCACATACCACGGTTGTTCAGACAGTATAAAAACAAATTACAGAAGTTCTTTCAGAAATAGATCTTCATAACTTCATACTACCCAAGATATAGTTATATTCAAAAGGGAGTTCTTTAAGATACTTACTCCTCTATACAGGAATGTATATAGAAATACGCTTTCATTTTAAAACAGAGATAACGGTAACACAGATATCAATACTGATACCCATGCGTCTTATGGATTAACGGGAGTGCTTTTTTAGCTTTCTGAAGATTGAGATGATGAGTATCATCACGGTCAGTCCGACCAGTCCATAGATAAAAAGCGTATTATAGTTCAATGTCTTTTGCACTGTTACATCAACCTGAATCTGCTCCTGTGCTCCCTGCAGATGGACTATCTGCTCGCCCGCATATCCCTGTGATGTAATCCGTATGGTTTGAGAACCGGCCGGGACTGCTTCAAGATCTGCAAACCCCATACGATCTGTTACTCCTTTAATATCACTGCCTGCAATCTGTACCGCTACGTTATAAACCGGCTTTCGTTGAGAGTCAATCACCCGGACTCGAAGGAGATATTGTTCTTCCGGGACCGGCGAACGCACCTCATCTGATCCAGCAGAATCATCACGATCTGATCCAGTGCTGCCGGTATCGGTGCCTCCATCAGACTGTTTGTCCTGTGACTCAATCTGAATATCTGTCGGCTGGAGCTGACGGACAAAACCGGTAATATCCGTTTTTGCCACGATTTCGTTTGACCAAGGGCCGGTTGCACAGCCGTTCCCTCCACGCACTCTAAAGTAATACGTTTTGCCGGGGGAAAGAGACTCTACCAGATACTCTCGCGTCTCGCCGGTACCGAATTTACTGGCGCCAAAGACATACTCGCCGGAAGCGGTCCCGAATTTCAATGCATAATGATCAACAGGTCCTTCCGCAGATGAAAAGAGGAGTTTGATGCTAGTTGGTGAGACCGGTACAGCCGCATAGAGCCAGGGAGCCGATTTGCCGGGTTCAAGCGATGCGCACGGAGCCGGCTGTGATGTCCCTCCGGACCGTCCTGACCCGCGTCCGTTCTCACGATTCCCTGGTGCGGGAGACGTACTGAGCTGAGTCGTCGGCGCAGGGGATCCTGAGACAGGAGTGGAAGTAGGAGAAATAGCTTGTCCAAATAATCCAAATGTCGAGAACTGGGTTGTTGTTGCCGTAACCGTATTCGCTCCGGTATCTACCTGATTGTTGTTCAGATCCTCCCATTGACTGCCATTCCAGCGCATAATTTTAAGACTGGATTCTACAAGCCCACTTACTTCGGCATTCTGGTAACTGAATGTCAATTGAACAGGTTGATTAAAGGAAGTAACTTCGGAATTGAGACCAGACAAGGCATTTAACTCGTAGATATGATTCGTAAGACCGGTAAATGCGCCAGGCTGACCGGTAGTTCCCAATACCGTAGTACCGTTCAACTGTATGGCCTGAAATACCAGATCCCCGGTCGAAAAACCTGAGGGGATACTTAACCGCAGGCGCTCGTTGCCGCCGGACTGATAGACCAGTTCACCACCGCTACTATTGGTGATAGTATCCGAAATAGTATCAATTGGTTGCGCTGACGCGATACATCCTGAAGTAGTATATTCACCGTTCAATGCAGAATCACCTTCGTTTAGCGCCAGATCACGTGAACGGGCTACCACTCGATAGGTAGTGCATGGCGCGAGGCCGGTAATCGTCTGATCATGTGAGGTAGCCAGTTCATCAGAATGTTCTTCGGTGGTATTGTTCGACAGGGACATCAAACCGTAGCGGACCAATCCGCTTGCCGGTTCAGAGGTATTCCAGGTTATGCGCAAAGTGGTTGCAGTTGGAGACGAAAATCCGACATTACTGAGTGTCGGCGCAGTTTCGTCAACAGTGATCAATTCATCAAAATGAACCAGCCAATTATAGAGATTTGATCCATATAATGAGGGCGTTGCGTCACTATCACGAATATTCCCTCGCGCTGATCCGGACTGCTGAGCTCCGGGTAAGGATCCGGCTGTTCCCGTATACGCATATCTCAGTCGTGCACTGGTGCTGGGATTACCCATGACATTCATACGAATGATACTGCTCGAGTCGATAGAAACAGAATCAATGGTTCCCGAACCAATTGGATCATAAAACTCAAAACCATAATCGTTCTGTGATAATACATTGGTTGTGTCGATAACGATTGGCGGTTCGGGTACATCAAATTTAACCGTGATCGTATTGCCGCTTCGCACCACTGTCTGCGGTACAAGGGCAGTTGTTGTTTCACCCTGCAATACTCTATTAATTGCCTTGGCATAATATTCTCCTAGCCAGCGATACCCGGTATTTAAGAGATGGATGCCATCGGAGTTGGTGTACGTAAATTGATACTTTGGCCCAACCATATAGATGTCCGGATTATTTTCCGCTGCAGAAAGCTGAGCCGTTACCAGGGGAGTACTACTGTAGTTATAGGCAGTAAAGTTACTGCTCTGGTCAATAAACATGGGAAGTGTGCCCGTCTGACCGGTAATCGCAAAAATATCAGCCTGATAATCCTGCTGCCACTCATTTAAATAGTCCTCATAACTCGATGCATTGAGGATATCGGCCGGGCCATGCAGGTTTGCGATCGCAACCACACGATGTTCAAACCCCTGTGCCTGGACGAGCGATCGTCCCGCAGTGATCTGCGCCAGTGAGTTGTTATACGTTGCCGTTCCCTGGCTCATAGCGCTATATGCAGCTCCCGGCACCGCACTTTTGGAGACCAGCGTTCGATAACTTTCTCCGTCCGACAGCGCCGTTAATGTATTCCCCAGCGCACTTGCGGGCGATTCCACAGCCGCGTTCACGTTATCGTTAGGAAGGTTTTCATCTTCGACCAGAGCGGTAAGCGCTGTGTTGGTGGGATTCAGTTTCAGATTGGTATACGGTTGAGATGTGGAAAGCGCAGGATTGCCGTCGTACCCGAGCGCAAAACTTTGCCCAATAATCAGAATGTGGTTATAAAAGGTTATAGGATCAACCGGACCGACCGCTGCACTTTGGACCGCTGATCCGGTAGTGGGGATTGCCGCGGAACGGGGCGTTACTTCGAACCGCAGATACTGGTTTGCGTCGTCTTCTGTCAGGAGGTAGGTGCTTGCGGTAGCGCCCGCAATTGGCGTATAAGTACCACCGGCAGTTGTGGCGCGCAGCCATCTGAAAGTCGTACCGCTCTCTGCGTCACCATTGGTATCTGTATAGGTATACGAGCCGGTGAGTATCTGTCCCACCCGGACAGTGCCGCTCACACTCACACCGGACGCAACCGGGGCGGCAGGGGTTGCAGAAAATGGGGTAGATGAAACTGTAGAGCTGAACGCACTCGTGCCATTGCCATTTATTGCTGCAACCCGGAATTCGTAGATTGTGCCGTTCGTTAATCCGGTAACTACCGCAGCAGTTGTGGTCGAGGTTCCATCCGAAAAGGTCGTGAACGAGCCCGATCCACCTGGCCGATACTGCACCAGATAATCAGTAATTGGCGAACCATTGTCCGCGGGAGCATTCCAGGTAAGAGAGACCTGCTCTGAAGCCGCAGTAGCCTGCAAACCGGATGGGGCAGCAGGGACGGATGCCTCTACTTCTGAGCCTATTGAGATACCCGGCATAGTAGCTGCATAGCGTCGCACCAGAACCCAATCGACTTCCATATCCGAAACATTGGTTGTTCCGGCGTTCTGTCCATTAAAGTATCCGAGCCAGACGTAAAACGAACGGGGAGTCGCAGACCAGGTACTGCCTCCAGTAAAGACAGTACTGCGATTGGTTTGAAAAATCACATTAGATGATGTCACCAGACTCCCCAGTATATAGCGGGTACCCGTAACCTGAGTACCAATGATATTCGAGGTACTCCCGATATCATACGACGCGCTGCTGCCTGATCCGGCCAGTCCAAATAAATCACTGGTCGAGTTTCCCCGGAGGTGATAGGCAAGCGCGGCACTGGTACCATTGCTGCTCGCCGTATTCGTGGTGCTGCCAATATTGAGACCGGACTGTCCGGCATCGTTATTTGTCCATCGGACCTGTGCTTCGGTAACGTATCCCGGTTGTGTAACTCCCGGAACAGCAGCAGTTGTATAGATACTTCCCTGGGTGATGGTAATAGTACTTCCGGTTTGACTATAGCCGCTGCCGCCTGCGGTAGAGGTCCAGATACTACTGTTAAAGCTGGTAAAGTCATCAAAAAAAGGGAAGGTTGCTGCTCCGTTACTTCCGTTGACGATGGTGTCGTTGCCATAGTACAGGTATATCTGCCGAGATGCCCCTGCACTTATCGAAGGGAGTTCAACCCACACCCGTGTATCGGTATCATTACAGTCGGTGGTGCCGCCGTTCTCAATCCAGTAATCAAGTGCAGTAGACTGATCAGTATCACGAAAACGAATATCTCCACAATCAGCCTGCATCTTGTTGGCAGAGATTAATGCCGCTGTATCCAGCGTCAGAGGAACCTGAAGACCGGTCTGTGCCTGTCCGCTGCTGTTGTCGATGGTAATAGTGCGACGAAAGCGGGTTCCTTCGGGATAGTTTCCGGGTGCTGGTGTTGCCGTTGGAACGGGAGTATTCGTGGGTGTCGGGGTGTTTGTTGGAACGGGAGTGTTCGTGGGTGTCGGGCTGTTTGTTGGCGCGGGAGTGTTCGTGGGTGTCGGGGTACTGGAAGGAGTAGGTGAGGGTGTCGGAGTACTGGTTGGCCCGCCAGAGAATGGACTATCCTGAACCCATGCCGGACCCGATGGAGACCCGCCCACATTGAGCGTTCCGTTCGATGGACCACCGGTAGCTCCTGATCGATCAGTAAGGGTTGTTCCGGTACCTTCATCAAAGGAGTACAGTGCCATGGTATTCGCATCCGGGGTAAACGGCGCTGTTGGCGGGGTGAAGTTTGACGCATACCGTAAGGTGTTTGATATTCTCAGCTCATCCATTAACCCGTTGTAGGAGGGATACTCTGCGCCGGCATCGTGTTTCTCTGCACCCAGGACAATGTACGGATCACGAATACAAGTGCCACCCCAGGTGCCACCCGGCCCCTGACAGTACGGGCTACTTTGTACACTGGAAGCGGCTCCATCCGGGTAGGAAACGTCACCATCCGGACCGTCCTGCTGACGTTCCAGCACCCCATCAATATAGATTGACATCTGACCGTCAGAGCTTCGTCGCTGTACCACCACGTGATGCCAGTTATTATCTGTAAGATTGGAGGTGCCGCAGATGGTGGTTGCTTCGCTGGCATTATTAACTACACCAAACGCAAGCCTGCCGTTCTCAGTTAACGATAACCCATATTTTCGGCCAAAGTTAAACCGGTCTTTATCGTAGATGATATTGCCGTTAATCCAGTTATTCTCGTTTACATTACAGCCAACATTTGTCGCACCCGGACGGGACTGAGCCCCTGCCTTCATCCAGAACTCAATCGTAAAATCGGTGGCACCTACATCGGCTGGTCTATGGGGACTATCTACTTGAATCACCACTCGGTCCTGATCAAGCGCGTTCACACCATTTCCGTAAAAACGAAGGGCATAGTTGTCCGTTGCACCGGTTTCAGATCCAACTGAGGTAGTTGGCGGGGTAGTGGTGTACTGACGAACCAGCACCCAGTCCACCGCAAAGTCTGAAATATTGGTAGTGCCGGCATTAGAGCCGCTGAAATACCCCAACCAGAGATGGAATGAACGTGGGGTAGATGACCATCCTGATCCCCCTGTATAGGCTGTCGTCCGGTTTGTCTGAAGATAGATATTACTGCTGGCGACCGCAGTGCCAAGAATATACCGGGTACTCAGCGTCATCGATCCGATAACATTGGAAGATCCGGCAATATCATAGGAATTGGTAGCTCCTGTTGCCGCCATACCATATAAATCAGTTACTCCGGCGCCGCGAAGCACATATGCCAAAGCCGCGCCGGTCGCATTTGCCGCCGCTGTGTTGGTGGTACTCCCAATATGCAAGCCGGCCTGTCCAGTATCATTGTTAGTCCAGGCAACCTGCGCTTCAGCGATATAGCCTGGCTGTGTTAGTCCGGCAAGGGTTGATGTGGTATATACACTTCCCTGGGTAATGGTCATTCTGCTACCACTTAGCGAGTATCCGCTGCCGCCTGCGGTAGAGGTCCAGATACTACTGTTGAACGAATCAAAGTCATCAAAAAACGGAAAGGTTGCTGCTCCATTACTGCCTGCGGATGCAGAGGGATTTCCATAGTACAGATAGATGGTTTTTGTCGCATTTGCGTTAATCGAAGGCACTTCGACCCAGATCCGGGTGGAAGCAGTATTACAGCCATTTGCGCCGCTGTTCTCAATCCAGTAGTCAAGATTGGTAGTATCATTACTATCCTGAAAACGAAGGTCATCACAGTCGTTTTGCAACCGGCCTTGCGAGATCAGTGTAGCGGTATCAACAGTCACGAGAACCTGATAGTTCGAAAGGGCAGAACCGGTATTCGTAATCTGCACTGCTCGCCGATACTGAGTACTGTCAGGAGCATCCGCAAGTACCAGTTGTGGTCTGGCAAGCCATAACAGATAAAAGATCAGAAGCACTGCAAAAAAAGCAGTAAGGAGATAGATACCATACGTTCTTCTAATCATACATATACCATACCTGAGAAACGTACAAGTTGCAAGATTGTAAATACTATATTACTGAATAACAACCTCAGTTCCCGGAGCCGGGTTTTTGAAGAAGTGAGCAGGCTTACGCTCTGAATTAAGTCCACTATATGTCGGAGTAATCATCAGATACTTCGCGTCTACGGGACCAAACCGGCTTGTAGTCAGAACCATATCATCGGTATGATCTTTGGGGTTGGTCAGGTCAAAAAAGATCCGGGCCGATGTCTCTCCGATACGTACCTCAACAGTACTACCACTCGATGCTTTTCCTTTCAGGTCATCTTCAGTGATCGTCAACACGATTGATCCTGTATAGTCAACATATCCGATCTGTGTACCTCGAACTTCGGGAATGATGTTGGCCGGCAGTTCGTCAAACTCCATTTCATCCTCCATATCATTCATTAAATGCGCGATAAGACGGGGATAGCGGTCAATAGAAAAAACATCCTGCTGTTCGGTATAGGTATCGATTTTTTTCAGCTGCGGTTTGAGAAATGAAAAGACAGTATCTGTATTAAAACCACAAACCATCATTCCCGAGGCAAGGCGGAGAATCATAAAGGGGCCGGTTGGTTTTCCCGGAGAAGAAATATAAAAGATCGTGTTCTGCGGACGTCCAAACAGTTCTTCGGTCTGCACTAACTGTTTGAGCAGAAAGCCAGTGGAAAAAGCGTTGGAATCCGCCTGAACAAACGATATCTGAGGATATTCCTGATCCATCAGGAACCCCTCAATAATAGATCGAAATGATTGTGTATAGAGACCATCCGTTGACCAGTCTGCAATAACAATCAGTTTTTTCATAGGTTATTCAAAGAGAACAGATCCTGAACTCAGGTTAAACTCTTTGGCAGCACTCTTTCCTTGTACTACCACTTCGAGGAAGCGCTTATGTTCAAAGCCTGAACTTCCGATAATAAGTGCCGGCTGACTGTTAGGCACATCTTTCAAACGTTCATAACAGGTGAGTGTACCAATTTTGCTT
Organism: uncultured Gammaproteobacteria bacterium; assembly: GCA_964412815.1. Lineage (GTDB taxonomy): Bacteria > Patescibacteriota > Microgenomatia > UBA1406 > GWC2-37-13 > JAOAFZ01. Next base: position 95,974 of record CAYPQF010000021.1, read on the forward strand.
TCCATTGTTTTTCCCGGCTCAAAGCCAATTTCTTCCGGCAGGATCGTTGTTTTACAATTACCAAAGTTATCAGTCCACCAGACTGCCTTTGGAATCTCTACCACTTCGTCCAGCTCATAAATTTCATGCGGAACTTCTTCGCCTTCAAAAACCCATTTGGCAAGGAATGGCATGTATTCGTAGCTACGGAACTGTGTTTTAACAACTCTGTCACGATGTTCAGCCGGGAACTTACCTTTCTGAACCATTGCATCGAGCGCGACCGGAATATCGGTGACATGGAATGTATTTAACAGACCGAATTTTTTAACCAGAGACAGCGTCATTCCGGCAACCGTGGAGACAATTAAGGTATCTTTGTAGGTAAACCAGCCGAACGGGGTGCCATTTGGCCAGTTCTTGCCTGATCCATGGCGTGGAGCGGCGTTTGCCATAATGATACCTTTCTGACCTGCAGCTGCATCGAGCATATCGATCAGATTTCCTGCAGCTTCGATTTCATTAAAATTATTAACGCCAACCATCTGTACGTTGATGCCGGGGAATAAGTTTCCTGCACGGGTAATTTGACGACCGGACTCATTTGCATCACGACAGTCGGAGATAATCGTTACAAACATGATAGTGTGTAATTAATAAAAAATAGTAATGTCAGTCCAATTACAATTGGGCGTTTTTTATTTTCTTATGAGCAAAAGTTAATAATACAATATTTTTCCGGTATAATCTACTGTATTGCATTTAAAATTTTTTGTTATAATAGTCTCTTAACGTTCTGAAACGTAAAGTTACAGCGCGAATAGCTCAGCTGGCTAGAGCGCAGTCCTGATAAGACTGAGGTCCCTGGTTCAAGTCCAGGTTCGCGCACCAATTCTTCTTTGGTAATGAAACAAACCGCTACCACACCAGATCCGGTAGATCCTTTCAGTTTAGTTGAACTGTTTGCCCAGGCATTTCCGCTCTGGAAAAAAACAGTTCGATCTCTTGCAGTGGTAACAGTCGCTTTATACCTGCCACTACATATCATCGGTTTTTTTGCCCCGGTTCCCGAAGCGGACGTACAGTATGCACCGATACTCTCAAGCATGGTAACCGTTTTGATGATTCTGGCCTTTCTTTTTATTCTTGCGGCATCTGCACGCATTGTCTGGAATACTCTTGAGGGAAAACCCGCCTCTGTAGGACAGGCACTCGGCGAGGCACTTAAAAAAAGCTTTCCTATTAGTATTCCGGCATTAATCCCGATCGCAATTGCTCTGCTACCGTTTTTGTTTCAAGGAAATACCGAGTTACTAAATACTGGTATCGAAACAATCAACACCATTGGCATTATTCTTATTTTTCCTATCATCTGGTATGCCATGTTCAGCGCATTGTATATTTTTCAGATTATGCTAAAAGATTACTCGATAAATAACGCGATGGCCGGATCAATGCAGCTCTTCCAGAAACGGTTATTCAAGTTCGCACTTACCTCGGTCCTGTTTTACATTGCGTACAGTTTTGTCTATCTTACATTAACCGTGCTGTTACCGTGGTCAGTGCCCAATACAATTCTGATGACCGTTCCGGCACAGCTGGTAGTTGATGTGGTAACAACCTTCTTTGTGGTTGCCCAGGTATTACTGTACAAGCGTCTGAGTGAAGCAAAATAAAAAGATGCAAGACAGGCCGGGTATGATATAATAGCATGTGTTGATTCAGGTCCCTTAGCTCAGTTGGTAGAGCGCTCGGCTTACATCCGAAAGGCCGTAGGTTCAAGTCCTACAGGGACCACATACTTCTCGATCTTTTTCTTCTGTAAGTGATATAACTTTGAACTCTTCTATAAGATATAGTATAATTATCTCTTCGGAATCTTTTAGCGTGAGGAGACCATGCACCGTCTCAGTTTAGGAAAATGGCGAAACGAACCGCGCGTCTGTGTCTGGGGGTACTCTCACGGACAGTGGCACATGCAGATCAATGCAGTACCCCAGTCTGAGATGGACAACGCACTTCAACTGGCAGGACCAGGAACCTGGTACGTCTTCCAGGAGAACTTCGTCCCCCGCGAGCATCCCGACTTTTACTTCGACGAAAACGGCAAGCCACGTGAGATGGCAGAAAGGTAACTCAACCTAGAAATGATTCTTTGCTACAAAGAAGTAGCATCACAACAGAATATACACCTGCGCGCTCGGCAGCAGGTGCGAAGATAGGGGGCGGCCCGGATGCCGCCCCCTCTACAAACTCCACATCTCCCCGCACACTTCCTTGTTCAGGCAGCCCCACTGTACACCCTAGTTACTCTTTGGATTATACGGTGTGCGACCACCATAGTCGGGAAGTGGTGAAACATCTCCCTCAAACGGAAGTCCCCAGAACAACACATAGCTGCGGAGGTCCACCAGCTCGTCCCGCTCGGACTTGCCGGCGCTGTACCTGATCCGGCCAATCATAAAGGACACTTGGGCAGGAAAGTGCTCCCCGCCAATGGAGAACGTGTGGCTGAGCTGCACAAAGGTTTGCTCCCGGACCATCCAGTAGCCCTCCTGTTGCTCGAGCCAATCTGACTCGGGTATCCAGCTGAGCAGGTCCGGATCAAATCGAAGGATCGTGGACAGTTCCTCTTTGGTGAGGGGGTAGACAACCACGGGTACTCCTACGAATAAGGGCCGGCCTGATAGGCCGGCCCTGCTTGCCAGGTACGTGCGCCGTCTGCGTTCAGCCGGGTGGTCCGGAGGACCTAGTTGAGGCGGGGGTCGCCCTTCGGACCCTCCCAGGAGCCCGACTCCGTCCGCAGGTCGATCACCTGGGCGTGGATAATGACATAGTGACGGAACTCGACGAGCTCCGACTTGTCCGTACCCTCGACGCTGTAGCGGATCCGCCCGATGGTGAAGGGCAAACCCGCCTCGAAGGTGGTGCCGCCGTAGATGAAGGTTCGATCGTTCTGAACCATCACCTGATCCCGCTTGCGCCAGGCGCCATTGCGGATGTTCCAGTCCTCCATCACTTCCCACTCCGGCAGGATATCCGGGTCGAACCCCAGGATATTGCGGAGATGAGTGCGCGAAATGTCCAGTGCCTGAATACTCATCGCAGTTCCTCCATGCAATAGTGGACGCTTGTACTCATATTATACATATTATAGGCTTTCATGACAAGTGTTCCCTGCATACCCCGGGGAATCCGCTACCAGAATTCTGCCAAACACTCTATAATGAAAGAATGAGTAAAAGTCCGTCTTACTTTATCTCTCATCAGATTGCGAATTTTTTTGAAGGAGTTATTAACTTCTATCTCTTCATCCCGTATATTTTCTCGGTAACCACTCTCCTCAGAACACTGTTTTCACCGTGGAAAGGACTTACTGACAAAAGCCACTCACGCGGGCTCAACATGAACGATCTGTTTAATGTGATGATGTTTAATCTGATCTCGGTCGGTATCGGATTTATGGTGCGGAGTTTTATGCTCTTTATCTTTTGTATTGTTCAGTCTCTCTATATTATTCTGATGCCGGTACTGATTGCTGTCTACCTGCTCTTTACGCCGGTCCAGTTTCTGCTGTTTCTGATAACTCCCACAGAAGAGGAACAGAAAGAACGGGAAAAGCAGCAGTTTATTAAAACTCATGCGCTCACCGAAGCCAGTAAGGCGTATGTCGAACAATGGTTTGAGTATATGTACCAGCAACGGTACTACAAATCGCAATGGTGGAAGCTGCACAATCTGTTTGAGATTGTTCCACTGGCCAACGACTGGGCAGCCGGATACACACCGAAGCTCGATCAGTTCAGTTCTGAGATGACCGGCGGTAGCTACCAGAAAAACAGAACTCACATGGTGGGCAGGGAAGCAGAAGTAAAAGCGATAGAACAGGCCTTACTCCGTGCAGACGAAGCAAACGTTCTGCTGGTCGGAGGAGAAGGAGTTGGTAAACACACCATCGTCGACGCCTTTGCACGGGATATCTATCATGGGAAATGTAATCCACTTATTGCCTATAAGCGAGTCCTCAAGCTCCATATGGATCAGATTCTCTCGACCTATACCGATCCGACCGAACGGGAGGCATTTTTCGGTAAACTGCTGGCAGAAGCAATGAAATCAAAAAACGTGATACTCGTGATTGATGATATTGATACCTATATCTCCGGGGGCAGCCCGGACCGGGTTGATCTGTCCGGTCCGATAGAAGAGTATGGAAAATCGAGCCAGCTTCAGATTATCGGTATTACAACTCCGTTCGACTACGACAAATACATCTTCTTTAATGAACGCATGCGACTGCTGTTTGACAAAGTAGAGGTGAAAGAGATAACCAAACAACAAACCATGCAGGTGTTATTTGATATGACGCCGCAGTTTGAACGACGCTACCGTGTATACATTCCATTCGAAACGCTGGCAGCTGTGGTAGAGAAAAGTGATTTCTTTATTACGACCATTCCGTTTCCGGGCAAAGCAGTAGAGCTGCTGGATAATGTCTGCGTCTACGTAAACGAGCATATCAAGCAGCGTGTGGTGCTTCCGGAGGTTGTAGATACCGTACTCAGTGCGCAAACACACACACCGACGACACTAACCGAAGAGATGAAGCAAAAGCTGCTGAATATGGAGTCTCAGCTTCAGACTAATGTGGTAAATCAACCCGAGGCATTACATGAGTTGTCCGCGGCGATGCGCCGAGCCTTCCTGCTGCTGGGAAAGCGACGTAAGCCACTGGCCAGCTTTCTCTTTTTAGGTCCGACAGGCGTCGGTAAAACCGAAATAGCCAAAACAATTACCAATACCTTTTTCAACTCGGACAAAGCAATGATGCGATTTGATATGTCGCTCTATCAGTCTACAGATGATATCCCGAAGCTGGTTGGCTCTTCGGAAACTCAGAATCCAGGACTGCTCACCACCGCCATCCGGGAACAGCCCTATGGGGTGCTCTTGCTGGACGAAATTGAAAAAGCGGACAAGAACCTGCTGAATATCTTCCTTACCATTCTTGACGAAGGGTACTTTACCGACGGTTTTGGTCAGCGGGTTGACTGTAAAAATCTCGTTATCATCGCAACCAGTAACGCCGGCGCAGACTTTTTATACGAGACGATGCGTACCGGCAAAACTGTGAGTGATAACGAACTGATTGCCCATCTGATTGAAAAGCGCTACTATACGCCGGAATTCCTGAACCGGTTTGACGGAGTGGTCGCGTTCCGGCCCATCCAGGGAAACAGCATGCTGCCGATTGCGCGAAAATTTATGCAGCAGATCGAAAAAAATGTCATGGATCTCTATCAAGTCAAACTGGAAGTGGCGGATGCTACCCTCGAACAGGTGCTGGCAAATAATGTTGATCCGGCCTTTGGTGCCCGTAACCTGGAACGGGTATTGCGTGATCAAATTGAGGATCAGGTTGCTCAGCTCATCCTTTCCAACAAAGCACAGCCAGGTTCTACCATTCGCATGTAATCGTTCTTTTTTTAGGCTAGAATAAACCAATATGGGATTACTTATCACTGTTGAGGGGGGAGAGTACCTCGGAAAAACCACTATCTGTATTCCTGGCGTTGAACATGTCTTTCGTCGCGCCGGTATTGAAATTCAATCAAGTCGCGAACCCGGGGGAACACCGGAGGCAGAAGCCATTCGGGCAGAAATCTTTACCAAAGCCGAACAGGGCGCAACGGCCAAAGAACTGGCCTTACTTTTTAATAAAGCCCGTAAAATTCATCTGGACCAGGTGATTACACCCTATCTGGGTGCACAAAAAGAACAGGACCGGGTGATGGTCCTGGACCGTTACCTGGACTCCACCCGTATCTATCAAGGGATGGAAGGCGGTATTGATCTGAACGAACTACGTCAGATGGAACAGGAGTATGTACAGGGGTATTATCCTGATATCACCTTTATTTTATATATTCCGGAAAAACAATTTCCCACTATCATGAAGGCCCGGCATCTGGTGGCCGAACACGATTCCATGCGCTCTCATACCAAATGGGATGCGGACTCATTTGAAAAGCAGTATCAGCGACAGCAGTTCTACCTGCAACTGCCGGATATTGCGGCCCGCTTCGGAGAACAGCGAACGTTTATCCTTGTCGACGCTGCCCGGCACCCATTCGACGTTATTGGATCACTGATCTCCGCTATGGGAGCGTATATAGATACCCATAACGGGGTGCATCAGAAAGAGGTAGGACGCAGACTGCACCAGGCGTTCAAAGAACTGCAGAAAGAACCGATCTGGATGTACATGGAAAAAGCATGGAAAAAACAGCAGCTTATGATTCAGAAGTTGCCGTAAACCGGATTGATATATATTGCTCACACTGCATGTCACTGCTGCACAGTTACACCCTGACGTATCCGAATTTCTGCTACAATTGAGATTGATATGGACAAGAAGCTGTTGGGTATGATGATGCTGTTTTTTCTCGCCTTCACGATATTTATGTCGTTTATCCTCTTTAATGACCAGCTCACCAGTGTGACCCGTGCCAGTACGGACATCATCGCTTCAGATAAATCTCTGATCTTTGCCTGGCCACTCGAAGTTGACGCCAATAACACTGATACGGCCGAAGTCACCGTCTTTGTCCGGAACGATGAAGGACGCGGTGTTTCTGATAAAACAGTCCGTCTTTCCACTACGGTTGGATCGGTACAGGAGGCCGGCGTGGTTACCGATGCAAATGGCAAAGCAGTCTTTACGATCAGTTCGGGTACACCTGGTGTTGCAGAAATAACCGCTGTCGTAGATAATATTACCATTCAGCGAACAGTTACCATAAAATTTAACTAATACACACCTATGAAAATCAGAAAAGTCATTATTCCTGCCGCAGGCTTTGGAACCCGTTTTTTACCACAGACCAAGGCAATGCCAAAAGAGATGCTTCCTATTGTAGATAAACCGGTTATCCAATATGTGGTAGAAGAAGCAGTTGAATCCGGCATCGAAGACGTAATTATCGTAACCGGCTCAAATAAACGTGCCATCGAAGATCATTTTGACAAACCGGGCCAGGATCTGATTCAGAATCTGGTAGACGGAGGGAAACAGCATATGCTGGACGAATTGAAGCATATCTCGGAGATGGCTAATTTTATCTATATCCGCCAGAAAGGGCCCTATGGAAACGGCACTCCGGTATTATCTGCTGAACCCGTCATTAAAGATGAACCGTTCGCCGTATTATGGGGAGATGAATTTATCTCAGCGCAGCCTCAGCGTCTGAAGCAGATGATCGAGGTCTACGAAAAATACCCGGGAATCGTCATCTCCGGAGTTAAAATCGAAAAAAAAGAAGATTTAAAACGCTATGGAATTGCTGAACTGGAACAGGTTGAAGGCAATGTTCATAAAATTAAGCGCATTGTCGAGAAACCTGATCCTGAGGATGCTCCATCAAACATCGCAACGCATGGCGCCTACATCCTGCCACCGGAGATTTTTGATGCACTGCGCCGTGTCAAACCGGGTAAGGGGGGAGAAGTCTGGCTGGTAGATGCAATCAATCTGCTGAAAGAAGAAGGTATGGGAACCTACGCAGTAGTACTTGATAACGCCAAATACTACGATACCGGAAACAAAGTAGAGTATATGAAAACAATCGTAGATATTGCCTTAAAACATCCCGAGGTAAATGGCGAATTCCGCACCTATCTCAAGAGTCTCGATCTGGGATAACCTTTGTAAGGAAATCAGCAAACTATCTGCTATAATAGAGATTCTTTATATTAGTATCAATTTCTATTGATTTACATTGTCTTTTTGTTATAATCTGATATGGCAAGTCCGCAAACAACCGAATCAACGAACGAGATCGAACAGCTGTTTAATCTGGGAGCTCATTTAGGTCACAGAAAAAGCCGCGTTCATCCAAAATCATATAAATATATCTACAAAGTTATCAATGGTGTCTCCATCATTGATCTTACCAAGACTGTTGAACTGCTGAATAAGGCAAAAACATTCATGGAACAGCAGGCAAAAGAAGGAAAATCAATCCTTGTTGTTGCAACCAAGAAAAACATTGCTGCGTTTACTTCTGAAATCTGCACTTCTCACAAGATTCCGTATACCACCTCAAAGTGGCTTCCGGGACTCTTAACTAACTTTGACACCATCATCGAGAACGTAAAGAAGATGGAAGAGATGAAATCAAATCGTGACTCAGGTGCTTGGGACCAGTTCGTCAAGCACGAACGTACCCGCATGTCCAAGGAGCTGTATAAGCTGGAACGCTTCTACCGCGGACTGGAAGGAATGCGCAAGCGTCCGGATATGATCTTTATCATCGATGTCCGTAAAGAAAAGAATGCACTCAAAGAAGCTCAGACTTACAAGCTTCCTGTTGTTGCAATCGTTGATACCAACGCAAATCCAGAAACTGTAGATTATCCGATCATCATGAACGATGATGCTCCGGAAGTTGTTCAGCATGTCTTAACTGATCTGCTTGGCATTTATGCTAAGAACTATCAGGAACCAAAGAAAAAGACAGAAGTCGAAAAGGAAGCTGATAACACCGAAGCAAAAGCTGAACCGGCTGCACCTGCCAAGAAAGCTGCAAAAGCAGAAAAGGCTCCTGCCAAAAAAGCAGTAGAAAAGAAGGAAGCAGCAACAGAAGCTCCCGCACAGGAAGCTACTGAAGCAAAAGCGGATACAAAAGAAGAAAAAAAAGCTCCTGCTAAAAAAGCCGCCGCAAAAAAATAAGTTTGCTGCCGGCCTCTATCTTAGGTATCATGAATTATTAGTATTTCATTCTATTGAACTATGGCTCTCGACACACAAAAATTAAAACAGTTACGGGAAAAAACAGGCGTTTCTTTCTCTCTCTGTAAAAAAGCACTGGAAGAAAGTAACAATGATATGGCTAAAGCTGAAAAACTGCTGTCCGAATGGGGAGTAGAAAAAGCTGAAAAGAAAGCTGACCGAGAAGCTTCTCAGGGTGGTATCTTCAGTTATATCCACCACAACAAAAAGATTGGAACCTTAATCGAACTGCGTTCAGAGACTGACTTCGTTTCTGGTAATGATGAATTCCAGAAACTGGGCCAGGAACTGGCTATGCAGCTCGCATTCTCAAAGACTGCTACACCGGAAGAATTTATGAACGAAACCTACATCCGTGATGGCAGTAAGACAGTCGAAATTCTGATCAAAGATGCTATACTGAAGTTTGGAGAGAATATTAAAATTGCCCGCATCCTTCGCTGGGATCTGGGTCAGGAATAATATACTATGAACCCTGTTCAAGATTTTTCAAACGATGCAAAAAAGGTGATCGAGCACCTGAAAGAAGAACTCCAGGCAATTCGCACCGGACGAGCATCATCTACCATTATAGAAGGTATGGTTGTCGAAACATATGGCGGCTCCACCAAGATGAAGCTGATGGAGATGTCTTCGATCACCAGTGAAGGACCAACCACACTGGTAGTTACCCCTTATGATGCCTCGACTGTTCAGGATATCGAAAAAGCATTCCTTAAATCTCCCCTCGGACTGACACCAAAAGTGCAGGGAAACCGCATTCTGATTGTATTCCCTGATCTTTCACAGGAACAGCGCGAAAAGTTTGTAAAGCTGGTCGGGCAGACCGTAGAAGAGCATAAGGTAAAGATCCGTGGACTCCGTGATGATATTCGTAAAAAGATCAAGGCAAACTTCGATGCCAAGAGTATCACCGAAGACGATAAGTTTCGCCAGGAAAAAGATATTGATACCGCAACTCAGAAGTTTAACGAAGAGATGCAGGACATGAAAGAAAAGAAAGAAGAGCAGATTCGCGCGCTCTAATACATAATAGACACCACAAAAAAAAGAGAACCCGCAGGTTCTCTTTTTTTTTGGGCTTCAGCATCTTGCCTATGCCAGATATTATTTTGTCTGCACAGCCTCGATGGCCTCAACCGGTTGTGAAACCGGCTGATCCATCTTCATCTCTGTTGCAGCACCACGGACGGTGTCATACATAGTGTATGGCATACTCACACCGGTGAACAGGAAAAAGGAGATGATAAAGACAACGACGCTGATAATTCCCAGCCAGATGATAGTCGCACCAGCTGTGGCTACACCTGCCCAGAGTCCTTTCTTATAGCCGACAACGAGTGAAGGTGTGATAAAGAGGAACATATAGACACCGGCTGAGATCAACATAACGAGCATGGTAATTATCATATTGAGCTGATAGTAGTAATAGTTACCACTAATTGCAGCCATGATGATAAATACCACTCCGGTATACAGCCCTATTACAATTGCAGTCAAAAACCCCACACCTGAGGTGAGCAACAGTGTTGTTCCCAGGTGTAACTGCTTTCCTGCAACGGTATTTGCAGCAGGACGGGGACCGGTTAGGCGCTTCCAGATCATTCTGCCCAGCAGAACTGCGACTACAACCAGGATAATCAGTACGAGAACACCGATACCGATTTCAGATGCGTATAGCTGTACCCATGACTTTCCATAGGTACCTGCTACAGTATAGGTATCGTTTGGCTGAAGGTTACTTGCGTTTTTGACAATCGAGCCATATCCAATCTGTTGATAAAATGAGTCAAGCTGAGCACTTGCAACGCCTCCTCCTGCTGAACCGAGCGCAACCTGTTCCAGCCCTTTCATATCGGTGTAACCGTAATCAACACCAGCTTGACCACTCTTCAGTTTCAACTCGGCATCGGTGCTAATTCCGACCTGAAGACTATTAATCTTATCTTTGACCATCGCTGTTTCAAATGAGTAGTCATATCCACCTGTCCAGTTTTTTGACGCATACCCCATACCACGGTATGAGAGAAGAATACTTCCTGATTCATTAACAGCGAGCGGGTAGGGAAGGGTAACGGTGATCGTAGTACCATTTAACGTGGTTTCTGCCTTAAAATACTGTGAATTACCATACCAGTAATCAAAATAGTTTGGTTCCTGGTATTCCAGACAAGGATCAGCTGCGGGATCGGTAGCACGAAGCGGCTGAGTTACCCCGTTCTGTGGAAACGCAATAGTCTCCTGTCGATACCGCAGACACTGTCTTTCCCGAATCACTTGATACGCAACAATATCTTCAGGATTATCTTTTGGAACGGTAAAGGTGAGTGTGTCAAGTGGTTGCGTACCCAGATTTGAGAAAACAGTACGTAAGGTCACTACTGCTTCTCCGTTCCCACGGAACGTGACAGAGTACTTTTGATCCTGTCCTAGAAAGCCGATGGAAGGCACATCCTCTTTAGGAGGCATAATAAGATCGGAAGTCGCAGGAGTGTCAGCGGATGATTCAACATCCATCATACGATCAGGTGGCGGGGGCGGGGCAGACTCAGCCGGAGCAGATTCAATCTCACCCGGATTGGTAATGACCCCCTGGGCATATGTACTTACCGGAACAAATAACATCAACGCAGTGATTAAGACTGTTACTATGGTATACATATTCTTTAATACTAGCACACTTGGAAATAGTTTCACATTCTTTCATAATGTTTTATTAAGCTGTACCCTGTACAATATCTGATATGACAGTACTAGCATTCATCATAATCTTAAGTATTCTTGTATTTATTCATGAACTTGGACACTTTCTGGCCGCCAAAAAAGTCGGTGTCAAAGTGGAAGAGTTTGGACTTGGATTCCCGCCGCGTGCGTTTGGCAAGAAAGTAGGAGAGACGTTGTATAGTTTGAATTGGCTGCCGATCGGTGGGTTCGTAAAAGTGTATGGAGAAGAATATCACGAAGATGACAAAATTCCGACTAAAGATAAACAGCAGGCGTTTGTCTACAAAAAGCCATGGGAAAAGCTGTTTATTCTGGTAGCGGGCGTTGTGATGAATTTTCTGCTCGGCTGGGTTCTGATCTCCTATCTGTTTACACAGGGCGTTCCACAGCCAACCGGTGTGGTAGAAATTCTTGCGGTAACAGAGAACTCTCCGGCTGCAACCGTCGGTCTCCAGAAAGGTGACCGGATTACTCAGCTGGAACAGAACGAGGAAGTTGTGAAGATTGAGCGGGTAGATCAGTTGATTAGCACAACTGCCCGTTTTGCCGGTGAGCCTATGGTTATGACTGTCGAACGGGGAGAACAGACACAGGAGTTAACCATAACACCACGGGAAAATCCACCCAAAGGTGAAGGGTCTCTGGGTATTGAATTAAACACAGATGCAGCCTTTAAGATTCAGAAGTATCCATGGTATACCGCACCGTTTTACGGACTGCAACATGCCGCAACTATTACGGCAACCATTCTGAGTGAACTGGGAAAAGCACTGGGACAGTTAATCACCTTTGATAAACCAGCTGTAGAGTTTAGTGGACCGATTGGCATTGCTAACTATACGGGTGTCGCAATTCAGTATGGCCCATCTGCGGTTATAGAATTAATAGCGTTACTTTCACTGAACCTGGCAGTAATCAATCTATTGCCGTTTCCGGCACTGGATGGAGGACGCGTCGTATTTGTACTCTACGAGTGGATCAGCGGCAAACGAGTCAATACAAACTTTGAGCGCTACCTGAACTTATTCGGTATAATCGCTTTACTTACACTGACTGTTGTAGTAACATACTTTGATATAGTTAAATTATTCACCGGCGGTAAATAACGACACATGCAGCGCACATTCGATAACATCACAATCTCTGGGAAGATTGGAGTTGGAACCAGTACATTAGCACGAGCACTTCGCGATACATTAGGCTGGAAGTATATTAACGCGGGCGAGATTCAGCGTCGCTTTGACGCTGAAAACAACCTGGAAACCAATAAAAACAGTGCGCTCAGTCGCTCCGACGATCATGAAAAAGAGATTGATGATATGACCCGTCGCATTCTCACAACCGAAAATCATCTTATTTACGAAGCATGGCTCTCCGGTTTTGTCGCAAAAGATCTTCCTAATGTTCTGCGCGTACTTCTCATCTGTTCGGATGAAGCAATCCGCATCGATCGTGTAGTAAATCGCGACAAGATGTCAGTGGAAGAAGCGAAAAAGTATATTCAGGTTCGAGAGGAAGGAAATATTGCCAAATGGAAGTCACTCTATGGTGACTACGATTTCTGGAACCCTGAATATTTTGATATTGTCATAGACACCTACTCAAAAGGCCCGGATGAAACAGTTCAACTCGTACTCGAAACGCTGGGAAAAAAGTAATCAGGCTGCTTTCGCATTAGGGGGCAGCGTATCCGGCATGTTTTCCTGACGGGTACCAGAGGACAGTACCTGTGTATCGGCAGCTTCCTGAAGTTTTTTATTTAATTCATTCCAGTCAAGTACATACATGTATGTACTTTCTTCATTAGCAGTCGTAGGGGTTCGAACACCTCGACGCACAAAACCCGACGCTTCCAGCATCATCTGTGAATCAATGTTATCCGGACGCACATACGCAACCACATGCGCACGCGGCATATACGACTCTGGTTGATCAATCTGATCCGGATGAATCTGACGTCGTTGAGCTTCTTTGTGCGCCAGGTCTACACAGGCAGCACGAATTGCACTGCTCATCTGTCCTTCTGGAGCAGTAGGAAGCTTTGCATAGGTAACCGAATACACCTCACCGGTTCTTTGACCGGCTGGAAGCTGTAATGCAGTACGAAGCAGCTCATGAGTGGATGGAGAACGGTCTTTGCAGGTATAGATCCATCCCTGCAGTTCTCCCTGTTCATCCGGAGAAACACGCTCCGCTCCAGCAACCCCATAGACGGTCGCTGCGCCGGTTTGCGCCAGTGCAAAGAGCAAGTCGGAACTGGCCATATTAACTCCCAGATATCGCTCAACATTCGGGGCATTATTTATTTGTTCAATACGAGCTACATCTACCGGATCTGAAAAATTAATTTCTCGGACTCCCGCATGCTGTCCAACTATTTCGGTGACTATTCGTCCTTCTGCGACGGACTGTTTTTGAAGCTCTCCCATACATTACATACATTATACATATTTTTTACATCCTGCACCAACTCTCTTTATATTACCATATCGTGCATGTCTTATTGCATTTTTCAATGCTATAGGGTATATTATCATACCATCGGCCCGTCCAATCACTCGAATAGGAGATGACTCGTGGAAATTTTAGGTATTACTATAACACCAGCATTGGTGCTGGAGTACGCCCTGATGGGAACGCCGGTCTATGCTTCGCTGAACCTGGTGTACATCCGCGTGCGGCGGTATCACCGGTGGTGGACACTAATCGGAAGCTGGAAGCTGATCGGGTACCTGCTGCTGGTGCTCGGCTTCTACGTCGCGTTGCTGAGCAGCCTGTTCGCGCAGTATCCGCTGGCGTTCTTCCTGCTGGTGGCGGTGCAGCTGATGTATCACACCAACCGTATGAGCAGCCAGAAGCTGTTCGCCCGCTTTGCGGACTGGTTCCGCAGCTGGTTCCGACGAAATAAAACCCTGCGGAGGATGCAGCCGGTGCCATTCTGGTACAAGGTCTGGGACGCCGCCTCGTTCGCGGCCCTGGTGTACCTGGTCTATTGGTTCATCAACCAGCACCGCTAGGAGACCCAGCCACCGATGTCCACTGTGCATCGAGCCCTTCGACGTGTTCCTGACGCTGCTACACGCCGCGTCAGGAACACCCCGTTCTACGTACTGTATAATATATACTAGCAATATGAAACAGAATGCTACACCGGTGCTTTCCCTTGCTATCGACGCGTATACTTCCTGTTGCGAAGAACTGCTCAAACACATGGAGCAGGAAGTCTATAATCTTGAACATCACCAGCAAACCGACGAACATGACGCCCTACTTGCCAAAATTTCCGAGTTAAAAATCCTTGCTTCATCATGACAGAGATGGCTGTATCAAGAACTTCACACCGGAGAACAAAAGAACGTACCCTAGAACTGTCACCGCTCGTGGAACAATGCAAAGCAGTGATACTCTCAATACAGGAACGATTCCGGACACTCCAGAAAAAGAAAAATACACTTGAAACAGCCGAATCGGGACACGGTTCTAAAAAGGACGGTGTAGATACAGTCTTAGTTTTTCCACCGCAGATTGCAGATAACAACCGGGCGGAAGAGTTAAATCAGGCTACCTTGCAACTCACACATTCTGTTAAAGTAACTACCGGCGAATCACTAGATGTTGCTCTGTTAGAAAAAACCCCGCTACCGATGGAGATAGATACTAATCCGGCCAGCTTAATTAAAGAGATGGAAGTATCAGCAGAAGATAATCCGGAGACGATTGCTGCAATCGAACGTACCATCGTCGCTGTAGAAAAAGCATTTAGGCACCATGTTTCGGATGAAGAAAGAACATTACACACCCGTTCAGGTTTTTGCAGTGAACTATCAGGTTTTGCGACGCTTCTTGCCCGTGCACAGGGTCTGGATGCTGAAATGTATCAGATTATGGACATAAATCTGGCGCGAGGAATACAACGAGGGAATAGTCTAAATCATTTTGATGTGTTTGTACGTGATGGATCACAGCTCTATCTGGTCGATCTCAGTTTCGGCCAGTTTTTTAAAGCGGAACCGGATCAACACAATGCTGCCGGAGAATACCTGGCAGAACCGGTGCGGGAAGGAGTACATCCGGTCGTTCAACAGCTTATCGCTAAAGGATATATGAAAGCAACTCCCGCAACATTACGTGAGTATTTTAACTTGACCGTCCCAACCGCCGAACGAACTGCTGATTTTGATCCTCAGATTGTTTCACGCGTCGCTCCGGAAAAACCAGTCCACGTCATGCGCTCCTATCCATCGGTTGTAGAAGAACTGATTCCGGAAGATAAGCGTGAAGAGCTGATGAGCTGGGTGTATGCACAGTGATATTCAGACCTAACCGAATATTATGCAGCCTTTTTCTTGAAATGGCGCCCTAATTTTTGGGTGATAAATGAAATAATGCCTGAACCACTCTCATCCGTATCTTGTTTTAATGAGAAATACCCTGCTAAGGGAACAAAAAAATCATATAATCGACGATACTGAACTGGATTTTGAATCACTTCACGGGTGAGTTCCACTAAACTCATTACCATAAGTGGAGATCCCTCTTTTGCCAGCTCTGATACACGAATTCGACCCAGAATACTTTCTACTAATGCCCGTTCTTCTGGTGAAAGATCTACTTTTGTTGAATCCTGAAGAAGAGAAAATACTTCAAAGGGAAACGTATCTGCGGTAAGAGATGATTCTTTGAGATTAAATTTCCGTTCCAGATGGGTACATATTTTTTTCCATTCCTTCCGGGGAAAACGGGTATCTCGCTCCGAAGCTCGACGTGCAATATCACCGCCCATCCAAGACTCATCCCGTACGCGGTCTCGAATACGGACGACATCGGCAGGTTTAAATTCAACACGCTCACCTGGAACATACTTTACATTATTGAGAAAGCTAGAATCTTCTCCTAAATCTTTTCCAATTTCCCATCCGTGAGAACGTTCATACGTTGACCGTTTGATCAGATGTAATGACAAAAAGCCGGTTCCACTGACAGTATCACGCTCAGCTTTTCCTCGTTGACGCCAGAACGATCCAATCTTTTGAGATATCGGATTTGCGCCATTTCTATACCGCATAATCCGGAATATTGATGCCAGATCCGTGTAATAAAAGTGACGGCGGATAGCTTCGGTCTGTGATTCGGAATTCTCAAAAATTTTTAACGTTCGCACCACCGTCTCAAATGGTCGATAGATATAGCCTTCATCTACTTTTCCGGAAACTTTTTCCATTGTTTCAGGGGTAATAGAAAGTAGATAGAGAACCTGTTCTTCCGATAGACCTAAGTCGTACAATGCCGCAATATGCGCTTCTTGAGTTAATCCGGCATCATTTACATTGATTTCTTTAATTTTTTCAAGCAGTTCAGGCGTAAAAGTGGAAAGCAGGGGAGTGCCATCAGCCCCCTCTGCGCGTACCAGATCCAGACTGTAGAACCCCCGGAACGGTTTAATACGTGGTGAAGTAATACATACGCCGGGATTATCTTTTTCTTTCAACATCTGATCAAATTCGCAAAAGTAGGTAGGCTTGAGCACAATATCTGCATCCAGTTCAGCAATGTATTGATCATCCCGTTGCGCGCGTTTCATCCGCTGAACCCCTACTTCAGTTACCAGTAGCCGGCGAGAACCCTGTGTTGCTTCCTGAATATCGCTATCGGATGCAGGAGTATCTCCTCTTCGGGAAATAAATGAACCATCAGTTCCATCAATCGGAACGATATGAAAACCTTCTTGAATCAGTGCCCGCGCATCTGCTACCAGCGTTTTGTAAAAATGTCTAATTCCTTCTACCCGCGATTTCGGTACTCCGGGATACGTCGCATTGGCAGCAGGCACCCAGTCCCATTGAGCAAGCAGCTCTTCGACTGGCGCCTCTCCGATAATTCCTTGTAATAGTGCAACTGAGCGTGTGTTAGCCAGGGTTGCTTTATTGGGTTTATTGTTAATGTTATACACAATCTCTACTTCGTCGGCTGATCCCCGCTGTTCTTTTTTATATCGTTCGATTGCGGTGATCACACTGCGTAACTGCAATGCTAAGTTAGGTAGCTCGAAAGAAGGCCCTGCGAGATTGGGCATCTCATTATACGCTATCACCTGAACAGAGTACTTTAATCTATCAGAAACGGGAATGTGATCGGTTTCGGCAAGTCTTTTGGTTACCAGTTCGGTTTCACTTAACCGGTAACTGGACTTTATTCTCTCTTTTTCTTCGTCTTCTGCACCATGAATAAGAGTATGCATCTCCGCATCAAACCCATCAAGATCAACATAGCCGTACAACTGGTCGATCGCAAACTCAATCATTTCTGAACTAAATGAGTCTTCAGGAACATCATACGCAGCTTCTATCTCCAGCACATTATTGAGCACGCGGCGTATTAAATCTATTTTCGTACCCTCTACGCCTTCGATACCGGTTGCATTCTCATAGCCCTCGTTATTTTGTTGCAGTACAGCCATCAGCGCTTCCCGGCTCGGGAACAATGTTTCCAGTAGTGCCGTCATCTCCGGCAAATCTCGTTTAAAATAGGCTACCGTATTCCAGAGATTATCAACATAGGTGTCAAGTTTCTCAGTAAGCTTCTCCAAGTCTACTTCTGGATGTCTATCTACATACTCTTGAATTATCGTATCTTTCTTATGTAGCGATTTTGCAAAAAATGAGAGCTGGTCTACGTTGGAAAACCAGATGGTCGTGCCTTCAAAGTCGTCTTTAGTGAGTCCGACATCTGCCGGTTCTAAAAAATTGTTTGCAGATAATACTAGCCCTTTACGTGGTCCATCTAAGAATTGATGGTTGAGATTGATTGATGTCTGCTGCTGAGGAAGTTCCGCAGGAAGCGTTATCTGGAATGTTTCAAATGCAGTAAGCACCTTATTATGAATTGCTCCCAGCATGCTACGTTTCTGCTGTGCGAGTTGTTCTTGTTCTGATAACTCCTGTTGAGTGTACACTTCAGGAGGAGCACTTTGACTCTCTGGCATAGTTATTTCAGTATAGTGCGTAGCGAAGAAAGGTGCAATGGATTGTAAGAAGATAGTGTGGTGCAGTCCTGGGACAGGTCGTATCCTCCTTGCACTGCTCGGGGAACAACTCAAAGTAAGCATGGATCTCATCAAATAGGCGGATGTCGTGGAGAAATTATACTATGGGGTTTCCATTTATGTAATAAGAGATTGTCAGAAGCTCTTTTAAACAGTTATTCTCTCTCAAGAATGCGATTAATCATCTCAATGTAATTTGCCATTTCTTCGCGAATGGCTATGTGGTCGAGCGTGCGTAAATTCGGATCCATTTGATCTACAGCCATCATCAATTCTGCAGCTGCGGTGATTGTTGATGGAACAACCAGCGGATTCATAAAGCCTTTATCAATAGCCTGACCATAAGTGAGTCCATGTCTATCGACAAATTTACCGGTGGTGCCCAGTTTGTTGCGTATGCAGGAGATGGCAATCTCAAGAACACGCCGATGCTCCGGGTAATCATATAATGCAATAAATCGGGCAACGGGAATCAGTCTGCCAACTTCCTGTTTATTTGGCATGAAAATAGGATCATTGAGATCCATAATAAGAGAGAGTTCTTCTTCAGAAAAACCTGTTATCATCTCACTAATATTAACGAAGAGATATCCGTCTGGGATTGAGCTAACTACAGGAGCATTTCCTATCTCTTGTAACGCCTTTCTGCGTTCGGTCATACTGTAGAAAGATTGTATCCTGTTTTACCTCAAAAAAACAGTCTTGACATACTCTGCACGATAGTTTTTCACATACACTATATATACGATATTTCAGAAAGCTACGTTGTTACGAATCAAGCAGGTTACGAACGATGGATCGATACATTTTTTTAGAAACGGCTGACTCTGGCATACTGATAACCTGCCCTTTCCCACAAAATACTCTCCTGTTCTTCTTATTGCGGGCATCATGACCATGTTTTTCGTTCCATTTACCGGGAATTTTATCCCGGGAGCCCAACACCCAACTGTCCGAAGAAATCAAACGGAGATGCTAACAGTGATGGTAAGGTGAATCTTGCAGATCTGGATATCTGGAGAGCGGAGTTTTTAGGTGAAAGTACGGGTACTCTGGCTGACTTAGATACCTCTGCCACAACGGGTAAAGGCACATCGCTAACAGATTTACAAATCTGGACAGATACCTTTTTAAACGGGGGTTAAAGCATCGAAGAGTCGATCCTGAGGACCGGGTTTACCGGCTCCTGATCGGTACAGGCATCGATCAATACTTCAGCCGACGGAAAATGGTATGAGACAGCATTCATCACAGAAGAGAGATGTTCCTGCGTAGTGCTGATTATTCCCACTTGCACCGGATCTTCTTCCGGTTCGAAATAGAACCCATCCATAGAGATCTGCTGCTCGATCTGCTGCAGCTGGGCCTGGTCGGGCACCGAGAACCGCATCCGCGTGGCGCGCGACAGCTACAACCAGGCCGTGGGCGACTACCGCACCTTCGTGCGCAGCTTCCCGCAGGCGATGTTCGTCGGCATGTTCGGCCACAACGCGGACCGCTACCAGCGCTTCGAGGCGGAGCCGGGCTCGTACAACGCCCCCGAGATCGAGTTCGACACCGGCCGGCCCTAACCACGGCGCCTGACGTCCTCGCAGAGCAACCATTCGGGTGGAGGGCAGCGTGTATACCACGCTGCCCTTTACTTTATTTTCTTCTTCAATCCCTCCACATCATCACCCCTACCGGAACCAGAACACATACCAGCACCATTCCCAGCAGAAATGCAAACTGGTTTGGAGATGTTTGTTCAATATATATTCCGATTGGGTAGGCAGCTATCATATAGGGCAGCTGAGATAACAAAACCATAGTTGAAATTGATGTGGCTCTATTTTTTGAAGTGAACACCTGATTCATCACAATTGACCGGATATTGCGAAAAGTAGTAGAAGAAGCAATACGGGCAATAATCAGAAGAATACCCAGCCAAACCGGAACAAACGGCGCTGCCAGAAAGCTGGCGATTAAAACCGTTGTTGAAACAAGCAGCAATACCCGGTGTCCAAACCGTTCGGCCAGAACCGGAAACTGGTACGAAAACATAGCTGACCCTAAATACCCGATACCAAAAATGATACCAACATGTTCAGGTGAGACACCATATTCCCGTGCCTGCGAAATTCCCAATATCGCAGCCGCGATCATATACCCGGACTCGATCACAATAAACAACACCGAACGTGCGGTATGGTCTCTGGTAGCAAATAGTTCACGAAACCCCTGCACATTGCGCATAAGAAACTGCCGTACCGAATGGATTTCCGGTTCATTTCCGAGCCAGTTACTTACTTCTTCTGCTGAAGAATGCCGTTCAGGCTCATGCAGCATACCCGCCACAATCACTCCAACCCCGACCAGAACTGCTTGCGCCAGATAGGGAGCAGCAGGGAGTATTGTATATAAAAAACCTCCAATTGCTGCACCGGCAAACAGCCCTATCCAGCTTAACGCCTCAAGTCGGGACGTCACCTGCGGAAACCGGTTCAGTTCGTTAGTTTCTTTCAGTGAGTCGTAGATAAGTGCCTCCAGACTGCCGGAATAGAGTGCATTTACCAGACTGGCCAGTATTGCCGCCAGCACGAGCACCGGAAACGTTGGAAAGAACGCTATCAAGAGCATTGTAGGGACAAAAGCCAGGTACGAGAGGAAAATAGACGTTTTTCTACCATAGATGTCTGCTATCGCACCCGTAGGAATCTCCAGAATAATCCCGGCAATAGTTCCAACGGCGGTAATTATC
The DNA here is from genome assembly GCA_964412815.1 of uncultured Gammaproteobacteria bacterium. Taxonomy (GTDB): domain Bacteria; phylum Patescibacteriota; class Microgenomatia; order UBA1406; family GWC2-37-13; genus JAOAFZ01. Next base: position 117,250 of record CAYPQF010000021.1, read on the forward strand.
GCTACTTCCGAAAAATTAATATATTCAAGATAATAGAACATCCAGACCGCGATCGGGAAAAAGAGATCTCCTATAAATGAGAGGATATAGATCAGAGTTGTATTTGATTTTGCTCGGGTAAGAAGGGAACTTTGTAGTGCGCGGGAAGCAGGTTTCATGAATATATTATACTAGTACCCATGACAGAACGAATCTCAGTCTATACCAATCAGGACGGATCACGAAACTTCCAACTGCAACAAGGTGATCTGATGATCGGTGACGGTGTGTATTCGTACGATGCAGAAGCCGGAGCCTATTATCTCGAAATAATTGATATTGCGATCGATATTCAACGGCAAGGGAATGGTAGCGCTATTCTGCGGGCAATGCTCGCGGAGATTGGTCCTGACCAGCCAGTGTATGCCGTAGTTTCACATCGGGAAACGATGGAGCAGGTAGTAGCAGAATATGGAGAGCTTGCCCGTACCTCCGGGCCCGTGCAACTACCGGTAGAACGTATTGATCAACTCCCGATAGTACGGTTTCTTCAGTACAGTCCGCTGGAGATTGATACAGCTGTTCTGGTATATCTGCAACAGGAAGATACCGGCGACCCACGGATAATTCCCTATGACTTATGGGTGAGCGGTGTAACGAGATGAGGTTGGAAATATAACGGGCAGCGTGGGGGTACCACGCTGCCCTGTTTGTAGGCAAACGGCCGACTTGACCGAACGCACCATCCAGCGTCCGGATCTTAGTTGCGTTTCCTCCAGAGCGCGTCCGGCTCAGGCAAGTTCTGCGGTTGCTCCTGGGTCAGGCTCAAGGTCTGGGTGGGCCCGAGCGCAGCGTCCGCGCTCCCCGTCACGGGCACGATAGCGATGATACTCATCTTTCCACCTCTTCTTGCATTTTTGAATACACCATCTTACACGCTGAATATGACCAGGTAGAAGCCGGCCACTAACAGCGCGGCGGCCTGCAAGAGGGCGAACACCATCATCCAGCCGCTCTCCCACAGGCTCACCATCAGGTTGCACCAGTGGAAGACCCAGTTGACTGGCGAGAACTCCAGGTACTTCTCCGACTGAAACCACACAATGATGAGGTCGGCGAGGACTGACCCGACGAGGGCGCTCGCGAAAATGATGTTCGAGCCGGCCATCATCAGCTGTGCAATCTCGTTGAAGAAGAGCGTGTATGCTCCCCAGCTCTTGACCACCAGTGTGGCCACAAAATAGAGCATCGAGATCGACGGCCAGGGGACCGGCGCGTACAGCAGCTCGCCTGAGCGGGACTTCCGCCAGAGCGAGTACAGGCCAACGATCATTGGGTAGTTCAGCACGGTGCTGAGAACGAACCCACCGATCCCAACCGCAAGTTGCAGGTTCATGCTAAGATTCCTGTGACGCACTGCGTCATATGAAATATCCGATAGTATATTATACCAGAGAGGGTTATTGGGTGAACACAGGATATGTCTTTTGGCTAACCTATGGTTTGATATAAATAACAGTGCTTGAATTGTAAGAAAAAGATGTATAATGAACTTTTGAAATGACTAACCACTCTATTTTCAAAAACCTCACAAATCAATATTCTTTGTCGAAGACATTACGGTTTGAGTTGAGGCCGCATCCGTTGACTTCTGGGCTAGATGAAATTATTTCGATAGATACAGGTATAAAAAAACTGTATGAAAACGAAATGAAGCCATTATTTGACACTCTTCACTTTGATTTTATCTCACAGTCGTTGGCACAAGTGGAATTTCCTACAGAAAAACTAGAGTCAGTATTAAACAAATACCGGTCTCTTAAGGAACAGAAGACAAAAGGTATTGAAAAAGAACTGGAAGGCTCGTTACAGGAACTAAGAACAATTATCACTGACACTTTCGAGTCCACTGGTAACAACTGGAAAAAAGAATGGTTAGAACAAGGATTCAAAATCAAAAGTTCGGGATACAAAGTCCTAACGGAAGAGGGAATATTAGAAGTATTGGCTGTTCGTAATAAAGAAAAAACAGAAGCAATAAACAAATTTAAAGGTTTTTTCACATATTTTTCAGGGTTTAACATGAACCGGGAAAACTATTACTCATCAGAAGATAAAAAAACTGCGGTTGCGTATCGGGTAATTAACGAAAATCTGATTCGGTTTATGGATAATATTCTCCTCCTTGAGAGTGTTATAGAAAAAGTTCCTGAATTTAAAAAGTATGTAGACATTTTAAGTCTTACTGAATTTGGAAAGTACATTAATCAGGCAGGTATAGATGCATATAATAGTAGCTTAGTTGCTACAATTAACCCTGAACTGAATAAATATCATCAGGATAACCCAAAAACCTTCTCCCGCCTTCCAAAATTAAAATTGCTGTACAAACAGATTGGTTCACCCAGGACTGATAAACGCGTATTTGAAATAGAAAAAGGAACAGAATGGCAAAGTCTAAACGACTTAATACAAAAACAGAACAATGTTGTCGAACAGGAAAAAAAGAATGTAGAAATCCTCTCAAATTTGAGATCAGCATATGCTTCATTTTTCGAGAATGCTGATGAAACAATCCTAAACGAAGTGTATTTTAATAAACGTTCTCTTAATACCATTTCTTCTTTCTGGTTTACGGGTGGCTGGCAAACACTGCTTCTTAAACTAAAAGAGTTTAAGTTGGCCAATCAAAACAAAGATGGCGATATAGTTGTCCCAAAAGCATTGTCTCTTTCGGAGTTGAAACAGGTACTGGATTCATTAGAAGAGCAGGATCCGTCTGTCAACCATTTATTCAAGGATAAATATGAAGAATGCTATAAGGAAAACTTGTGGCAGACTTTTGTAGCTATCTGGCAATGTGAGATCACGTCAAAATTTAAACTGCTCGAAGGGTATATTCAGGAATGTAATGCAGTTAAAGAAAATGCCTTTGACAAAAAAAAGCATAAAAATATTATTAAAAACGTCTGCGATACCTACCTGGATATTGAGCAAATGTCAAAGTATCTGGTAGTAAACGAAAGCTTGCCAAAATATGAGCCTTTGTATGATGCTGTTAAGCTTTACCTTGACGAGTCGTCTTTACGCAGTTATTACGATGCCTTCCGAAACCTTATCAGCAAGCGGCCTGTTAATGAAGAAAAAGTTAAGCTTAACTTTCAAAACTCTACCTTGCTAGATGGCTGGGACATGAACAAAGAAAGCGCCAATTTATGTGTGTTGCTAAAAAACAATAAGGGTGACTATTACCTTGCGGTAATGCAAAAAAAGAGCAATATGGTATTTGACCTGCAGAAAAACCCGGCTCTCTTTTCTGCTGAAAATGGCAACAGTTTCCAGAAGCTTGAGTATAAATTGTTACCTGGGCCTAACAAAATGCTGCCAAAAGTAATTTTTGCAAAATCGAACGAAAAATACTTCACCATACCCGAAGAAATTGTGCAGATCCGTGCAGAAGAATCATTTAAAAAAGGCAAAAAATTTGATAAAGACGCCCTGCATCAGTGGATCAGGTTCATGCAGGAATCAATAGAAAAGTACCCGGGTTGGAAGACATTCGCCTTTACCTTTAAAAAACCGGAAGAGTACGAAGATGTCAGTAAATTTTACAAAGATGTAGAAGAACAGGGTTATAAACTAAACTGGAAAGACATTAACGAGAAAGAGTTGCTGTCTCTTGTAGAACAAAAAAAAGTCTACCTGTTCCAGATAAAAAGTAAAGATATCGGAGAAACAAAGGACCACGGAAATAAGAATTTGCACACAATGTTATTCTTAGAGCTCCTCAAACCGGAAAATACCAATAGATTAAAGCTTCTGGGCGGTGGTGAAATGTTTTACCGTGCGCCAAGTACGGAAAAAGTATACAAAACCATAAATGAAAAACAGGTTCTTGATTCAAAGGGTAATCCTATTTTAGAAGCGAAACGCTACTATGAGTCGAAATTTTTCCTTCATTTCCCTATTCAGGTAAAAGGGAGTGGAAACGGCTATAAAACAGAAATGAATCCGAAAATATTGCGGGCAATCAACACATCAAAAGAAGTCAATATAATCGGAATAGATCGTGGAGAAAAGCATTTACTCTATTACTATGTCATAAAACCAGATGGGACACCAATTACCCAAGGAAGCTTAAATACTATTAGTTTAGGTTTAGATAAAAATCAAAATCCCAGGCTTGTTGACGAGCGTAACTTCAAAGTGCTGGAGCACGATGCTAAAAATAAACCTTCTAAAATTACAGATTTAGAGTCCACTGGAAATAAAGTTGACTACATTGATTACCAGAAAATACTCTCTTACTACGAATTAAAGCGTAATATAGCACGCCGTTCGTGGGATACCATTGGTGCAATCAAAAACTTTAAAGAAGGGTATCTTTCTCAGGCAATTCACCAGATTTATCAGCTTATGCTGAAATATAATGCGGTGGTAGTTCTGGAAGACCTGAATACTGAATTTAAAGCAAAAAGAGCCGCAAAAGTTGAAAAATCAGTGTACGAAAAGTTTGAAATTGCCCTTGCTAAAAAGCTGAACCACTTAATTATAAAAGGAACTGACTCTGCAGAACCAGGAAGCGTAATAAATCCATATCAGCTAACACCAGCAATTACCGCAGAGACATTAAGTGACTTTAAGAAATCAAAACAATGGGGTCCACTTTTTTATATTAGAGCAAATTATACCTCTACAACAGACCCGATAACCGGCTGGCGTAAACATATATATATCCCGTCCGGTGCTTCTGACAAAGAAATTAAAACTTATTTCTGTAAACAGGGAGATAAAGAACCGTTGATTCAAATTTCCTATGATACAGCACGTACTGCGTTTGCATTTACCTATACCCATGAAGGCAAGAAATGGACATTACATGCAACAAAAAATATTCAGCGTATGCGTTATGACAGTAAAAATCACAAAATGGACCCTGTAGAAGTATATGAAAAATTACGAGTGCTTTTTATCGATTTTAATTTTGAGAAATCTCTAACTGAACAGCTTGAGTCAGCAAATTCTTTTGACTGGAAATCACTGGCCTTTTTATGGGCAATGCTGAACCAGATACGTAACACCGACAGAGAAGCAGAAGGGAATGACGGTGACTTTATCCAATCCCCGGTTGCTCCGTTTTATGATAGTCGAGATCCGGAAAATAAAACAAAAGGACTTCCTGTTAACGGAGATGCTAATGGGGCTTTCAATATAGCCAGAAAAGGTGCAATCCTGATAAAACGTATACAAGAATATGCTAAAAAAGACCCCACCTTTGAAAAGATGAGAGAAAAAGATGGCCTTAATTTGTATATTTCAGATGCGGAGTGGGATACAGAAATAAGCTAAATTTTCTGCAAATTAAACGTATTTCCGGTTAAAACTCTACAGCAATTCTACGATAAAACTTATTGCTATTGACTTCCTTGTTTTGTGGGGGTAATATGGATTGATGATCTTATATTTTTAAATAGATTCCAACTGTAAAAAGTGCAAGCTACTTCAGGAGAAAATATAATTCATAGTTTCTCCTGAGGGCGTTTCTACTTTTTCGTAGATCAGTTGGATTTCTTTTGATCAAGAAGCTGTTTGTACAGCAGAAACAGAACAAAGGTATATACCAATTATTATGCCTTAGAGGCTCTAAACAGATTATTGTTATAAACAATAATCGGATATTGTGTCAACAAAGAAAAGAAAACAGACTATTTTTGCCTTCATCGACAGCCAAAATGTGTTTATGGCTTTTAAGAATATGGGGCTAACTGTAAGGAAGAATAAAAAAATAACTGGCATCAGCGGTCGGTCGAAACCTTAGGTTTATCCAGTCATCGTAATATAGTTGTTATACAGCATATATTTGATAATGTATACTTACTTAGATTACATAACGATCTTTATCAACTATTAAGTTATGATCATTTTTAATTTATATTGAAGGATATTAGTAAGAAGCTATAAAAAAACTCAGCTGTCTGGGCTGAGTGACCCAGCCTAAGCATTATAAAGAGGCTATAGCTGGCTGACTCTATCCTTACGGAAATCCCACAGTTGGTGACTTATCGAGTAGACTTATTATACCTACATAAGTAGAAATTTCTCAACCATATATTTACATATCAAATATGTAAATATATACCCCACACACTATCCTATAACATATTTCTATATTATAATAGTAACATGGATGCTCTTATTCGGATATCAAACATTAATGATTTTATCTTTTGTCCGCACTCGATCTATTTGCACGGGATATATGAATCGTTTGAAAAGCAGGTGTATCAGGATGAACCTCAAACAAAAGGGACTCATGCTCATGCCAATATCGATGACCAGCGGTATTCCAGTGCAAAACGATATTTACAGGCTATTCCAGTCTATTCTGAAAAACTGGGAATTGTAGGCAAAATTGATGTTTTTGATACTCGAACCGGGGCACTTATCGAACGGAAACGGCAGGTTAAGCAGATTTTTGATGGCTATAAATACCAGCTCTACGCTCAATATTATGCGTTGACTGAAATGGGATATATTGTCAAAATGCTCTATATTCATTCACTGATTGATAATAAAAGGTATCCAATTCCCTTACCTGCGGGGATCGAGAAAAAACAGTTTTTAAAAACGGTTGAAGCAATAAAACAATATAGTGTAGGAGCACAGCAGGTTGATGTTGTACCTACAAAATGTCAGATGTGTATCTATCGTCAGTTATGCGCCTATTCTAAATGTTAACCTTACCGGATTTTCGTGAGAAAAAAATCGTCACCATTTTTGCAGACAAAGATATTGAGTCCCGAATTAAGTTCTGGAACAGCAATATCCGTCTCTTTAAAGATGGAAAACCGGAGGAACAGATATCCTGTCACCTGGTCCTTGCCATATATATTATAGGTAGTGTTACTATTACCAGTAACCTGATAGAAAAAGCAAAAAAATATGGTATCTCCATACATTTACTGAACCATTCTTTTAGATCTGTAGCCGATATTTCTTCTTCCGCAGAGGGTAACTATGCATTACGGACAAAGCAATATACCTGCTCAAAAGAATTTCAGCTAGAATTAGCAAAAAATCTGATCCTGAATAAGGTCCAGAATCAGATTAACCTCTTAAAAGAATATGGACACGATCGAGCAGCAAATCAAATCGAAGAGACAGTATATCCATTAATTGCCACCGCAAGAAACGAAAAAATATTGCTCGGTGTTGAAGGAAACGCTGCCAATATCTACTTTAAAGCACTCTTTGCACACATGGAATGGAATAGGCGAGCTCCACAAACCAGAGAAGATATTCCCAATTTTTTAATGGACATTGGATACAGTTTTCTGTTTAATTATGTAGATTCGTTACTTCGCTTGTTTGGTTTCGATACTTATAAAGGTTTTTATCACAAGCTCTTTTTCCAACGAAAATCTCTCAGTTGTGACCTGATGGAACCGATCCGTTGTGAAATAGATAAAGCTCTGGTAAAAGCATATAACCTGGGACGTATAAATCCCAAAGAATTCACTTTTAAAAATGGAAGCTTTCTTTTTAAGCCAGGAAAAGATATTAGACAAAAATATACTTCGATCTTTTTCTGGGCTCTCCACGACAATAGAGAAGAGATATATGCTTACCTAAGACATTACTATCTGCATATCATGTTGCCAGAAAAATACCAGTTTCCCATCTATAAACCATGATCCTGGTAACCTACGACATAATGGATGACAAAAAACGTACCCGTTTCTCGAAATTCCTTTTACAATATGGAGAGCGGATACAATATTCTGTTTTTACCATACGTAATAGTAAACGCGTATTAAATATTCTTGTAAACGAAATCAAATATCGCTACGAAAATGAATTTCATAAATGCGATAGCGTTTACATCTTTAGAATATGCAATGGATGTAAAGAAGATATAATTAGATACGGGAGTCCCAAGCACGAGGAAAATGGTCTGGTATACTTTTAACGACAAGCTCTTTCACATTCCGGACATAAGTATAAGTTGAACTATATAGAGAAACCTTAGTCTTTATAATCTTAACTCTAGAGTATTAAAATGAGCCTTTACATTGATATAACAATGTAAAACTCTTGTTTCTGACACAAAGTCCAGTCAAAATCTTTAATGATCGCTGTTGTATCTTTGGATTGTCAGAACAAGAAATTGGCTCTCTAGACTATATAGATAATTTCTACTTATGTAGATTTATGAACATCACAGGGGAGGCGGCGCTCTAGACTATATAGATAATTTCTACTTATGTAGATGTGCGTCCTGTTCTGCTCGCACCTTTGCTCTAGACTATATAGATAATTTCTACTTATGTAGATAGAGCCATCAATTAATGAGGAAGATGACTCTAGACTATATAGATAATTTCTACTTATGTAGATTTCACTGCTTCAAGCTCAACAAGGGCTCTAGACTATATAGATAATTTCTACTTATGTAGATTCTCACGAGCTTCTACGGCCTTTTTTGCTCTAGACTATATAGATAATTTCTACTTATGTAGATAAATATTTCGCAACTACGTGGCCCTTTACTCTAGACTATATAGATAATTTCTACTTATGTAGATTAGCATTCACGAACTATGAGGAAAACGCTCTAGACTATATAGATAATTTCTACTTATGTAGATCAGAACTAAGTCCATCATCCTCTCACCTTCTCTAGACTATATAGATAATTTCTACTTATGTAGATTGTCTGTTGTATTTGAAATACTACCAACTCTAGACTATATAGATAATTTCTACTTATGTAGATTAGTATTCAATAACTATTACAGTTGCAGCTCTAGACTATATAGATAATTTCTACTTATGTAGATCTAGTGACATTATTCGTTGTCACAACAACTCTAGACTATATAGATAATTTCTACTTATGTAGATTAGTACTCGTAATCTATCGTTGAACCACTCTAGACTATATAGATAATTTCTACTTATGTAGATGTAAATCTTTTCTGCCACTGGTGGTACGCTCTAGACTATATAGATAATTTCTACTTATGTAGATTGAAAGCTATACCAGTGCTATCTGTTCCTCTAGACTATATAGATAATTTCTACTTATGTAGATACGCACCATAGCGAGCAGAAGTTTTTACCCTCTAGACTATATAGATAATTTCTACTTATGTAGATTTGGATATAATTGGGTCATGCCAAAAAAACTCTAGACTATATAGATAATTTCTACTTATGTAGATCAAAATGGTGATGGCCTCACGCTCTAACTCTAGACTATATAGATAATTTCTACTTATGTAGATCATCCATGGACATAGGATACCTTCGGCTCTAGACTATATAGATAATTTCTACTTATGTAGATATTATTTTCATACTATCGGACATTATACCTCTAGACTATATAGATAATTTCTACTTATGTAGATGCCTACGGTTCAATGTGCGTTATTACTGACTCTAGACTATATAGATAATTTCTACTTATGTAGATTTGAGTGTCATTTTAACCCGTATGGTCCTCTAGACTATATAGATAATTTCTACTTATGTAGATACTTCTATTCTTTGGCCTACGGCTCAACTCTAGACTATATAGATAATTTCTACTTATGTAGATACTCCCATATCCTCTTGCCGTAAGCCTCTAGACTATATAGATAATTTCTACTTATGTAGATAATGGCATATACTTCCTCTAGAATGTTTCTCTCTAGACTATATAGATAATTTCTACTTATGTAGATAGATGCGATAAGTGCATCAAACATTTTCTCTCTAGACTATATAGATAATTTCTACTTATGTAGATACTCCCATATCCTCTTGCCGTAAGCCTCTAGACTATATAGATAATTTCTACTTATGTAGATTTTTTATGCAGTGCGGTCAAATTCTCTCTAGACTATATAGATAATTTCTACTTATGTAGATAATGATATTACGGGTGTTCGTCCGGTTGCTCTAGACTATATAGATAATTTCTACTTATGTAGATAAATTTGTTGCGGATAGGTGCTGAAAAGCTCTAGACTATATAGATAATTTCCACTTATCGAGATGACCAGCGAGTCTTAACTAAGTTTTTCATGTATTCACTGTTTCCTTTATATTTGCTACCAGCTTTTTTTCCTCCTCTTTTTTTTGACTCAATTAACTTTAGATACTTTGACTGTATCTCTATTAGAGCTCTATATTCTGAGCCTGGAATAGTAACAGTTTCTTCTTCTTGCGGAGGTTTGTCGGTGTATTTCATACTAAGTAAGAATTTATATCTATTTTTACATTATATACGAGGATGCTCGTATATTCTATGTCAGAAGTAGAGTGTAGATTGTTCAATGTATTTACCGCCGATCCTTACCATCCTTCCAGAACTTAGACTTTCTCAGATACTGTTCCTGCCTTCCAGTATCCCAGGCATCCATATCGCCCAGATTAGCGGTACGATCCGCAAACTTGAGGACATACCCTCGTTTGGTCTTGAGGCGGGGGAAATAGTAGCCATACGAATCTTTTGAACCTTCGTGTGTCACTTCCATCACCAGATCGGCAACATCGGTGTTAAATTCCTGTACCAGTTCTTCGTAGGTGGTGCCGGTATCTTCTACGGTATCGTGCAGATAGGCGGCAGCAATTAAGTGCTCATCATCAGGACGCACAATTTTGATAATTGCTGCAACTTTTTCAATATGATGTTCAAAGTAGTCTTCACCGCCGTCACGGGTTTGGCCAGTGTGTTTTTTGCGGGCAAATGCCGCTGCTTTTTCGATGATGCTCATAGGAGATTATTATAAACGAAACTTCATTTACCCGCTCATATTAATACCCATCTGTTTATAGAAGTCGTAGTCGCTATACCCTTTTAGGATATCATCCAGGTTTTGCCCTGTCTTTTGTTTGATAAAAGTTTTTAGTTTTTTATTATCTGCGGCGATGGCACAATCTATAATAATTTCTATATCATCGGCGGACATCACGCCGGCAGTCATCTGCTGATCGAGAAATGCTTGCAGTGCTTTGCGACCAACTGCATAGCCACTTTCCCGGGTGGTTGGAAATTCCCGGGCACTTACCCAGTCGGTTAGGACCTCGGTATAGGACCCTGGTTTTTTTTCATCGGTAATACGCACAGATTCCGATACACCCATCTGCAACTGGTGAATTGCTTCGTGGAAACTGGTATTTTTGATTTCATCTACCGCCACTCCCGTATCGGTTCTCAACCATGCGTCTGTAGCAGAATGGGCTACACCATGGGCTCTGTAATAACCGCTCCCCAGGGAGGTCATGGTGTTTTTACCTACCCGTCCGATTCGTTTCCAGCCGGTAGCTGCTTCTTTCAGTTTGGGGTTTAAACGGACGGCACGCTCCCGATACGATGCCAGTTTTGTGTCAACTTCTCCAAATACTTCTGCAACCTGACTAAAGGGAACCTGCCACTCTACATATAAGCTGCGCGCTGCCAGAAAAACCAACTCATCATCTGTTACCTGAGCAAATTTTTTCTTAAAGAGACGGTCCGCCCGTTGCTCAAGAACACTCTTTACCGTGACCGGACAATCGTTCGGATGCTGGAGCCAATGCTGTAATTCGGCACGTTTCTGAGAGACCAGTGCAGAAAGTTCATCTCCCCGGGGGAGAAATAACTCCTCGGTTTGAGCAGCCGGGTAGTTCATCAGGACGCGATTAATGGTATCAAGCACCTGTGTTTCGGTCATCACTTCGCCCGCTGGAATAGCATACTCCTGCGCGATAGTTGATGTCAGGTTCGGTTCCTGTGCTCGAGGATCCTGTGTGTCAGGTATCAAATGATCCGGATACATCTGGTTTCGGTACATAAAATCGATGGCGTGTCCCTGCTTTTTCTGTTCCAGCAGCGCTTTACGGAGAGCCAGAATATGTGGTTTTATATTTTTAAGGAAATCTGGATCAACAAATTCTTCTTTTTCTTTCAACCAGGTGTCAATGCTCGCAAGTGCAGATGCTTCGTTAACATTGTCACCCTGAATTCCCAGCATCTCGAGTCGAATTTCAAATCCACCAATGTAACAGATTGCCGTATTGAGTGATTTATTATGGGTAATGGTAGTAAAGTATTCATGTCCAAGAGGAGTGACCTTTGACAGCATTGTATTGTTCAGGTTATACCCGACAAGATAAAACTCCTGATTTTCTTCGACACTCAAACTGGCATGGAGTATTGCTTCATCAAGAGATGTCAACTTCCCGGCCTTAAGCCGGTCTATATACTTTTCAGATCCGCCCATGCGGCGCATTCGCTCCATTGCAGATACAGGTACCGGAAGATGCTGGTTACGGATCTGAGTGTATCTCTCCATAGCTTCATCATGAGGACAGTCATGATACTCAGGTATCAGGTCCACAATCTGATACAGATCTTCCGCAGAAACGCGATCAGTGTCAGGTCGGACATCTACAACACTGCCGCGCAATGTTCCTTCGATAATTTTTCGATCAGCTACGCTACACATCTCCATGTGAACCATTTCCGCGAACAAATCTGTCATTTCTACACGAACAGGAGTAATTTTGTCAATCTGTTCTCGAATTAAAAGTCCTTCTGGCAATCCATATCCCCCATGTCGCTGATAAAACTCCTGTAACCGGGGAAGTTTTGTCGGAATACTGCTTCTGCGTTCCTGTGTTTGTGCTTGTGTAAGTTCAAACATGATATAAAAAATATTCTACATCAACTCTTCTTACAAAACTGCTGTGATATACTATAAGTAGATGGACACGATCTTTTTAGTATCAGTCTCTGTTTTTTCTTTCACACCACCCGCAAGGGTCTAACTCTTCTGTGCCTCAAACCCCTTTTTTGCGATACAATACAATAAGAATTATGTGACCCAACCGGTCCACCAGTTAACAGGAAGTAGCCAAATGAGCTACGCCCGCTCAACACTCTATGAAACAATCTATGCTCTTCGGAAAAACCCAGAAAAATGCCAAGGAGTTTAGCAGTATTAATGCGACCTTCTTAATCAAAGGCGGCTTTATCGACCAGACCATGGCCGGGGGATACACTTATCTGACCCTCGGACTTCGTGTATTGGAAAAGATTGAACGCATTATCCGCGAGGAGATGAACAAGATCTCCAGCGAGGTTCTCATGCCTTCCATTGTTCCAACCCAGCTCTGGGAGACCACCGGTCGTCTGGAAACGGTCGATGTTCTGATGAAAACCATGCCGGCAAATGCTGCTGCAAAAGAAAAAAACGATACCGAATATGTGCTGAACTCCACCCACGAGGAGGTAGTAACGCCATTGGCACAAAAATATTATCTGTCGTATAAGGATTTTCCGTTGTCTGTCTATCAGATTCAGACCAAGTTCCGCAACGAGCCCCGTGCCAAATCCGGTCTGTTGCGCTGCCGGGAATTCCGGATGAAAGATATGTACAGCTTCCATACCAGTGCAGACGACTTGAAAGCCTACTACGAAACCGCAAAAAAGGCGTATTGGGCCGTATACGAGCGTCTGGGCCTGAAAGATGACACCTATATCGCCCTGGCATCAGGCGGTGATTTTACCGAGGATTACAGCCACGAGTTCCAGACCCGCTGCGATACCGGCGAAGATATTCTGTTCCATGTCAAATCCAAGAACCTGACCTTTAACCGTGAGGTGGCACCCAGTATGGCCGCGCCAATTGACGAATCCGCAGAAGAACTGCAACCAATTGACCATGTAGAGAGTCCGGGCATGGTGGGAGTGCAGGCAATTGCCGACTTCCTCAAGATTCCGGTCACCAAGACGATCAAAACGATGTTGTTTGAGAACGAAAAAGGCGAAGTACTGGCCGCCGCAGTACGGGGAGACTATGACGTCGATACCGACAAATTGAAAAAGGTATCCGGTTCCCAAAAGATCGAGCTGGCTTCCGAAGCTACCGTGAACCGGGTAACCAATGCCAAGATCGGATACGCCGGTCTGTTGAATCTGCCGTCAGAAGTCCGTGTCTTTGCAGACGATGCTCTCAAAGGCCGTCGCAATATGGAGATGGGGGCAAACCGCACCAACTTTCATTCAATCAATGTGAACTGGGGTCGAGACCTGCCGGAGCCTGATCAGTTCTATGACATTAAAGTTGCGAAAGAAGGCGACCATTACCCGGAGACAGGGGAGCAGTACGAAGTATTTAAGGCTGCAGAAGTCGGTAATATCTTTCCCCTGTACACCAAATTTACCAAAGCATTCAACTACCAGTTTATTGACACCGATAATACCCAGAAGGAGATCTATATGGGCTGTTACGGCATTGGCTCCAGCCGCATTATGGGCGTGATTGCCGAAAAGTACCATGATCAAAACGGCTTGATCTGGCCCGAGCAAATCGCACCGTTCACCGTCCATCTGATTGGATTGCAACTGGATGATTCCGAGATGATGGAACGGGCAACCGCACTGTATACCAAGCTATCTGCTGCTGGCATCGATACCCTGATTGATGACCGGAATGCCCGCCCGGGCGAAAAGTTTGCTGATGCTGACCTGATCGGTATTCCATACCGGGTGGTGATCTCTAAAAAGACAGGTGACCAGGTAGAGGTGAAGCGTCGTACACAATCAGGTGCAGAAGCACAGATGATGGGTGTGGACGAACTGATACAGATGGTCAAAAAAACCGATTCGAACTGATATACCAGCAACAAAATTGTGCGAACCAGGAGTATACTTGGTGTATGGGGAACAATGCCAGTAGCATTACCATTTCTCATCTGAATATTCGTCAGAGCATCTCACTTCTGGTCGCACGTTTGTTGTCTCTGGAAGGTATAACAGTAGTAATTACGGGGATAGTCTTTGGCGTAGCTATATTGAATAACTGGTTTATCTATACCTATATCCCTGTTCTTCTTCTCCTCAGCATTCTCGGACTCCATCTCTTTCAGCTGGTACTGGTGATCCATATTATCATGAAGTGGCTTACTAATTATTACGAACTGTACCCCACCTACCTCGAGATTCACTCAGGAACGTTTGAAAAAAAAACTGCCCGATTTTATTACAAGAACATCGCTCTGTTTGATTTACATCAATCGGTTACCGGAGAAATGTTTAATTTCGGCACGCTTCATTTATATGATATGAACCTTATGAAAGATATCTATATCTCTTCAATTCATAATCCGCACCGGTATTATGAAATTTTAAAAGACTTACTTCCTGATACAAATACAGAGACAATGGGATTAAAGCTTTCTGCATTTCGTGACAGTGATAAACACAAATAACACTATAGGTCTGGTATAATAGTGCTATTGAAATCTCCTATGTCCTGAAAGGAGGACAGTCCGTGAGACTCATCCGGAAACTGCGACGGCTGGTTCCTGTTCTGGCGCTGCTGGCAGCTATTCTGCAGCTGGTAAGTGCCTGCAGCCCGCCGCCGCCCATGGCCACGCCCGCGCCCGCAAACGGAAATCCCAACGGCCAGACCCAGGAAGGGCAGCCCGCTGATCCCAACGCGCCACGTCCCACCATGATGGGGGATCCTGTCGGCGACATGCCGCAGTCTACCCCGATCGTGCCCGGCCAACAGCCCACCGTGGTGGCGCAGCCGCCGGACGGGAGCGTCCCGCTCGTGCCGGCCGGCTCGGACATGCAGAGCGGCCTGACAGGGGTGGCCCACCCGATGCCGGACGACCCGTGCAAGATCATCGTGCCGGCCGGGGCGACGCACATCGAGCCCAGCGACCCCAACGCGATCTGCTATATGGGGCACCAGCTGGATATCCGCGGGCGGCCAATCACACCGGACCAGCTGCTCATCATGACGGAGGACGACCCCAACAGCGTGATCGACGAGCGCGTGGTCCCGCGGGCTGTGATGGCGCCGGACGGGGAACACCCGCTCTTTCGTGATGGCTCGGTGGTCTACTGGATCGGCGAGCGGCAAGGGACCTACGGGTTGATCGTCAACACGTTCCGCACGCGCTTGCAGATCGGAGACGTCTCGCGTGGCCAACTGATTGTGCAGGGGGATGACCTGCTCATCCTGCCCATCAACGACAGCCAGCTCAGCGCCGAGATCGACCCGAACATGCCCATGATGCCCGGTCAGGCCGGCGAGAAGCGCGGGTTCACCGTGCTGCTCAAGATCGGCGAGCAGGAGGGTCAGATCAACTACCTGAGGATCGCGAACTTCACCTACGAAGATATTCGCGACGCTAACGGGAACCTGGGCTCTGACGGCGTGCTGGACACGGTCAAGTTCATGTTCCACGCGAACACTCAGGTCTACTCGGAGAACTTCGAGCCGCTCGAGTAATCCCCGGATCAACCGAAAGACGGTAAGCAGTCAACCGGGAGATGGAGGAGAGGGGGCGGGTTACCGCTCCCTCTCAAGTATTACTCACTCAATCTTAATCAACGAAGCTTGACAGGCAACTATCTGTCCCACGCATACCTGGTCAGCTGTTAAAGAATCTGACACTTCCCATCCCAGACAACTACACTTCCTGCCAACAATGGTTGACAGATTAGGATCCGGATTTCCGATAAACGAAATACTCTGTTTGGGATACACCAGCAGAATGAGTACTGATATCACTATTACTGTCAAAAAAAGCCGGAGCAGAATCGGAAATTTACTATCAAATGTGAGCAGCCAGAGCGCAAAAAAAGTTGTACCGATGGTCATGACAACGACACATATTGCAAAGACAAACAGTTCCAGACTGAAGTCACGGAGATTCCCCCAGACTGTGTTCAGTACTAAAAACAGAATGATGGCGGTACTTAAGCTATAGGTAACTGCAATTTTATCTGCAATCGGCTGGGACGGGAAGTGACGCCTGTCCAGTAATACAAAACGTACAAACAGAGTGCTGAAAAAGGTAAAAGCAAGAAAGATGATTGCAGAGTTTGCATAAAACTGCATCACCTGGATGAGCGAGGAAAAGGTTATGCCGAGCACTTCGGACCTCATACCATAGTATACTCCGGTATAAAAAAAATTGCTCCAAGATAAAAAAACGGAGGATCGTTTCATGCTCATTTGCACCTTCAGCGCAAATAAACCTTACTTTCCCTCTTTTGCTGCTTCTTCTTTTTTCAGGCGAAGAACATACTTTAAAACCACAAAGATTGTCAGTGCCAGAATCATAAAATCCAGCATGTTATTGATGAAGATGCCATAGCGGAGAACAGGCGCACCGGCAGCCTGGGCAGCCTCCAGGCTCTCGTAACTGCGGGATGATAGGTTGATATACAGATTAGAAAAATCGGTATCACCGGCAATGGCCCCGATTGGCGGCATAATTATATCTTCTACCAGAGATTGCACCAGGCGGTTAAAGGCCGTTCCGATCATGATACCTACAGCAAGATCGACCATATTACCCTTGATCGCGAACGATTTAAACTCGCTCCAGAATGAGTATGAGGATTCGGCCAGCGCCTGTGTTACTTTCTTTCGAGGTTTTGTATCAGACATAGCAATCAATTAAATTGATATGACAAGGAGTATACAGCATTTATCCGGTAAAAAGCAACAGGACTGAGTACAATCCTGATTCTTAGTAGGATTTCGGGCGGGGGAGACAGGTCCCCCCCGCCACGATGCCTTACCACTCGACACCTATAGTAGTACCATACCATGCCTCTGCATCTTTTCTTGTTATACTGTCCGGGTGCGCCATCACTTTACTCTGTGATACAATAGGGTATGAAAACTATCATTACTCACATCTCTCCGGATCTGGATGCGATTACCAGTGTCTGGCTGATCTTGCGTTTTATGCATGGTTGGGAAACAGCGGAACTGGCCTTTGTACCTGCAGGCAAAACCTTCGAAGATAAAGATCCCGACGAAGATCCGAGTGTAATTCATGTCGATACCGGTCTGGGACGGTTTGATCACCATCAACTGGAGGAACGGACCTCCGCCGCCCGAAGAGTGCTGGACTATCTGCTGGAAAAAGAGTACATCAGAAAAACAAACATTGAACCACTGGACCGGATTGTAGATGTAGTCACCATGTACGATAACTTTGGTGAGGTACATCTTCCCGATCCGACAGCAGACATCTATAACTTCAGCTTAAACGAAGTGATTTATGGTCTGCGAGGAATGCAGATGAATAATCATGCTACTGTAGAAGCAGTCTTACCACTGCTGGATGCACTCTTGATTAATATGAAGGTGAAAATCTCAGCCGAAGCGGAGATGGCAAAAGGGATTACCCTGCAAACCCGGTGGGGGAGATCTCTGATAGTTGAAACATCCAATGACGAAGTACTCAAATTCGCCTTAAAGAGCGGCTATACCTTTGTTGCCCGCCGTGATCCGGATCGCAATTATATTCGTATCAAGACATTCCCCAGCAAAGATTTCGAGCTGAAAAAGTTATACGAAAAGATTATTGCAGAAGATAAGCAGGCATACTGGTACCTTCACTCATCCAAAAATATGCTCTTAAACGGGTCCTATAAAGAGAGTGACAGCAAGCCATCCGCATTATCACTGCAACGCCTTGTTGAAATAATACAGTCGACATAATATAATACATAATACCTTCATAGTATGACAGTCCGGTTCTACAGGATGGTCCTATAGATTTGCCTGATATGAAGTGTTTTATTTCGATTATTGGTATCCCCAAATTTATGACGTGGGAGAGGAGGTGTATACATGGTTCAAGTAATTAAAAAGAAAGGCGAAAACAACGAGGCAGTCTTCCGTCGTTTCGGAAGAATGGTGATTGAAGAAGATTTAGCGACATTAGTTCGTGAAGGTCTTTTTTATGTCAAACCGTCTCAGGTTCGTAAAGAAAAAGAAAAAAATCGCGGAAAAAGAAAGCGCAAAACAAACTAAGTATGATTAACATCGTATGTCCTTCCCGATACAAGCTGAATAAAAAAGAACTGAAAAAGTTCGCTTTAGCTATGCTGGTTGAAAAAAATATCTCAACCCGGCAGACGCTCAACATTGTGTTCGTCGGAACCCGGAAAATGCGTGATATCTCGTCTACCTATAAGCACGAAGATGTAGCGCTCCCGGTGCTCGCATTTCCTTATAACGAAATAGATATGTCCGGCGAACAGATGCTGGGTGAAATTATCCTGTGTTATCCACAGGTTGTCCTTCTTGCTGCAGAACGTGGTCGTAAAGTTGATGATATGATTCAAAAACTGACTGCTCACGGCCTGAATAACATCATTCGCGACATGTCTACTCCCGAAGTGGAATAAGTGATTCTTCATCACCGGTCGGTCATCTTCAATAGCAACTATAAGACTTTTTTGTTTATAACAAAGTGCTGTTGTTATAAGCCGTATTAGATGGTATAATAAATACTCTAGGATACATATTGAATATGTATATATGGAAAGAAGAACATATTTACCAGCTGATCAAGCACTCCGGCGACGATTACTAAAAGCGGCCGTTGCTATCCCTTTCAGTATTGGAGGGGTTTTCTTGCTGAGCGCATGTGGTGCCAGTCCGGAAGAAATCGCTGCTCGTCAACAGGTCTTCGGAGGAGTTCCTTCTGGTGGTAACGCTCCTCACCCGACGGCAGGGTCTTCTCCCTTTAGAGGAGAAGGTGCCCCATCGTCAGACGGCACCGGATCACCGGTAACGGATCAACAACCGGTAAGCACCGAACGGCAATCTATTCAGGAAGGAAGCGTCTGGGGTAACCTGGAATTCTATAACCTGCAAAGTAATCTCCTTGATCAAACCCCAAACACCGAAATCCGGTTATATACCCGGGATCTCAGACCGGATACTGCTGATTTCGAGATGCAATATACAGTAGTTCGTCTTCGCAATACGGTACATCCTCAGATTCTTACTGCCAATAATGCCGTTCCTGAAACTGCAAAAAACGGGGATACCCGATGGGCTGGAAACAACAGACACCTGGAACCGCTGGCGAGTATCGCGCAACGAAACGCAGAACGGGAGATTATCACCACCGATGGCCGTACCATACGTGGCAGACTGATTACGGCAACAACGGGAGGATACCATCAGGCGACGGGTGCGCCAACAGAAACTATCTATCATCAGGGACAACGCTATCACCAAAATGACTGGCGTCTGACCGCTGCCATTAACAGAGATAGAACCATATCCGTGGGGACAATCCAACAGGGGACCATTGATCCTGGTCAAATCTATATGGCTTTTGGAGGTGGACCACTCAGTTTATACCCCCGGGACGGAGTACCGGTAGTAGCCCATACAAACTATGACCCGGGAATGCCTGAGGCGGAAAAATACGGCCCATGGAACCCGTTATCAGAAGATCATGGCCATCTGGATACAGACGCTGACGGATTGGTTGACCGTATCAAATTTTATGAAGGTCAGTGGCCGGCAATTGGAGTTGGAGTATATAGACATGCTGATGGAAGCTTCTCCTTAGTTCATGCCTACTCGCGAAACATCTCCCAGATGCAGTTGATGAGAGAATTTCAGTTAATGGGGTGTACCTGGGGGTTCCCGTGTGATGGAGATACAAAAGCTGAGATGGTTTATAGAAATGGTCCTGTTGTAAGAGATATTGCTCATCCTACCAATCCGGGCATAAGTACCGCGATTGCATACTACATGGAAATATAACGTGACAGGAGAGAGGACAAGCCTCTCTCCCGCCCACCGCTTCGTTTTGCTGCACCTTCTTTGCAGCTTAGGGGGCCGCGCACACGACCGGGAAGCCGTAGCAGATCAGCAGGCCGATGATGATCCGCACGATCAGGCTGACGATCAGCCAGGCCCACTTGCTCCAGAACTTCATCTGGAGGCCAGTGCTGTTGAAGTCCGGCACCACGAGGCTGATCTCGGCCTGGCCGCTGGCCTCCGCCTGTGTGAGCGCCGCCTGCGTGACCTTGAGCTGGGCGCCGATCTGGGCGATCTGGGTCAGGTTGCGCGTGATCATGAAGGCCTGGTAACTCCGGACCACGGGCAGGAGCATGATGATGATGCTACCGATGCCGACCGTCATGTAAACGAACGGCGCGCCGCACACCAGCGCCAGGCTAACCAGGGCGAGGGTGATGGTGATGCTGAACATGCCGTCGCGCTTGAACAGGGCCTCGCTGGCGCTGTAGGCGGCGCGGTTGCGGATGTAGGCCATCAGCTCGCCCCCGAGCCAGAGCCAGAGGTGGGCCATGTAGACCAGCACCCGCAGAAAGACATTGTCCAGCACGCGCGCGTAGACCGGCCGGAAGGCCTCCGTCAGACATGCCATCAGCTTGCCGGTGACGTCCATCAGGTTGAGCACCTGCTCGAATGCCCATTGCGGGGCGATCAGGGCCACCAGGATCAGGATCACGACGGCGCCGATGATCAGCGCGTTCCGCAGCAGAAAAGCGCGGAGACGGCTGCCGATTGTTTCTTCAGCCACGGTGAATTACCTCCCATGATATGTGAACGAACGGTTCGATACCTGTATCATAACATAAACCTGTAATATTTTCTATAGTACTTATATTCCGATAGTCTTTGTGATCTGCATTCTTCGGAACAAAAAAACGATACTCGCCGGTTGTAAATACCCTGGATTCCGGTACAATGTACCTATGTTCTATCTGACCTACAGACCAAAAACAATTGCAGAACTGGATAATGCCGCAGTACGGGAGGCAATTACGAATGTGCTCTCAGCCGCGTCTTTGCCACATGCATATCTGTTTGTTGGTCAGAAAGGGATGGGGAAAACGTCTACGGCCCGCATTGTCGCCAAAGCAGTCAATTGTCTCAATAACAAATTTGGTGGGACAGGAACATCTATTGAGCCGTGCAATACCTGTGCGAACTGCCAGAGTATTACTAACGGTCATTCGCCGGATGTAGTGGAGCAGGATGCCGCATCAAACCGGGGTATAGACGAGATCCGCAATCTGATCCGCGAGTCAGCCTTTGCTTCCATGACCGGCCGGTACCGGGTCTTTATCATCGACGAAGCGCATATGATAACCAACGATGCTTTTAACGCATTGCTGAAAACGCTGGAAGAACCCCCACCGGGAGTATTATTTATTCTGGCAACTACCAACGAAGAAAAAGTTCCTAAAACCATCGGGTCACGCTGCGTGCGCATCAACTTTGGCAAAGCAAAAAAATCTGATATTGTAGCCATGCTCGAACGGATCGCCAAAGCAGAAAAAAAGTCCGTCCCCGCAGAGGTGTTTCAGTTTATTGCGGATTCTTCGGACTTTTCGTTCCGTGATGCCACCAAGATGCTGGAAGAATTGGTAATACAGAATAAACTGACGCTCGAAGACGCACAGGCATATCTGGGTGTGCGTTCCAAACATAACTTTCTTCAGATTCTGGAGACCGAAGATGTGGGCGCGGCATTGCGCTGGCTGGAACAGTTTCAGGAATCAGGCGGCAGTATCAAGCTCTTTATCGAAGATCTGCTGATGATTCTGCAACGACTGTTGCTGGCAAAAAACGGTATCGATCAGGATGATGTGCCGGAGAGCGGACTGACTACCCGGGAGATTTCTCGGTTGATGAAACTGTTGACGGAGGCGTATGGATCGCTTCGTGTAGCACCGATTGAGGTAATTCCGCTTGAGATTGCGGTAGTAGAGTTTTATAATGGGAAGAAGTAATTACTATTTGAAAATCAGGTATGTTTAATCCATTTAA
Source organism: uncultured Gammaproteobacteria bacterium (assembly GCA_964412815.1). Classification (GTDB taxonomy): domain Bacteria; phylum Patescibacteriota; class Microgenomatia; order UBA1406; family GWC2-37-13; genus JAOAFZ01. The sequence goes on from CAYPQF010000021.1 coordinate 139,848, forward strand.
AGGTTTGGGAGATCTTCAGCAGCTGCAGAAACAGGCAAAGCAGATGCAGGAGGAATTAAAGAAGGAAACTGTTGAAATTAATAAGCATGGCGTACGGGTCGTGGTCCGCGGTGACCAGCAGGTGCTGGAGATTGAGGTTGATGGAGTCCTCGAAAACCGTATTGCTGATGCCATTAATGATGCAGTCAAAAAAACACAGGAAGTAGCAGCACGTAAGCTGTTGCAAATGTCTCAAAACAATAAATAACCTATGCTCAAGCTGTTTTCAGGTACCGCTAACCCAACCCTTTCACAGCAAGTTGCAGACTCGCTGGGTCTTCAGTTATCGGACATAGAGATTGTCCGGTTTGAAAACTCGGAAGTTCGCGTTACGGTACAGGAAGACGTCAAGAACGACACCTGTGTAGTACTGCAAACCGTCTCGAATCCGACGGATACCAATCTGATTGAGCTCTTCTTAATCTGTGATGCTCTAAAGCGTCAGGAAGCACGAAAAGTGATTGGCGTGGTTTCCTACTTCGGGTATGCCCGCCAGAACATTCAGCATCGCGATGGAGAGTGCGTATCAGCTAATATGGTGATCCGGTTTATGGAATCAATCGGTTTTGACAAGATTTATACCGTAGATATCCACGATGAAGGAACATCAGGCGTCTTCAGCATTCCGTTTAAAAATATCAGCGCCTTCCCGATCCTCGCGGGAGCGGTCAAAGAACATCTTCAGATTGAACATCCTTCTATGGATGAATTTGCGATTGTCTCACCGGACCAGGGTGGCATTGAACGGGCACGTAAGTTTGGCGTAGACTTTTTCGGAAACGAAGACTTCCATCTGGCAGTCACCGAAAAAAAACGCGACAGCGACCGCATTCATCAGAGTAAAGCACTTGATCTGTATGGAGATGTCTCCGGCAAAATCTGTATTCTCGTCGATGATATTGCGACCTCAGCCGGAACCCTTATTCATTCTGCTGAGCTGTGCCAGAAATACGGGGCCACTAAAGTATTTGCGGTAGTTACGCACCACGACTTTTCTGTTAAGGCACCGGAACGGGTACAGAACTCTCCCATCGAGACATTCTTTACCACTAACACGATTCATCTGACACCAGAAGTATCCTTTCCCAAACTGAAGGAAATATCTGTTGCAAAGTTGATTAGTGATGATTTACACTATCTCTTGCAATAGTTATAAGTCTTACATAAAACTCACATATGGTTGTTAACACAATCATCTTCTCGGTTTCATTCATGATTCCGTACATGTTGTATGTTGTTAAAAAATACAACATCACAGAGGTAGCCGTCGGTATCGATAGAGTCGAGGGAAAACATGCAGTCTCAGTACAGTTGTACAGTTAAACCGTTCTCGTTACATTGCGAGCCGCTTCTGATGGAGTAAATCCTGCTCAATCTGAAGCTGCCGCAAGAGGATCAGCTTATCATGATCAAGGAAGTCGTAGACCGTGCGCGGGAAAAATACATGACGGAATAACGCATCTGTTCTTCTAATCTCAAACAGTTCATGCGCATCTCCATCCGGCACCGACGACCATGGCACCAACCGCGTCTGATAACGCTGTTTCAGATACGATCCATAGGTCTGGAACATCAGCTCAATGGGAACCGTCCCCTGGCCATTTTGGGTATGCAGAAATAATCTCCGATAGGCGAGTGTCCCCGGAAACACCGGATCCAGACGATCCTTGGTAGTTGTCTGAGCATCGTCGATTGGTAACCCATTACTAATAGTTCCGACAACCCGTTCAATAATCTGTTCGAGCATCGCCTCATCTTCGTCAAAAACCGTAAACTGTAATCCTACACCATCACGAATACTTCCGGTTCTGGCCATATAATCCGGCTCTGTCGCACCTGAACGCGGCTCAAAACCGTCCCGCAGCAGTTTAATGACCTCGGCTTCGTGCGATTTCTGTCGTAACAGATAGAGCACCGGCACTACCTGACCGTCTATCTCGATGCGCCGGACATCTTCCTGATGCAGTTTCGTGTGGCTGCGCTCACTGGGTGGTGCTACGACAGTGTTCTGCACCGGCTCGTTCAGGTCAAAGATATAATCATACGATAACGCGGTATTCGTAACGTTATCATGACGGGATTGTACCGACATACGGGTTGTCTCTCCGTAATCTCCCAACCAGAGGCTGTCGTCAATAATCGAGTCTATCTGACCATGGAGATGGTGGGTCTGCTGACGATTCCGGCGCGTCTCGACCATGGCGGATAACCCTGCCAGGTACAGCTGTAGCCATGCCTGATGCCGGAGCTCGGGATCTATAGCACGTCCTCCTTCCAGTTGTTCCGGCACCATAAAACGGAGCCGTCGATCTACTATCGTATCGCTATAACTTTCCAGTTTATTCCGTAAGGAGAACCGGCGAGAACCCCGGGTCACAAACCGGGTTCGTACATATTCATAGATGTTGTTCGCACGTTCAAACTGGAGCCGGATAAACATCTCCGGAGAGGTTCCCATCAGGTCGAAGTGTTCCTGAACAAATGACTCAAAATACGCATTAACCTGAGCTGCTGCTTCTTGATACTCAGGACTGCTGCTGGAAAACGAAGGGTCTCGCATGAGATGCGCAAGGGTACGAAGCTCTGGTCCAAATACTTCTCGCAGATGGCTCCCGCGGCGCAACATAGACCGATGGTGGCGGGTATCAGGGGGACCTTCCCCATTAAACGTACCAGTCAGGGCAGTAATATCTGCCGTATGACTTCTAATGTAATTACCCCGGGATAGTGTCTGTTGTCGTTCTGTCATACCAAATGGACATAGTACGTGACAAAAATCACATTTTTGAATGCTTGGATTGTTATTGTAGTACAGTAGGAGATTGTTTGCAAGCTCTGATCTTTTGTATTCGTACGATAAGAGAGTATTAGTTACATACAGCTGTTTCCTCTATGATAGTATTGCTGTAGCGGCCACCCCGTTTTTCAATTGCGACCAACAGGAACGGTGAGGTAATAGTCTGCGTAGTAATACATTCAGGACCCGGACTTATCTTTTTTACCGTTACATTTACCCCATTTACTGCATCAGCGGCAGATACCATCTCAAAGCTATATCCGCCGGATCCCTGTTGTCCCATAAAAAAAGCCACCACTTCGTGGGTATCAAAGTTTACTTCCGGTAACGGGGGTTGAACTGCTCCCGGATACATTCTGTTCCAGATGGACTTGAGGTTTCCGATATCTGCTGCCTGATCTACAGTGGGCTCCATCACGGCAATATCCGAACCTTCGCCCTGCGCGACAACATACCAGGTGTAACTTTGTGGAGTTGATGTTTCGTAGATCGGCTGGGGAACAGTGGGCTGGGTGGAGATTGTAGGGGTGGGGGAGGACGGCGCTGGCATCTGAGATGCCTGTTTGCGGGAAAGGCCAACTGCATAGGCGACACTTAAGGTGATTAAAGCAGCAGCAATTAATCCAAAGATAGTCAGTAAGATGCGATGTGTCATGAGACTATTATAGCACGATTCGAGAAGCGAGTTATTTCCCGAAGTTACTACGGTTCTCAAACGCTTTTCTCAGAGTCATATAGTCTGCATACTCCAGATTGCCGCCGATCGGTAGTCCATAACCCAGACGGCTGACCCCATAGGTAAAACCACTCGCGTCTTTCATCTCCTGGAGCTTGTTGCGGATAAACATGGCCGTAGCTTCGCCCTCCATATCCGGATTAGTTGCCAGAATAACCTCGGTTACCGTCGTACCCTGTTGCCGTACCCGGGCAATCAGATCGTCAATAAAGATATCTTCCGGCCCGATATGATTCAGCGGATCGATCTTGCCGTGCAAGACATGGTAGACACCTTTGTAGATATCCCCGGTCTCAAACGAGAGCAGGTCAATCACATCTTCTACCACCGTAATCAGGTTTTTATCCCGATTCGGATTAGCACAGACAGAACAGATCTCATCTTCGGTCAGATTGTTACAGATTTTACACCGCTTGGTGCGACTCTTGAGCTCTGCCAGATGCACCGAAAATTCCCGCAGGTCCTGTTCGGGTAAACGCAGCAAATAAAACGCCAGCCGGTTGGCCGTTTTTTGACCAATACCAGGGAGTCGTTCAAAAAAGAGGGCGACCTGTTTAATACTTTGCGGCAATGTAGCAGCCATAACACATAGGGAATCAATAATAGGGGATTGCTCCCGGAAGAACGGGGGCGGTACGGGATCAGCCCGTACCGCCGCACGGTTCTCTAACACAACACACGCGGTTAGATCTGAATGACATCGACCACAATCAGCGGCCGCTTGCCCTTCATATCAAAGAAGAAGTCTTCCAGCATGGTACCAACCTTTTTCTTGATACCGGGGACATCCACATGCCCTTCACTGGTGTTTTTGGTTGCTTTTTCGATGCGTTTGGTCGCTTCTTTAAACAGATCTTCTTCGTTTTTCTCAAACACAAAGCCACGGGACATAATCTTGGGTGCGGCATTGGTTTTGCCGTGCTGATCCATAAAGAGCAACGCGACAACCACACCTTCGGAGGCCAGTGTCTGACGATCGCGGAGCACCATCGTGCCGACATCGCCGACGCCATAGGCATCAACATAGACACTCTTTGTCATCACCGCGTCTCCACGCTGCGCTCCACCCTTGGTAAAGACGATGGTTTCTCCTTCGTTCAACAAAAAGACCTTATCTTTCTGGAATCCCAGCTCTTCGGCCAGGCGCTGATACTGTCGCTGATGACGAATAGTACCTCCAATCGGAATAAAGTACTTCGGGTTGGTAAAGCGCATCAGGAACTTCATATCATCCTTATTGCCGTGTCCGGAGGTATGCAGCTGATCGGTGATGGCCGGATAGACCACATCGGCCCCCTGCAATGTCAGATCTTCGATCACACTGGTAACGCCTTCTTCGTTCCCCGGAATCGGGTCGGACGAGAAGACAACTTTATCTCCCGGTTTGATCTTGACGTTCTTGTTCTGCTTTCTCGTGATTTTGGAGAGCGCAGAGGAGAACTGTCCCTGTGAACCGGCGGCAATAATACAGACCTTTTTGGGCGGCAGACGCTGTACTTCTTCTTCCTTACCGATAAAATCGAACGGAATATTGAGGTACTTGATCTCCTGCGCCATCTTGGTATTATCGCGCATCGAGCGGCCTAAAAAGATAATCTTGCGATTAAACTTGATGGCAGCATCCACACACTGTTTAATACGGGAGATGTTGGACGAAAAGGTGGTCATAATAAACTTTCCCTTTGTCTTGCGCATCTCGTCTTCGAAGGTCTGACCGACCACCGATTCTGACAACGTCAAGCCATCGCGTTCGGAACCCAGACAGTCTGACAATAGACACATCACCCCATCTTTTCCCGCCTTGGTCATGGCGTAGAAGTCGGGAGCACCACCAAACGGCGGATTCAGATCGAGCTTATAATCGGACCCATGGTACAGGTTACCGATCGGTGTCTTGATCAGAATGTGACACGTATCCGGAATCGAATGGGTGGTATGAATATACTCGGCACCCATACTGCCGAACTTGTAGGTCTTGCCATACTGAATCTCGGTAATATCGATATCCAGTGCAAACTCTTTGGCCTTGTTTTTGACAAAGGTGACCGTGAGTTTAGAGCCATAGACCGGCGGCCGTCCCAGATCGTTATAGTGATGCGGGAGCGCCGTAATGTGGTCTTCGTGACCGTGGGTTAATAATATCGCCCGGATTTTATCTGTTTTATCTTTCAGATACGTGATATCCGGTATCACGAAATCGACACCCAGCTCGGTCTCCTGCGGAAATCCAATGCCGCAGTCTACCACCAGGATATCCTGGAGCTGGTCATCGTTATAGAGCTCGTAGACGTACATATTCTTTGTTACGCCGACAATTCCGCCGAGCGGCACAAAGCGTACCTTGTAGTTACTCATACAATGATTAGGAAATTAATAATAAAAAAACGTACTAAGCGGGTGGGGAAGTGAATGATTCGCGAAACCTGAACAGGAAGTTTGATTACATCGATTATCTAAGCGCGAAGTTTCACATCGTTTCATACATTATTCTATATTATACCATTTGTTATACTAGTGGTATGAAAATAACGCAAGAATCAGCAAAGGCGGCACTGGATAATGTGCTTGACCCCGAACTGAATCTGTCTATTACCGATCTGGGCTTAATCTACGAGATTACCGTACAAGAACCTGTTGAAGACACCGCTGCACCAGGCGTTCATATTCTGATGACTCTTACCACCCTCGGCTGTCCGCTCTTTAACGTGATCGAGTCCGATATCAAGAAACAGCTGGTGATGATCGGCGTTCCCGAAGATAAGATTGAGATCGAACTGACATTTGACCCGCCCTGGAGCATGGATCGCATGAGCGAAAATGCCAAAGCAATGCTGGGAATATAAGATTACTCCTTTGCGCCTTCTACGCGTTTGTACTCCCGGTCCAGATTGTAAAAGGTGAGAGTGCCGGGTTGCAGACATTCTGCCGGAGATTCTTCTTGTTCTGTAGAGATAACTGGTCCGGTATACCCCGAAAACAAATACACAAACTGTCCTTTTGCGTCTGCCCACTCAGCCGTACGATGGTTCAGAATACAGATGCGCTGATATGCTGACAAATCCTGACCGGAGAGGGTATTCTGATAATTCTTCGCCATCTGATTTGCAATTCCGACAAACGAATACTGTGTCCACTGAGGTAACGCAAAGTACATATGATATCCGAGAATAATCATCAGAACGGCCGCAATGCCATACTCACCCGGGATATGACGGGGGAGCACCATTTTACGTAACAATTCTGACTGAAAAAGTACCGCCAGCGCGCTCATACAGACCAGTATCATCACGATATGCAACAGATCGGCGTAAAACGGAAACAGGCGCATTAAAAACAGGAACGGACCGATCGCCAGGATCGCAATTGCACCATACAGGAGAGCCAGCACGCGCTTTCTCCAGAACAGGACTCCCCAGGCAGTAGCGATAAGCAGAACGTACAGCCCGATCATCGGTTTGTAGAAAAACGGCTGTGCTTCCGGCACCCCATACTGCCACCCGCGGGGATATAAAAAGGTCCAGGGTAAGAGGTTTAAGAGATTTTCTTTCAGCTTCCCCACCGATAACACAAAGGAGTAGTCTGTGTCCGTTACCGCGTAGCCGGTCAGCCGGAACAGCACATAGACCGCCAGTACCAGAACCATACCCGCGCCCGCCAGTCTGAGTTTCTGAAACAGTTGCGTGTGTCGTCTGGCCAGTATCCACCAGAGGGCAGCCACGAGCGGCAGTTGCACAATCCAGGTTTCTTTGATGCCCATCGAGATCAGCACCAGTACCAGCGAGAGTACCGGGATGAGTGCTCGCGGTTTTTTGACCCGCCAGATATGCTCTGCCAATATGGCCTGTAGCAGCAGCACAATGATGATAAGCGTATTTGCCAGCGACGCAATCGCAAAAAAGTGATAAAACATCACCGCCGACGCCACGGTTGTAAACGAGAGCAGCGTGCGTACCATAAACGGCAGATGATGACGAAACAAAAATGACGTAAGCACGGGAATCAGCGCAACAAGCAACAGATGGAGCATAAAAATAGCGGAATAGTGTGGCAGCAGCACGGCATAGAGATTAAACAGCAGGTAGGTGAGCGGTCGGTACTGCCCCGAAAAGTCAGTCAAGGCACGGGCAAACTCGGGGAGACTGGTGCGGTTGAGAATCGAGTAGACATCATCTCCACTGATACTCCATTGCAGATAGTATCCCAGTAAAATAAGTCCAAGAAAGGTTACGGCAATAGCGTACGATCTCAGTAGAGAAGTGATGGCAGTGCGAATCATGCTGTAAGAAAGTATACATTAGTTTCAGGGTGTTGTATACTCACTGTATGCCTGCGTCACCCGCCCAGAACAAACCACGTCCTGCCGCAAACCCCTTCGAGCGCGAGAAAAGCGAAAATCATCTGGTGGAGATGGGTCAGCAGATTGCCGATGTGCCCCGTCAGATTGGGCAGGAAGTCTCAGACAGTTTTGTTGGCATGTTATACGGCATGTCCGCATCCGAAGTAGCTACCAAACGGGAACAGGCAAAACAGAAAAACTTTTCTCCATTGGACTATAGCAAGCTGGAAGCTGCCCAAAAAAGAAATGACTTTGCCGAAGTTGCCCGCCTCAATCAGAAAATGCAGGAAGAAGCACAGCAGCGGCAGGAACATATGGCCGCGCACAAAGCCATGAAAGCCGAAGAAGAGCGTGTGTACCAGCAGACCAAACGCGAAGAAGAAGAACGAAGACGACAGGAGGAACTGGAAGAACAGGAACGCAAACGCCGCGAACAGGAAGAAGCAGCCGCGCAAGCACAGATGGATCCGGGAGCCGGAGCAGGAAAAGCAAAAGGGCAACTGGGCGCAGCACGAAAGAAAGCCAGCACCGACGAAACCAGTTTCGAAGCAAGTAAAGGCAGAACCGGAAAATAATCAGCAGGAATTCAGACTCCCTATTTACCGCGGTTTTGAGACCAGCAGCGCGTATCCCGGAAAGTTATACTGCGAAAAATACCCGAACTCCTTCTCGATATGAACACCATGGAACTGTGCCAGTCCGACAAAGAACTGATCTGGCAGATCGTGCGGGTATTGGAGCATGCCGATACCTCCTGGTGCAATCAACCGCATCGAATTCTCCAGATACGCATCCAGCACGCGCGTATACGACTCCATCATCGGACCAACTGCCCGACTTAAGACCAGCGAATACTGATGCTGAACCAGCTCGTCCCAAACGTCTTTTGATGTCAGATCCGTACACGAATGGAAGATAGCCGGATGATCGCTGCCGACATCCATATCAGAAACCGATACTCCCGACAGAAAGTTGCCCGGGGAATACTGCCATGCCAGCGATTCAAGTGCCTCCGGACCACTAAAAAGATCAATAGCCGTCACACCGGACTGTTTACGAATTAACTTGAGAAGATGATTCCGGTCAAAACCTGCTTTCCGAAAGTCTTCCAGATACTCACCAAAACTCGATGCATACACGCCCCATTTTCGTTCTTTTCCCATGTGATAAATATTACTATATACATATAAAATATTCAATATGACTTGCTGTAATAATGTAAGAAATATTACACAGGATATAAAAGAATCCAAGAAATTGTTTTCAGCTACACTTTTTACATTTTAAGACTATAATTCTTATACATCGTTGCCTTGGAGAGTTCCCGAAATGGCAACCGATTCGTTTCACGGGATGTAGTTCAGATGGTAGAACACACGGTTCGGGACCGTGAGGTCGTGGGTTCAAGTCCCGCCATCCCGACATTAATAGATATCTTCTTTGATTTCTCTTCCCCTCCGCCGCGCCTCCAATCGTATCGGCTAGAACTTCCTCTTGTGGAGGAACAAAGGGAAAAAAGTAAAAAATGTATATGTAAGAAGCTATACTAACTGCCTCAAAATATAGTAAAATTACCGTGCATGTGTAATGTTATAAACCTAACCTTTATTGATTAATGAAACTTACTGACAGTGAACTTCGGGATATACAACAATACCTTCAAAAAGGAAAACCACTTCCTGATAAGTACCGCTTTCTCCTGTTTGATGATGCCCGCCAGGTCGAACTGGTCTGGAACGGAAAAACAAACGAAGTAACTAATGTAGTGTTGCCGTTTCAGATTATTGAACAGGTAGATGAGCCACGCGCAGAAAGCGAAGTAAAACTGCAAGCAGGTCTGTTTGATTTTGACGAACGTGGCAGACAGATAAAAGGCTGGACAAACAAGCTGATCTGGGGAGATAACAAACTTATTCTTTCAAGTTTGAAAAACGGCCCGCTCAGGAAAGAAATCGAGGAACAGGGCGGTATAAAACTGATCTACATTGACCCTCCGTTTGATGTGGGTGCGAATTTTTCTACAAAGATAGAGATACCGAACGATTCTGAGACCGGAGAAAAAGAAGCAGAAACATTTACCAAAGAGCCTTCTGTACTGGAAGAACTTGCCTACCGTGACACCTGGGGGAAAGGCACAGATAGTTATATTGTGATGATTTACGAGCGACTTTCTTTGATGAAAGATTTACTCGCTGATGACGGCAGTATTTATGTGCATTGTGATTGGCGGGTGAATAGTTATATGCGCTTAGTAATGGATGAAATTTTCGGAAAGGATAATTTCAAAAATGAAATAATCTGGAAAAGAAGTACTGTTAAAGGAGGTAAAACGAACAGTAATCAGATGGCAAGAAATCATGACAGTGTTTTATACTACACACGATCTTCAGATGTAATTTTCAATAGACAATATTTGCCATTTAGCGAAGAGTATAAAAAAAGATTCAGTAAAGATGACCACGACGGTAAAGGACCTTATAGAGATGACCAACCTATAGGAACACGCTCAAAGGAAGCGTTGGAAAAAATGAAGAAAGAGGGTCGGGTTTTTGTTGATAATTCAGGAAAATTGAGAATAAAGAGCTATCTAAGTGATTACGAGGGTGTGGTATTAGATGATAACTGGTTGGATATTTCAGAAGTAAACGTAATGTCAAAAGAAAGAGCTTATTATCCAACACAAAAGCCAGAAGCACTCATTCAAAGGATCATAGAAATGTCTTCCAATGAAGGCGACCTTGTTGCCGACTTCTTCGCCGGCTCAGGAACTACACTTGCCGTAGCAGAAAAACTGGGTCGCAAATGGATTGGCTCCGACCTGGGCAAGTTCTCCATCCACACTATCCGTAAACGTATGATCGGTGTGCAACGCCAGCTCCAGAAAGAGGGTAAAGACTTCCGTGCCTTTGAGATTCTCAACCTGGGCAAGTATGAGCGTCAGCACTATATAGGTATTAATCACAACCTGCGGGACGAAGAACAACAGCAACAGCTTGCAGAAAAAGAGCGTAACTTTATAACGCTCATCACAAATGCCTACAAAGCCGATCCGGTTTCCGGCTTTAATACCTTTCATGCGAAAAAATCTGCTCGCATGGTTGCTATTGGCCCTATTAACTTACCGGTAACAAGATTATTTGTTGAAGAAGTACTGAATGAATGCCGTCAAAAGTACATCACTAAAGTAGATATTCTGGCTTTTGAGTTTGAGATGGGTTTATTCCCCAATGTGCAGGAAGAAGCAAAGCAAAAGGGTATTGATCTCTCGCTAAAATATATTCCCCGTGATGTTTTTGATAAGAGAGCCATAGAAAAGAACCAGGTTGTATTTAACGATGTTTCCTACATAGAGGTAAAGCCGCACATTAAAAAGCAGTCACTTGCTATCGAGCTGGTGGACTTTTCCGTTTTCTACAATCAGGACTCAATCGAAAACGCATCGGCAATGCTCAAAAACGGCGGTTCCAAGATCGTTGTCGAAAACGGCCAGATTGTACGGGTATCAAAAGATAAAGATGGCATAGTAAAACAACCCGAAGTCTTAACCCGCACCTGGACAGACTGGATAGATTACTGGTCTGTTGACTTTAACTACGAAAGTAAAAAAGAAATTATCCGTGTGCCAAAAGAGCAAACATCACAACCAAGGCTCGATGGTACAGAAGATCCGGTCCAGCTTGCGTTACCTGAGTATGATGAGGTATGGACAGGAGACTATGTGTTTGAAAACGAATGGCAGTCGTTCCGCACGAAAAAGCAGAAAAAACTTGAGCTTACCAGCGTGTTTAAAGAAGTCGGTAAGGGCCGGAGGCGTATTGCCGTAAAAGTTGTGGATATTTTCGGAAACGATACTATGAAAGTTATTGAGGTGAATGTATGAAAAGCACAACAAAAACACAAAAAAAAGAAACTACTAAATCCAAAGTAGACATATTAAAGGATGCAATCAAACAATTTAGTGATAGTATCCATGACGGATTTGTGTATCCACTAATCATACCCCCGTTACAATCTATTGATGAGGATATTCTTTTTGAAATATACCCAGATTTAAGATTGATTGGTAAACAAAAAAATCTTCATATCCTGTTATATTCATATGGTGGTGATGCCCATACTGCTTTTCATATTGGTAGACTCTTACAGTCCTATGCATCGGATCAACTAATAATATACGTACTAAGGGAAGCAAAAAGTGCTGCCACATTGATTTCGTGTGCTGCTGATAAAATAATCTTCTCTGAAATCTCCGAACTTGGACCCATGGACCCACAAATAAGATCAAGTTTTGATAATGAAAGATTTAGCCCATTAGCAATAAAGCATGTATTTGAGCTTCTACATGATGAAACAAAATTAGGACATACTTCTATTGCACAAACACTTACAAATAAGCTACCAGAACCGTTAAGGCTCGGCGAATTGCTAAAATCTTTAGAAACTGGAAAGGATTATCTATGCAAACTTTTATCAGCAAGAATGTTTAAAGAAGATGAAGAAAGCAAAATTAAGACAATTGCGGAAAAACTTGTTACAGGTTATCCAGACCACGGATATTGTATCGATTTTACTGAAGCTGTTGGTATTGGACTTAAGGTTGAAAAGGTACCAGCGGAACTTGAAGATGTCATTTTCAGTATCATGCAAAGTTATAAAACTGTTTGGGATGAATTTGACAGCTTGTACATAAAAGCAAGAAGGGACAAGACCGAACCGCAGGACGCTTTCCTTCTTTACGCTAATTTAAAGGAGCTTGCAAAAAATGTGGTCGATTATCAAAAAAGCAGAAGACCGGTTGCTCCGGTTAATAAAAAGGAGAATTAACCATGCTCGTATTTATAGACGAATCCGGTGACACAGGTAGAAAAGTAGGGCAAGGCTCCAGTGAGTATTTTGTTATTGCATTGGTAACATTTGAAGAAAACGAGGAGGCTATCGCCTGTGATAAACGAATAGAACTATTAAAACGTGAGCTTGGGAAAAAAGCGGGTACAGAGTTTAAATTCAGCAAGATGTCAAAAGAACATCGTTTGGCATTTATTCAAGCAGTAAAGCCCTACAGTTTTTTCTATTTTGGAATAATCATAAACAAAAACCCTGAAAAGCTGTATGGTGATGGATTTGCCATAAAAGAATCATTCTACAAATATACGTGTAGCCTGGTATTTGAAAATGCCAAACCGTATTTACGTGATGCAACAGTAGTTATAGATGGTAGTGGCAGCAGGGTCTTTAAACGACAATTACAGGCATACCTTAAAAAGAAAACCGGCACAGGGATAATAAAGAAGATAAAATTACAATCATCGCACAGCAATAATCTTATACAGCTCGCGGATTTTGTTGCAGGCGCACTAAAAAAATCGTTATCAAGCAATACTGATAATACGATTTACCGGCATAGACTTAGTTTAAAGGAGTTAAATGTGCAAATATGGCCAAGATAAAAAAACCGTTACACCTATCCCTTGCGGGAACGCACGCATTGAGTTGCGACAGTTCGATGTAACGGCAATTCCATCTATAGTATACCATTTATAAACAAAAGAAACAAATATCATGTCATTACATCCTAAGTTCCCACAATCACCATACGAAATACTCCACCCGGATATCCGCTGGTTTCCGGCAGACGAAGTCTTACGATCTCAAACCTACGAAAAGTTACTGCCTCCTCTTGTTGCCAAACTAAGAAAAGAAGTTTATGAATGGCGGGAGCGTAAATATGAGGGAGCATCGGAAACAAGCAAGCAACTTCTAAACTGGTGGTTTTGTTCGGAACATTACATGCCACAGGCAGATGGAACCGTGTCTAACTTTCAATATTACTTTGCCCAGCGCGAGGCGGTAGAAACGGTAATCTACCTGACCGATGTATTCCAGTTTAAGGACAAATACGACCTCATGCGCTTTGACAGTTCGGGAGTGATAACACCGGGTATGTTTACCGAAAACTGGCGACGATTAGTATTAAAAATGGCAACCGGAAGCGGAAAAACAAAAGTACTTAGTCTGCTAACTGCCTGGAGTTATTTCCATAAATTATACGAACCGGAGTCAACACTGGCACGGAACTTTCTTATCATAACGCCGAATATTATAGTTTTGGATCGTATCCGTACCGACTTTGACGGTTTAAGGATATTTTTTGAAGACCCCGTATTACCGGATAACGGCTTTGAAGGCAGAAACTGGCAGGATGACTTCCAGATGACACTACATATCCAGGATAATGTTTCGATTGTAAAAAAAACCGGAAATATCTTTCTCACCAATATTCACCGTGTATATGAATCCGACGTTTCAGCACCAACATTTGAAGATGAAGACCTTACCGACTACTTCCTTGGCAGTAAACCGGTAGCCAATACAAACGATAGTAAAGTTGACCTGGCCGCGATAGTACGCGATATAGATGAGCTTGTCGTACTAAACGACGAAGCACACCACGTACACGATGAGCGCATGGCCTGGTTTAAGAGCATTGAAGATATTGATAACCGGATGAAGCAAAAGGATAGTTATTTGTCTCTCCAGATAGACGTAACGGCTACACCAAAACACAACAACGGGAGTATCTTTGCACAAACAGTATCCGACTATCCACTGGTAGAAGCCATCTTCCAGAACGTAGTCAAGCATCCCGTATTACCCGATATTGCCAGTCGGGCAAAACTTGCAGAAAAGAAAAGTGCTATATTTTCGGAACGGTACTCGGATTATATTCACCTCGGATATCTCGAATGGAAGAAGGTGTACAAGGAGCATAAGCACATGAAAAAATCGGTCCTTTTTATTATGACCGATGACACAAAAAACTGTGATGATGTAAAAGAGCATCTGGAAAAAACGTACCCGGATTTACGGGATGGAGTACTTGTGATTCATACGAAAAACAACGGTGAGATAGCTGAAAACGTAACCGGTAAAAAAGAAGATGAATTGCGCAAGCTACGTGAGGCAGCAAATACAATAGATAGATGGGACAACCCCTATAAGGTAATTGTTTCAGTATTGATGCTGAAAGAAGGCTGGGATGTGCGGAATGTAACAACAATTGTTGGTCTCCGTTCGTATTCGGCAAAGAGTAATATTCTACCCGAACAGACCCTGGGGAGGGGACTGCGAAAAATGTACGCGGTTGGAGCGGAAGAATATGTAAGTGTTGTCGGCACACCTGCCTTTATGGAGTTTGTCGAATCGATCCAGCGTGAGGGTGTTGATCTTGAGTTTAGAAAGATGACTGCAGAAACCGGGGCAAATGCACCACAGGTAATTGAAGTGGACAAGGAAAATGTCCATAAAGATATTGAAAAGCTGGATATTGAGATCCCGGTATTGGCGCCTCGTATCTACCGTGAGTATAAGAATCTCTCACAATTGCAGGTTACACGCTTTTTAGAAAAGAAATTACCGGTAAAGCAGTTTTCAGAAGAAGAAAAACGGGAAATAATCTTTAATCATATCGTCTCAGAAGAAGGCCAGGAAATACACCACAAAACGGAACTCGACACTTCATTTCCGGTTGATTACCGGTCTGTCCTCACCTTCTTTACGAAAGCCATCATGAAGGATTTACGCTTAACCAGCGGTTACGACGTGTTGTACGGTCTGGTAAAGGAGTTTGTTCAAAAAAACCTGTTTGATACAGCGGTTGATCTTGATGACCTGAATGTTATCAGGAACCTGTCGGAACTGGAAGTAAGCAACACCATACTCAATTCATTTAAAAAACACATAAATGAGCTGATAGTGCAGGATAAAGGCGAAGCAGAGATACAAAACTACATGAAGGTAAGCCAGGCACGGCCATTTGTAACGAAACCACAGGAGAGCATTATTCCAAAGAAAAGTATTTTCAATAAAATTGTTGGCGATAGCCATTTTGAACTCCAGTTTGCAGCATTCCTGGAGGAATGCCCGGATGTATTATCGTATGTCAAAAACTACTTCGCTGTTCATTTTAAGATTGACTACAAGAACGCTGATGGCGGCATCTCTGATTTTTACCCTGATTTTCTTGTAAAACTGTCAGAAAAGGAAATATTTATTGTTGAGACAAAGGGACGAGAAGACCTCGATGATGTTCTGAAAATAGAACGCCTGGAGCAGTGGTGCGAGGATATAAACAAGGCACAGAAAAAAATCCGATTTGACTATTTATATGTAAAGCAGGAGGAGTATGAAAAGGAAAGAGTGTATAGTTTTAACGATTTGCGAAAAATATTCCAACAACACTAAACATAGTTAATAATCTGAATGTTAGAAACTATCATCCAACCAGCACCACGGTATATTCCAGCTCTTACAGACCCGGCTGATTTTTGGATACAGGTTATATTAACTATTGTGACTTTAGCAGCCGTTATAGTTGCACTATTCCAAGAAAAGATTAAAGATTTCTTCAACCGAGCTAAACTTAATGTTGAGATAAAAACCGACCCACCTGATACCCATCAAATATTATTATCTGATAGGAATGGAATGCCAATTACACAATGTATTTATGTACGTATCCGAGTTTCAAATACTAGCTTGAACACTGCGAGGGGTATCGAATTATTAATTTCGAATTTTCAAAAGTTTGAAGATGACGGAAAAAGAACTAAATTACGCAATTTTTTACCAATGAACCTTCGAACTGCTCACGATCATCAAAACACTACCTTAATTCCTCCTAATTCTTTCAGGCACTTTGATCTTGGTTACTTGAAACCGATGGCACACGCACCAACATTAACAGATTTTCGTATTGATACGATAATTCAACCGAATCCCATATCAGGAAATATTCCTGCAAATGTTTTTAATCCTGGTAAATATGAGCTTGAAATTCTTATAACGGGAGACAATATTATTCCTCAAACGAAAAGATGGCTATTTGCTTTTGAAGAAACATGGTCAGACAGGGAACTTGAAATGTTGGAACGCCTCACAGTTAAAGAGCATAGCAAGTAATCGCGCGCGCAAAAAATAACGGAGGCGCGGCGGGTCGGAAGCGCCGCGCCGGATACAGTATCCCTCCGTTGGCGGAACAGCGCTCAACGCTTAAAATCCGTTCGGATTTTCCCGAATAAGTCGACATATCAACTCCTCACACCTCCTCACTTTAAACAGTTCTTAAGAACAGCTGTTATACAATTATTGTTTTATGAACGCAATCAGCGTCTATGCAAAAAACATAACAGCTCATCCGGTATTCACGCGTATTATTATTGGTACGATCCTGTTTTCAGCCTTTCTGGTTGGTCTTAAAACATATCCGGAGATATATACGCAGCATAAAACCCTGCTGTATTATCTCGATTCGATTATTCTTGGAATCTTTACAGTGGAGATTACGTTGAGGATTCTTGCCCACGGGTCACCGTTTGTACAGTTTTTTAGGTCTGGGTGGAATATCTTTGATTTTCTGGTGACAATAATTTTCTTTATTCCGGGAATCGGGGAGTACTCAGCAGTGTTGCGCGTGGCACGCGTACTCCGGGTGTTGCGGCTGATTACTACAATCCCCCGGTTACAGATTCTGGTCGGCGCACTGTTACATAGCTTTCCTTCGATGGGATACATCGGGTTGCTCCTGTTTATTCAGTTTTACGTCTTTGCAGTGATCGGGAATACGCTGTTTGCGGCAACAAGTCCTGAGTATTTTGGAAATCTGCATACCTCCATGCTTACCTTATTCCAGGTGGTAACGCTCGAAGGGTGGACCAGCATTATGCAACAACAGGGTACGCACTGGTATGTTGTTCCATATTTTATAAGCTTCATTCTCACTGGTACGATGATTATTCTTAATTTGTTTATTGGCGTTATTTTAAGTGGTTTTGAAGAAATGAAAAATCGCTACGAAAAGGAGATGCTGCTTAAAGAGACAGGTACAGCAAATAAAGAGCTTCTTGAGATTTCGAGTCAGCTCGAAGCATTACAACAGAAAGTCCATTCCCTGATTACACCCCATTCCCGAAATAAAAAAAACGAGTGCTCATAAAAACTTTCGTACACTTGAATGGTTTAATACCGTGCTTTTTTTGTAAGAAAAATAGTAATTCTTTCGTTACAATATTCTTACATGAAAAAACACCCATTCTTTCGCTTTGGAGAAACCAAATCCGGATATTCTGTTCCCGTTTTAAATGAACGTGAAGTACGTGGTGCTGCCGGAATTTTGTTTGCAGGAGCTTTTTTTTCTTTTATGAATGCTCTTTTAGTAGGAAACTATTTTTACATCAAGCTGTTTATCGTGACTTTTTTTGTTGACTTTACCGTCCGGTTGTTTGTTAATCCGCGATATGCACCCAGTATGATTCTGGCAAGACTATTTGTCGGGAATCAGAAACCGGAATATACCGGAGCTCCACAGAAGCGATTCGCCTGGTATATTGGATTTGCTTTATCAATCTTTATGTTGGCACAACTGGTCTTATTGAACCAGGTAGGCCCGATAAATCTGATTGTTTGTCTGCTGTGCCTGACCTTTCTCTTTTTTGAATCGGTGTTTGGCATCTGTATCGGATGCCTGATCTATGGCAAACTGTATCCGGAACAGACAAAGTATTGTCCGGGCGGTGTCTGCGAGATTCCCAAAAAGAAGTAATTACGCTGCCTTTCGCCGCGCGGCCTGCGTCTGCTGTTGGAGTGCCACCTGAAGATCTACAATGGATCGCTGATCCTGTAAGCGCTGGCGGACTTCCTGTCGGACTCGGATACGAGCATTGTTGCGTTCCAGTTTCCAGGCGTGCACGAGAGTACCCAGCGACGCCCGGTCGAGACCGCGTTCGTTCAGTTTCTGTTCAAGTAGCTCTTCCAGAAGGCCTCCGGAGCCGATGTGTTCTGCCAGAGTTGCAGAGTCATAGTCCAGCGCAAGCAATTGAGTCACTAGATTTAACGAGTACTCAAATTCTTCTTTAGGGATATGTTTGTATGCTTCTTCGTCAATAAATTGCGTAAGGGACTCAAATGTCTTGTCTTCGAGGTATTCGTATATCTGATAGCCGGGATCGGAGAGTAGGGCATTGGCTTCGTTGTCGGCGAGAAAGCGGTTCGTTCTTGTTGTATCCTGCCGAATCTGATCCATTGCGTCTGGATTTTGCAGCGTTTTTTTTCTGAGACGAGTGTGGATGTACTCATGAATCAGAACGGATAGCTCAAGATCCAACAGGCCATCGCGAGCCAACCCAAGTAACCGTTCCGGCACCGGTTTCAGTGCTTCGCGATAATAGATGAGCGGCTCCGCTCCATCACCATGATACGCCAGCCCGCGGCTTTTGAGGCCGGGGTTGCGAAAGATTCCCACTTCCATCTCCTTGCTGAGCCGTTCTATAAAGACATCTTCCTGAGATCGGGTATACGTGTTCCAGAACTGCCAGCCCGGCGCCAGTCGCTGCTGTCGTTCCGGGTGCGGGGGACAGGCACACAGTATATCGACCAGACCCAGTTTCTGGATCAGCGGGTTTGCTTCCAGAAAGGACTGGCTGCGGAGTACTTCGGTCCATACCTGCTGCTGTGTCTCTTCGGGAAGTCCTTCGATCAAGGCGGTGAGTTCTGCAACAGAGACCGGCTCTGGACGAAGCATATCAGCTTGCTGTTGCGCTGTTGCAAGGCGCTCCTGAACAAACCCGGCCGGAGACTCCGTCTGAGAGACGGCAGGAGATTCTGATACAGAAAGGGCTGTATGTTGTTCCGAAGTTCGATCCATACTCACTAGTATATACCATTTAAGCGATCAAAGAACAGCCGCAGCACTGCCGGGCCATCTACATCCACCGCGACTGTAGCAGGTGCCTTGGTGGTATCCAACATCACTGTTTGAGCATACGTGAGCGGAGAGGCAGTCTCTACCGCAACGTCCCGTTGCACCAACGTAAAGAGCGATGGTTGCAACAGATACGCGATGGTGAGCAGATCGTACATCACGGCGCCGGAGAATCCGGCATACTCATCGTCCGAGGTGTAGTAGCGGATAAACAGGTCCGTAATCTTGAGAAATGTCTGCCGCAGAGAGGTGTTGGTGATTTGCTCTAAATCTGTTTTGGTGGCGATCACTTTGCGGCAGACATCGATCGGAATGATGGTCCGGGGGCAGGGGAGTGAGAGCACGGTATTGCTGGCAAAGGGATCGTTGAGCACATTAAACTCCGCAACCGGAGTCATATTCCCTTTCTCAAAAAACACACCTCCTAAGATAATAAGTTCCTGGATATTCGCAACCAGATCCGGTCGCAGCCGGGTAACCAGCGCGACATTAGTAGACGGCCCCATACAGACAATGGTGGTTTTGCCCTGTTCCAGGGTCCGGATCATATACTCGATGGCGGAGAGTGGTTCTGCACGACGCTTCAGGCGCTTACGGCTATACCCTCCGAGCCCGTTATCTCCGTGTGATTGTGGCAAAACCGGACTGCCCGCGAGTGGCAACGCGGCGCCTTGGTAGACTGGAATTTCAGACTTCATCAGCTCGAGAATGGTGAGCGCGTTTCGGGTGGTGTTGCGAACTGTTGCATTGCCAAAGACGGTCGTAACGCCAACAACCGGCAGCTGCGCGGCTACCGCAAAGGCAAGCGCGAGCGCGTCGTCTACGCCTGGATCAGTGTCGATAATAATCATAAATAGGTTGTTAGGTAAATAATACTGCTAACTCTTCCGGACTGCGTACCTGTCGTGCCTGCAATCCGAGTGCCAGTGCCGGTGCAATATCCGTCTCGAACTGATCGCCGATCGAAAGTACGTTGCCGGGATAATACCTGCCTGCCAGAATTTGAAAAACGTCCTGCTTGAGTCGATACCGCTCGCCGGTATAGGTTTCTTCAAAGTAATCTGCAACACCCAGTGTCTCCAGCACCCGCTCTGCCCAGACCCGGGCGGCAGAGGTCAGCAGTACCAGTTTTGCCTCCGGTTTCTGCTGCATAATCCGTTCGATCACCGCGCGGGCATAGGTCTCCTGCTCCAGAATTCCGGTTGGGTCGATATCCCAGGCATATTCAAAGTACTCCTGGCGGGAGATCCCGTAGCGGCGGGCCAGGTAGTTACTTAACCCGACCTGATCTGCCAATCCCTCTTCCATCACGGCCCGTGCCTGATCGGGGCTACATCCTTCGCGCATCAGAATAAACTCCTGCGCCCGTTCCAGTACGGCCTGTTCCAGCCGCGATCCGGCAAAACCGTTGCCACCATTCAACTGGTAGAGTGTTCCATCCATATCGAACACGATTACTTCGCGCTGTTGCTCCCAGCGAATTCTCTCTTCGCACCGGGCTAAATATGCAGTCAAGGGTTCTTTCAAATAGATGGGAATAGCTTTTCCTGCATCGGTCGGGATCGGCAGCCCCGCTGCCACCATATCCTGCACCCGGAGCGGTTGTCCGCCACGTGCAGACTGCTCATAGGCCTGCATCAGGGTTTTGAACTCGCCAATCAACGACAAACTAATCCGGAAAAAATCAGGGCTATTCTGGAGGCTGGCAGCACTGCCGTCACTCCACGGGAACAAATAGGGCATCGAGGTGGTAACACGTCCGGCTTTACTGCGCTCTACCAGTCTGCCGCCTAACGGTCCCAGATCACGGATATCGATCCAGTCCATCAGCGCTTCTTCCGGCTGCAGTACTACTGCGGCCTCTTTCATCGCCGGGTCTACCCCGGACATATTGCCGATAAACCCGATAATAGTACTGATGGTGAGTGCATCACCGTTATTCGAGAACAGTTCCCGCACCCTTCCGATCGTCTTGCCGGAAAACAGTCCATCATCCACCAGTATTACCTTTCGGTCCTGAATGTCCGGAAACCGGGCATGAATTGCCGCAATCTGATCCGGGAACTCCGCCATACCGGGTCTGGGCAGATTATCCCCGGCAACATTGCGACAGATGCCAAACCGGACCAGCCGCTCGTTTAGTTCGGGAATACTCTCGAGCGTTGAGAGCAAAAACCGGTCCAGACAGATGCAGATACTTCCCGGATCTTCCTGTAATAACGGTACCACCCGTTCGACCAGCCGCCGTTCTATCTCCTGAGCCTGAAACCCGGCTACCTCAATCCCGTCACCAAGCACCTGCTGGAGCTCTGCCTGCATGCGGTCAAAGTACGCTTCACAGGCTTCCACAAACTGCTGGTCTGTCTCCGGGGTAAATGACCGATCAAGTTGTCTAAATACGCCATACGTATCCTGCGTGAGTACGTATCGCTGTTGTTCTGGTGTCATAACAATAAAAAAAATTGCAAAAAAAAACCGCCGTGAGGCGGGGTGAAAATCAGCCATAAAACTATTACCCCGCGTGCGCGTGGGTATGATGCAGAGAAGAGAGGAGTTTTATTATCATGTTAGTATGATAACATGATATGAAGGAGACGTCAAGAGCTTCTTTCAGTTCTCACAATCGTTTACATACTTCTGATGTGCTCTTCACCTCTTTATCGTACGATACCAGTAACGGACACCACACTTCGTTTTACCATTCCGGCTGGAATCCGAGAACACAGTTCAGAAGGAGGAGATGATGAGCACGCGCTTAGTGGTATTACTACTGGCAGTGGCAGCCTTGCTACTGGCTGCCTGTGGTGAAGACCGACTGCAGGTCGAAGTGCAGGACACCCCCGTAAGCATCGAAGTTGCTGCCACTCCGGTCTCCGGTCCCACCGTTGTATCTCTCGCGGAGACAGTGGTCGCGCCGGTTCAGGAGGCAGTGGAAGAGCTGGGCGAGATCGTGCAGACGGCCCCTCCTGTTCAGACGGCCGTGACGGAGGTCTCGACTGCGGTGGGCCTGCCCGGTACCGTGTCGAATACAATCACGCTCACCACTGAGCTGCAGGAGTTGCGCTACTCCTGCCCCAGCGGTCAAGTGGTGGTCTACAGCCTCGCGCTGAACCCGCTGGGCGACGGCACCTATGCCCTCACACGGGCGGCCGGGGACTGGATCTCTGTCCAGATCGTGGGGCCGAACACCCCGGTACAGCTGGAGCGCGGCTGCGAGGGGCAGGGCGTGACCCAGGTGGGAGAGCTCATCAACGGGGTCTATACCGCGTACAACGTGCCATAACCAATTCATACACAGAAGCATAATCGTAAACGAAGAGGTGTTCTGGAGGCGGGGAGAATATCCCCGCCTTTTTTCGTGTGAAGAAGGGGAGAGCAGACTGCTCTCCCCCCGTGTCCCCGGAGGGGTGAGTTGCGACGGGTTGTGAACCCCTCTATCGCTGCCGGATTGCGCGGCGCACCATGACAGTCCGGGTCACGAACCACACCCCGAGCAGCGGGCTGGTGACGGCCAGGACGATGATGATCGTGTTCCAGTCCAGGTGCCACGTCCAGATGTCGACGCAGATCGTGATCGCCACGACGCGCCATAGGAGCGGGCAGCGCCACACCGCCTAGTTCCAGCACAACCTAGAAACCCATGTGAACCAACAACGGGCCCATCTACAAAAAGGCGCGGGACACTGTCCCGCGCCTCATCACCTTACCCTTGCCATCAATCTTATTTACTCAGTCACCTGTACCCCGTTCCAAAATGCTACATAGTTGGAAAAGTCATGACCAGCCCGCTCGATAGATCCTTCTTTTGGAGTAGGGTAATACCAGGCTGCATTTTTATTCACATCGCCATTTACCTCAATTGAGTAATAGGAAGCCTGACCTTTCCACGGACAGGTGGTATGCATATCAGTCGATTTAAAATACTCCTGCTTGATACTGCCCGGAGGAAAATACTGATTCCCTTCAATCTCCACTGTTTCGTTACTTTCTGCGATCACGGTACCATTCCAGATTGCTTTCATACTTCGATATAAATTACTAATTATGTAATTATAGTACCATGGAAGTTCTCAGACAGTTAAGAAAACAATAAGAAGGCTCACACATAGAAAGTTTTATGTATAATACTTTTTATGTTGCCAGCATTTCTTATTACCGTCCGCGAAGTGATCGAAGCATCTCTTATTGTCGCGACGATTCTGGGAATTCTCGTCAAATTGCACCAAGGGAAAGGCGTTCGCACGGTCTGGATGGCAACGGGAGCTGCGCTCGCTGCCAGCATACTCATACTGCTTGCCGGTAGTGTGTTCGGCATCCGTATTCAGGAACTCTATACCGGGAAGGTGGAAGAACTGATAGAGGGAATCTTTATGATCATCTCCGCTATCTTTATAACCTGGGCGGTATTTTTCCTCCATACGTATTTTGCAAATTACAAAGTCCATCTGCTGAAAAAAATTAAAGAGACCGTCGAGTCACAGGAAGAAAAAGGGCTCTTTATTCTGACGTTTACGGCGGTTTTTCGTGAAGGATTTGAGATTGTACTGTTTCTGTCTACCATCTTTCTGTCATCCAACCCCCAAGATATCTTTACCGGATTTGCCGGAGGAATAGTTGTCGGGCTCTTACTCTCGCTGGCACTGTTCTCGGCCACACTTCGTCTTCCGGTCTTCTACGCGTTCCGAACGACCAGCATACTGCTCATTTTGTTTGCAGCAGGATTAATCGCACGGGGCGTTCATGAGTTTGCAGAGGCAGGAGTTATTCCGGAACTCCAGATGATTACGTTCCCGTTCTTACCGGAAAAAGGATCGTTCCCTGCAGAGATTATGAAAGCCATTTTTGGAATCACTCCTCAAATGGACTGGCTGCAAATTTCCTGCTATCTGCTCTATGCTGGAGGAATGTTCTGGTATGTCTTTCTGAGAAACCGCTCCAAGGCCCTCCTTTAATCATTCCTTAAGGCGCCGTACAGTATCATACACTCATTATCATTTTATAGCCTATGGGTAAAACCGTATCCTATATCAAAACAACCATCCTGCTTGCAGGATTAACCGGATTAATTTTAGCTATCAGTTACGCACTGGGCGGATCAAACGCCCTCGTTATCGGATTTATCATCGCACTGGTGATGAACCTGGGTTCGTATTGGTTCAGTGATAAAATTGTGTTGAGTATGGCAGGTGCCAAAGAACTTTCACGCGAGAACGCGCCTGAGTTATTTGAAGATACCGCCGCGCTTGCCAAGAAGATGAAACTGCCCATGCCGAAACTCTACATGTCACCTGATGTACAGCCAAACGCCTTTGCTACCGGCCGTGACCCGAAACATGGCGTGGTCTGTGTGACCCAGGGTCTGGTCCAGGGCTTATCTCGGGAAGAGGTTCGTGGCGTTATTGCACATGAACTTGCCCATATTAAGAACTACGATATTCTCATCTCATCAATTGCGGCTGTATTAGCCGGCGCTATCTCAAGTGTGGGGGAGATCTTTTTCTGGACCGGTCTGGCCGGAGGAAATAACGACGAAGATCGTGGACCGTTGGGCGCAGTTGCATCTCTGGTGATGATAATTATTGCTCCAATTGCTGCCATGCTAATTCAGTTTGCAATCTCCCGTACCCGGGAATACGCAGCAGATGCGACCGCTGCTGAGTATACCGGAAATCCAAAAGCGCTGGCTCATGCACTGATTAAGATTCAGCAGATTGCAACTGCATATCCGATGCAACACAGTGCGGCAATCTCATCGTTGTATATTCAGAATCCGGGAGGATTACAGGGCATTCAGGAACTGTTTTCCACCCATCCATTAACCGAAAAACGGGTTGAGAAGCTCATGAACATGTAACTCAGATAGAAGTTTTGGTTCGTATTTCAGGTATATAATCAATTCAGCACATGTATGAAGATATTAATAGTCGAAGACCAGATTGATCTCGCCAAAAATATTAAGCAATATCTCGAGCTGGAAAATTTTATTCCTCAGGTCGCTCATTCTGCCGAAGAAGCGGAAGATGCGCTCCTGGAAACAGAGTTTGATTTGATTGTACTGGACCTTCAGCTTCCGCAAAAATCCGGGATGGAGCTGTGCCGGCAACTGCGCACTGACGGAAACAAAACACCGATCATTATTTTGACAGCCCGCACGGCAAAAGATACGATAGTCGAAGCACTCAATCTGGGTGCTGACGACTACATTACCAAACCTTTTGATATGGAAGAGCTGGTTGCACGTATTCGTACCGTAATACGGCGGAATCATAATCAGGCAAGTCCGGAACTTACCATAAAAAACCTGACCATCAATATGAACAAGAAGATGGTGGTAAAGCAGAGGAAAGAAGTTAAACTGGCGCCAAAAGAATACTTCCTCCTCGAATATCTGGTATTAAATAAAAATCGGGTAGTAGAGCGCCGGGAGATTATCGAACATGTATGGGGCGAGTTTGACGAGTTTATGTTTTCTCAAACTGTTGATGTCCATATTTCCTACCTCCGCAAGAAACTAGGCAAGGAGTTAATCACCACCGCTCCGGGTGGGTATATGATTCAGGATTAAGCCTGTTATAATGGTGAGAAGCGTATGTTCAACCAGTTAAAATTCAAACTCACCTTCATCTTCACCGCGATTGTCGGATGTATTAAGCTGATCTTCGGTCTGGTCTATATGAGTTTTGAGTATCAACACGGCATTTTGCACGCCGCGATGGTACCGAATCAGCTACGCGTGATGTTATTCGAGATATGTATAACCTCATTGATCACGTTTGCAATCGGATATTTTTTTATTGACTCTATCCTCAAAACCGTAGAAGATATGTTTCACCGTCTGGAACAGTTCACCCAGGATGCTTCTCACGAGCTGCGCACTCCGCTTGGCATTGCAAACTCTTCGCTAGATTTGGCAGCAAAAACCAAACAGTATGAGCTTTATATTCCCGAAGCTAAAAAATACGTAAAAAAAGCAAGTAATCTGGTAGAAAAAATGCTGGAGATGGCCCGACTCGACAAAAACAGTCTCAATATTCAGGAAATTGCTGCCGAAAAAGTGATCTCCCGGGTAATTGATACGTATCGGCCTCTGCTCGAAGAAAAGAAGATTACGTTGACCAGTACGGGGGCTAAACAGCTACAGTGTGATGTTATTCTGTTTGAACGGTGTGTCAGCAATCTGCTGGAGAATGCCATCCGCTACAACATTTCCGGTGGATCAATCGAGATCTCCCTTGGTGCCAAAAAACTGACTATTGCAAACACCGGACCGATGATTGAAGCCGAGAACCTACGTCTGATATTTCAGCGGTACTTCAAGACACAGGTCTCACGGTCCGATAAAGGCTACGGAATCGGTCTGGCACTCGTAAAACATATCTGTGATCTGCACAACTGGAAGATCTGTGCGGAGAGTTCAGAAGAAAAAACCTCTTTTACTATTATATTCGAGTCAAACCCGGCTCTGGCATTGTTACCCGGATCACGGGACTAATTGTTATAACAATCCACCCTTCATAATCCGATACTTACGTTCCTGTTCCCACAACTTAGTCAGTTCGTCAAAGTTATCGTCAGGTCGCTGCATCAGGAGAGCCAGATGATCTATCTCTGCCAGATCTTTTTCGGTTAGCTGATCAAACTTGCCATAGATAAACTCGGGCACATGCACATAAATAATTTCGTTGTTCATGACACAGTGGAAGTCGTAGAAGAGTTCCCATGAGATCACTTCCAACCCTTCGTGACCGGCCGCATTCCAGAAAAAAGCAGGGTTCGCACGCCCTTTACGTACATCCAGCCAGGCATTTGCTGCAAAATCAAAGGTCCCTAACGGCACATCATACGGGTCAAAAGAGATATGCTGTTCGAGACTGGCATCAACATCTGCCATTGCCCACCGGTCCTGCTCAGCATTATAATACTCAACCACCCAGTGATCAACACTCTTGTTATTGTTGTGGATATAACTGGCAAATCCTGAACGGACCCGTGCCGGAATTCCTTTGAGTTTTAAGAGAGAGGCGGTAAGAACGGCGACATAACGGCAGGTCACAATTAACCGGTTCTTTTCCGCACGCTTCATATGTAATCCTTTTTTATCGAGTCGGAAGAGTTCGGCCAACATGGCGGACGCGGTGATATAGATATCATCTTCCGGCTGACGATACCAGGGGACTTTGGTCATATCGCCATACTGCTCAGGCGTCTCAGCACCCGTGCGGCTGGTCTCCAGATGTTTCCGGTGTGTGAGTTGTTCACGCAACAATCTTCCCAGTTCGCGTACTTCGTCAGGCAGTTTTTTCGCAATCTTCTGTCCATATAACCCCGGATCTGTATAGGTACTAAACCGCAGGTAATACTCACGCAACTGTTTTTGCATAGAACATCAGGATACGCCGAGAGGGGCGAAAATAACAATGATGAAATCATTATACATAGATTTGCCGGTGTTGTACAATACCCGTATGCCCACAGAACATCGCCTTGCAAAAATTCAAACCGTTGTGAATCAGCGTCAGGAGGGAATTGTTGTCCTCGAAGATATCCATGACCCGCATAACGCGGAAGCAGTTATCCGAAGTTGCGAAAGTTTTGGTATTCAGACCGTCTGTTTTATCTTTCATACACAAAAATCCTTTAACCCTGCAACGGTTGGCAAGGCTTCTTCCGCCAATGCCAATAAATGGCTGGATTACCGTATTTTCTCCCATATCAATGACTGTTTCTCTGAGTTGAAGAATGAAGGATACACCTTGTACGGAACGGTACTGGCTGATGATGCCCAATCGCTCTATGAGACTACCTTTACCAGTCCCAAAACAGCACTAGTCTTTGGAAACGAAGCAAAAGGGATGTCTGAAGATGCGATACAAGGAGTTGATCACAAGATTATTATCCCAATGCAGGGAATGGTACAGAGTCTGAATCTGTCTGTTACGGCTGGCATCTTTCTGTTTGAACTGAATCGGCAACGACGCGAACAGGGTATGGAAAAGTTTATGCTGCCAGCCGAACAAAAAAACCTGCTTGAACAATCATTTCTAGAACGATAGAGATAAAAAAAACCGCTCCATGCTTCGTGGCACAGAGCGGCAACTAGTGCGGTTGACTCGTACAAGGAGCCATGCGTATCTCCCGGGATTATTCTGAACAGCGGCGGTGCGGCTCAGGATGTTGAATGCAGGTGAAACGCGTGCTTTCGGGTCGTTCGTCGCTGAGGAGCTACCAGAGGCCGAGCATTCGGCCGACGAACCGACCGACCACCACAGCAGTGCCCAGGAAGGCGCCGCCGCCGAAAATTCGTACAATCAGAACCCCGACATTGGTGATCTGATCGATCTTCTGATCTGCCTCGGTCCACTGACCGGGCATCCGGTGCTGCGGATGCGTCATTCCGCTGTCCTCCTTGCTTTTTCGTTTGGTCCGCACGGAAAAATACCGTATCATACGGTATATCACAACTCTTCTCAAAAAATACAGCTTTACTTTCCGGATAAAAATCACTATAGTTATATAATCCCCGTAGAAGGGAATACAAAATTACATCATCTATGACCACTAAAACAACTTCACTGAATAAACCAATTCATCGGATAAAAATTATTCAGGGTCATTTACGTGCAATCGAAAAGATGATGTCAGAAGGAGCTTCTATTACCGATATTGTGCATCAATCGATGGCTGTTCAAAAGGCTCTCAAGAAGCTGGATATGGCGTTAATAAAGGAACATCTGCAAACATCCATCGTCGAACAGTTTCAGAATAATCAAATAGAAAAGTCCGTGACAGAGTTGATGAAACTCTATGAGATGAAGTAAGAGAAGCTTCGTGTCTCAAAACACACTGTTATATCAACTTCTTATGCAAACTATCTTATAGTATTTAAGAGATGAATTTTACTACAGGTTACTGTATAATACCCTCACATACGTGTTCCAGTCTATAGAGGAGGTGCGCAATGGCCGTTTCACGGGCCACGGTTTCCACCAAGAAGGGGAGCAACGCTCCCCTGATCATCGCCATCGTCGGGATTGTGCTCGTGCTCGTCGGTCTCGGGGTGCTGCTGTTCACCGGCGGCTACTTCGAGGCGACGCCGCAGCGGTGCGGCGTCGAGGAGCTGTACTACCGCATCCAGTCCACCCTCGGCAGCGCGTGCGACGGCCAGACCGTCGACGTCGCCATCGTGCAGGATCGGCTCCCCTGGCTCTGGCTCGGGGCCAGCATCTTCCTGCTCCTGGCCGGCATCGCTGAACTGAGCGGCAAGCGCGTTCTGTACGCTGCCATGGACTCGCTGGTGCTCCTGGTCTTCGCGCTGATCTGGCACCTCGGGGACATCAGCGACTTCGCCCAGCACCGGCTGTTCATGGCGGGGGTCGGCTATACGGCCGGCACCCTGATGGTGCTGCACACCGCCGGGGCCAGCATGTTCCGCATGAGCCTACGCTCGTTCGGCTGGCTGATCGCGGCCGTAATCGCCACCATGGCGATGGACCTGAATCAGATCGAGGGCGCCATCGCCGGCACCAACCTGCCCGGCCCGGTCCTGACCGTGATCGCCGGCCTGCCGATCATCATCTGGCTCCTCGTGAAAGGGCTCACGACGCTGATGGGGGACCGGAAGAAGGCTGCCGCGCAGGCCGCCGCCAAGAGCGCCGCCGCCTCGGCCGCCGCCGCCGCCGCGCAGCGGGCCGCCCAGCAGCAGCCCCAGCAGTAGCGGTGTGCCGACACCTGGAGAACACACAGGCAGGCGCGGGGACAACAACCCGCGCCTGCCAGCAATCATATTGACAAACATCCTACCGTTACCTCATAATGAATACATGAGACAGCTCCTTTCCCGTCTTTCTATAACCATAATTCTTTCTTTTATAATTCTGATTGGTTCAGCTGTTCCGCTCTCTGCCGCACAGTTTTTTCGTGATGAGGAACTAACCGTCGCAGAGCAAACGGAGAATCTGTATGCCACGGGTAATAGTGTACGGATCGTGGCACCCGTGATGAAAGATGCAATTGCCGCAGGAAATAACGTCATTATTCAGAGCGAAGTTGAACGAAGTATTTTTGCCGCGGGAAACCGGGTAACCATTAAGTCCCCGTTTGTAGGAGCATCGGTTCGAGCCGCGGGAGCAGAGATCCGTCTTACCGGAACCTTTAACGAAGATGTAATTCTTGCAGGGGGAACAGTCGTCATCGAAAATGCCGAAATTAATGGCGATCTGGTTGTTGCCGCAGGCACTGTCACACTCCGTGACTCAACAGTAAAAGGTAAATTTATGGGTATGTATGAAGAGATTACCGGAGGCAGTCTGGAAGAACAGGTCGCTGGTCCCATCACGGTGCAGCAGGCACCAAAAAATGAGAAAAAAGAGCAGGGCATACTGGAACGGATTAATCTGCCGTGGGAATTCAGTGTGATTGTAACGCTCATAATTGTTGGTATGCTCTTGCAGTATCGTAACCGGCTGGCTATTCCCTCGGTACGATTTAACGGCACATTTGTTCGCGATATCTTTATGGGACTGTGTTTCTTAACGTTTCCCTTCTTGCTGATGCTGGTCTCGTTCTTTGTCTTTTTATTCCCTCTCGTGGTACCTCTGGCGATTGGGGTATATCTGATGATTCCGCTGGTACTGATGGTACTGCCTATCTATATCGCGAATATCGTTCGAAACTCGTTTATGATCGAAGGATCGGTTATCTGGATGATTGTGGTATCGTACCTGGTGCTCTTTTTGATCAATCTGATTCCCGGACTCGCAGTTCTCAATCTGGTCGTCTTTGTTCTGTTTACCGCCAGTATTGGATTCCTCATCCGGGTTAAGCTACAGGCTGTCTCCACCTATCTGGCACCACGCACAACCCGGGTACACAAAAAACCAACTCATAAAAGCTAATATCACCGGCGCCCGCACTGATACCGGCACCCCTGTATGAGTTGCGTGTATAGGGTGAATCAACTACAATAACAGTGATGAAACTCTATAACACTCGTTCCCGTACCATCGAGTCTCTCTCTCCTCGCGTTGAACCGAACATCACGCTCTACACCTGTGGACCCACCGTATACGACTACACCCATATTGGCCATATGCGTAAATACGTAATGGATGATATCTTGCGCAGAACGCTTGAAGCAGCCGGCTACCAGGTACATCATGTAATGAATGTGACTGATGTTGGACATCTGACTGATGATGGTGACAGCGGCATCGACAAACTGGAAAAAGGAGCCTCTAAAACCGGAAAGACGGTCTGGGAAGTTGCAGCGTTTTACACTGATTATTTTGTGCAGACAATGACCCAGCTGAATGTGACGATTCCCGAAGGAGAAGATTTCTCCCGCGCTACCCGCCATATTGACGAGATGATTGCGCTGATTCAGAGACTGGAGAAAAACGGGTTTACCTACGAAACCAGCGAAGCCGTATACTTTGACGTAACGGCCTTTCCTTCGTATGGCTCATTATCGGGACAACGGATTGAAGACAAAAAACAGGCGGTTCGGGAAGATGTCCACATCGATCCGGAAAAGCGACATCCCGCTGATTTTTCTCTCTGGTTTAAACGAACCGGACGGTTTGCAGACCATGCCATGCACTGGCCGTCGCCGTGGGGAGAGGGGTTTCCGGGGTGGCATATCGAATGTTCGGCAATGAGTATGGCACGACTGAAAACAGACCAAATCGATATCCATACCGGAGGGATTGATCATATTCCAGTACATCATGAAAACGAAATAGCACAGTCAGAAGCCGCAACAGGACATGCCCCTTTTGTCCGGCACTGGGTGCATCATAACTTTTTGATGGTGGAAAATCAGAAAATGAGTAAATCGCTCGGAAACTTCTATACGATAGACGATGTACAAAAGCGGAACATTGATCCGCTCGCGTTACGCATGCTCTTTATGCAGACCCACTACCGCCAGGAGATGAACTTTACCTGGGAGGCCGCGCAGGCTGCTCACGAAGCATTTACCCGCTTACGGGACATCTATGATGCAGGCAGAGCCGAAGAAGCAGCACACCCCAACACGGTAGCAAACTATCGTGCTGAGTATACAGCAGCCCTGTTTGAAGATCTGAATACAGCACAAGCACAGGCTATGCTCTGGAAAGCCATGGGTGATCCTGCAATGAGTGCAGGAGATAAACGGATGCTGCTGGATCAGCTGGATGCAATACTGGGAATCGGGTTTTCAAAACTGCCGGTGCGCAAACAGCGTGTTATGATCTCATTTGATAAACCCGTAGAGGAGTATCAATCAGAGAGTATCCCAGAAGAGATCATCAGGCACGTCTATGAACGACAAGCAGCCAAACAGAAAAAAAACTGGGCCCACGCCGATGAGTTACGTTCTTCAATCACCAGTGCCGGCTTTACCCTCGAAGATATTCCACAGGGAGTGATCATCTCAAAGGAATAAGAGAACCCTCGTTCGTTATACTTAACTTATGAAGAACATAACACAGACCCAGTTAATTATCGGAATTACTCTTGCAGTGGTGGTATTGGTTTCACTGGTGTTTGCCCGTACATTCTACCAGACCTTTGAACAGGAGACACAAAACACAACAGTAATCGATGAGATTGTAACTTACGAAGATTGTATAGCAGCAGGGTATCCAATTCTTGAAACTTTCCCGGAACAGTGTAAAACAGATGACGGCAAAACATTTACCCGTGAGTTGTCAGAAGAAGAAAAGCGACTCACCGTTCCTCAGAACGGGGAATCGCTGTAATCGTACATGAGATTTCAGATTAATGACTTCCTTCTTCTTTTGGTTCGACAGCAGCTGCTTCTCTAAACAGAATCGGTAGTTCAAATGAATCATCCTGTTCCTCCATACCGGATGGATTGGCTTTAACAAACTCAATGGTACCGGTATCAGATGATGGTGGTACAAACGAGATCTCCAGCGTAAAGGGAACAAACTCTTCTGTCATCCACTCACCTTGGGCGGTGGCTGGCACTTCTGCAAGCACAGCTCCTTCAGCATCTTTGATTCGTACGGGAAAACTGCCCTCAAAATACCACGTTCCTTTTGCTTCTCCGGTGATCTTTACTGGATCGCCGATTACTGACTGCGGGGCGGGTGATTCAACAGTAATATTGTTGTTTGTTTCAACTACGGGGCCTTCATTTAATGTTTCTTCTACATTGGGCTCTGTGTGCTCTTCAGCAGCGGGAGGTCTGAACGTCTGATATGCGTAAAACCAGACACCCAGAATAAAGATAATGATAAGACTGGTTATTAGAGGGTCAGTATTTCTCATAGTAATATGATACCACTTTTCTTAACAAGAATATAATAAAAATAGCGTGAAAAAAAGGTAATACTATATAATTATCCGCGCATCAACTGCCGTGACTTCCGAAACATCCACAAACAGTGGATTCATATCGATCTCTTTAATCTCCGGAACAGCCTCCATTAATACCCCCACAGTATGTACCACCGAGTAGAGCAGACCCAGATCAACCGGTTTTGAACCACGGAATCCGGACAACAGGCTGTGCAGATGCGTCTCTTTTAACATACTGATAAACTCTTTCTGTGAGAACGGTACAATACGGTTAGCAACATCTTTAAACAGCTCTGCATAGATACCGCCCAGGCCAACCAGCATCACTATTCCAAAGTTCGGATCACGCTTGGCACCGATAAAGATTTCGTGTCCGGTTGATTGTTTCTGGACAAACGCTCCGTGTGCCGAAGGCACGGCCGCAAGTTGGGTGTATGCCGCGGATACTTCTTCGGCGGTACGCAACCCGGGATACACTCCTTTGACCTCAGTTTTGTGGGTGATCGTGTCTGACGATAGTTTGAGCGTTACGGGAAAACCCATAGCAGTAGCGACACTCACTGCTTCTTCCGGACTGGCGACATGCTGCATTGGTACGACTGGTACCTGAATTAAAGAGAGCACTTCCAGAGATTCGGTGAGATTCAAAAATGGTCGCCCCGCAGCCTGAGTCACTATCTGACGGACTCGATCCAGTTGAGGCGACTCAAGCACCGGTTCCTGAGTCTGGTTTAAATGACCCGCGGTCTCACTCAGGTATTGTTTATACCAGACTGCTTTGGCAATAGCCCGGGTAAGGTAGTCATGATGGCGGAAACTGGCAATTCTTTGCTCTTCAAAAAAATCATGGGCTTCATGTACCGAATCTTTTCCCATAAAGACGGGATAAATTGGTTGTTCAAATGCCTGCTGAGCCCGCACCATCACGTGTGCCGTTTCCATAATTTCTGTATTCGCTTGTGGCGTTAACAATACGACAATCGAACCGACATCTTTTTCATCGATGGTAGCAGTGATTGCTTTTTCGTAGTCAAACGCACTGGCATCTCCCAGAATATCGATCGGATTGCGGACAGAGATCTTTTTCGATTCTCCAAACACCTTTGTCAGTTCCTGTTTATTTTGTTCGCTGATAGTTACCAATGATAGATTCTGCTCAACCAGCTGATCGGCAAGCAACACACCGACTCCACCGGCATTGGAGAGCACCAGCACACGGGGAGAGGTCGGTACCCGATCAAAACTAAACAGGCGGAGCAGCGTGGTAAATTCAGTGTAATCACGTGCACGAATCGCGCCATTCTGGGCAAATACCGAGCTGAAAACAGCATCATTTCCGGCCAGTCCACCGGTATGAGAAAGTGCAGCCTTGGAACCTTCTTCTGTTGTTCCTGATTTGAGTATCACAACGGGTTTTCGCAGAGTGGCATCTTTGAGTACCCGTTTAAATTTTTCCCCATCCTTTACATCTTCCAGATACATGGCAATGACAGCCGTACGAGGGTCGTTTGCCAGAAATTCCAGGGCATCGGCTTCATCAATAATCGATTTATTACCCATGCTGATAAAGTAGGAAAAGCCAACATTCGACCTTCCTACAAAATCATCAACCATTACACTGCCTAACGCTCCTGACTGAGAGATAAATCCGACATTTCCCTTTGGCGCAATACTTTTTAAGAACGTAGCGTTAATCCCTTTTTCTGTGTTCACGTACCCGATACAGTTTGGTCCCAAAATAGTCAGATTATATTCTTTTGCTTTTTCCAGCAACATCCGTTCGTTTTCCATACCGGATTCACCAACCTCCTTAAATCCAGCTGCAAACAGTACGACATTCTGAATCCCTTTGGCATGCAATTCATCAAACGCGGGTAATGCAATTTTTGCGGGTACGGCCAGAACAGCTAGGTCAACGGCAGAAGGGAGTGCTTCAATACTGCTATATACCTCTTTCCCCAGAATAGACCCGCCTTTCGGATTCACAAAGTAGAGATCACCGGAAAATCCCTGTTCCAGCATATTGCTGGCAACCAGATATCCTACCTTATGTTTTTCGTGGGAGACACCGATAATCGCTATGGAGTTAGGGTTGAAGATGGTATCGAGATTCATAGAGTGATGATAGCAGTAATTAGTGATTCATTCAAGAAAAAAGGGGTAGCAGGAGTATGGCGAATCAGTATAATGGATAAACTATGGACAGTCAGACTCAGTATACGCCACGTGGTTCACACGCCGCATTACACGAAGGGAGCCTCCCGGAAATGATCTCTCCATACATGCTTCGGTTGATTGAAGAAACAGGAGGGCCCGAAGGGCCGATCGGTCGTCAGTTTATCAAAGCAGACGACGACCAGAATCAACCGTCTGTACACACCGATCCGCTGATTGAAGGGAGTCATGAGGTAGCTCCGGGTATTATCTATAAATATCGCGGCAAGATAAACAAAAAAGGTGAGGTCGTGTATCATGGCCGGGTACTGTGGACCATTAGCCGATTCTGCGCGACATACTGCCGGTTTTGCACCAGGGGGCGGCTGGTCGGTATGCCGGCAGGAGCAGCCTCTACAAATGCCGAGACACTGGCACAAAAGCCGTATCTGGAATACGAAGATATCGAAGAGAGTATTCGGTTTATCCAGCTTCACCCCGAGATCAACGAGGTAATTCTCTCGGGCGGAGACCCGTTTATCGCACCACCTCAGTATCTCCAGCACATTTTTTCTGCACTGGCAGCGTTACAGGAGCAGGGGAGCCTTGATTTTGTTCGTATCCATACCCGTGCTCCCATCACCAATCCCTATGCTTTTAAAGACTATCATATGGGACTTCTGGGAATGGTGCAGATGCCACATATGGTCTTGCATATTAACCATCCTGCGGAACTGACACCGGAAGTTCGTAATCTGGTACAGTCGATACAGTCGCAGACTGATACCGTCCTCCTTTCGCAGTCCGTACTGTTGAAAGGAGTAAATGACGATGTTCAAACACTCTATACACTATTCACAGAACTGGCAAAGATCGGTATCCGGCCCTATTATCTTCACCATAATGATCCTGTTTACTGGGCGCGGTCGTTTACCGTACCGTTCAAAAAGGCCGTAAAGATCTGGCAGACGTTACGAACCAGACTGAGTGGAATTACCGCGACGGCAAAGTTTGTGATTGATACTCCTTACGGGGTGGGAAAAGTGCCCGTACCGGATACCCGCTGGAACGATGAATATACTGAATTTTATGACTTTCAGGGGACACGCCAGCCGGTTGATTCTCTTTCGTAACGTTTATATATACATCACCGTAAACTCTGGTTATAATGAGGTATGCGACTGTTGCAGCATCTCTTTCGTAGGAAACACAGCCGATCAGAAAAAAAGAGACTCATTGTCTTTGTGGCAATTATGTCTCTCCTTCTTGTTGCCGGCATAACCGGCGCCTTCTACTTTCAGTTTGCTCGAACCGAAGCAGCGGCAGCATGGTATGAAAGCTGGCCATACCGACGCAAAATAACTATCAAGGAGTCAATGATTCCGGGTTCAACCGCACTCACCAATTTTCCGGTTATGATCACGATTACGGATAGTCAGATGAGCAGACATATCCAGCAAAACTGAAACGATATTCTCTTTACCCTGGGAGACGGCGCCACTAAACTGGCTCACGAAATCGAGTCATATAATCCTGCCACTGGGGCACTGGTAGCCTGGGTACGCATCCCTTCATTATCAGCTACAGCAGATACCACACTCTATATGTATTACGGCAATCGTGCCGCGACCTACGATGGTTCTACTATGCGCGTGTATGTAAACGGCAGACCTTCTTCTGTTACGGCAGCGCAAACAACGATCTTTAACGGTACGGCCCCATTCTGTATCGGGTGCCGGTATGGCGGAGGCAGCCCTGTTGGGCACTCCACCGCCAATATTGATGAAGTAAAAGTGTACAGCTATGCACTTTCCGATGACCAGATTCAGTCTGAGTTCAACCAGGGAGCATCAACAGTTATGGGCAGCACCTCTACCGAAAGTAACGGCATAACAGTAGGGAATTCGAATGCCCGTGAATACTGTGTACCGGGAGACTCCAGTACTTGTAATGCACCTATAGCTGAATGGAAACTTGACTCAAACTCAGGGACCAGTGCTCTTGATACGAGCGGGAATGCAATTACCGGTAGTTTTGTCAGCAGTCCCGTCTGGACAAGAGGAAAGGTTGGTTCAGCACTAAACTTTGATGGAACGGATGATTACCTGAACATGGGAAACAACTCTCTGTTTGCGTTTGGCACAGCAGTAACCTTTCAAGCATGGATCAGACCGGAATCTTATAACCCCAATGGCGGAATGATTATAAACAAATGGGTCAGCGGGTTTGAAGACAAACAACTTACCGTAGCAGGGGATGGAAGAGCATACTTCTTTTTACATAATACGTTTGGTGGCTCGGTTTTATATACAAATAGTACTATTCCCCTCAATCAGTGGACCCATATCGCAGGAGTCTACACCGGCTCCACCGCCCGTATGTTTATTAATGGAAGACTTGACAGCAGCCGGGCAGCGAGCGGTGATGTAGCTGACAGTACCGGCATTTTTTACATTGGGGGAAACCCTGATAGAGGAAGCTTTGCATTTGATGGAAGCATAGATGATATAAAGATTTACAACTACGCCCGCACGCCTGCTCAGGTAAATTGGGACTTTAGTCGGGGCAGGCCGTTATCATGGATTAAGTTTGATGAATGTTCCGGCACTATCGCAAATGACTCCGGCTTGCTCCTGAATGCCGGAACGATCTCAATTGGGGCAAGTGGTACTCAAACAGCAGCAGGCACCTGTACCTCAGGAAGCGCTGCAGAGGCCTGGAGTAATGGAGCTACTGGGAAGTTTAACTCAGGAATGAATTTTGATGGAACAGACGACGTGGTAACTCTTCCTGCGAATACCAGCTACGATCTCAGCGCGACCACTGGTGGCTCAGCATTTTTATGGGTGCAAAAAAATAGCATCTGTGACAGCGCAAATAGCAACAACAACGAGCTCTTCCTTAATCTATGGGGAGGAAGTCATACCGGCAATACCTGGTGGATTGGCTGTCTGGGACATAACCAGTCTCCTGCAAATGCATTGACATTCAGACATAATGGAGTGGTGTTCAGCTATACACCCCTTACGTTTCCTAACTCTTCGTGGCAACATATCGGCTTCGTCTATACCGGAACAGAAATCAGATATTATGTGAACGGAGTTCAGGTAGGAACAAACGCATTTACCGGAAATGTTACGTCCACGTCCCCTGTTTGTATTGGTAACTATAACGCCGGTTGCACGGACACCTACCGTTATAATGGAAGAATTGACGATGTCCGATTATATAACTATCCGCTCACTGACACTCAGGTAAAGGTATTGATGAATGAAGGGGCAGCGATTCGTTTCGGACCGTAACATGGCATACCAGGTAACGACACTAACGAGGGGATTATAACTGGAGCAGTTTATACGGTTTCTCCGGATTGATGGATTCAAGGAGCGGCAACGACACATTATACACAGGGATTCCTTTCTGCGTTTTTCCTTCGTGCGTACCATGGTGGGCATGGCCGTGAAGAATAGTAGTGACATCGAAACGCTCCAATGGTTCAAGCAGACGGGACGATCCCAAAAAGGGAAAGATATCCACGGGCTCACCTTCGACAGTGGAACGAATCGGGGAGTAATGGAGAACAACACAGATAGGGATATCCGGTCCAACATCCCGCAATGCTTTTTCGAGTAACAGTGCTTCGTCCAGCGAAGCTTTGACAAACTTCTTTACTAACGGCTCTCCAAAGGAGCTTAAGGCATAGCCGTCAAATCCACCACCAAATCCTTTCGAGCCGACAAATGCCACTCCTTCGATAATGGTACTGATACCATCGAGAACCTGAATATTCCGCTGGCGTAACATCGATGTGATCTCCGCTTCCAGATTGTTTTCGTAGTCATGATTTCCCAGCACACACACCACCGGTACCGAACAGTAGGTTAACTGATCCAGCAAAAGTTCGGTGTCCCGGATTGTACCCCGCTGCGTCAGGTCTCCGGCGATAGCCAGGACGTCGGCATCACGAGATATGTGCTGGAACAACTCCTGGTAATTTTTTTGCACCAGTTCACCAACATGAATATCTCCAAGTGCCGCGATGCGTGTTTTTTTGCGGTGGTCTGCCATAATTGTTATTTAATTTCGTTATACCCCCAATGTTCTATCGGGTAGGTATACTGTCTCCAGCTGAGTACATTTCCCCGACATACTTTGTCTTTTGAGGCCGGCAATTCAAGTTGATGGGTGACCCGTGACAAGAGATCCTCCATGAGCCAGCGGGGGACCAGATCGCGATCAGCCGGGTACGCAAACCGGAAGAGCATGAGGTGTGCCAGCAGAACTTCCCAGTATTGGTCCAGTCGTGCCAGCAGTAGCTTCCAGTCCAGTTGAGCGCCGTGCTTGACAATCACATGATGGATATCAGCCCCATCGTATTTATCACGCTCAAACCGGAATGCTTTACTGACGATAAACTCTTCCGGTGCCAGCACACATACCGTTCTACTGAAGACTGTCGTTTCCAATGCGTGCGTAAACCATGTTTCGTCAACCTGGGGAATACCTGTTTTAGCGCCAAATATCAGGTCAACAAACTGTTTTCCTTTGAGGATTTTAGCCAGCCATCGTTCGTCTGTTACTTCTATAGTAAAACCCTTTTCCTGTAACAAATGAAGGATACGGGGATAGTCACCGGCTTTACAGAAAATATCCAGATCTTTTGTTTCCCGGTTAATACCGGTCAATGCCCACAACGCGTACGTTCCACCCAGCATATAGGGATAGCCTGACTCCTGAATTGCGTCCATAACATCTGCGTAGAAGCGCTCTTTTGCATTCCGGGGATTTCTTTTTTGCATAGATATTGAGTATTCTTAACAAACCATTGTATTATTCCTATAAAAAAGGGGAGATCAGAGAATAATATGAGAAATGTAAGAGGGTAGATACGGAAGAGTTTTTGAAAACCATCAAAAACCGCACATTATTGTATAATATACCTCCGCAACAGCCAAACGGAAAGAAAGGCAGGTAGAACGATGACTCCTCCTCCCACCCGGACCCTGTTCGTCACGCCACTCAACGGTTTTATCCTGATGCTGACGCTGCTCGCGATGACCGTACTCAGCTATCTGGCGGAGCAGGTTCCACGCATTGGGATCTGTGTGATCGGCCTGGCAATGCTGGTAGTGATGATCTCACCACTGGCGATGGACTATCAACCGAGCACCAAGCTGATGGCCCGGTCGGTCGGCCTGCTGGCCGCTTGTATCGTCTTCCTCTGCCTCGCGCAAGTCGCCGTATTGTTGGGCGCCAACTCGATCAAGCAGCGTGATATCACCATCGCCGGCCCGATCTTTGCGGTGGTGAGCGTATGCGGGAATATGCTGCCGAGCTTCCGGGTCACCATCTGGTCCCGGCTGTCCAGCATCATCGCACTGCTGACCCTGCTGCTCACCGCCGGCCTCTGGTGGCTGCAAAACCAGGTCAGCTTCATCGCCCTCAACGTGCCGTTACTGGCGCTCATCGCGGGCATGATCAGCGCCCTGGTGGTCCGTTTCGCCTCCCGCAGCCCCACCACTGGCCTGATGGCGTATCTGGGCTGGTACTGGATGGGTACGATGGTGATTGTCACCCTGGCGAGCCTGCTGACACAGGAGCTACAGGCCTATCGCGACCAGCTGCCGGGGCTCACCCTGCTCTGTATTCTGATCTCGTTCATCGTCGGGAGCATCGCCTATGGCATCCAGAACTGGCGCAAGAAGTAGAGAAGTGACGGAGTAAGAAGAAGATACCCCTGCAAGAAGTGTCCCACCAGGACATCTGCACACTCTTCAACGTTTTGGAGCGGTCAGGGGGAGGTACGCTCCCCCTGAACCTTTTTACGCGTTATTCTCACGCTTTCCTTACCCATCTGCTGATACTACACACCTGAATCTACCCGCCTTTCCGCACCCCTGCAATCACCCTAGATAAGGGGATCAGTCCAGACCTGCAGCAGGTAGAGCACGGTCCCTACATTCGTCAGTGCACTTAACAGCGTGATTATGGTTAACCGCAGGTTCATGCCGCGCAGATACCCCGGGCGGTTCCAGTCCTGGAGCAGGTAGTAGACCCGGTTCCAGGAAAGAAAGATCACCCAGACGGTCTGCACGCTTGTCGCGAGCAGAATCTGCGGCACCCAGACCAGGATCAGTCCCCCCGCAGAGATGAACGCAGCAGAGACAGTCGCCAGAAGCGCAACGTACATCGACCAGCGAAAAAAGAACGGTACCTGACTCCGCCACTTCCACCAGGAGCGGATATCTACCAGAGTCAAATACGCGATCACCGCGTACAGGATCATGAGGTTCAACGTGACTGCCATAGCAGCCTCCTTAGGTATAGAGGTCGTTTGAAACGCTTTAAGTAGGAATTATAGCAGATGAATACCGGGAACGCTGGAATAGAGTGGCTAGAACGCCGGCCAGATGAAGAGCGCCAGCCCAGCGACAGTCGCCATCATCCCGCAGAGCCGCACCGCCAGGTAGAGGATCTGCCGCCACTTGGGAACGCTGGGCTTCTGGCCGCTCTCCTCCTGGCGCCGGTAGTCGTCGACATCGATCATGAGATACTTCCAGAACTCGTTCCAGAAGACCGGCAGAGCGAGCAGGGAGAGAATCCCGACCGGAAGTTCCATCACGTCGATCACCAGGTCGGGGAAGGCGCGGGTAAACAGGGCCAGGCCGAGAACGATAACGGCCACGATCGCCCACCAGAGCTGCTCAGTCCACCGGAACCTGGTTGTCTGAAGCCGCTGGATAACACACCACAGCGCCAACAGAACCGCACCCGTGTGAATCCCCACTTCAGAAAGCACTTCCATAGAAGCCTCCATTTCTGCGCTACGTCTGATCCCAGCACCTGGGATAGCAAAGTAACACTATTATACAAAGCTTAAAAAGCATATCTACTAAAGATTACTACTCCATACCATTGATTTGTAGATAAACCCATAGTATAATGATCCGTTATCATAATTGTTGTTTTTAAACTACAACTAACTCTATATGTGGGGAAGAAAAGAAAAGAGAACACCTGAACCTCAGGAAGCTCTCTCAACCCGGAATCGGGTTATTAACAACATCGCCGGGTATCTGTATGATCACGCAACCGCTGTCAGTGGAAGAAACCGCCTCTTACAGTTTACATCCCAGCTTCCGTCTCACCGCTGTATGTACAGCCATGTCTCCGGTGGGAATACCCTGGCATATATTACCGATACAAAAACTTTTTTTAGGGTTCTGGAAGAAGCACCGGACGAACTTCAGCTTGACTGTGCCTCTATATTACCTGTTGCCATAGTTGCGGGAATAGCCCGCACCATGGAACAGGATGGAATCGATCGAAGCATTATTGCAGATGCAACGCAGGCTATTGTTATGTCAGGTGAAGAATCCCAGATCAAAGTAAATAACACAACCTACCTGCCATTCCTGCCTCCAGGTGACGCACGGTATGGAATTGGTCTTGGCACCCCAAAATATATAGAGATTCATGCGCAGATCGGAAATGTATGGGATCCCTCCAGTTCAACTGCTACGGTAAACACGAATTTGGAGTATGGGGATATCTTTTCATTTAATTCATCTCATTTCCGCTGGTATCCGGGGTGGGGCAATCGTCATAATCAGAACGGAATGGTGCTCGAAACCCGGTCTCCGGTACAAGGCGATGGTCTGGTCTTTGCCCATGCCCCACTGCTAGAAGAGCGTCTCTCGACCCTGGGCTTTGAGTTTTTAAAACTGTACCGGAACCTGAGCGAGATTGGCGTAACAGAAGCAGACTTCCGCAAAGGACGGGGGATAGCTGTGTACGGCGCCGGAGTAGACTACGAACGGTTATATCTTTCATTTTTGAATGGGGTTATCAACTTGTAACCATACCTCCCGTCATTCATACAGAGAAAGTACAGTACAATAGGATAATGAAGTATCTGGTCTTAATCAGAACCAAGTTGGATGAATATATCGCATACCGTCTGAATTTTATCTTCTGGCGGGTACGGAATATCTTTAATCTGCTGCTTCTGTTTTTTTTGTGGCAGAACATCTACAAAGCTTCTGTCTCCATTCCCGGATATACCGAAGCAGCAATATTTACCTATATCTTTGTAGCAAATATCATGAACGCACTTGTTCTGAGCAGCAAAACAGATCAGGTCGGTGGTGATATTCTCAATGGAACTATTATCAATCAGTTACTCAAGCCGATCCATTTTTTTTCCTATATCGGCACGCGTGAACTCGCCGATAAGATCATGAATCTGGCTTTTTCACTAATCGAGGTAGCATTGTTTCTACTTGTCTTCCGACCCCCGTTTTTACTCCAGACTGATATAACAAT
Source organism: uncultured Gammaproteobacteria bacterium (assembly GCA_964412815.1). Taxonomy (GTDB): domain Bacteria; phylum Patescibacteriota; class Microgenomatia; order UBA1406; family GWC2-37-13; genus JAOAFZ01. The sequence continues at coordinate 184,297 of CAYPQF010000021.1, forward strand.
CTGGGCAACGCTGGTCCTGTTTATCATCATAGGGGTGGCACTTTCATTCCTGATCTCGTTTTCTCTAGCGCTCATTGCATTCTGGTCAACCGAAATCTGGGCACCCCGATTTATCTTTATGGTGATTATCTCGCTGGTATCTGGCACGTTATTTCCGCTGACCTTACTGCCGGATCAGCTGTATGCCGCCGCAATGCTGACGCCTTTTCCGTATCTGGTCTATGTTCCCACCCAGACATACTTGTTTGGCTGGACCGCAGATACACTCAGCTATCTGGTCGTGAGTCTGGTCTGGATAGGTATTTTCAGCTGGATTGCACGTACCCTGTGGCACAAGGGAATGAAAGAGTTTAGTTTTTTTGGACGATGAAAACACATCTTGCGGTGTTAGCCGCATACATCCGGAATAGTATTCGTATCTCATTACAACAGCGTGTGGGCGCAGTCTTTTTTGTATTCGGTAAACTGGTCCGGTTCGGCCTGTTTGGCGTATTTGTGTACTATCTGCTGAAACAGACCACGGTGCTTGCCGGATACAATCTGAATCAGACGCTAGTGTTTTACCTGACCTTCAATGTGATCGATGGGATTACGCAGATGCTCTACCGCGAAGTATATCGCTTCAGGACACTCATCGTCTCCGGCGACTTTGATACCGTCCTGGTAAAACCGATCCACCCCTTTGTACGGATTCTGCTCGGTGGCGTAGATATTCTTGATCTGATCCCGCTGACAATCTACATTGGATTGCTGATCTACAGTATCCTGCAACTGGGGAGTATTACAATAACGGGAGTAGGGCTGTATCTGCTGCTGATTTTGAATGGAGTACTGATCTCAACGGCGTTTCATATTATGGTCCTGGCCATGGGCATTATCAGTACCGAAGTTGACCATACCATCATGATCTATCGCGATATTACCCGGATGGGTACCTTTCCGATTGATATCTATGCACAACCCATTCGTGCCATACTCACCTTTGTTATTCCCATCGGGGTTATGATTACCTTTCCGGTTCAGGCATTGCTGGGATTGCTCAGCATACAGGGAGTAGTGATCAGCCTGGCCATTGGTATTGGTTCGCTGATAGTGGCTCTCTATTTCTGGCGCAGTGCACTGGCGCGTTATCAAAGTGCAAGCAGTTAACTCTATGATTACCGTACAAAATCTTACTAAAACCTACCTGACGCCGGTCAAGAGCGGCAACATCTTACAAGATATTTTTGCCCGGAAACACAAAGGGTATACCGCAGTAGACCATATTTCTTTTGAAGTGGAACAGAACGAATTGATCGGGTTTATCGGTCCGAACGGCGCCGGCAAAACAACCACCCTCAAGATGCTTTCCGGTATTTTGTATCCTACCTCGGGTACGGTTACGGTGCTTGGGCACACTCCCTTTGAGAAACATTATGCATACCTCAAGCAGATCGGGTTTGTGATGGGACAAAAGAATCAGCTGCTCTGGGACCTGCCGGCAATGGATTCGTTCCGGGTCAATAAAGAGATCTATGAGATTTCTGATACCCAGTACAAAAAGACCCTTCATGAGCTGATGGAACTCCTCGATGTCCAGTCATTTATTGACCAGCCCGTAAAAACACTGTCTCTGGGACAACGCATGCGGGTTGAGTTTATCGCGTCTCTGATACATCGTCCCAAAGTGTTGTATCTGGACGAACCGACCATTGGACTGGATATCTTCGCACAGACCACAATCCGTCAGTTTATTAAGGAGTATCAGCAGCGGTATGAGGCCACGATCCTGTTGACTTCGCACTACATGCAGGATGTTCAACATCTGGCGAGCCGTGTGCTACTCATCGATAAAGGCCGGATTATTTACGACGGCACCTTAACTGAGCTGATAGAGCGTTACTCGCAAAACAAACAGATCACTGTGGTAGTCGCCAAAAAGCTGAAACACGTGCCCGCGATACTCAAAAGCCATACCCATAGCTATGATGATCCGCGACTCCAGTTCTCCGTTAAAAAAGAGGAGCTACCGAAGGTTCTCTTTGAAGTCCTCAAAGAAGTTGAGTATCTGGATGTCACGATCGAGAACGAGAGTATCGAAGACGTAATCAAAAAAACGTTTGCGGATACCGGCAGCTCAACCTGACCTAAAAAAAAGGCGTGCCGGAGCACGCCTTTCATACTGAACGTTTCTTATCAGAACGGCCACAGGCTGTTATCCCGCTTCTCAAAATACAAAGTAACCGTTGAAGTGATCTTCTGTGAACCCGGTTCAAATGCTACGCCACCACCGCCACCGCCTCCTGCACCACGGCCATACATTGCGGCATCATACAGTGGACTCACCGAATTACCACCGCTGGTCTCAACAATATTGACGACCTTGCCAAGCTTGATATTCAAATCTTTGGCAATCTGCGCTGCTTCTTCTTTTGCATTTTTGATTGCCGCATTGCGCGCTTCTGCGCGATACGTTGCAGGATCAGATACGGTAAACGAAGATCCATAGATATTATTAGCACCTGCTTTGGTTGCTGCATCAATCACTGCATCGACCTGAGACTGATCGTTGACGGTGATACTTACCCGCGCTTCACCTGAGTAGCCGGTAATCTCGCGACCAGTGGCATAATCATAGGCCGGATAGACCGAGTAGTTTGAAGTCTTTATATTCTTTTCTTCGATACCCAGACCCTTGAGACTTTCTATAATCGCACTATTAACTTTGTTAACCTGCTCCTGAACTGCTTCCGGAGTATCAACCTCCACCACCGAGATGCCCACATCTATGATCCCCTGGTCCGGTACCACATCAACTGATCCTTCTCCCACTACTGCCAGTTCAGCCGAACGCTGGGTAGTTGTCATGGAGATGGGATAGGAGATATTGAGCAGATCTATCAAAATAAGTAATACCAGGATAAACGCTCCTGCAAAGAGAAATTGTTTAAGAGTATCTGAATTTTTCATATATTCAGCATACATCCGGACTGCTGCAAAAGTCAATAGAATAGAGCTCGCCAGATTCGGGCAGTATCGGGGGAGTATCAATATGACGAGTTTGTACGTTTGTAGATGCGCACCACTGGATGATCAAATACCGTCCAGGTTTCTTCTGCGTATTCATCTGGAAAGACCAGCAGCGGAATGCCAAACAGCGTAATATTGGGATACATGCTAAACTCTGCTACCTGAGTAAAGCCTAACGTGCCGGAAAAGAGATCGCTGTAGTACTGGTTGAGCTGGGGATACATCTCGTTCAGTTTACGACAGCGCTCTTGGTTGGTATTGACCGGAGGAATTGCCAGTTCCTGGGGGATAGAGAGCAGTGCTTGATTCTGCGGATTGGATTCGAGCGGTTCCGGCTTGAGACAGGTATGGTTCCCGAATACACGGCGGGTTGGAACGAAAATGTAATCAGCACGATTGAGATGCGATCGTAACTCGTCACGCAGTAAAGGATTTTCATGCAGATGATAGAAGTCAAACGAGATATAGGTAAAGTTCTTAAACCGTGGTTCAGCATCGGCCGGTAAAATCGGCATATCAATAACATTGGCAGTTTCTGACAATATATATGCCCCATCAAATACATTATCGTAGATATACCGTGAGGCAGTATACCGGATATCTTCATGCAGATAGATGTTGGTAAACGCAATCCCCGGTAATAGCGTAATGAACACCAGCAACCCGATACCCGCCTGTGTCAATCTGCGGTGGATACCTGTTGAAAAGTGTTTGATAAGATATTCGTACAAAAAGTAGAGTGACAGCAGTCCAATCAACACCAGGATCGGAAACACGGGCGCAATAAAGCGGGTCCACTTTGCAAATACAAATGCCTGTGGCAAAAAGTAGAGGAGAAAACTGAAACGAAGCAGATTTATATCTTTGCTTTTCCAGGGCAACAGAATAAAACCCGCGATGCAGGCAATAAACAGCGGCATCCCCAGAACAAACGGCAGAATATGATTCAATTGAAAAACAACCGGCGGTGTGTCAAAAAACTGGCGGGTATAAAACACCAGCATTTCCCCGAAGCCTACCGCAGACTCGTATTGCATAGAGGAGATAAACTGCTCGAATGAGATCATGTTATACGGAGAACCAACAACCAGACAAAAGAGGGTAACTACCCCCAGTATACTCCAGGCGCCAATCACCTTGATGATCTTGACGGGGATAGTTTTCAGCTCTTCTTTATGAAGCATGCCGATGGCGAAATCAGCAGGCATCCGTGAAAAATAGAAGGAGAGGATTACTGCCCACGGAATTACCAGATAGGGCAAGGCAGAAACCTTCGTGGCAAGTGCCAGTCCACAGATAACACCGTTGAAGAATACATAGGGCAGTATATTTATCTGCCGATAGAGAGCACGCAGTGCCAGATAGATGACCGCGGCATATGCCATCATCAAAAGCGATTCTGTAGTTCCGTAACGTGAAAACTGAATAAAACCGGGGACAAAGACAATAACAAGAGAGATCAACGCAAACACTTTTTTGTTTACCAGTATCGTGGGAGGTTTCTTGGATGTCTTTTTGGGTGGCTTGAAGAAATGACGGGAAATAATCAGATAGAACGATGCATAAATGAGGTATGCCGTAGCAACAGAAGAGATTGCGGCGATAATCCGTAACGCAATGGTCGCCTGTTCAAAAGTAACCGGTGTATAAAATGCATTCTGAGAGAGCTGGTATACCTTTGCCATACCATAGGCGAGATAGAGCGGAAACTGTCCATAGGCAAAAAAGTTCGGGTTGAGACAGGTCTGCAGAGGAGTTGTTTCACAGGTAAACTGCATAATGGCAACCGCCATATTCCGTTCATCGGGGTGCATTGGATAGGGAAGTCCCCACTCCAGATTCACAAAACGGGTGACAACGAGCAGTAACAGGAAGAGTATAATAAAGAACCGGAACCAGGTTTGTTTGAGGGTATGGATGATCGGTTTCATCTGTATCAATAATTATCGCTTGATTTTTTAAGTAATTCTTACTATTATATCTAGATTAGATTTATTATTGTAGAGTTCTTTCCTAACTATTTGTATGAGTACGTATGAACTGGCAGTGCTGGTAAGAAATGAGGCCGATATGGATGCAGTTAAAAAACTGCTTTCCTCCTTAGATGGCAAAATTGTGAAAGAAACCGCCTGGGGCCAGCGCGATCTCGCGTATCCAATTGAAAAAGAAACCACCGCCCACTACTATTTCCTCGATGTTGAAATCGAGAGAACGAAGATTGCAGAATTCAAGCAGAAAATGAATTTCGATGAAAAGGTTCTTCGCTATCTGCTCTTGAAGCGTGATTGATAATTCACCATAATTTCGTATGGCAAGTCGTTCTATTAATAGAGTTATTTTGCTGGGAAATTTAACAAGAGATCCGGAGCTGAAGCACACACCAAACGGAACCGCAGTATGTACCTTCGGACTTGCTACGAACCGTTCCTGGACTACTGCTGACGGCAGCACCAAAGAAGAAGCACAATATCATCGCATCGTCGCTTGGCAAAAACTTGCTGAACTTTGCGCAAAGCTACTGACCAAAGGAAAAAAAGTGTATATAGAGGGGCGCATCACCTATCGCGATTACACCACTAAAGATGGTCAGAAGAAGACCGTCGCAGAGATTGTTCTAGACGACTTTATCGTTTTTAACGAAGGCAAAAAGAATGGAGAAGAACATTCTGAATCAACCGGTGGAGACCACGAAGAGATGGGAATTCCTACCGAAGAAGCGGTTTCATTCCGTTCATCAGAAGATATCGATCCAAAAGATATTCCATTTTAAGAATTTTCAAGTATAATATACAACTATGGCACGCAACAAAGATTTTTTCGATAAATTCAATATTACTCCTGATTACAAGGATGTAGATAATTTAACCAAGTTTCTTTCACCTCGCATGAAGATGTTGAGTCGTGAAAAGACTGGTATCTCCGCAAAGAACCAGCGCAAACTGGCAAAGGCAATTAAATATGCCCGCTATCTTGCTCTGATTCCTTACTCCAGCGTACAAGCAGCATAAGACCGACGATTCATAACGTATCTTAAAAGAAGAGTGTCCCTTCTGTATATTGCTACTGTAAAGAAGTAAGAATGCAGTAGCGGCGGGCCGAGCCCGCCGCCACCACCGTATCTCCAGGCGCCTTGAAAGGGCCTAGTTTTCGCCTCGAATGCTCAGAATCTTGAGCATGTGCCGGATGGCGATGATCATCGTGTAGAACAGCACCAGGAACAGCAGCGTCCCCAGACCCCAGGGAGCGATGAGCACCCCGAAGGTGATCGTCGCCACGATCTGTATGACGACACCCCACCACGAGAGCGGGAGAAGGACGGACACGATCAGGAGCAGGACATGCACGGGTAAAAAGGGGTGAACCACCCCGACGATCAGAAGCGCGGCACTGCCAAAGGCGCCCAGCCGTAACTCCCAGTGCAGCGGCGCGTCCAGGATGAGAAACAACGCCAGGATACTCCAGCCCCAGTGCAGGTAGACAGATGCGAACCCTGCCCCAACGATGACAGGCACATACAGCACCCGCATCCACTGCGGGCTAATGCCGCCATACCCATCGTCGTACTCCATTGCTTTCATTACGCTCACAACGGCTCCTTTCGCGAACACGGTATGCCTATACACTATAGTATAAAATACTACAGGTTAGTTTTCAGCCCGCAGGTCTTGTTGGGCATCTATGGGACTAGGGTTTTCAAATGGAAGAGACTTCGTTATACTAATAATGTATGAAAATTCCGGTACTCGTTCCAGCACAAGCAGACCTGCTTATTAAAAAAGGGGATACAGTAGACTTTTCTACCCCATTCATCCGGAACGAAGCAGTAGAAGAGATCAAAATCTCTCTTGCATCTAATCTTGGTTTTGACCCCGGAAAAATCTTTATGTATCTTCAGAAGTTTGTGGGAGACGAGATCAAAAAAGATGAACTGCTTGCCGAAAAAAAAGCGATGCTGGCAACGAAGCAGTACTACAGTGAGTACGAAGGTAGAATTAAAGAAATAAATCACTATGACGGAAGTATAACCCTCGAATCACGTCTAGACCAGATTACTGAACGTACCTGTTACTTTAAGGGAAAGATTATCGAGATTGAGGATCAACAGATTGTGCTCGAAGTGAAACAGGGGAAACTTCTATCGTTACGTGAGAGCGTAGAACCATTGGGCGGCAGAGTGTATTTTTATGACATCAGTCTGGCTGCCTCGGTTACAGAAGACGATATTGACGGCTCCATTGTGGTCTCAGAAAAAATTCCTTCCTATGACTTGGTAAAACTGGAGGCACTCGGCGCTGCCGGTTTTGTCACCCTACATCCCGTTGAAGATGACACATCGGTCCCCGTTGCAGCCTTTAAGCAGATTGCAGATTACGAAACCGCGGTGAAACAAAAATTTTCCTGTTGCATTACCGGCCCGGACCATACTACAATCTACTTTTATGACTAACCATCAACACTCTCATACCGCTCCACATACAGAGCACCATAGCGCCGAAAAACCCCTCAACCAGAAATCATTAACCAATATTCTGTTACTGACCGCTATTGGTATTCTGCTGTTTGGCATGGGGTACAAGTATGCCCAGTTCCGTACCAGCAATGCGCCCAATCCAGCGACCGCACAGCAATTTTCCAATTTAAATGCATCCGGCGCACCTTCATCTGCTGAGAAACTTGATTTTGGATTATTCTGGGAAACCTGGAACAAGGTTCAGGAAAAATACGTTGACCGTGAAAAACTGGATGCCAATAAGATGTTTTACGGAGCTATCAAAGGGATGGTTGCATCTATGGAAGATCCATATACCTTCTTCTTGACCCCCGACGAAAATAAAAAATCAAAGGACGATCTGGGTGGCAAGTTCGAAGGCATTGGAGCTCAATTGGGACTGAAAGAAAACAAGATTATCATTGTTGCTCCGCTTAAAAACTCACCTGCGGAAAGTGCCGGCATCAAGGCAGGAGATCAGATCGTCGAAGTTGACGGGAAATCGACAGAAGGCTGGACTCTGACAGAAGCCGTTAACGCAATTCGAGGCGAGGGAGGAACGGATGTAAAACTCAAGATTTATCGCGGTGGCAATACTCAGGAATACACCCTTACCCGTGCCACCATCAAGGTAGACTCGGTTGAACTGACCTATGAGCAGTCTCCTCAGGGAGATGTTGCATATCTGCGTCTGAACCAGTTCGGCGACACCACAAATACCGAGTGGGCAGATGCGGTAAACGAGATTGCAGAACGGTATGCAGCCGGAGAGATTAAAGGAATGATTGTCGATGTCCGTCGTAATCCGGGTGGATATCTCGACAGTTCTGTTTACATTGCTTCTGAGTTCCTTGAAAAGGGGAGTACCGTCGTTACTCAGGAATCCACCGTTGAAGGAACCACAGAATACACCGTCCGCCGCGAAGGGAAACTGAAAACAATTCCACTGGTAGTAATGATTGATGAAGGCTCTGCCTCGGCATCTGAGATTTTTGCCGGCGCGATGCGTGATTATGATCGCGCAACCATTGTGGGTAAAAAGAGCTTTGGAAAAGGATCCGTACAGGAAGCACTTGACTTGTCCGGAGGAGCCGGACTGCACGTAACCGTCGCAAAATGGATTTTACCAAAGGGTGAATGGATTAACGGAAAGGGGATCATGCCGCAAATCGAAGTTACCAACGAAATTCCGGAAGGCAATACCTTATCCCGTGAAACAGATGCGCAGCTGAATCGCGCAATCGAAGAAGTCCTTAAACCGTAATTAATACTATTTCTGATATAGTCCTCCTATGAAAAAAGTATTACTGGGAATTGCACTCGTACTGGTTATCGCCGCTATTGTACAGCGATTTATTCAACTGCCGCCGGAGATTAATTCGCAGTTGAAGTCACTCTTTAGTCAGTCACCGACCCCTGCAAAAGAAGAACCCTATACTATTCTGGAAAAAGACTCTACCGAACGCACAGAGTATGAAAAAACCATTATTCAGGTTGTGAATCAGTCGCTCCCTTCGGTAGTAACCATTGGTATTAAAGCCACAACTCAGACCCGCGGCAGAATTGAGTTTGATCCGACCAATCCGTTTTCTCCATTTCGTGAACGTCCCGGAGAAGAGAGAACCATCGAAGAGAACATCGGCAGTGGCTTTATTATTTCAGATGATGGGTTAATCATCACCAATAAACATGTGGTGGACTTTGAAGACGCAGAATACAATGTCCTCACCAACGATGGAAAAGAATACGCCGTCGAGAAAATCTACCGCGATCCACTCAACGATCTCGCTATCCTCAAGATCAGTGCCAACAACCTGCCACCACTCCCGCTGGGTGACTCATCCAAGCTTCAGCTGGGACAGACAACGATCGCTATCGGGACACCGCTGGGTGAGTTCCGCAACACCGTCACCACGGGTGTTATCTCCGGTCTGGGACGCGGTATTACGGCCGGTTCTCCCTTCGAAGGATTTGTCGAAAAACTGGATAACGTTATTCAGACCGATGCATCAATTAGCCCCGGAAATTCAGGGGGACCGTTGCTCAACTCCAACGGAGAAGTGATCGGAGTAAACACAGCCGTTTCTTCTTCCGGAGAAAATATCGGCTTTGCGATTCCATCGAATGTGGTTCGTGACCTGATTGAGACATTTAACCGCCGGGGCGGCAGTTTTGAACGACCATTCCTTGGCGTACGCTATCGCATCATTGACCAGCAGACCGCGGTCGTTAACGATCTGGCAGAAGGCGCGTATGTGCTCGAAGTAATTGAAGGATCTCCGGCAGAGCAGGCAGGAATTCGTCCCGAAGATGTGATTCTGAGCTTTAATGGAAAACGCATTCGGGGGAACGATGACACCGGTCTAGCCGAGCTGATTCTGGAAACCAATATTGGAGAAACCGTTCCGGTTGAGATCTGGCGGGAAGGGGAGACTCTGCGGGTCAATCTAACGCTTGGCAGCGACCAGTAAAGCGCCCCACATCAGCACAGACTATACATACGGTCTGGCTCAATCAGTACAGAGATCTATAGTATAATACTCACATGACCATCCAACCTCGTACACTCAAAGGGTTTCGTGACTTTCTGCCGGCAGATATGCGAATTCGTCAGCATGTCTTTGCGGTATTTCGCTCTACGTTCGAAAAATACGGATATGAACCACTCGAGACTCCCGTCCTTGAATATGCAGATATTCTGATGGGGAAGTATGGTGAAGAAGCTGAAGGATTGATGTACCGGTTTACCGATCGTGGGAATCGGGATGTCGCAATGAAGTACGATCTGACGGTGCCTGCCTGTCGGGTACTGGCACAATATCAAAACGATCTTCCGCTGCCGTTTAAGCGGTATCAGATTCAACCGGTCTGGCGTGCCGAAAATACCCAGAAAGGCCGCTTCCGTGAGTTTTATCAGTGTGATGCCGATACGTTTGGCACCACCTCCAAACTGGTAGAGGCTGAGTATATTCAGATGGGAATCGAGGCACTGACCACCCTCGGATTTAATGATGTCGTTGTCCGCATTAACAACCGGAAGATTATCGACGGGATTGTCCAGTATGCAGGTGCAACCGAAAACGAATTTTATACCATCTGTATCGCAGTTGATAAACTGGATAAAATCGGCATTGAGGGCGTGCAGCAGGAGATGCGTGAGAAAGGTATCCCTGAGCAGGCCATTGCGAAGATTACCGAGATTATTTCTCTGCCCCGGGAAGATTCACTGGATCGCATGCAGACGCTCCTTGCTGGCATTCCGGTAGCAGAAGAAGGCATTGCCGAAATCCGCGAGATCTTCGCGTATCTCCAGCAGGCAAACGTAGCCCCATCCTTCTATCTATTTGATACGACGATCATCCGTGGCTTAAGCTACTATACCGGACCGGTCTGGGAGTTCGCTATTCGGGATGGAGGAGTTGGCTCAGTAGGTGGTGGTGGCCGCTATGATGGCCTGGTAAAACTCTACGCCGGAAAAGATATCCCCGCAGCTGGTGGCTCATTTGGCATCGAACGGTTGATCGAGATAATTAAAGATCGTGGCATGATGGCCGATCTGAGCGGTGTGGATGTGCTGGTCACCGTTTTTTCCCCGGAACAGGCTGCGTACTCTGTACAAATTGCTGCACACCTCCGTGCCGCAGGAAAACGGGTCGCACTGTATCCTGATCCAGAAGCTAAAATGGAGAAACAGCTGAAATATGCCAGTAAAAAAGGTATTCCACAGGTAGTGATTGCAGGAGCTGCAGAAAAAGAAGCTTCAAGCTACAAACTCAAGGATATGAACACAGGAGAAGAAAGCATTACCCAGTTCTAATCACTCTCCATACTGCTGCAAATACAGTTGAAACGCCATGTTAATTCCTTGAATTAAGCTGTGTGGATTGAGAGGTTTTTCAATATAGACATGCCCTACGCGATGCGTTTCTCGAGTCTGTGGTTCGCCGGTTACCAGAATAGTCGGGACAAGCGTCGACAGGTATCGTGTCAGTTCGATGCCGTCGAGCTTTGCCAGTCCTTTGTCACACATCACCAAATGCCCATCCGTTTCTCACAGAAAACGCAACGCAAATTCTTCGATATCCCCTCTGTTCAGGTGTCCGTTTGAGTTGACGTGCACGCCAATCGGGGTATATCCGGAGTCATAGAGGAACCGACCCACCGGCCCCATATAATCCGCTTTATCATCGATCATTACGATACCGGGAATCTCCGGCACCGGTTTTGGTAAGCCAAAGCGGTAGATTTTATAGAGATCCCGGGGATCTCCTTCAAACAGATAATCTCGTATAACGAATTGTTCGTATTCACTTCTTCCCATACTAGTGGGCTATTATATCAGACTTACGGCAGATTTTTCACACTTCCTTTATCTTCTTTTCATAACTAACCAGTAAGATCCCTCTCATGCAACATAGCTCATACTGGAAAGACACAGCTCAACCGGTAACGGACAGCTCCCCCTTAGAACCGGAGTATGATGTCATCGTTATCGGTGCCGGTATCACCGGAGTAACCGCAGCGTACTTTCTCCAAAAAAAACATAAACGTGTATTACTCATAGACCGGCTCGAAGTAGGAGAAGGGGAGACAGGCAATTCTTCGGCGATGATTACCCATCTCTTTGATGCATCACCCCTTGAAGTAAAAAAGAAGCAGGGGGAAGCAATGGAAAAGGCAGTATGGGACGTTGGCAGCATTGCGCTGGAAACAATACGACAGCTTGTCGCGGAAGAACAGCTAAACTGTGGATTTACTATCTGTCCCTCTTTTTTGTATGCAATACAGGGAAACGATCTCTCGTATCTAAAAGCCATCTACCGTTCGGCTAAAAAACAGGGGATTGAAGTTGATGTTGAGTACAGCAGCGAACTGACGTTTGCCCCACACGGCTATGTGGTATTCTACGATGAAGCGAAATTCAATCCGGCACAATATGTGCGCGAATTGACCCGACGGTTTATGGACGCGGGAGGGCACCTGCGACAACATCTGTCTGTGGATAGTGTTGAAACTGCTCAAACACAGGGATCAGAACAGATGGTCGTCAACACCGGCACTGGCGAGTATTATGCAACAGATGTGATCGTCGCAACCAACTATCCATTTACCTTTGATCTGCCTTCAACGGCTAAACTAGACCCTCAGATTACCTATATTCTGCGAGCCGAAATACCACCGGGTCGAATTCCTGAAGCCAGTTTCTTTGATACCGCACAACCATACAACTACTTCCGGATTGAGAAAGGGACCGGTTATGACGGAATTATTATCGGAGGATCAGATCATCGGAGTGGACAAACCCCTTCGGATGACCCCTATCAGCCATTGGAAGACTATATCCGGAAACACCTGGGTATTGAGCGCTTCCATGTTACCCACCGATGGAACGGAGAGGTACTGGAAACCATAGATGTGTTGCCGTTTATCGGAGAATACCGGCCGCACCACTACGTGGCAACCGGATACTTTGGCAACGGAATCACGTTTGGAACATACGCAGGCATAGTACTGGCGTCTATGCTGGCAGGACAACGTCAGGATCTCTATAAAGCCTATGCCCCACGGAGAATGGGATCGATCGGCTCGTATCTCCAGGAAGGGGTGACAAACGCAACTGAGTTTATCAAAAAAGGTGCTGAAAAGATTGCCGGGAAAAAACGGCCGCAGTGTACCCATATGGGCTGTTTTCTTGAATGGAACACCCATTCCAATACCTGGGACTGCCCCTGCCATGGCAGCCGTTTTTCCGCCGAAGGAACTGTCTTGACCGGACCAGCGGTAAGGCCACTTGATGTATCTGCCCTGAAATAACAGGTATCGGGTTGCCGGTCAAGTTACCATCTGCCAACACGTATGTTACCGTTCGAAGAACTGGAAAAATATTATAGGTATATGGTATACTGATCCTATGTATTTAAATCCTAACATTGCCGTGATCGAAGCGTTGCCCGGAGTAGGGGGAGATGAGTCCAAAATCTGGATGGATGATTTGCTGAATTCCTACCTCAAATTCGCAGAACGGCGCGGGATGAAAGTAAGCACCCTGGATGAAAACGTAATCCAGATTAAAGGAGAACAAGCCTATAAACTGTTTAAAAAAGAAACCGGTGTACACCGCGTACAACGGATTCCCGCAACAGAGCGGAAAGGCCGCATCCATACCTCCACTGCGGTTATCATTGTCTATCCGGAGATTATTCAGTCCGATGTTCAGATTGGCAACTCTGATTTAGAATGGCAGTTTTATCGCGCTGGAGGAAAAGGAGGACAGAATGTAAATAAGGTATCCACCGCGGTACGGTTAATTCATAAACCAACCGGTATTGTCACCACCGCATCGCGTGAGCGCTCTCAGGAAGCAAACCGCAAACTGGCAATGAACCTTCTCCTGGGAAAACTCTACCAGCTGGAAGAAGAAAAGAAGCGCGGCGCAATGTTTTCCTATGTGAAAGATATCGGCCAGGGTGAACGCGCAGAAAAAATCCGCACCTATAATTTTCCCCAGAACCGCTTAACGGATCATCGCATCAATAAGAGCTTTCATAACCTGGAAGATATTATTGACGAAGGGAAATGGGATAAAGTCTTTGCTTCATAATTTCACCACTACTCACTATGCCAGAAAAATTGAACCGCTCTCTATTTTCCCCTCCCGAACAATCATCTGTCTCTTCGGGCTATTACGAAGAACGGAGCTGGTCGGAACGTGTCTATATTGATGCAAACAGATTAGCAGACCAATGGATGCTAGAATATCATGAGATTCAGCAGATTATGCTGGAGCAGGATATTGGCTGGGACCAAGCAAAGTTTTTATACGAACTGCGCAAGAAGGTAGAGGCGGATATGGACACTACTTCGTTATTTTGGGATCTGGATGGGGTCTTCGGATCTCTTGATCAGAATGCTCCCGCACCTCCTGACACCTCCTGGAAACACCCGGCGTCTACCCGTCGTGAGCACTCAATCCGGTCTCCCCGCGGACAGTTTCGGGAAGCATATTTGAAAGGATTAAAACAGGGCACCATCTACACCCGCGAAGAATAATCCTATAGCATTGCCCACCCTTCATTTTTTTGTTATAATACACTACTTTTTGCTGCAGAGCAGCATCGCAACGACAGGAGGACTGACCATGGACCGTAGAGAAGCGTTGGTACGGCTGGAGCGGCACGCGCATGGGATGGAGACCGATGAGATGATTTAGGTCTCGCTCGAGCTGTTGGCCGACGGCGTGCAGATGGAGGAGGTGACCAACTTCCTCGTCGACGTCATGGCCGAGGCGGACCTCATCGCCTTCGCGAGCAATCTCGGCACCGCCTGGGTGAGCTATCAGCAGCAGCAGGGCGTGCCGGTTGCGGCGATCTCCGCGGCGATGGCCACCGAGACCAATGATGGCGCCAGCGGCCTGGACCCGGGGAGCGCGGAGGGCATCATGGCGAGCCCGCAGTACAGCAACTCCATCGGGGAGCTGACGACACGCATCTTCACCATCGGGCGGGAGTATCGCCGGAACGCGAGCGTCCCGGCCCGCCAGCAGGAGCTCGCGGCGGAGGCACTGGCAATTCTGCGCGTCCTCGCGCTGCGCGACAACTACAACGAGCAGTCGCTCATTGGAGTCGTGGAGGGCACCGACGAGTACTCGGTGCCGATGCTCAAGGCGCTCGCCGAGCAAGCTGCCCGGGAGCAGTTCGCCCGTGAGAACGGCGGGCGGCAGCCCTGGCGGAACCCGATGGAGCACCCGGTGGTGCTCAGCATCGTGATCGTCGTCGCCATCCTGGCCCTGGGTGCCCTGTACGTCCTGATCGGCCTGCCGCCCTTCGGCAACTAGTCCGGCACGGCAGCGGTGCTACGGGTAAACCGGCACCCGATATCTCAACAGTCGGATTGCCGACCAGCTGACACGCAGCGGAAACGGAGAGCGGAGGGAATTTCCCTCCGCTCTTCCGTACTATTACCTCATTATCTACCTGGTATCAAGTTGTGTTCCGGGTCCGACTCAAAATCGTATTTGCACTCATTTCACAATATCCCTTGTCAAGAAAGTAAAACCTGTTATAATAATTACTTACCGAAAATTTTCAGCTATTTCTATGCAAACAAAAATTCATCCAAAGTATTACGACGACGCGAAAGTTAGCTGCCGCGCATGTGGTACTTCTTTTACCACCGGTTCTATTGTAGAAAATATCCTCGTAGAAGTCTGCAACAACTGTCATCCGTTCTATACCGGCGAACAGCGCTTTATGGACACTCAGGGACGTGTTGAGAAATTCCAGAAGCAGCAGGAGCGCGCCAAGAAAATGCAGGCTCAGCTTGCCCAGAAAAAGGAAAAGGCCCAAAGAGAAAAGAAAAGCAAATCTCTCCGTGAGTTGCTTGGAGATATCTAATCTGTTATAATTGTCTTTTCACAAAGACCTCCGGTTTTCCAATTAGGATAGAAAACGTATTTCCGGAATAGTGAAACTATGCCAAACACAAAAAAGAAAGAGCAGGTCTCTGATCTGACTCAGGTAATGAACCAGTACGGTCACTTCGTTGTTATTTCCTATAACAAAACTCCTCATCAGCAGATGGAAGGTCTGCGCAACAAGATTCGCAAATCTGGTGCAACCGTGAAAGTGCTGAAGAATTCTCTCTTCCAGAAAGCAGTTGAAAAGCTTTCAGAACAAAATAAAGAGCTGTCAAAGCTTGAATCACAGTTCCCGCTCAAGGGTTCATCCGCAATGGTTGGATTCGGCGAACAGTGGTATGAAGGCTTAAAAGCATATTACGACAACGCAAAGTCAGATGAATCGCTGGCATTCCGTTTCGGTTTTATTGATAACACGCTGTACGAAGCAGCTGGTCTCGAAGCCCTTGCAAAGCTCCCATCACGTGAAGAACTGATGGCAAAGCTTATTGGAACGATGAAGAGTCCGCTGATGAAGACTGTGTATGCAATGAAGTTCAATATGCAGCGCTTAACTACCGTGCTTAATGAAAAGGCCAAACAGGGCTAATTAGTAATTTATCCAACCTAAAGGAGGTGTCACAGGAATAATGGCAGACGAACAGACAGTACAATTAAACGATAAACTTCAGAAGATTGCAGAGCAGATCGAAGGTTTAACCGTCGTTGAACTTGCAGATTTAGCAAAGTATCTTGAAGAAAAATTTGGCGTATCAGGAATGCCGATGATGGCAGCAGCAGCTCCAGCAGCAGGTGCAGCCGCAGACGCAGCTCCAGCCGAAGAAAAGACTGAATTCACTGTTGAACTTGCAGACGCAGGTGCCAACAAGCTTGCAGTTATTAAGGCAGTCCGTGAAATCGTTCCGGCACTTGGACTTATGGATGCTAAGAAACTCGTAGAGTCAGCTCCAAAAGCAATTGTCGAAAACGTTAAGAAGGATGCAGCTGAAGAAGCTAAAAAGAAACTCGAAGCAGCAGGAGCGAAGGTTAACCTTAAGTAACATCGTTACAGAGGAACCTTCGAACCCTTGTTTCGCACTCGGGTTCGACTTGTTCGAACCGAGGTGAAGGTCCGGTTACAGAATGTACCATACAGATGTAACGGCTCTTCACTTCTCAAAAAAATAACTTCACGTAATACTTTTCTATTATGGAGCAATACAATAGCTGACGTGGGAATGATTCAACAAGTAGGAGGCGGGCAAATCCGGCGTTGAGTGACCAGTATCAAATATCTTCTCGATTACCTGCAGTTTTTTCGGTCCAGTTGCCATCACGACAATCTCTTTTGCCTCGAGAATAGTCGCAATCCCCATGGTAAGTGCCTGCTTCGGAACCTTTTTTACTGTTCCCCCAAAATGTACGGCATTCGCGTGACGGGTGGTTTCATCCAGCTCTATTAAACGGGTTCGGGACTCGACAAGGGAGCCGGGCTCATTAAACCCGATGTGTCCGTTTAAACCAATGCCCAGTATCTGCAGATCAACTCCTCCAATATTTTCGATTGCCTCTTCAAATAGCAAACACTCCTCAACCGGCTCGTCAGTCTCTCCATTGGGAATAAATCCCTGGCGGTGGTAATCAAAGGTGTGGTTGACTGTGTGTAGCGGTTCCCACAGGTGGTGCCGCATATACTGGAAATAACTGTTGGGATCGGACTTTTTAACGGGATAATATTCATCCAGATTTACGGTGTACAAGGTAGAGAGGTCAAACGGTTCCTGCTGTAGAAAATCTACCAGATATGAGTACATCTTGACCGGAGTGGAGCCGGTTGCACACCCGAGTACAAATCGACCATGCATATCTATTCCGCGGCGGATTTTCTTGGCAATTTCTTCGGCAATTTCCCGGGAAAGGGTATCGTAATCTGCAAATGTTCGTTTATGGATACTGCCCATATAGTTATAGTAACATACTGTACGCTCAAGCGCATGACAAGGTTCTGACATTACGCTGTTCCAGCTGGTATCCGTCTTGTCTGACGCTAAAAAAATCCGTATAATGAACTGTGCTCTCAAAGCTGTTACGTAGCCATACCGCATGGGTGGTTGTATGCGGCATCTGCTGTGCCGTCTTTCTTCTGTACCCGCTACATATATGGGCACAATCTTCCCCTGAGACTTCTGCTGATTCTCAGGAAGATACCATCTTTGACGGGATCACCGGCTTTGCATCCCGGGTAGTCACACTGAACAATCCCGTTCGCCTGGAAAATCCTCCTGAAGGCTTTAATATCGAGGAACAGCCTGAGTTTACAGTCTTTATTCCGCATCGAACTGAGACAGAAGTAGGGAAGGCTGCGCTCAACAAATGGCAACAAACCGATGAACAGATCGAGGTAACAGTCGTCCACAAAGAAACAGGGGAACGCCTTCCAGCTACTATTCAAAAAACAGCAGCAGGAACCTTTACCGTCTTGCCACAAAAAGATAATGACTGGAAACCAGGGGTCTACACCCTCGATCTCGAAGCAAAAGAAACATTTTTCTATACCCGCGACCTAACACAGGACTTCAGCTGGGGAGTTCTCTCCCTGAACACCAAAAAAAGTATCTATACACCAGGCCAGACCGTCGAATTATCGTTTGGTATTCTGAACGAACTGGGTCATACACTTTGTGATGCCCCGCTCACTCTGGTGATCACCGCGCCAGACCGGAAACAAACCACACTCAGCAGAGCAAATGGCGGAATTACACAAAGCGGAGAGTGTGGTGGAGACTCAGTCACCGAAAAACCGGATTATATGGCTTCGTATCCGGTAGAGCAAACGGGAATGTACCAGCTTGAACTGACTGGTACCAACGAAAACGGAGCCCATACCATTCTCGATGTCTTTGAAGTCCGGGAAAGCGTTCCCTTTGATATTGAGCGAACATCGTTTCCGACCCGTGTCTATCCGATCAGTCCGTACGAGGTAGAGGTGACGGTTCGCGCGAATGAGGATTATCAGGGCACGGTCCAGGACTTCGTCCCCAAAGTCTTTTATATTGACCAGATTTCTGACGGGGGGACAACTCAAAATGAGCCACTCAAGCAGGCATCCGTTTCGGCTGAAGTAATGAAAATTGATGCAGAGGCATATAAAAACTTTCCGGAAAAATCAAAACTGATGTATGATGACGCTCTTCAGAATCCAACGAACCTGGATAAAACACCGACTGCCATTTCCTGGAACGTCAACTGGAAAAAAGGGCAGACCTATACGTTACGCTACCGGATTCATTTTCCGGTGGTTTCACCGGAGTTTTTTTTGATCGGTCCGTTTACCGTCGGGGAGTTTGCTGAGTTCCGCCAGTGGCAAGTGGCAAACGACGCGGCACGTACCTGGGATGGCGGAGGCACAACTAACAACTGGAACGATAACGTCAACTGGAGTTCAGATCTGACTCCGGGATCGGGAGATACTGCTACCTTTAATACCACCAGTGTAAAAAACGCGGATATTAATGTCAGTATCACAATACAATCGCTCACCATCGCCACGGGCTATACGGGTACCATTACCCAGCAGGGAACAAACACCATTACCATGTCCGGAAACACTACCGGCTTTGTAGTACAGGACGGCACCTTTGTGGGAGGGTCCGGTAACATCAGTATGAACTCCAGCGGGGCAGATTTTAACCAGACCGGGGGCACCTTTACAGCCACGAGTGGAACAATGCTGACTTCGGATAACTTTATCTCCTCGGGTGGTACCTACGCCCATAACAACGGTACCATTGGCTGGACCGACAGTGGAGATGATACCTACAGTTTTACGGCAAACGGTCGCACCTTCTGGGGATTTACCACTGCCAATACCTGTGCAGGTACAATCACCTTCTCCACTAGTAATGTCATTACCTTTGCCGGTCCGATTACCTTTGGAGCCAGCTGCAGCAATGCCTGGGTCCGGTTTGATGGCAGTACTGCTACACTCAATGTGACCAGCGACACCATTAATGTGACGGGTATTGGTGTGGGAGGACAGGGCGGAGCGGTCTTTTTGATTAATGGTACGGGCAATCAAACAATTGTTGGAGAAACCGACTCGGATTCGCGTATCACCCGTATGACGGTAAACAAAGCCTCCGGCACATTTACGATACAGAATACCATTGTGCTGGACGATAACTTTACTTTTACGGCAGCAGGCAGCGGATTTGTATCCACCGGAAGCAAAGTCATTATGAACGCCCGGGATGATGCCTCCAC
Source organism: uncultured Gammaproteobacteria bacterium (assembly GCA_964412815.1). Lineage (GTDB taxonomy): Bacteria > Patescibacteriota > Microgenomatia > UBA1406 > GWC2-37-13 > JAOAFZ01. The sequence continues at coordinate 204,453 of CAYPQF010000021.1, forward strand.
CGTTGCGTTTACCGGCACCTGGGATTTTAATGACTGGGAGTTTAATGAGGGGTGTAACACACATACTTTGAATGGAGGGGTACTACGGGTAAACGGAACGTTGACCTTTCATAACCCAAACTGTGAACAAAATGAGTATGTAAATAGTAATTCCGGAGCTGCAATTCATGCGCGCGGCAATATTGTTGGTTCAGGATTTGGATCTCGGGGATCGGCGGTGGTTACTATTAACGGTACAGGCAATCAAACTATTACGGGTGAAAACGATACCAATACCTTTATTCCTGCTATTACCCTCAATAAGGCGAGTGGTACCTTGAACTTTGTTAATACGATCGGGTCATTATATTCGACCTGGACATATACCGCGGGCACTATTGATACCACCGGTACGGGCACGGTACTACCGTATCAAGGCACGCTTACCGGTAACTGGAACTTTCCCAATATGATACTGTCTGCCGATAACTTTAGCGGAACAACTATAAGTTCAGGCACCACCGTAACGGTGCACGGGACACTTACCCTGGCAGGGGTAAATGGCGATAACTCGAGGTTGGTCGGAGCTGGTTCATTGCATGCCCGGGGGAATGTAGATGTAGTAGGAAACGGGATTGTTACGGTTGGCGGACAAAACGCAGCTATTACCTTGAACGGAACCGGTAATCAAACGGTAACAGGAGAAAATGATGCCACTACCAGCATACCGAATTTTATTGTAAATAAAACAACAGGCACCACTACATTTACCAGTGGGATACGCTCTACCGGAACATTTACCCGTACGGCGGGCACTATTGATGCAACCGGAGCCACCTTTTACTTTCATAATGCTACCATCAATGGACTGTGGGAGTTACAGGATGTTACAGTGACCGGTTCGAACTTTTCCGGAACAACGATCGGAAGCGGCGCAGTCCTTACCGCCAACGGAACCTTTACCCTGGGCAATGCCTCTGAGCAGTTTCCACGGCTGTACGGCAGCGGTCAGTACCACCTGAAGGGTAATGTGAACGTAGTCGGGTATGGTACCGTAGAACAGTTTGGAGATACGGCACGACTGGTTATCAACGGTACCGGAGACCAGACGCTAGACGGGGAAACAGACACTGATACCAGAATGCCAAACTGGGAGGTAAACAAGCCAAGCGGCACCTTAACCATCACTGATACCCTGGTTGGCTGGGGTGATGTTACGTATACTGCTGGTACCATTAATCCCGGAACCAGCACCTTCTATGTAGGGTCAACCATGACAGTCGGTGGCAATATGACCTTTAATAACCTCGATATTTGTATGTATGAAAGTAACTTTGAAGATTTTTATATTACCGGCAGCTCGAACGTAACAGTCCTAGGAAACGCACGCTTGAACTTTAGTGAATGCGCGAATAATAGCGCCAATAAGTCTTTTAATAACTCCGGCACGCTCACCGTACATGGCAATCTGTCTGTGGGAGGCACCGGGCAAATGAACTCTGATGGCGGCTATACCGGAACTCTCGCACTGGCAGGTGGCAATAACCAGGTAGTGACCTGGCCAACCTCAGGCGACACTCCAAATGGTGATCTGGTCATTACTAAAAGCGGCGGAGAAGTAACCTTTGCCAATCCGCTTAACTTGGGTTTATCCGGCCAGGACTTAACCGTAACCAGCGGAACGCTCAACCTGGGAAATCAAAATTTGACTGTAAACGGGACCTTTTCCACACAACTCAATAGTACGGTAATTCTCACCGGAGATCAGACTATTACCGCGGGCAGTACCAGCTACAATGGATCGGTGGTGTATACTGGAACGGGCAGCTATTCATCACTTGCCTTGGGAAGTACGTATAATAACTTAACGATCGCCGGGGCGGGAACCTATTCTCCCACGGGGACTGTTACCGTTACGGGAAACTTTACGCAACAGACCGGAACCTTTAACGCCCCGGACAATCTACGAATCGGCGGCAATATGACCGTATCCGGCGGGAGCTTTGTACCGGGCAATAACACTGTCACTGCTATCGAACCTGACACCGACACTACCATTGATGGCATCACCTCATTTTACAACTTTACCTCAATCATGCCCGGTAAGGAGATTATTTTTGAAGCAGGGGAGACATACTCGGTCTCCAATGCCTGGACCATTCGCGGGACAAAAAAAGATCCGCTCACCTTACGCAGTTCCAGTCCCGGTACTCAGTGGTTTATCTCAGCACCTGCGGGAACAACCGGAGAAGGCCTTTACGTTGCAGACTCAAATGCCTGCTCAGGGAACAGAGTTAGCGCCACAGACTCGGGCGGTAACGGCAACAATGACTGTTGGGACTTCGCCTACGAAACTGGAGTACAAGGATGGTATAACACCAGTTGGCTGTATCGAAAAAAGATTATTATCGATGACTCATATGTTGAGGGGACATCTCATGCGAACTTTCCTCTGTTAGTTTCCCTAACCAGCGATACCGCACTTGCAACCTCAGCGTTAGACTCCGGCAACGACATTCTGTTTACCGCCTCTGATGGGACTACCAAACTTGATCACGAGATTGAGACCTTTAATGGCACGACGGGGCAACTGATAAGTTGGGTGCGCATTCCCACCCTTTCAGGAACAGCTCCTACCACCCTCTATATGTACTATGGAAACGCAGCAGCATCAAGTCAACAAAATCCAACCGGTGTCTGGGACTCAACCTATCATGCGGTTTGGCATCTGAACGAAAATCCGGCAGGTACGGCACCGCAAATTCAGGACAGTACCTCGAATAATCGTGATGGAACGTCTCAGGGAAGTATGACCCTGAGTGATCTGGTAACGGCACGTATTTTAACCGGACTCGATTTTGATGGCAGCAATGACGCAATCAGTGTACCTGCGGGAGCCGGATTCAACAATGTGAATACCGGCACAATCTCTCTGTGGGTGAGATGGAATGGATCACAGCCCTCCGGATTCTCTAACTCGTATGGAGCCGTAAGCGGTCGCGAACAGGGCGGGGTATTTGGAAACAACATTATTGGACTGACAGGGAGCAATCCGGCGACGGCTCAAGTGATGTGGCGATTTAGAAATGCAGGTTCAAACGAGATTGTCAGTACTATCTCACCTGGCAATGGTACCTGGCGCTACGTTACGGTTTCGTTTGCGCCGGGCGCACACCGTTTGTATATTGATGGGAATCTGGATGGATCTTCCAGCACCACAGATACAACCCACGATAACATCTCGATTCCGTTTACGTTCGGCGCCTGGCTCGGCGTAACCTATTCAAATACATTTATTGATGAAGTTCGCCTTTCAAGCACAAATCGCTCAGCAGAGTGGGTAAAAACCGAGTATAACAATATGACCAGTACTTCATTCTTCACGCTCGACGCGCAGGAAACACCCCAGGTGGATGACAAAATAAAGATTCGCGGTGGCACCCGTATTCAGGGAGGCACCCGGCTGGAAACAGAATAATTCTGACATCTGCTAACTCCTCATCATAGCCTCAAAATAGACCCTCCTGACAATACTATGTCAGGATTCTGTCATAGTTCTGGCAAGATTACTATAGGGCTATAATCTATACTATTCTTCATATGAAAAAACGTATGGTAGCCATGTTCGCGCACCCGGACGACGAATCGTTTGGACCTGCCGGTACATTGGCGCTTCTCTCAAAAGACTACGATATTCATCTGATTACCGCCACTCGGGGCGAGGCCGGAGAAAACCACCGCGAAGATGCGGGAACCCGTCCACTGGCCGAAGTCCGTACCGAAGAGGTTCGATCTGCTGCCAAGGCTTTGGGCATTCAGAACGTACATATTCTTAACTTCCCCGACAGCGGACTATGTAATACGCTGTTTGGTACGGTATTACAAGAAACAGAGCAGATCTGTAAACTGGTAAAACCGGAAAAGATCATTACATTTGAACCAAAAGGTCTGACCGGGCATATGGATCATATCTTTATGACCAATATCGCAACCTCGGTCTTTAATCGCAATTCATCAATACAAAGTATTCTGTATCATCACTTCGAACGTTCAGTTCAGGAGTATATGCAAGATTACTACAAGTCAAAAGGCTTTGATGTACTGTTTCCGCAGGGATTAACAGCCCGGGAAGCACATCTCAAGGTGAATATCTCATCTGTACGACAACAGAAACAACAGGCTATGAAAAGTCACCGTTCTCAGCAGGGAGATTACAACGCCTATGATGCCGCCTTTCAAACATCAGACCTGGAACTGTTTACGGTGCAGTCTCGGTAACTGAAAATTGTCTATCTATCGTATCACTCAATTGTTATTATAGCCATATATGAGAACAGAACGCACCGTCGGCATCGAAGCTGACATCTTACAGGAATCCGGATTTACCTTTGCCAAGGGAGTTGATCTCAAACGTAGTGGGGGAGGAGCCCACGTCGGAGGCGCTGCCCGTGCCTTCGAAGATCAGTTTCGCGGACTGGCAGCACACGGTCAGACAGAGCTGAACCGGACTGATGAAACTGGAACCGCGGGAGAACAGGAACCCGGTACCAACGAAATTAGAATCGATCTGGTTGCCGCAACACCGCTGCCGTACGAAGGATTTGAACCTGCAGTACTGGAACTGCCCGCACATGCCCGTACCCACCTGTTTCCGCTACCCGCAGCCGCAGATGGTTCTACCTTACCGTACGATCAACTGATCCAATCCTATACACACAACACTGCCTGGATGGAACAACGCCGCGCTAGTATGGGACGACAGGGAAGAGAAGGAAGTCTGATCAGTATCTCTCATTTTTATGTGGCTTCAGCGGTACGTGATGCCATCTATGACAGTCTGGACGCACCCGTACGGGATCAGGTCGGACGGGTAACGCTTCTCCACTCTGCACCCGCATATGTGATTCGCGCCGAAAACCCTTCCTATTACGCCGATAATCCTGCCTCTGATACCCGTATTCAATATGAAAAAGACGCCCTGGCTTCGTCCATTGTGGTCTTTTCCACCGAAGGGGAGCGTCAACTGATGATTGCCAACTACGAAGGGGTTCCGTATGGACCTGAACCATCTGATGTGTTTACCCGGGAGATGCTGGAAGCCAACTCGGTTGTGGTGCCGCTATGCTTTAATGAACAGCTCTTTCAGCCTGATCCGACCGGACAATCCCGTCAGGAACAGATGAAACAGTTCGCTCAGTATGGTATCCGTCCGGAAGACACGATCTTTATGGCGGTAACCCGACTGGATGAAGAAAAAAACTGGCATGGACTGGTTCGGGCATGGATGCAGTTTATGATTGATAATCAGGGATATTTTGAACGGCCTGATGCCGAGAAGCTGATGGTGATCGGCTCCGTTCCCCTCAAGAGCCCTCGATTAATGGAACTGTATCAACAGGTAATGGGAGAAGTCGATGAGTTTAAAGCCCGCTACGGTACACTGGCCGATAAGCTGGTGTTGCCGGGTGCGTTTCCGCATGAACGAATCAATCATATTCCCGTTGCGATGTTTGGACCATCCTTTACCGAGACCTTCCATCTGGTCCCCAAAGAAGCCAATGCCTCCGGTGTTGCCTTTGCCGGCTCAGATATCGCCGCTCACCGTGAGACACACGGTTCCAGTGCATTCCTGTTCGATCCGAATACGTACGAAGGGTTTGCGTCAGCCTTTACCACGATGCTGAATCCAGCAGATCGGGCCGCGTATGCAGCTGCGGGTATCAAAAACTCAGAACGATTTAACCGCAAAGCAGCGACCCGCGAGCTGGTGCAAACTATGAGAGCAAAATTTCCGGTGTTGACCCGTTAACAATTATAAGATGAACGTTTCCCGGGCTTTGCGGGTTTCCCCGGGCAACTGCGCACTACAGTGCGAAATGGGATTACCAATTACTCAAAAAAAGAGTACTATTATCTATATGTCAGACATAACTAAGCAGGCATTTGACCTGTCTATGCAAAACCTGTTACGCAATCAGACCGCTTATGGATTTGCCGCTGCCCGCCCCGGCGATGATCTGGAAAAAGGGACCTATGCGTCACTCTTTTCCCGGGATGTCGGTGTTTGCACACTGGGAGCGTTGATGTCAGGAAATCCGGAGTTGATTGAAGCAGCAAAAAAATCATTAATCTCTTTAACAATGGCGCAGTCCGAGCGGGGACAGTTTCCGCAAAACTATGTGCCGGAAAAACATGAGATTCACTGGTGGATTCCGGGTGGCGTCGATGGAACTATCTGGTGGGCCATTGCCTTCTTAAAGTACTACGAATATACCAAGGACGAAAAATTCTATAACGAGTACAAAGACCGGCTGGAGAAAGCCTTTACCTGGCTGAAATATCAGGACACGAACAACGATTATCTGGTCGAACAGGCAGAATCCAGCGGCTGGGACGACGAAATGCCGCGCCAGGGAATCGTGCTCTACACGAATGCAATCTGGTTCTGGCTGGTAAAGCTGCGCGTCGAGATCGAAGGTCGCGAAGATCTGCGCGATATGCAGGAACGCATCCGAGAAGGTATCAATACCATCCTCTGGGTGCACAAAGGGAACGATACCAATATGGCCTATCTGCCAAAAAACCGGTACACCGAAGAAAATGTCTATGCCCATAACATGATGGAGATCTCCAATGCCGAGGCAGTCTTTTTACCGTACTATCTGGGTTTCCAGAGTCACAAAACCTTCGAGATGCGCTGTGATGTCTTCGGCAATATTCTTGCCTGCCTAACTGGGGTGGCTGATGCTAAAAAGGCAGAACTCTTTGTTGATTTCGTCTTCCGATCAGGTATTAATCTGCCGTACCCGGTCAAGGTACTGTATCCACCGATCTACCCGGGAGAAGACGACTGGCGCGACTATATGGCAAAAGGCCGACAGAACTACCCCTGGCAGTATCACAATGGGGGAATCTGGCCGTTTATCGGCGGCTTCTGGGTTATGCTTCTGGCACAGATGAATCATCCCAAAGCGCAGGAGGAACTGGAAAAGCTGGCAAAAGCAAACGAGCTGAACGACTGGGAGTTTAACGAGTATCTCCATGGACAGCATGGCACCCCAATGGGCGTGCTACATCAGTCCTGGAATATGGCCATGTACGTTGCCGCACACAAATCGCTGGATACTATGAACCAGCGCTCAGAAAAAGAAGCCGTGCCACCGGTCTCACTGGATCATCTGAAACAAGTCCGTGACTCCTTTTTGAACGAGCTGCACGAAGCTGATACGGGGAAAGAAACCTCACTGCCCTTTATCAAGCATCAACTCGCTGACCAGAGCATTGTAAACGACGGCGAAGAGTTCCAGGTACTAGTAGTTGGCGGGACCGTGAGCAAAAATGTCCTCGTCAAAAAAGTTGATACCAAGATTCAGATTCTGGACTACAAAGAGGGAACCATTCCTGTCTTTAAAACCAAAGATGAGTTTTTGAATTATATCTACGAGCAGTTACGTCCTAATGTGCGGGTACTCGCCTTGAACTTTGCCCATGCCATGAAACCGGAACAACGCGATGGAAAGCTTGACGGCATCTTCCAGTTTGGTGCCAAAGAGCACACGCTCGAAGGGTTGCAAGGCCTGCATGTCGGCCGTTCGGTAGAAGAGTATCTGGCGGGCAGTGGTCGTAAGATTGAGGTTGCCGTAGCCAATGACACTATCTGTCTACTGATGAGTGGGGTGGGAATGTACCACTGGAACCAGTATGCGTGTGGGATAGTCGGGACCGGTAATAACTTCGCCATATTTATTGATGAACGTACTCCGGTGAATCTCGAGTCAGGTGAGTTTAAGTCGTTTCAACTGTCCAACGCTGCACAAGCAATTGACCAGAATTCTGACTCCCAGGGTGGGGGATTGTTCGAAAAAGAAACTGCTGGCGCGTATCTCTACCAGCACTTTAACGAGCAACTCAAGGAACGGGGCATGACAGAGATCAAGGAGATCCACTCCACCAAGGAACTGGATCTGATTGCCGCCGATCCCAACCATCCTGCCCAGGAACTGGCACAACGTATTCTTGAATACTCAGCAGCCATGATTGCAACTCAAGTCAGTGGAATTCTGGAGTACCACAAATCTGATATGGTCTTTAACATGTTAGGCAGTTTGTTCTGGAAAGGGTATCGCTACAAAGAGAGCGTCGAACGGTATGTTCGCCAGCTTTCGCCAAAATATGTCGCGTCATTCACCACCTTTCAGGACTCGGAGATATTTGGCGCAGCCCGGCTGGTTGCGTAATACGAAGTGTGGGGAGGAGGGGACCCTCCTCCCTCACAACCGAAGCACAGCGGCACCAAAGATCACCACGGCATACAGCGCAACAAACGGCCGGATGCAAGCTGCAACCAGGTAGACCCGCGACCAGAAGATGCCCTCCGGCAGGTGGCCCGCCCGATACAGTTTGCTATTGATGCTGTGGAACTTCATCTGTATCGATGCCTTGACTGTATACCAGATCATGAGTCCGGCACTTACCAGCAGAGCCGGAATCTCAAGCACCGGCGGCACTGCAGCGACGGCCACTGCGGTCAAAAAGACGACGCAGAGATAGTTGAGCAGGTGTAACAGTCGAATATGCCGCGGCCGCCGCTTCTTGCCGTTCATAATCTCATACTCGACTCCTGTCCAGATCGCCAGAACCACGGTGACCACAACAGCTTCCAGATTGTTCAGTGGCATGATACTTCCCTCCCTCGTATGTCTTCGGTTGTGTGCGCCTATTATAGCTCAATTTTGCCTGTTCTCCCGCCTGCGTTGAAATACTCTTAAAAATACAGTACAATGAGTTCCTTGAACCTCATAGGTTACTAATTGTTTGATATAATTTCTCGAAGTATGGCTGACACAACAAAACAACAAGAATATGGTGCAGAGTCTATCGTAGTATTGGAAGGACTTGAACCCGTACGTAAACGCCCAGGTATGTACATTGGAAGTACATCTCAGAAAGGGGTAAATGAATGTCTCCGTGAAATTTTAGATAACTCCGTCGACGAAGCGCTCGCAGGTTTTGCAAATAACATCCTTACTGTTTTTGAAGAAAATGGTTATTATACCGTTTACGACGATGGCCGTGGTATTCCGGTTGATGTAAACCCAAAGCACGGTATCTCCGCACTGGAACTGGTCTTTACCCGCCTGCATGCCGGAGGAAAGTTTGAAGGCAGTGCGTACAAAATTTCCGGAGGATTACACGGTGTCGGTGCCTCTGTGGTAAACGCACTTTCCCAGCACTTAATTGTCGAAGTTACCCGTGAAGGAAAAGTATACCGACAGGAGTACTCCAAAGGCACCCCGTTGACCAAGCTGGAAGAAAATGTTACCCCAAAGCTTAAAAACCCGTTTTCCCGAGGAACCGCGGTATCATTCAAACTGGATCCCGAAATCTTTAAAGAAACAATCGAAGTTGATTACAACACCTTCCGCAAGATTGTAAAAGAACGTGCCTATCTACATTCGGGGCTCTATCTGATGATTGACAATCAGGTGAAACAGGAAAAGAAAGCCTACTTCTTCGATGGCGGTATCGTCTCACTGATACGGGATGTTAACCGTGGCAAAAAAGTCTTACACGACCCGATCTATATTCGCAAACAAGGGGATGATAAAGAAGTCGAGATCGCCATTCAGTACAACGACTCCATGGCAGAAAACATCGCTTCCTACGTAAATACGATTAATACGCATGAAGGAGGAACACATCTAACTGGTTTCCGCATTGCCCTTACTCGTGCTATCAACAACTACGCCAAGAAGAATGTCAGTGAAAAGGATATGAAAGAGTCTCTGACCGGAGACGATGTGAAAGAAGGGTTATCTGCAATCATCTATCTGAAGATGCCATCCATGGACCTTCAGTTCGAAGGACAGACCAAGGGAAAACTGGGTAATTCAGAAGCACAGCCGTTTACACAACAGGCAACATCTGAATATCTGGATATGTTCTTTGAAGAGAATCCGAAGGTTGCAAAAGAAATTATTGGAAAGATTCTGCTGGCACAAAAAGCCCGTCTTGCAGCTAAGGCCGCAAAAGAAGCGGTGCTCCGGAAAGGCGCATTGGAAGGTGCAACGTTACCAGGAAAACTGGCCGATTGTCAGGAAAAAGATCCGGCAAAATCCGAACTTTTCCTGGTCGAAGGTAACTCAGCAGGTGGAACCGCAAAGCAAGGTCGCAACCGTGAGTTCCAGGCTATTCTGCCACTCCGCGGTAAGATTCTGAATACTGAACGTTCATATCTGGATCGCGTCTTAAGCTCGAAGGAAATCAAAGATATGGTTGTCGCACTGGGCACAGGCATCGGCGAAAATGTCGACTATTCCAAATTGCGTTACCACAAGATCGTTATTATGACAGACGCAGACGTGGACGGAGAACATATCCGGACACTGATTCTGACCTTCTTCTTCCGCCATATGCATGACGTTGTCGCAAAAGGACATCTGTATATCGCACAGCCACCGCTCTTTAAGATCTCATCTGGTAAAAAGGCCTGGTATGCCTTCTCGGATGTCGAGCGTGACAAGATTATGGAAGAACAGAAAAAGAAATCAAAGAACCCTGATATGAACTTTGGTGTTCAGCGGTATAAGGGTCTGGGAGAGATGAATCCTGAGCAGCTGTGGGAAACGACTATGGATCCAAAAGTTCGTCTGCTGAAACAGGTTACCATCGAAGATGGACAGGAAGCTGATATGGTCTTTACCATGCTGATGGGTGATGAAGTACCACCACGCAAAAAGTTTATTACCACGCATGCCAGTATGGCAAATCTTGACGTGTAAATTATTATTTTGTTTGATCAATTTCTATGAATCTTTCAAAACTTTCTCCCGGAAAAAACGTTCCCGATGAGATTAATGTAGTTGTCGAAATTCCACAGGGCTCCTATGTAAAGTATGAGATGGATAAAGATTCCGGTTTTGTGATGGTAGACCGGTTTGCGTTTACTTCAATGGCATATCCTTTTAATTATGGCTTTATGCCAGGCACACTGGCTGCAGATGGAGATCCTACCGATGTGCTGGTTATCTCAACCTACCCGGTTAATCCGGGGTGTGTAATTACAGTGCGGCCGATCGGAATGCTCGAGATGGAAGACGAAGCAGGTGTTGATACCAAAATTCTTGCCGTACCGACCAGAAAGATTGATCCGTTTTACGCAGATGTCGAGGAAATTACCGATCTTCCGGAAGCGATCCGGAATAAAATCCGTCATTTCTTTGAACGCTATAAAGAACTGGAACCGGGTAAATGGGTCAAGCTGAAAGACTTTAAAGGACGGGTTGCCGCACATGAGGATATTAGAAACTCAATGAAATAAGATGAAGATCGGGATCATCTCTGATACACACGACCATGTAGAGACATATGGCTTAGTTGGCAATCTGTTTAAAGACAGACAGGTAGAGATGATCATTCATTGCGGTGACTGGATCTCTCCGTTTTCTGTCGCATTATTCGCACGGGTACTGGAGAAAACCTGCCCGAATGTGCCGATTCAGGGAGTATTTGGAAACAACGACGGGGATATCTACCGGATTATCGAAGTGCTTGAAAAAGAAGATATTCATCTGCCTATCCAGAAAGATTTTCTTGAACTGGAAGCAGGAAACCGCAAAATAGCGGTGTATCATGGAACCGAAGAAGCAATAGTACAGGCACTCCTGAAATGTGGAACCTATGATGCAGTATTTCGAGGACACACCCATGTGCCCGTGACAGAGGTAGTCGGGAAGACCTTGCATGTCAATCCCGGAACCGTTTCATCATATAGTCAGGGGAATATTTTAAAGAATGTCAGCGTTGCAATTTACGATACAGAAACAAATCAGGCTGAGCTGGTCTTTTTCCCCAGACAATAAGCCATATTACAGAGCAATGAACACGGGTTACTAATTTTTCATATCTATGGACGAACAGAACAATAACTCATCAGAAGAAATTCAGAGATCATTACTTACTACCACCGAGATTACCTCGGAAATGAAACGCGCATATCTTGATTATGCAATGTCGGTTATCGTATCCCGCGCACTACCTGATGTTCGTGACGGCCTAAAACCGGTGCATCGCCGCATTTTGTATGCAATGCATAAGATGGGACTGACCTATTCAGCCCGTTTCTCAAAGTCAGCCAAGGTTGTCGGAGAAGTGCTGGGTAAGTATCATCCGCATGGTGATTCGTCTGTATATGAAGCACTGGTTCGTCTCGCTCAAGATTTTTCGATGCGCTATCCGCTGGTTCGTGGTCAGGGAAACTTCGGATCTATTGACGGTGATCCGGCAGCTGCAATGCGGTATACCGAAGTGAAACTGAATAAGATTTCTGAAGAGATGCTGGCTGATATCGAAAAAGAAACTGTTACTTATACGGACAACTTTGATGGTTCGTTAAAAGAGCCCAACTTTCTCCCGGCAAAACTCCCGAACCTCCTGTTGATGGGAGCAGAAGGTATTGCGGTCGGTATGGCTACCAAGATCCCTCCACATAACTTGACAGAAGTAGTAGACGCTGTCATTCACATGATTGACTCCGCCAAGATGGAATTACCGGACGTCAAAGTTGATGAAACATCCGGCGAACACAAGCAGATTGATCTGACAAGCCCCACTTCCGAAGATAAGAAGCTCGTACAGGCAGGTACAGAGCGGGTTGCAAAAGAAGACGCCGAAAAAGTTGTCTTTGATACCTCAGTCGAAGATCTGATGCAGTTTGTAAAAGGCCCGGACTTTCCAACGGCCGGTATTATCTATGGAGCCAACGATATCAAGCAGGCCTATATGTCGGGTCGTGGCAAGATCCTCATCCGTGGAGTAATCGAAGAAGAAGATATGGGTAAGGGTAAAACTGCTATCGTCATTAAGGAACTGCCGTACCAGGTCAATAAATCAAACTTAGTAGAAAAAATTGCCCAGCTGGTTATTGATAAAAAGATTATCGGTATCTCTGATCTGCGCGATGAATCTGACCGTGAAGGTATCCGGGTGGTTATCGAACTCAAGCGTGACGCATCATTTAAAAAAGTTGTCAATAATCTCTACAAGTTTACCGATCTCCAGACATCATTCCCGTGTAATATGGTCTGTCTGGTAAACGGTATTCCCCAGACACTCTCACTAAAACAGATTATCGAGTATTACATCAAACACCGGATCGAAGTCGTAATCCGTCGTTCGGAATTTGAACTGGCACAGGCTAAGGCACGCGCCCACATTCTCGAAGGATTGCTGATTGCGCTCGACAATATTGATGAAGTTATTGATATTATCCGTAACTCTCCCAACGAACCCGCTGCAAAAGAAAAACTGATGTCGCGGTTTGGCTTGAGTGATCTTCAGTCACAGGCTATTCTTGATATGCAGTTAAAGCGTCTGACCGGTCTGGAACGCTCGAAGATCCAAGAAGAACTTCGCCAACTGCGTGAACTGATTGAGTATCTTGAGGGATTACTGAAAGATATCTTTAAGGTAATGACCGTAATTAAAGATGAGATTATTGCACTCAAAGAAAAGTATGGAGATGCACGTCGTACCAAAGTGGTCGCCGCAAAACCAGGAGAAATCAGTGATGAGCAGCTGATCGAAAACAAAGAAGTTATCGTGGTCTTAACAAAAGAAGGCTATATCAAACAGATTCCCCGTGAAACCTTTAAGGTTCAGAATCGTGGCGGAAAAGGTGTTGTGGGAATCGAAACCAAAGAAAGTGATAATGTGTTTGCCGTTGTTGTCGCACAAACACATGACTACATGATGTTCTTTACCAATCAGGGTCGCGTGTTCCAGACGCGTGTCTGGGAAGTTCCACAGGGGTCCCGCACCTCAAAAGGCAAAGCCATTGTCAATGTACTGAATCTGCGCCCGGAAGAGCGTGTCACATCAATGTTAGCCTATCGTACTTCAGAAGAGATTAAAGAAAATGAGTTTATCTTAATGTCTACCAAGAAGGGGACTGTCAAGAAAACATCGTTCAAAGACTTTGCAAACATCAAGAGTAACGGAATTATTGCGATTAAACTGGATGAAGGTGATGAACTGATGATGTCAAAGATCACCGACGGCGCAATGAACGTAATCCTGACCAGTCGTGGCGGGAAAACAATCGTCTTTAACGAATCAGAAATCCGCCCCACCGGCCGCTCATCTATGGGTGTACGAGGTATGGATCTGGGTGATGATGACGAGGTAAAAGCAGCAGATGTCTTTAATAAGGAAGACTTTAAAAAGTATCTGCTGGTGATTGCAGAAAAAGGTATCGGCAAGCGTATTCAGCTGACAAAGATGAAAGGCCAGCATCGTGGAGGGAAAGGGGTAAAGATTGCTCCTGTAGATAAAAAGACCGGCCATATTGCCTTTGTCGCAATCATCAGTGAAGAAGATAATGCGGTGATGATTACGAGCAAGAGCGGACAGGTTGTCCAGATCTCTTTGTCAGATATTCCATCATACACGCGTGAAGCAAAGGGAGTTATTCTGATGAGATTCTCTGACAACAGCGATTATGTTGTCAGCGCAACATTCCTCTAAAAAGGAGACCGTATGAAACAGGTTATTGTGATAACCGGACAAACAGCGACAGGGAAGACAGCGAAGGCTGCTTCCCTTGCCAGGGAATTACAGGGAGAGCTCATAAATGCGGATTCGCGACAGATGTATCAGCGGCTGAATATTGTGACCGGAAAAGATGTTGATCCCAAAAGTCAGTTTACGCTTCATTACACACAGCGACACTGTTCAATAGGAACACATACTATCGAAGGCATTCCCGTCTGGTTGTATGATATCGTCTCTCCGAAGCATCGTTTTTCTTCCCACGATTTTGTAGACTGCGCAATACCCGTCATACAAGATATTCTGCAAAGAGGAAAGACTCCGATTTTGATTGGCGGGACGTATCTCTACCTGAAACATCTGTTGTATGGATTCACCGTTCAGGTACCGCCAAACGAAGCTCTCCGGAAAGAATTACGTTCCCTGTCAGTGGACCACCTCCAGCAACAGGTGCAGCTGACCAGTGACGCTGCCTGGCATGCACTGAACGAAAGTGATCGGCAGAATCCGCACCGGTTAATCCGCTTACTGGAGATCCTCACACATGAACCAGATTACATCCCTGCTCATGGAGAGGCACCAGCTATTTCCCTTGATGATACGATCGGTGAACCCGTATCGCTCTCAATACAAGGACTCCGATTTCAAACTACCGATACCTTACAAAAAAAAATTGAGGAGCGCATAGAAAAGAGGCTCGCTCAGGGGGCTTTGGCAGAGACACAGGCATTACTTGCAGATGGATTCTCCGCTGCTGATCCCGGACTCAATTCGCTCGGATACAAAGAACTGATCGCCCATCTAAAAGGGGAGTGCTCCGCAGCAGTTATGAAGCAACGCTGGATGTATGATGAACTACACTATGCAAAACGGCAATATACCTTTATGAAAAAGGATATAAATATTCGATGGGAAAATATCTCTTGAATTTCGTTCAGAATAATGAAATAATGAACTTTATGTCCAACGCGCGAACGACAAATTATACTGACTTATCTTCCCGTGGCTTACTCCATAATAAGCCTAAAAAAACTGACTACAACAAGCTAACTAATATCTTTCTGTTATTCTCTTTTATTATTTTTGTGGGCGCTATTACATTTGCTATTCAGCGCACCACAACCTCCACAAACACACGGGCCAGCTCTGACGGATTACCAAAAGAGGTAGCGGACCGGGGAACAGTACCTCCACTGTCTGACCATGAGTATGCGTATACCCGGGAAGTGTTAAAAGCGCCAAAACAGTTTAAGGGGGAAGCGGTCCCTGCTGAGTATCTCCAACAGGCACTCACCATGTACAACAAATCTCCTAAAGAAGAAGTAGAACGATACGTAGCAAACCGCCTGGTTTTGTACTACAGTCTGAAACAGGCATTGAAAGACACAAACATCGCTTTCCAAGAACCTACTAACCAAAATTTCTATAACATCGAAGAGCGCATTGGAGAACTGAGAACGCTCGTGAAAAAAAATATTCTTTCGGTTGCAGATTTTGCCCTGATTAAAGCTCAGTTTAGAAATAATGATAACTTTTATGAAGTAGAAGCAGTGTTCGGATCTTCCGCAGAACAGGTCGCAAAAGAAAAAATTGACGAATTCGCTGCGAAGATGACCGCACAGAATTACGAAGCAGTTGCTGAAGAAGCGAATCTGGACGAACAACTGCAGATTCTGAATGACAAAGAAAAAAATAAAGTTTTTTATGGTTATACGGATGATGACAATGACAGTCCTGTACAAGAAACATATATATTTGATGAAGAGTTTGATGAGATTCTATTTTCCCTCCAACCAGGCCAGACTTCTCAAGTGTATCAGTTGAACAGTCTGGTACCGTACGTCTATTTTGTAGTGTATCCAATCAGAATCGAAGAAAAAAAATATCGGTCAACTGACGAAATAGTACAAAGTTATATCAAAGATTTTACGTTCTAATATGTTTCAACAGACTATATTCCTGACGGGAGCAAAAATTCTGGCATCGGTTGGTATGCTGGTGATGTCCAGTTTTATCATTATGAATACTGCCTCCGGAGAAGGAGTACGTCTGACGACCAGTACCCGGGCTTCGGAAACGTGTACCTGGGAAAAGAAAGGAGAATATTGTGATGAGAACAAAAAAGAGATTTACGCGACTATTGCCAAAAAATGTAACGGGCAATGGACCAGCGAAGAAAAATACGAAGGTACCGGCAAATCCTGTGGAGATAGTGGCGGAAGCACAGGCGGTTGTACCTGGGAAAAAAAGGGCGAATACTGCGACCAGGCAAAACAGGAAATCTGGGCTACCATTGCAAAAAAATGTGATGGTCAGTGGACCAGCGAAGAAAAATACGAATCAACCGGAAAACGCTGTGATGGATCTCCCATCACAGTACCAACTGCAACCCCAGTTCCGGGAGCCGAAATCCCTGGAGACTGGCCAGCAGGAAAAAACTGTCGCTATCAGGGAAGTGGTTGTGTAAGTGCAGATTTTAGAGGAACAAACGCAAATAACCCTCCTGAAGGAAAGATGTGGTGTTGTAAAAACGCGGTTGATGGACCAGGAGGATATCGCTATGGCACCGCTGAACCATGTGATCCAGGAACATGTGGCGGAGATTGTAACAGACATCCAGAGGGAGGAGTTCACTCAGATACGACCTGCGGAAACCCGTATCGTTGTCCGGTAAGAACCACTCCACCTCCAAATCAACCTTCTCCAACACCTCAAGAATGTAAAGATGTCTCAAAAGGATTTTATTGTGATACCTGGTCAACTGGTGATAATTATTGTAAGCGATTTGAGACTATGGGAGATACCTGTGGAGGAGCCGACAGATATCGCAATACCGGTCAGAACTGCTGTCCACCTCCTGGTGAGCCAACTGAACCACCACCACCAACATCAACACCTCGTCCTCGTCAGCCAAACGAGCCAACCCCGACCACACCTCCACCACCACCGCCTGGAACCTGTACTCAACTAACGGTAACTCTTGAAAAAGGTGGCAGTGTTGACGTCAACTCAGCCGGAGCAAATAACGTCTTACCACGTCTTCCTGATCCAGGTGAAAAAGTCACCGTAACTTCCCGAGCTGGAGAACAGGCTCGCTTTGCGGGATACTGGATTCGTCCGGTAGGTTCTCCAAACAACTATAACCCTGCTACAAAGTCATATGATCAGGCTTCAACCTGTAGCTTCTGGTTGCCGCTCTCAGATTCAAAAACTACTGCTAACGGATCTATAGTTACATTTGTGATGCCGGACTGGAAGAGTGGTCAGATATTTAGAAACGATCCTCATGGGGCTCAAAACAACTGTAATCAGGTTCCCCTCGATTTTAGTCAGGGAGTGATTTTCGGGGTAATCTATCTGCAACCGCAGAATACGTGGACCGGAAACACATGGTGTAGAAACATTGGTCCAGCAACAAATGCCGGATTGTTACATAATGGCAGTGAGAATCTGGGTCAGGCATGTGACAATTTCTGTGTGGCCACCAGTAACCCTCCCGGTCCTACTACCACTCCGTCGCCGACACCTCAACCTGGAAAGCAGGTCTGTGGATACACCCCCTGTGATAACGCAACAGCACCCTGTGCCGATGGACTTGAATGTATCGAAACATCTGGCGGCGCAAAGTACTGTTCAAAGCCGGAGCTGAAGACCGCCTGCGCAGCAAACCCGAGTCAGACTTCGTGTTGTACGGAACCAACCCGCCCACCACAGGAAGTGACCAATACGCCGACACCAACTCCGGTACCGGCACGCTGTGGATACACCCCTTGTGACGATGTAACTGCACCCTGCGGAGACGGCATGATCTGTCTGGAAACCAGTACCGGTGCAAAGTACTGTTCGATGCCGGAGTTTGAAGAAGCATGTTATGATAATCCAAATCAAACAACCTGCTGTACCGCGCCTTCGCCAACTCCAACCCCGACGCCAAAACCGTTAAAGTGTGGAGAAACTCCCTGTAACGATACGTCCGCACCTTGTGAAGACGGCATGATCTGTGTCCAGGCAGCCAACGGATCACGGTATTGTTCGATGCCTGAGTACCAGGATGCATGCCGAACCAGTCCCAGTCGAACCAGTTGTTGTACTGCTCCAACGCCGACACCACAGCCGACGTATACACCGGTTCCGACATATACGCCGTTACCGACTTATACTCCTGTTCCACCGCCACCTGAACGTGTCGTTGTCCAGGATAGAGAAGTACAAGTGCCTGTGGTAACCACGATTATTCAGCAGGTACCTGTGGTACAGCAGCAACAACAGGTTGTACAGCCAACATACACGCCGTTACCACCGCCACCGACTTATACACCATTACCAACGTATACACCGTTCCCGAGTCAGCCACCGCAGCCAACCTATACGCCTGCTGCCATTCCGGTTGCCGGAAATCCAATTCCCTGGGTTGTTGTTGGAACACCACTGGTATTGATGCTGCTTGGAATGCTCTTATAACCATATTGTTTCCGGTTGTGTAAGAATATAGGCAGACTCAAATGATTCTATTTACAAGGATAGGTAAGAAATGGTATAGTAATGTATGGCCAGAAAGAAGGTTATTACTCTTGTTTTACTCTTTGTATTAGTCCTTTTAACTGGTGTCTCCATCTATCTTTTCAGTAATCTCAATCAGGAAACACAGACAACACAAACAAGAGCTGATACTTATGTCGCCACTGGTGCTAAAGGGCTTGGGATTGATCCTTGCGGACATATCCAGATAAGTGTTTCAGAATCACCGGCATGTCCCTTGCTTACCCGAGATCTTGATGCATCAGGTAAACCAGTATCTCCAGTCACAGCAACCAATTCTGTCTCTGAATATAAAACTACCTACTACTTGAAAAATATTAGTACTCAGAAACGTACCGTAAAATACAAAAAAATGAGTTTTTTTTGTGATGAACCCTATGGACAGCCTACCAATAATGGCCAGGGTGGATATCGTCCGCACTGTATTGGCAACCCTGTTTTTACAGATGAATCAGTTACTCTTGAACCAAACGCGGTTCATTCGTTCGATATTATAGTGAAAAATAAATCTGATAATAAATGTGGGTCTTTCCAGAGCGATGTCGTTTATGGATCATTTCAGACAGATATAAATATAGTCGATGTTGATGGTAATACCTCTTGTGCGTTTCCTAGTACAGAAGCTCAACAGTCAGGCAGTGTCGCAGCTGCAGGACTGTGTCAAACGGGAAAATCTTTCTCTCAGTGCACAGCACCTACCCAGCCAGCGGTATCAGTGACCCGTACTCCTTCTGCGGACACTCCACCTTCCATGACCATCGGCGGACCGGGAAAAACCTGTTATGAACAAAGTAAAGTCATAACCGTTAAAGGTGATCCGGGAAGTCGTACCGATGCAATTAAATACCAGGTCTACGCCATAAAAGATAACCGGAGCGAGTGGGCAGCAGGAGAGTGTCCGTCCGGACAGCGTCAGGGACAATACTGTCTCCTTGGAGAGAATACCCAGCGGTTATTCAATGTTGATACCGGAACATTACCGATTGGTACCTATGTGTTTTTTGCACAGGTAGCGGCACCGGATGGAACAGTGCTCTGTTCAAACGATATTATCAAAGAGAACCCGGTTCAGTGTTCGCGTGTTTGCTTGTAATATATGAAATTGAGTCGTCGAAATCTATTAGCGGTTGTGATTATTTTTGGAGCGATAGCACTTGTTGCTGGAGCGTTATATAGCTCTAATTTTATTGCTTCCAATCAACAGACTACCAATACCCGGGCAGAGGTGCTCCAGGATAAAACAAATCTGTGCGGATACCTCAATGTTGATGCACAAACCCAGTTTATCCGTAACCAGGATGGTACTTTCAAAGATATCGAAGCTAATGTCAGATATGAACCGACAGCATATGGCTATGGGTTAAAGCTCAGAATAAAGAATCAAAAAAATGAACCTGTCACGCTGATATTCAGTCGTAATACCGATTTTTGTCGAGGTCCGGACAATAGTGGAAAACTCCATTTTAAAGACCCTCATACCGGCTGCTGGATGGGAGAGCTGGGGGAGCCGGCTGATCCCATCTTTAACGAAGTCCGACGGGAAACTATGGAGTTTGCTGCCAACGAAACAAAGGAACTGACGATCTATCGTGACTCGGATTATTTTGCTGCTTGCGGATCATATCAAATAGACTGGGCCGTAGAAGATATCGTTGTGGGTGGCAAATCTACTGGTTGTAGAAAGACCTTTAGTCCTGATGCGCCGGGTGGATTTGCCAGTATTCTGGAAACCCGCAATGCCTGTCCCCAGGACAAGCCAAAGTGTACCGGAATTAATATTTCGTATACTGACCCCACTGGTCAACCAAAGACAATGACCAGCACGAAATACGATACGGTGGTTGATGTTAAGCCGGGGACTCAGGTTTGTTTTAATGACCTGAATATCTCCAATGGCTTAAAAACGAAAGGGTATTTTGCCGCATGGGATATCAGCTGTCTGTTAACCAATCCCGCAACCTGTACTGTTGAACAACTGCATGATAAGACACGACAGAATGGAGGTCCAAAACCACTGCCGACCTGTATCACCGCTGCCACAGAGCCAGGTAAAGTGGGCCAGTTGAATGGGTACCTGCAACCGGTGGATTCCTTAACTGGCGCTACGAACGAATGTGGCGTGCGCACACGAGTACTGGGAGCACAGGCAACACCAACCACACCTCCTAATCAGCCAACTCCCACGACACCCCCCAATCAGCCCACACCAACCAGCGTTGTTGTGACCGCACAACCGACACGTACACCTCAGCTTGAAGGGTGTGGAACGCTGAGATTCGCAGTAGAAGCCTGCACCGAAACCAAGACCATTACCTGCGGCAGCCCCTGTGGAGAAGGACTCGGTGAATGCGAAGAAGACCATATCTGTATAATGACCAGGGATCGCAACCGTATCTGTGCACTCAAAGACAATGAACAGGCGTGTTCTCAGAATGGAACAGAGGGCGCATGTTGTCGTGAGCTGACTCCAACCCCACTACCGACAAATACGACGATCCCAACCCCGACACCATATCCCACATTTACTCCATTCCCGACATACACGCCGATCCAGCCCAATACCCGTGTCGAAACTCGTGATGTTCAGGTTATTAGACCAACGGTCATTGTCCAGACACAGGAAATTCCTATCACTGCGCCACCGGTAGTCCAACAAGTACAACCGACCTTTACCCCGGTTCCACCACCTCCAACGTATACACCGCTGCCTACGTATACACCAATCCCGACGCAGCCCCCACAACCGACCTATACACCACCTGCAATTCCGGTCGCCGGCAACCCGATTCCATGGGTTGTTGCTGGAGTTCCGGTTGTACTCATGCTGTTAGGTATGTTACTCTAAATACTGTATGGACCCACAACAAGAAGGACGCACCCCGGAGCAGCGATATTCTCCAGAACCACTTGATCCCCGTATTGACGCAGCAACACCTGCGCGGGATATAGAAATGCCCAGAGAAGGGGATACCCACGTAAAAAAATTCGGGCAGCTGGCAGTGTTGTTCAGTGTGATGGTGTTTGTATTCGGTTTTTCGTTCTATACCTTCAATAACCAATTTACGGGGAACACCCGCGCCAGCATAACGACTGGTCCCGACACGCTTGATCCCAAAGAAGCAGCCTATACCCAGAGTATTGAGCAATATCCGGTGTCATACCGTGATAATCAGATCCCTGCCCGGCTGATTACTGAAGCAGAGCTGTTATATAACACAACTCCATCTGTACAGAGAAAACAGTATATTATTAACCGAATCGTGCTCTATTACATTTACTCGGATATGGTACGGGGATCATTCACTTCTCCAGATTCGTTTACCGAGCTGGAAAAAGAAGTCATGACACTATCCTCACAGGCACAACAGCAGGAAGGGGTAAACCTGGACCAGAAAGTAGTCGGCTATCTGCCATTCTTTAGCTATTAAAGGGATGAGTTACGATATATAGTGCGAACGTTTGGAGAATTACCTAAACTGAACACAGTTCTTAGCTTGATTTTTGATTGAAGAGTTTAACAAATGATTCTTTGGGGATCTCTACTTTACCTATCATCTTCATTCTTTTTTTTCCTTCCTTTTGTTTTTCCAGCAGTTTCTTTTTGCGTCCGACATCTCCGGCACCGACGACTTTACTTCCCTTGACCAGAACGTCTTTGCGGTATGCAGAAATCTTTTCAGAAGCAATAATTTTCCCTTTATAGCGGGCCTGAATCTTGACTTCGAACTGTTGGCGGGGAATCAACTCTTTTAGCTGCTTAGTCAGTTTATATGCTTTTTCCTGTGCGCGTTCCTGCACCACAACTTCAGAGAATTCTTCGACTTCTTCGAGGTTTAGCAGAATTGCCAGTTTATCAGCACTCACCGGAACCTCTTTTAAAAATTCCCAGTCGAGCGAAGCATATCCCGAAGTAATACTCTTCAGCTTGTCAAAAAAGTCTGAGATCAGCTCTGACATTGGCATCTCATAGATCATGGTTACCTGGTTTTTGTTATCCATCGTGATAAACGTAGCCCGGTACTCTTCGCAGAGGGTGATGATACTGCCAATATAATCTTGAGGGGCCACAATTAACACCTTTACATAGGGTTCGTAATACTGGTTGTTTTCGTACCGGTACTCAACCTGCGGGGGAGTCAACACCAGATGGAGCCCGAACTCTCGTTCCAGACGTTCACGCACCACATCCGCATGGAGTAGACCCAGAAATCCGACACGGAACCCTGCTCCCAGAGCCTGACTGTAAATAGCCGTAAAGTCAAGGGATGAATCGTTGAGGTATAATTTTTCGAGAGCTTTTTTCAGATTAAGATAATCGGCCGTATCGGTCGTAAACATCGAAGCATAGACTATGGGATTCACCTTCCGGTATCCTCCACGAGCTTCAGTTCTTCCTTTTGCGTCAACAATTGAGTCTCCCACACGAACCTGATGAATATCTTTCAGATTAGTGACGATATATCCAATCTCACCGCTTTGCAAAGAATCTTTTTCGATCAAGTCAGGAGAGAACATACCAACTTCGGTCGCTTCAAAAGTCAGACCGCTCGAAGCAAGGCTCATCTTTTGCCCCTTTTTAAAGGTTCCTTTAAAGACACGGGCAAACGCAATAACCCCTTTGTGTTGATCGTAGTATGAATCAAAGATCAGTGACTGTTCCTCTCCTGAATTCAGGATAACTTCTGGGGCAGGAATCTCGTTAATTACGCGGTCCAGCAGTTCGGGAACACCGAGTCCTGTCTTGGCGGAAATTCCGGAAATATCCTCGTAAGAAACCCCGAGGAAATCTATCAGCTGTTGCTTGGTTCCTTCAACATCGGCACTGGACAGATCGACTTTATTAACCACTGGAATAATATGCAGGTTTTTTTCAATTGCTTTATATGCATTGGAGATTGTCTGTGCCTGAATTCCTTTAGTAGCATCCACCAACAGGATAACGCCTTCCACACAGGCAAGGGTACGATCTACCTCGTAGGAAAAATCAACGTGACCCGGGGTGTCAATCAGATGAAAGGTAATCCCTTTGTACTGCATACGAACAGGCGCCAACTTAATGGTGATGCCCCGTTCACGGGAGATCGGATTCCGGTCAAGCAGCTGCTCGTCATGGCGACCCACTTCAACAGTGTTAGTCAGTTCCAGAAAACGATCTGCCAGCGTAGACTTTCCGTGATCGATATGCGCAATAATAGCGAAGTTACGGATAGTGGATTGATCCATAGGAATGAAGCCTAATTATACTATATAGCAGGCTTCTACGCAAAGAAGTGCCTTAGAACGAACCATAGTATGGCTTCCATCTGTCCCCAATGTTATGATTCGATAATCTTGATCGTAGATGTTCCACCCTCTTGAGCCCAGACATCACCATGCACTACAATCAGTTTCTGCTTTTTCTGTACGTAATTTTGCTCCA
The DNA here is from genome assembly GCA_964412815.1 of uncultured Gammaproteobacteria bacterium. GTDB lineage: Bacteria > Patescibacteriota > Microgenomatia > UBA1406 > GWC2-37-13 > JAOAFZ01. The sequence goes on from CAYPQF010000021.1 coordinate 228,937, forward strand.
GCAGAAAGCCTAATGCCTTGATGATCTCTTCGCTGGTGACCTGTGTGTTTTCCGGGATCGGACGTTCAAACGGGGTTACGGCAAAGTTCATGCTTAGACTGTCACGAACAGACATATTTGGCGTGAAGGTATAGATTGGACAGGCAGGACGATACCGCGACAGTAGTCTGGAGGTACGGCCCGTCTGAGTAAAGACCATAAATCCGGCAAACTCCTCCTGACGACTGAGCAGCTGCAAATACAGGGCATATGCTGCATTACATATCATTGCCGCCTGATCTGGAACTACATAGCTAAACCGGTTCCGGGAATCACTGGAAAATTTGGTCTCGTTAAATAACACCGTCTGAGCCATGGTCAACACGGCTTCCAGCGGGTATTTTCCATTTGCGGTCTCACCTGAAAGCATGATGGCATCGGTCAGGTCGTAGGTGGCGTTTGCAACATCCGAGATTTCGGCACGCGTTGGATACGAAGTGGTAATCATTGACTGCAGCATCTGGGTTGCGGTGATGACCGGAATACCTTTTTCAACACATTCTTTAATTATGATTTTCTGATAGTAGGGAACCTGTTCTTTCGGCAGTTCTACGCCCAGATCTCCACGTGCGACCATCACGGCATCGGCTTCATCAATAATCGGGGAGAGGTTATCAAGAGCCTTTTTAGCTTCAATCTTGGCAACCAGTTTTGCTTTCAGTCCCATGTTATTCATCTCTTCACGAACAGTACGCATGTCCTGTGCCGTCCGAACAAACGATAACGCTACAAAGTCCATATTGTTTTCCCGCGCCATCGTTAAGCCTTCGCGGTCACGGTCAATTAAGACCGGAAACGGAAAGTCTGCGCCCGGAATGTTAAATGATTTTCGATTACCCAGCATGCCTTCGCTGGTTGAACGAATCATGCATTGCTCACCGGTCTGTTCCACATGAAACATAAAGCTGCCGTCATCTACCACAATTAACTGACCGGGGGAGAGGTGCATCATTACTTCAGCGTGGTTGATTTGGATCCACTTTGGTTGATCAGAATGATCTTTTCCTGTTACATGAATCAGGTCGCCAGTATGCACTTCCAGAGGTTCACCATTTGGTGTGTTTAACCGGATCTCCGGCCCCTGTAAGTCTAGCAGGGTACCAACGGGTTTCCCCATGCGCTGAGAGACCATATTAACGCGCTGAATGCGTTCGGTATGCCATTCGACAGTACTATGTTTGAAGTTAAAGCGGAAGATATTGACCCCGGCATTGATAAGCGCTTCAATCTGCTCTTCTGTATCACATGATGGTCCGATGGTTGCGATGATCTTGGTCAGTTTTTCCATATCATCCATTATACCGTACATTACGGATATTACGCGCTTTTTATTGCTGCTTTGAGTGCTGACATAACTACCCAGTTTTCTGTCAGCCGGGACGCAAACTCGATTACCCGCCGGCGTGCGACAATGGGATCCCGGTCTTCCCACGCAAGCATATGAGTTGTTTTGATATTCAGAAGGTCAGGCATACTGCCTAACACACTGGCAGCGTTTTCATCATTCAGTTCTGTCCCCTGAGAGTTGAGGTAATTCAATAAGGCTTCTGTATAGATATGGGTCTCGGAGCGGGTATCTCCACGGGCACGGGCAAGTTGCAATGCGCCGCGGCGTGCTGTCAGGGGAATGGCACGCAGTGTAGACAGCACAATCTTTCCACTCCGCTGCTGCGGTCCCTTGGGAGTGATGGTGGTGAAATAGCCGGGTTTATCATTTACCCGCAACAGCGTATCAAAATCGATGCGGGTATGCACTGCATCTCCATGCATCAGCGCAATAATCCGATCCGGCATAATCAGCTCTGCAAAATCTGCAACCTTCTGATCCATATGGGTGCCGTAATACAGATTGACCAACTCCATAACACCCCGGTCACGACGGGCATCGTCTATATCAGTGCGGAGCATCCCTGCTGAGAGCCGGTACCGTTCTTTCATACGCTCCCAAACTGCCGCGGGAACGTAGTTTCGAATCAATGTCGGATCGTAATCAAGGGTGCGTCGCCATTCGTAGGGGTTTTGCGCCTTCATCTCATCACGAATCAGTTGTATATCTGATAAGAGCGGTCCATACATCGCCGATGATGCCGCAAATACGCTCGTCCGGTTTACCTGCTGAGCATAATTATCCTGATACCGGTCTCCAGTCAGTTCTACTGGATAATTCAGTGTCGCAAGCCCGGACATAACCTTATTGCGGGGACGCTGTGCTCTTGGTCGTTGTCGATCAGAAGGCTGTTCTGCTCCAGTGGAACCACGAATGCGCGACCAGAGTCCCGGTTTGCGTACAGCCGGCTCTTCGGTGAAAGATGTTCCTTCCTGTTCGTGTAAGGTAAGCAGTAAGGCAAACGAAGCATCGGTGTATGACAGATCAGGCATCTCTTCCAGCGAAACAACCTGTTTCTTTTCGTGGGGACGGGAGAAGAGTTCTATATGAGTCCCATTTCTGAAGTCAATACGGGGGCGAGCTACTTCTCCAACCGCGAACTGTGTCAGAATATTGGGAATCTTACCCTCCATATCGACGATTGGCCGTCCATCCGCTGGAAGGTGATCAATGCCGATAATCAGTTCTCCGGTATCCGGTACCAGATCGACACCCACGGTTGCCGACTCAATCAGGTCGGCGGCAAATGTTCCCTGAGTACGTGCGCGCCCGGAGGCATCAATCACGACCTGGACATCGCGTCTTCCGTTTGCCAGAAATGCTTCCAGGGTTGGATATGTATCGTTCATATTGTAATGAACCTCCGCTGCAATATTGTCCATCACCGTCAGCGGGTTATCAAACGGAATCTCGATGTACTGGGCCACTCCCGATTTATGTATATATAAAATATTATGAGTTGGAACATAGAGCGGGTTGTTCTGATACTTTTTTTGGCGGAACGGGAGTCGTTCCGGGATACTGGGGTCGTGAACAAATGGCATCAAAGAATGGTACGCAGTAGTATTCGTCGTAACAGAGCTCTTGATAATCGCATGGATAATATGTGGGACAAAGTTGGGATCGTCAAAATCGTACTGATCCCGGTGAAAGGCGATAACAAAACGATCACTCTTATCAAGTTTCGTCATGTAAGCCTCCCAGTTGAGCAACGCCTGTTGTTCACGCATACCAGCAACTGGACGATAAATCTGTGAAGGATCAGGGAGTGGAATACCAATAGTTTGACGGAGTTTTTGAACAAGAGGTTTCCTGTTCATACTGTTGAGAACGTAAGAACCAGCAACCGAAGCCATCATTATGCTCCATTCTGCGGGAGACATACCGGGTCCATAGCGTTCGCTTACAGAGGCAAGCACTTCTGCAAGAGGAGGGACAGAATCATCAAAAATTTCGGCCTCTGTTTTATCTTTCCAGCCTTCCAGCCGTTGGTTCCGAGGAGGACGGTGGACCACTGAGGGAGCGTGTTCAACTGACATATAAGAATTATATTATAAGCCTTTTACGATCCATTTTCAATTGCAGTGTGATGGAGTAGTTAGTATGATAGGGGAGAGTATGAAAACCTTCTTAAAGTACTGGTTCAGTAGTATGCTGTGTAGTCTCTGTGTAGGTATTCTGTTTGCACAGGTGACTGCAGCACAAGTAGTTGATAACAACATCTTTGGAATGCACTCGTCTGTTACTACCGAACAGGAGTTGACGGAGATAGCGCAGCTGGTCAATTCCAGCGGTGGCAGTTGGGGGTATGTGACCGTCGTGATTCAGGAGACTGACCGTGACACGGGGAAATGGACAACGTTGTTTAACAAAATGTCCGAACTCAAGCTGATACCGATTGTGCGTCTGGCTACACAGGCACAAGGAAGCAACTGGAAACGTCCGACCACCACTGATGCCAGCTCCTGGGCTGATTTTCTGGATAGTCTTCCCTGGCCAACAAAGGATCGATATGTAGTGCTGTTTAACGAACCAAACCATGGTCAGGAGTGGGGCGGGAGTGTATCACCGGAAAACTATGGCGAAGTGGCACGTGCATTTGCGATCCAGCTGGAAACTAAAGATCCGGATTTCTTTGTGATGCTGGCAGGGTTTGATAGCGCGGCTCCATCACAAAATCCGGCTTACGAGGATCAGGTAACCTTCTTAAACCGAATGATCACGCGATTTTCCGTCAACGAGATAAATCAGTATATTTCGGGCTGGTCTTCTCACTCCTATCCAAATCCGGGGTTCCGGGGGAAACCAACTGATACGGGCCGTAACTCGATCCAGAACTACCGCTGGGAACTGTCCTGGTTGCGGGGAAAAGGTATTAAAGACATGCCGGTGTTTATTACCGAGACCGGCTGGCCGCGATCCAGCGTTAACGAAGAAACACAGGCTCATTACATTACCCAGGCATTCCGGGATGTCTGGTTCCGAGATTCGCGGGTTCGCGCTGTTACCCCGTTTATCTTTAATTACGAAACGGCTCCATTTCAGGTCTGGTCCTGGAAAAAAATCGGTGGCGGCTATTATGCACAATATAACGACATCTTTAACCTTCCTAAGATAAGAGGCGCACCCGTACTTGCCAATGGTACTCAAGACACCAACACTTTTGTGTACCGTTTCTGGAGTGACCAGTTTGGAGGACATTTTTATACGGCAAGCGCCGCCGAACGCAATTATATACTTAGCTCATTTTCAAACAAAACCTGGCGATATGAGGGAGTAGCCTATCAACCGGCTCTCAGTGGTGAGACAATACCGGTCTACCGGTTCTGGAGTCAGCAGAATAATGCTCATTTTTACACGGCCAGCTCAGCAGAAAAAGATTCGATTATTGCAACATATCCTACCAAAGTCTGGAAGTATGAAGGCATAGCGTATCAGGTGATGAGTGGGGAATCGGGAACACCCGTCTATCGGTTCTGGAGTGATTTGTTTCAGAAGCACTTTTACACCGCCAGCAGTGCAGAGAAAGACTTTATTATTGCGACATACCCTCCCCGTACCTGGCGCTTCGAAGGAGTTGCGTGGAATGTCCCAAATTAATTAGTGGGTACCCGCCAGGCTTCTCCCTCAAACTTCCATATTGCCCCCAGAGAGTTAATAACATAGTTTTTTTCTTCTTCACTGGCCGTGTAAAAATGACTACTCAGTCGATCGCTCCAGAACCGGTAAACCGGAATAGTGTTCGTTGTATTTGATGTGGGGTAGACGTTAAACACCGCACCTTCATAACGCCACACCCGGCTCAGCTGGTTTCGGACATAATCACGCTCTGCTTCGTTTGTAGTATAAAAGTGACTTCGAAATCTGTCACTCCAGAAGCGGTACACAGGAATCGCACCGGTTGTTCCTTCCGAAACCATCTTAAACGCTATTCCCTCGTACCTCCAGATGGATTGGGAATAGGTTCTAATTACCCGATCCCGTTCTGTTGTACTTGCGGTATAAAAGTGGCTTTTAAAGGTATCACTCCAGAAGCGGTAAATACCATTTGGAACATCAACCACACTCAGGAGTGAAATAGTCACTGGAGCATAATACTGTTCTACAATCTGCTGCCAGGTTTTCCCCTCCTGCGCGCGATACTGCGTGCCCCATTGCGGCATACAAGGTTGATAAGGAGAGTTGAGACATTGAGATTCTGTTGCGAGATAAAAGTTGTTTAACAAGTTTCCGTTACGGGTTATCCGGTAGTCCCAGATAGCATCAACCGCTGCGTTTGTTGATGCGCGTTTCGTGTTGGCAATGTATCGTTGATCGCAGGTATTATCGACAATATCCGGGTACTTATCCAGATTATGCATATTCTTGAGATAATGACGGGCACCGACATTAATTTTGCGCCAGCCATAATTCTTGGCCGCAATCGCACCCGCTTTGAGTGCCTCCGCATGCCAGCTGGAAATCCACTCATTCGGCAGAACATTTTTAACATACTCCTTGAAATCAATCGTATCGACCCGAATCACTGCCTGACCAGCATTCAGCCAGTCTGAACAATTTGCATACGCGGTAATAGCAACATTAATCGTGGAGGGATTCACGTCGATCGAAGCTGTCGTACGGGTAGATGATGATTGCTGTCTTTGATCTTCCAGTACTATTTCAGCGTCCGGCTGCTGCTGTGTAATAGCTCTCGGCAATTCATCGCTCTGACGCTGATCCTGATCGTTTAGCCGTATCTTAAGGGTCCTGGTTTCATCGGGATACAGGAGAGCTTCCAGAACCCATTCCCCATACTCAGGGGAAGAAACGGTTATGGTACCCAATACAAACCGGTCTACCGGATCAACCTGGACTTCTGAGATGGTAAAAGTACCTTCAGCTGATGTTGACGCAGTAATTACTTGAGTATCCGAACCTTTGTGGAGAAACTCAATTCGGGCATTTTCTATCGGTTGGTTGCTATCATCATCGACTACCAGACCGGAAATTTCCGTCTTAAGTTTTTCTGGTGCAGCAGTGGTTTTTTCTACTGCCTGCACCTGATATATAGAGGGAGCTGAGATAGAGAATATCTGAAGAATAAGGAGTGATACTATCAGTAACTTTTTCATGCATATCTATGATAGACAGTATCTTATCTATTTTCAAGGCTTCGAAAGATTTCTTACCGCATAGTGCCCAGCACATGTTGTACACGCTGCTCGAACTGCTCACCAGTGGGAGCGTGATTCGCGGTTCCGTAATGTTCTACTGCGAAACTGGCAATCGCATTGCCCATACTTAAGCTCTCCGGTATCGATTTTCCAGTCAACACACCGCTCAGGAATCCAGAGCGCCAGGCATCGCCGGCACCTGTTGGATCAATTACATCTTTGGGTTGATATGCCGGCACGAAGTATTCGTTATCCTTGTCGTTATATTTCACACCATCATTGCCAAGAGTGGTGATGACCACAACTCCATGTGCTACAATCTCATGCAGATTCATGCCGATTAAGGTCTGAACCCGGGATATTTCGTAATCGTTTCCGACCAGCCAGCGTGCGTTGAGAACGCCATCTTTCAGTTCAGTTCCATTATTCCACGATAACGTCATACCGGGATCGTACAAGTACGCAATCTCTTGCTCAATTGCCTGTCGTTGGAAGCTGCTGAAGGCTTCGGGATGGTTAGCAGAAATCACCAGAATACTATCCTGTTCTGCAAATTCTTTTAGCTGAATATTACGCGCCAGTGCACAGGCGCCATAATAAAAGCCCCAGATCTGATTGTTATCAAGATCGGTAATTACCTGTCCGGTCGCAGAGTAAAGTGTTTCATCATGAATCACCCCAGAAACATCAACGCCTTTTTTCTGAATAAACTCTATAATCGGATTCCCGTCTTTCCCCACACTGGAGAGGAGTTTGACACGCGGATAGTCGAGCAAGCCCAGACTATACGAAATATTGAGTCCGGTTCCTCCGAATTGCTTTTCCAGTTTATCTACCACAAAAGAGACATTGATCTGGTGCAACTTGTCAGGCTGTAAGTGCTCATGAAAACGCGATGGAAAGTCCATAATGATGTCATAGCTCATCGAGCCCGTAACCAGAATTGAGGGATAGTGTTCCATAGTTAAACAACGTCTGCAATTATACCTTCCAGCTTTTTGAAGATGGTATAAGAAATGATAAGGAAAAGGATTGACACACCAAGTCCGATCAGGAAGCTGGACATATTAAAAACATCCTGTCCCAGTAATACCTGACGGTACGCATTGATAAAGACCGCCATCGGATTAAGAGCAAAGATCCAGCGATACTGCTCCGGGAACAGTTCAACCGGATAGATGACCGGTGTCAGATAAAACCAAAGTCCCAGCACCAGCTGGAACAGATACTGTACATCACGATACAACAGATTAGTAGCTGATAAAAAGAGTGAGAGACCAAACGTAAAGAGCAGCTGAACAAACAGAATCGGGAAAAAGAGTAACATATGCCATGAAAAAGGTATCTGAAAAAAGAGCATCATGCCGATAAAAATAACAGAGGCAATAAAGAAATCGACCAGCTTTGCAGCAAGGGTTGAGATGATCAAAATTTCACGGGGAAAATAGATTTTTTTAATCAGTGCCGCATTTTCCATTAAGACCCCGATGGTGCTTCCCAGACTGTTAGCAAACAATGTCCACGGGAGTAAACCGACAAACAGGTAAATCGGATAGGGGACACCCAGATCACTAAACCGGACGATCTGCGAAAAGACAAAGCTCATAATGAGCATCTGGAAAAAGGGGTTTAGAATAATCCAGAAGAATCCCAGAAAGGATTGTTTATACCGTGCCCGAATCTCCCGAAGTGATAGATGTTTGATTAATTCTCCATACTTGAGCAGTTCCATAGTTATTGCGTTTCTTTGTAACGGGCAATTCCTTCGGTTGTCGGACCATCATAGACAACCGTACCGTGATCCAGCATGATCACCCGGTCACAGAATGACGAGACCAGCTCACTATCATGGCTTACGAGAATAATGGTCACGTTATTTTTTTTGAATTCGTTCATCTTAGTCATACATTTTTGCTGGAAGGCATAATCTCCCACAGAGAGCACTTCGTCGACCAGCAAAATTTCCGGATTAGTAGAGACGGCAATAGAAAAAGCCAGACGGACGTACATACCGGACGAGTAGTACTTAATTGGAACATCGACAAACTCCTGAATCTCGGCAAATGCAACGATTTCGTCAAACCTCCCACGGACTTCTTCCTCTGTCAGTCCAAGAATAATTGAATTGAGATATATGTTTTCACGACCCGAAAGCTCTGGATGAAACCCTGCCCCCAGTTCGATTAATGGGGCCAGTTTGCCGTGAACAGTGACCGCACCGGTAGTTGGTTTACTGACCTGTGCGATCAGCTTGAGCAGGGTAGACTTACCCGCTCCATTACGGCCGACAATACCGACCGACTCACCTTTATTTATATGAAATGATACATTTTTAAGCGCGTGAACCTGTTCGAGCGTCTTTTCACCATAAAAAAGGGCCTGGAAAAACTCTTTCAGGGTACGCTGATGCTGCATGAAGTAGTTTTTGTTTACATGTTGTAGCGAAATGGCAGACATACGTTTAGCTTAATTAAGATATTGTACACCTATCGACGCTGAATGTGCGCACAACGTAGCACTTCGGTGAATAGAATTCATAGTTAGTGCGACAGCTTTTTTAATAATCCGTTCAAGTTTCTCAGTCGCTCAACCAGCAGAGATCCACTGTATTTCAGCTTCATCGACAGGGGATAGTGCTTCAGAATAATTCTGATCCAGTTCATCAGATCACGTTGTTGCTTGTAACTTCCCATACGGGAACTGGTTGCCATATGTGCGTGCGTTACCATAGTACTCGGATCCGGCCCATATTGATAGCCTTTTTTTGCCATCCTGATAGAAAACTCGACATCCTCCAGATACGAATGGAATGACTCATCCAGTAATCCAATCTCGAGAAACACCTCACGCTTAATCAGCAGGCAGGTTGCGGACAGCCCGTAGACGAATCGTGAAGATGGTGCAAAATGACGATACTTTGCATGCAAATAGGTACTTTCTTGATCACGCACGATATGTGCTTTCGCAACTTTGAGATCTACCGTAAAACCAATGTTCTCTATCGCTCCCTTAGTATCACAGATGACCGGCTGTGTTGCTACATATTCCGGATGAGTATTGAGAAAATCGAGGAGACAGGTGATACTATCTGCTTCCAGAATACAGTCGTTATTTAGGATCAATACATACGGCTGGCCTGCTTTACGGATACCTGCATTTACCGCTCCGGTAAAACCACGATTGCGGGAAAAAGCGATGCGCGTTATTGCAGGATACTCCTTTTTAAGAAAGGCAACCGTGTCGTCATTCGAACCATTATCAATTACCACAACTTCTGCATTTTTCAGCGGTTTCAACGCCGCCATCAATGCGGGAAGCGATGTCTCAAGTAAGCGTTTGCCGTTGAGTGTGGGGATGATGACGCTTACCATATGTAACCTATTGTAGCAGAACCCATATGCTACAATAAACCTATGAGCTCAGCGACATTCGGCAATGTACCCGTTCAATACTTGTATAAACAACAGGAACGGGAATATCAGGACGACGCAGAACAATTCCTGCACTCCTTTTTCGATAGACCCCAATCAGCTAAACAAGAAGAAATTGATTCCGTTTTGCAAAATGCATCCTGGGCAACGTACTATCATTTAACCCCTCAGCGCGAGGTCCTGCTAGACTGGTATCCCTTTAAGGAGGACTCTACTGTCCTGGAGATTGGAGCAGGATGCGGAGCTCTCACGGGTATGTATACCCGGAAAGCCAAAAAAGTTATCGCGAACGAGTTGATGCCAACACGAGGTGAGATTATTGCAAAGCGATACGCGGATAAAACGAATCTGGAGGTTATTATCGGAAACCTCCTGGATATGCCTGACGTACCTCAGGTCGACTATATCTCTGTAATAGGGGTACTTGAATACGCTGGTCGCTTTATCCCTCATAATCATACTGACGATCCGTACGAACCCTTCGTTATGTTTTTGCACCAGCTACACCGGTATCTGAAACCGGACGGAAAGATTCTGCTCGCGATCGAAAACAAGATCGGCGTAAAGTATGTTGCGGGAGGAAAGGAAGATCACTATGGAGATCTCTTTTCTTCGCTGGAAAACTATCCCAACTACGATGGTATCCGAACATTTAGTAAAAGCGAACTGGAAGATGTATTCCATAAGGCCGGATTTAAGCAGACCCAGTTTTTTTATCCATTTCCTGACTACAAACTTCCCACCACTGTCATGAGCGAAGAAGGGCTCAATATCTTTAACGGCGCCCTTACCTCGTTTGCGGACATTAAGGATCTGTCACGACCCCGTGTGGTATTGTTTAATGAGATTCCCTTTATGGCTTCTCTCCAGCAGGAACAGATTCTACCACAGTTTTCGAGCTCATTTTTAGTTGAAGCACAGATATGAAGATTGTCTACGCGCGAGGAAACTATATCAAATTACCCCAGTTCCGACTCAAAACTACTATCTATCAAGCAGAGAATGATTATATTGTTCGTAAACAGGCACAAACTGCAGCTTCAATCGCTCATATTCAACAATTGATGGATGATGAAAAAACAATTGAAGCTCTGTTTCCATATTATTCTTTTGTTCCGATTCATGAGACCGGTTCAGATTATATCGACTACGAATATTTTCCGGAACCGTCCCTGGAAAAACGGATCGAAGAAGCGCTTATTCATCGTTCATTTAATACGGTTTTTGAGTTGTTTCAAACGGGCATCAATATGATTGATAAGATGCCAGCAAAACAGCAGGATTTGTACGCATCACTTGAGTTTCCCGCACTCTTTGATCCAGCAAAACAATGGAATACCCACTCTACAGAACTGTGCGTCAGTCCTGCGTTATACGATTTGAATTTTGACAACTTGATCGCACGTGCACCGGATGACATCTGGATTATCGACCGTGAATGGTTTTTTACCTTTCCGGTCCCTGTGGCGTACCTTAAGTTCAGGAGTACATTCTATCTGGCTTCTGCAGTAAAGTCTCTGCTCCAGACCTATGTCTGCCAGGAATTTCCACTGATTGAGGTTTATCAAGGTATCTTTATTCCGGAATCCTGGCTTTCCTACATCAAGCTTGATTACAATGATCTACCCCGTTTTGCGGTATATATGATATCCTTCCAGAACACTGTTAACTGGCAGAAAATTCCACCTAATACATTGGTTGTATCAGAAGATCGGGTCGCTCTTACATCCCGTTCAGAAAACAAAGTGTTAACCGACATTGATAGCAATATGGTGATTTTGAACGAAGCTGCGTATATCAATAAGGTCTCAAAACGGAATGGTCAGCGATATAAAGAGTTAATACAGCAGGTATCACATATGGAAGAGGATATCCGCAATCTTGAGGAAGGGATTAGACAGATAACCGACTCCAAGTTTTACCGTATTGCCCGGTTATTCAAATTAATGTAACTATGTCACACAAAGAACTACAAGCATTTATCAAAGAGCTGGAAGATGTGAACCGGAAAGAAGTTCAACTGGTTGAACTGGCAGCCTACCGCAAGGAGTTACAAAAACAGATTGCTCAGTTGCGCGGAAGTATTGGTTTTAAGATCTGGCAAGGTCTCAAGAAGCTCAATGGAGCAAAACAGGATAACGGTACCACCATACCGAAGATTGAGACCGACACTCTGAAGTTTGACGCAGTCGAAAAACCTGAAATCTCAATTATTCTGATAACGTATAACAAGTGGGAATATACCGCGCGCTGTCTCGCATCATTACAACAATATATCCATGGGATACCGTATGAAATTGTGATCATTGATAATAATTCAACGGATCAGACTCCGGCTGAACTAACAAAGATACCGAATATCTCTGTTGTGCAGAATACCGAGAATACCGGCTTCTTACAGGCTTGTAACCAAGCAGCCAAACTGGCAAAAGGGACCTATCTCTATTTCCTTAATAACGACACGTATATCACTAATAATGCAGTACGGCCTCTCTACGACCGGCTCCGCTCAGATGCCAGTATTGGAATCGTCGGCTCCCGGGTCATTTTCGGTACCACCGGCCAGTTACAAGAAGCCGGGTGTATGGTCTGGAAGGACGGCTCAGCATATGGATACGGTCGAAATGACAATCCGGATAAGCCTGAATACCGGTTTGCGCGTCCCGTTGATTTTTGTTCGGGGGTATCGCTACTCCTGGCAAAAGAACTGTACCACCGCATTGGAGGATTTGACGAATCGTATGCACCAGCCTATTACGAAGAAGTAGACCTGTGCCTGAACATCTGGAAGCAGGGCTTACAGGTATATTACGAACCACTCTCGGTTATTTATCACATGGAGTACGGCAGCAGCAGTCCGGAACAAGCTGTTGCTCAGATGCAAAAAAATCAGAAAAAGTTATTTGAAAAATGGGCACAGGCCCTTGCCGGCAAACCACCCCATCCCGAAGGAAGCACTATTTTGAAAAACCGGGACCGGCGCACAGGAAAGACTATTCTAGGGATCGTCACCACGTTACAGGACCTGCATGGGGTAGAGCAACAGCTGGCACTTCAGAAATTAGCCAGAGACCATCAGATTACGATCTTTGCTATTCAGTCAGAAAATCTGAAGATGATACCGTACCGGAAACGACTTGAAGCTGCCGGCGTAGAAGTAATGACAGACGAACGTGCTCTGGATCAGTTTTTAATGGAACGCGCGGGACTGTATACCACAGTTGTGGTAAATCCGTTTTATCAGTATGCCTATGCTTCGACACTCAACCAGTTCCTTCCAGAGCATACCCTCTATAATAGTTTTACAGACCTGACATTATGAAACGTATCCTGATATTTGGTATGGGACCACTCCCGATCGATCCATCATCCTATAATCATTCCGGAGGAATCCGCACCATGGGCTTTATCACTGCCATACGGAGCGTTATTCCTGTAGAAGAGATTGATATTGTCCTGATACTTCCGAACATTATGGATGCGGAAGACGAACCACTGCCGCGTACCAAGCGAATTCAGGACCTGGAAGTGACCGAGATCACCGAACGGGACGCCTATGACGGGTTTATTGACAAAAGACTCCAGAACAATCAGTATGAAGCCGTAGTGGGGGTGACAGCTTTCCCGAACTATATTTTGTCACAAAGTCTGTATCTGCATACACCGTGGTGGGCTGATCTTCATGGCGATTTTATTGTGGAAGGACAGTCTAAAGCATATATCTACAAAGATAATACCTTTATGTACACCTTTGTAGATATGCTCCGACAAATCGTGAGAGCTGCGGACTATTTTTCAACCTGTTCAGACCGGCAAAAGTACATGTTGATCGGAGAAATGGCTCTGGAGCACCGGTTAAGCCGTGAAAACGAAGGAATCGACCCGGTATATCATATCCCTATTCTGTTTGATCCCGAGAAACGGCCAATTACCCGCACCTTTACTAAAGGACAACCACTCAAACTGCTCTGGATCGGTGGATATAACACCTGGTCAGATGTAGAGACCTTATTTAACGGGTTGATCTATGCCATGAAGCAAAATCCGCATATTCAATTCATCTCAACAGGGGGAGCCATTGCGGGACACGACGATAAATCCTATACTAACTTCCGGGCAGCAATCGATGCATCTCCGTTTGCGGATAACTTTACCTTCCATGGATATGTTTCGGATACCAAACTGGACGAACTGATGAAAGAATGCCATGTCGGACTCAATGTGGACCGGTTTAATTACGAAGGAGTCATTGGAGGCCGTAATCGGGTCAATTCCTTTACCACCTATGGGATGCCGGTCATTACCACCCCAGTCTCTGAGATACCGGCAATCTTAACAGAAGAACAACTGGTACTGTCATTTGCGCCCGGCAATGCGGAGGAGTTTGGCAACCAGATTCTGTATGCATACGAACACTGGACCGAATGCGAACAGATGGCAGACCGTGCATTTTCCTTTTTGCAAGAGTACTGTGATGAATCCCGGATTTTTGCCCCGGTAATTGACTGGGTACAAGCGCCCTGCTTTACTCATAAGCCGAAGGATGCAAATCCCTATGTCCCGGAAAAGCTGAAGCGTAAGGATAAACAGTTTTTTGCCGATATTCTCAAGTTTGGGTATAAACATGCCCTGGAGAATCTGTTTAGAAGGTAAGTACCGTTCCTAGGTTGGCAAAAGTAAATAACACCAGATATAATATCCCAAGATATTACTTACAGATACTCATGAAAACAATTATTCTTTGTGGAGGACAAGGAACTCGATTAAAGGAAGAAACTGAGTTCAAGCCGAAACCAATGGTTCTCATTGGTGGTAAACCTGTGCTTTGGCATATCATGAAGATTTATTCCCACTACGGATACAATGAATTTATCCTCGCACTCGGGTATAAAGCAGAGTATATTAAAGATTACTTCCTGAATCAGAAAGCTTACACTCACGATTTCACGATTGATACCGCGACACACCAGACAACATACCATTTTGACATGAGCAGAAACAATGACAATTTCAAGATTACATTTGTCGATACAGGCCTGGAGACACTACCTGGAGAGCGAATTTTGAGATGCAAAGACTATATACCGAAAGATGAAGATGAGTTTATGGTTACCTATGGAGATGGCGTATCAAATATCAATATTAAAGAGCTTGTGGCTTTTCATTCAAAACATAACCGGCTTGCAACTCTAACGGGAATTCATCCTATATCAAAATATGGTTTGATTGAAGCTGGATCAGATGGGACAGTTTCTTCTTTTATTGAAAAACCCCTGTTGTCAGATTGGGTAAACGGAGGATTTATGGTTTTTAAAAAACAAGCATTTGAGTATTTTCAGTCAGGGGAAACAGAGCATCCAGCACTGGTAAGACTTGCTGAAAAAAAACAACTCTCTTTTTACCAGCATGAGGATTTCTGGATGTCGGTCGATACTTATAAAGAATTAGAAACATTAAACTCTATCTGGAAGGAGAAAAAACCATGGAAAATCTGGACTTAAAGAATACCTCTGTACTGGTTACCGGTGGAACGGGTTTTGCCGGCGCACACCTGGTAGAACAACTGGTTGAACGTGGAGCACAAGTGTTTGTTACGTATCGAACAGCAAACCCTCGCTCCTACTTTTATACACAGAAACTGGAAAAAAAAGTTGCACTGCTCCAACTTGATATCCGAAACGCACCCTTGGTCGAAGAAATGGTTATTAAACATCGTATTCAGATAATCTTTCATTTGGCAGCACAACCACTCGTTGAAGCTGCCTATGTACTTCCACGACATACCTTGGAAACGAATATCATCGGTACAATCAATATTCTGGAGGCAGCTCGTCTTTCAAAAGATATCCAGGGTGTAATAGTGGCATCTTCTGATAAATCCTACGGCATCTGTCAGGGTGAAAAATATACCGAAACTGACCCGTTGCAAGGGATACAGCCGTATGAGGTTTCGAAATCTGCGGCGGATCTGATTTGCAATTCATATGCAAAGACCTACGATCTTCCTATTGTAATTACCCGATTTGGGAACATCTATGGAGAGGGAGATCTAAACTTTTCCCGTATTATCCCGGGAATTATGAAAGCACTCATAAGAAGGGAAACATTATATCTTCGGAGTAACGGGACCCTGGTACGCGATTATCTGCACGTTAAAGATGTCGCAAAAGGATATATTCTTCTTGCAGAACAAATCTCAAGAACAAAAGGAGAAGCATACAACTTCGGTTCAAATGATACCCTAAGTGTACTGGACCTTATTTTCAGAATACAATCAGTGCTTAACCAGAAGGTTGAGTTTCAAATCTTGAATCAAGCTACCAACGAAATACCCTATCAGTCACTCAACTTTGAAAAGGTATCACAACTCGGGTGGAACAATACATATTCAATTGAGTCATCGATTGCTGCAATTTTTAATTGGTACAAAAATACAATCTAAAACTATGAAACAGACATTTATTCCAGGTGAAACGTATATCCCCGTAACAGGAAAAGTATACGACGAAGATGAAATTAATAATGTCATTAAAGCAGCTAAAGATGGCTGGTGGACTGAAGGTGAGTTTGCCGGGATTTTTGAGAAAGAATTTAAAAAGTTCTTGGGAATGAAATTTATCTCAATCACCAACTCAGGCTCTTCTGCAAATCTACTTGCTGTTGCTTCCCTTACTTCCAAAGCGTTTGGCGAAAAGCGACTCAAACCGGGTGATGAGTTTATTACTCCAGCAACTGGCTTTCCTACCACTATTAACCCTTCGTTACTCTATGGATTAAAACCGGTATTTGTTGACGTAGACCTTGAAACACTGAATGCAAACGTAGATCAGATAGAAAAGGCGATAACTCGTAGAACACGTTTAATTATGCTTGCCCATACACTTGGTAAGCCGTTTGATCTGGAAAAACTGACATACTTAACAAAAAAACATGAACTTTGGTTTATAGAAGATTGTTGTGATGCTCTGGGCGGAGAATACGACGGAAAACTTGTGGGCAGCTTCGGACATATTGCAACCTATAGCTTCTATCCTGCCCATCAGATTACCATGGGAGAAGGAGGGGCACTTGCCACCAACAATCCCTTTATCCATCGGGCAATAAGACAATTCAGAGATTGGGGCAGAGACTGCTGGTGTGCCCCCGGCAAAGATAATACATGTAGACGACGCTTCGAATGGCAACTCGGAGACTTGCCCTACGGGTATGATCACAAATACATCTACTCACAGATCGGATTTAATCTAAAAGTCACCGATTTTCAGGCAGCTCTGGGTGTAGCACAGCTAAAAAAGCTCCCGGGGTTTATCGAAAAACGACGACACAACTATAAATCAATCTATACATTCCTTCAGAAACATTCGGCATACATAAGTTTTATGAAGAATTACCCCAATGAAAATCCCAGCTACTTTGGATTTCCAATCATGGTAAAGCCGGATGCTCCTTTTAAACGAAATGAGCTCACTGAATATCTGGAACAACACAAAATAGGGACTCGAAATGTATTTGCAGGAAACGTGCTACGACAACCGGCATATACAGATATTAAAAGACGTGTTATGGGTGATCTTAAAAACTCAGATTTTGTAATGACAAACGCATTCTGGGTTGGTGTTTATCCAGGTATAGATGCAGAGCATCTTAAGTATATGGAACAAATTTTTGATTCTTTTTTTGCTCAGTACCACAAATGAATATTTTAGTTACCGGTGGAAATGGATTTATAGGGAGAAACTTAGTACAGTCACTTATTTCGCGTGGAGATACTGTATATTCACTTGATCGTAATAGACAGTCAGATAAACATACAAAATCAGTTATTTACATAACAACTGATATCTCCAATAGCGACATCCTGGAGGCTGACTTACAACCGTATACCCAGAAAATCGACCGCATTGTTCATCTAGCCTCGTATGGAGTAACTGAGCGGGAATATAATCTTGGTCAGGGGATTCAAACAAATATCTCCGGGACATTAAACTTACTTGAGTATGCATATAAAAACGCAATCTCTCAGTTCGTAAATATTGGTTCTTGCTTTGAATACGCTCCATCTGATGAATCGTATTCAGAAGAGATGCCGTTAGATCCGCAAACTATGTATGGGGCTATAAAAGCATCACAGACATTACTGGTCCGTACCTTTGCCCGAACACATGACTACAATGCACCGACACTCCGTCTCTTTACACCTTTTGGCCCGCATGAACAGCCACAGAGATTTATTCCCACATTGATAACCAGTGCGCTGACTGACTCAAAGATGATTGCTACAAACGCCGGAAATGTACGCGACTATGTGTATGTTCAGGACGTCATAGAAGCAATTACCTCTACCCTTGAAAACAACAAACTTGAACCTGGTGAGATTATAAACATTGGTAGCGGGAACCAATATTCGTTAGCTGAAGTTGTCAAGATTGTAGAACAGGAACTTCAAAAACCAGTTCCCATTTCGTGGAGTAATACTCAAGATCAGCGTACCGTCAATTATAACAACTGGAGATGCAATCGGCAAAAAGCCCTCAAATTGCTTTCCTGGGAGCCACGAATAACCCTTCAGGAAGGAATAAAAAGGGTTATCGAGTTTTACCGAAAAAATCATCAATAGTAGTTTTTTTGTTTTTATTTTCTCCTGCTCTGCCGAACTGCACCCGTTCAATAATCTTTCCTGCATTTACCAAATTCATTGCCCGATAAATCAGTGGAACAATCCTGGAGTACATGAGCGAAGTTGAGAGTATCAACCGGGATTTCCATCCCAGAGAAGAGGAGTAACGCTGTTTAATCCACCGCACGATCGGGTCAAAATATTGTTGAATCACTGCGTTCGCTGTAAGTGTATCACTATTCCAAGTTCGATTGTTTGTAGCAACAAAGAGGCATATGTCTTTAGCAAGGACTACTGCTCCAGCAGGTAGGTGAGACCACACTAGATAGGTGTGTGGATATGCGTTTCGCTCCAATGAAAATTTAGTATTAAGCGAAAATTCTTCCTCATTTTTTTTCATGACACTGGTACGATACACACAACATGACACCTGAGCCAGTAGAATCCTTACATTAAAAAGTCCTAATTTATAAAGCTCATTGAGAAACGAACCACTGTTCAGGAATACTGCTGAGTATTGTAAGCCCGGCAACAGCAGAGAAGTTTGAGGCGTAACACAGAGTTTCGATCCATCAGTAGTTTCAGTCATTGAAATAGCTGCGGGTCTACAGTTTATATACAATAGGTCTGGATGATATTTTTTTATTTTACTAACCATCTTTTTTAGTGCTCCATGTTCCAAATAGTCGTCATCTGAGAGGATATACGTGTATTCTCCCGTTGATTGCTTGAACAGGTTTATTACATGGTTCGCAAATCCGACGTTTGCAGGGGATTTTTTCAGGTTAACATAACCAGGGAGTGAAAGTTCCGATAAAAGCTTCCAGGTATTATCTGAACTACCATTGTCGGAAATGGTAACGAAAACCTGATCTTCTAATTTAGATGTTTGTATTTCTTCAATCAGTCGCTCATACTGTTTGATTACAAATGATGACCTGTTAAATGTCGGGACACAGATATGTAGTAGTACTTCACGATTTCTCATAATCTCGGCTGAATAAAATGTAATTATTTGCTGTTTGACTTATCCATACACGTATATAACATAAAGTGAGCGCTAAAAAAAGCTGATCCAGTTATTAATGATGTATTTCCTGCTGGTTTAACAGGCTTACAGTCACAAAATGTTAACACGGGCAACTCAGCTGGAAGTACATAGTTCTTTAAATGAGGCTGAGACTTCTCCTCTGAGACGACAAGAATTTCATCACACTTCTCCAACTGACGTAAGTTATCTTTCAGGTGAGTACTTACTTTATTACTATTGATAATCACTCTGTAGAGATCTGGAATACGTTGATTATAGATAGGAAAAACAATGTTTTTGTCTTGCGTGGATGCAAAATACGCGTACAAGTAGGAGAGCGCCTGATCTTTTTGATTTGGTACGATTACTGTCTTATCGCTAAAATCTGCTTGTAGGTCTTTTCCAATTTGAGACGGCGTGTCTTTTAATAAGAAGGGAAGATTAGAACGCAGGAGCATGTAATAATCACCTTTTATAAAGATATCATGAATTGCTTTCGGATGAGGACGGAAACCGAGGTCAACATGAATTGAGTTTAGAGAAATAATTACAACAATACATGTTATAACAGCAAAAACACTGTCAGGAGTTCGTCGCAACAACCGGGGCATGGGCAGATACATTACCAGGCCTATCACACAGAGCACAGTACTGATGCCAAATAGAGGCACCACATACCTGGAATACCCTATAAAAAAACTCCATATCAGAAAAGAAATGAAAACAACCAGATACACCCATCTTTTTGTAAAAAAGAATAGGAAGAGAGATATCACAAAAGGAAAGGCAAGGACAATTGAAAAAAATAATGTTACCTTATCTGAGAGAAGTCGCGGAGACACAGTACTCATCTCGTCAAACCGTGTTGTAAACTGCCCATAGAATGGCCAGATAATACCTTGAGCCACGTTCTCAGGTCCCCAACGGGCATCTTTTCCTACACCTGAGTCAATAGTGCTATAGATCGGTGATTGAAATACATTATTCAATAGCCCAAACGTCGGCGTGCCTATTTCAAGGTACATTCGTACGTAGAATAATGAGGAAAGAATCAGAAAAGCCAGAACTATACCGGTATTAATTTTTCTGATATGTGAAGTATAAAAGAATCCGTACAGAGGTATTAAAAAAATCCCTGTTGACACTTTAATAAAGATTGTTATGACAGCTAATAGTGTAGCAAACGTTTTATCCCCATCCTTTCTGACATACTGTAGTATAGCTTCAAGAGCAACTATCAAGCTCAGAAAATCCGGCATAAACAATGCATATGATTGTATCGTTGCCGGAAGGAAAAAAATAACACAGAAGCTCAAAAAAAGTATACTATGACCCTTAAATCCCTTGATCAGAGCTGCGTACCGAATATACAATGAGACGTACCATACGTTAAACAACATATATAACACCAGGAGTGTAAGACGTAGTCCAAGAGTTTCAGCAAGGGGTGCATAGATCAACTGAATGTTTCCGGGCATAAATGTCAGACCGTGAGCAGGTAGAAAATGGTTACTATTCCAGAGATTCCATAGAAATGAACTTATTATTAAATGGAAGTTTCTATCGTCAAAACCCGGGTATAAAAAACTGAACCTGAGCATCAATACACCTGTGGTAAGTGCACCTAATACAATAGCCAAAACAGATACTTTTGTGATAATGAACTGGGATTTCTGACGGTAGATCCAAAAAGAAGTACCAGCCATGATGATTAAATAGATACAAAAACTCAAAGGCGGAGTTATTGGAAAAAATAGTACGGAGATGACACTAATGTACAAAATATTTGAACATATCACCGATATAAGTAGTAATGGTATCAGGGTAGTAACTAACCTCATTAACTTCGATACAGTGTTCATAATCTTTGGTATAAAAATAACTTTCCGGTCGGATAGTCGAATTCTTTTAGTTCCTTGAGACACTCACCATCGAGTGCCTCGCTATACGAAAGGAAATGTGTGACACCCAGTTTTTTTAATTCTGGTCTGCATGGGTGAATCTGGACAACAAAACTATCGTATTGTGTTGGCACTGGAAAGGAAATCATCTCAAATGAGCTCTTTCCAAACATCACATTTGCGTATCTATTATATATAGGGTTGAACTTTCCTGAAGGATCAAACGTATTCCATATTGAAAAATGTGGATATACATGAATACCGTTAATCGAGGTTATACCGTTTGCAATAAGATAGTTTCCCCACGCGCCATGGTTATAAACCATCCATTTCGTTTTCTGGCTGTATGCATCTTCTATGGTTTTAATTTCCCGGATAAGTTCGGAATTCAAAGGAGAAAGCCCTTTGTAAAGAGGTGTAACTCTGTACGATGAATAAAACGAGATAGCAAAGAGCAACAGAACAAACAGAATCTTATTCTGGGTAATCAACAGATATAGCAGCACGCCGAACGCGACTGCCATCGTATAAATTATCGAGGGCTCTACAATATAGCCAGGTACATATAACTGATAATATCTCCCAATCAACACAATACTAAAAGCAGTGTATGCTCCTGTGATCAATCCAAGAAATCTTCTATGAGGGATAGTGGCGAGCTCTTTCCAATAGAGAATAAAAAACATACACAACATATTGGCTAACCCTATTCCTAATATGACTCTTTTTTCTGCAATTAAGTAAAACAATGTTGCCTTCGCAACCAGTTCTGAAAATCCAATAAACAAATATATAACACCTATTATCATCCATCCACTAAGCAGCAGTATGTAATAATTAAGCTTTCCTGTTTTAAGAAAAACAAAATAAGATAATGAAACGATTAGCGGTATATAAAAGGGAAAAAGCATGAAGTATGAGCTTGCCTCACTGTGATTAACCATGATTTGAGGCATTGTTGACAATTTCTGTAACTGACTGTTGAAGAATCCCTGCATGAATAATACTGGATCGTATGTGCCCCCCATAAAAAAACGGTCCCCTGGATAGACTGTGTTAGTGATTAACTGTATGATGTCTTTAAAGTCTTGATACAACAGCGCAAGTAGAAGTACGGTCACCATGCCTATACTTCCCAAAAGTATACTTAACTGTAGTCTTTTTGAAGAATAAAACGAAGAACGGTTATGGAGTGAATAGCCGAGTACAATGATGGCAGAAAGATAGATCAGAAGAATCTGAAATGGGGGATATAGAATGAGTATGAAAGCCATTGACGAATAGATAATTACAAGTGAAGTAAGCAAGTATACCCACCATCTGTGTTCTCGCACAAGCACTATCAATCCTGATGTTGTAACTGCAAAATAACCAAGTAAACCGTTTATACTCCACCACTGGTGAAATGGAATAAAGTATATCGACAAGCTGAACAGTGCCGAAACAAACGCGTTCCTGGAGAACTGAAAGAAGAGAGTGTAAAAAGCAAGGATTACTAAAACGCTATTAAACCACCACTTAAATACAAAGGCGTTCTCAAGAGGTAACCCTAGGAAAAAACCAAGAGTGTATGGTTTGAAAATAGTTGTCCAATGCTTGGTCGGAACATCAAAAAGAAGAGACATTTCCTGTCCTTCCCCAATGAAAAAATTTTTCCTTTCATAATTGTTGTAGTATTGAGAAACTGTATATGTAGAGCTTCCAAGCCACTCATCACTCCGGATAGATCTCAACTCTGAAAAAATAAGGTTTGAGTCTTTCGTTTCTCCATACAGCAACGTATTATATATCCCGATACTTGAGCCATGAATTCGAGCTATGACGAGAAAGAAATATATTAGAATTACGAGTAAGGGAAAGTAGAAAAATCGATGTTTTTTTAAAAGTATGAATTTCAATCCCAACTTACATAAACTATAGATTTTTTTCATGAAATTAATGATATTATACATAATGTACATTATTAGTCATAATTATTTGACTCGGATACAAGTATGAAAACTGCCATTATCACCGGTGCCTTCGGGCAGGACGGGTACTTTCTAACGCGACATTTACTTCAAACAAACACATACGATCGCATAATTTGTACCGGACATCATTTAAGACAATTACATGATATGTATTCCGACCCACGAATTCAAATCGAAAAATACGATATTTCGAACCACTATGAAACCGTCAGGATAATAAAATCGTACCGGCCACAGGAATTGTATCACCTAGCATCATTCAGCGCACCTATAGTTTCCTGGAGCGACCCTGAATACGTGCTTCAGGTCAATACAATGACAACTCTTCAATTACTCGATGCCATTCGAATCTATTCAACTCATACTCGTTTCTTCTTCGCATCTTCTGCTAAGATTTTCGGCACACCTACACAAACACCACAGACTGAAAAAACTCCTGTAAATCCCCAGGATCCCTATAGTCTGGGAAAATATGCAGCTCATCAATCCGTTTCATTGTATAGATCAAAATTCGGGCTATTTGCATGCAATGGTATTTTATATAACCACGAATCCTATCTCAAAAATCTTAATTTCGTGACAAGAAAAATCTGCTATTATGCTGTGAAATTGAAAAAAAAACAGATTGACTCTTTTAATTTATTAAACCTTAATCCTCGCATCGACCTTGGAGATCCTCGTGATTATGCCGTTGCTATCCATCTCATTCTGCAGCTGGATACGGCTGATGATTATATCATAGCAAGTAACTCTTCGATTTCTATACGTGAGATATGTGCGCTCGTCGGTAAACTACTTGGTATAGAATCAATTTTTGACCATATTAACTTACCATATGGAATAAAAGATGATATAGAACCACAAAAGCACTTTTATCAAGGAGATAATTCTAAACTACAAGCTAAAGGATGGAAGCCACGCTTTTCAGTTGAAGAGACAATACAAGCAATTCTAGACCATGATATGAATACTCTATAAATATCTCTATGAATATATTTTTAATTGTTACCCCATCATACAATCAGGCGCAGTTCATTCAGCAGACTATTGATTCAGTTCTTTCACAAAAAGGAGATTTTGAAACAAAATATGCTATTTTTGATGGAAAATCTTCTGATGCTACACCTGAGATTCTCAAAAAACTCCAAAAAAAAGTGTACTGGATTTCAGAAAAAGATAAGGGGCAAACTCATGCTATCAACAAAGGCATAAGCTATTTTAAATCGCTCAGAGAATTCGATCCTGAAACCACTTACTTTGCATACATTAATTCTGATGACTACTATCATCAGAATGCGTTCGAAAGAGTTAAAGCAAAGTTTGAACAGGACAATGATATTGGGTGGGTAGTGGGTGATGCAACAATAATCGATGAACGTAGTCAAGAAATTCAAAAATTAGTACGATTGTATAAATCCCTCTTTCGCAACATGTTTGTGAAGCAGATTCACTCAATCATGAACGTAATACCACAACCAAGTACCTTCATCCGTTGGAGAACGGTTCTTGAGACTGGTCTCTTTGATGAATCACTACGATACACTATGGATTACGACTACTGGGCAAGATTATTCAACAACAACACTAAACTCGGTCTTGTGAACGAATCCCTCTCCGCATTTAGAATCCACTCTACATCAAAAGGAAATACTGCGTATAAACAGCAGTTCGAAGAACAGCTTACAGTAGCAAAAAAATATAATCCTTTACCACTCGCTATATTTTTTCAGAGCATTCACAATAAACTTATTTTATTAATTTACAAACTTATTAAATGAATATTACAGGTAAAAGAGTACTTATCACCGGTGCATCAGGCTTTCTTGGTAAGTCATTAGTAGAAAAGGTAACAAAATTGAAACCGAAAGCTCTTGTCACTCCCAGTCATAAAGAATTCGATTTACGGGATAAGGATATCTGTATTTCAATTACAAAAAATACGGATACCGTTATTCATCTTGCAGCAAATGTAGGCGGAATAGGATATAACCAGGCATATCCAGGAACACTTTTTTATGATAACCTCTTAATGGGAGTCCAATTAATAGAAGCATCTCGGATAAATAAGGTATCTAAATTTGTCGCACTGGGCACAATCTGCGCCTATCCTAAATTTACACTTGTACCCTTTAAAGAGGAAGAGCTTTGGAATGGATACCCGGAAGAGACAAATGCACCGTACGGACTTGCTAAAAAGATGCTTCTGGTACAGTCTCAAGCGTATCGCGAAGAGTACGGATTTAATTCTATTTACCTCCTTCCAGTAAATTTTTACGGCCCAAATGACAATTTTGACCCAAAAAGCTCTCATGTTATAGCAGCATTAATAAAAAAATTTGTTGACGCAAAAGAGACAGGGGGATCAGTTACAGTATGGGGGACAGGAAAAGCTACCAGAGAATTTTTATACATAGACGACGCTGCCGAAGGCATTGTGCTGGCAACTGAAAAGTATAACAAACCGGATCCAGTGAATATTGGCTCAGGATTCGAGATATCAATTAAAGACCTTGTCTATAAAATAGCAGAGTTCACAGAGTTTAAAGGAGACATTTTATTTGACTCCTCGAAACCAGATGGGCAGCCAAGAAGAAAACTCGATACTTCCAAAGCAGAACGTGAGTTTGGGTTTAAGGCGAAAACAAACTTTGATGAGGGACTTCGAAAAACAATTGATTGGTATATAAAGAATCAGATGAGCAAGAACTAACCTTCAAAAAATATAAAAAAAGTTCCATGTAGTCGAGATCTGAACTTTTCATATTGTATAACGGTTACATTTTCTTTACATCTTTTTCCAGTTCTTTTAGAGCTTCTTTTCGTACGATCTCGGTTATATTGTTTTCCAGACGCTCAATATATGACAACAGTTTGAATAAAAAAAGGAAGATAGATACAAAGGTGATAAATATGAGTGTATTTACACTTTGTTTCAAACCAATAATCTGCAATAAATTAATAACTGCTGTTGGAAATACTGCTGTGATACTAATCATAAGCCAAATACAGACCGTAACAGCAAGCTTAAAAGGAGATTGTCCTTTTTCCTTTTTTACAAATTTATTCCATCGGGATACAATCATACTGGTGCCTAACAACAGAAGCACAAAAGTTACTATATTGAGATTCATATTATTTGCGTAACAAACTAAAAACCGTTTTGATCCCGTTCAAAAATGATTGCTTTGTTTTTTTATTTCTTGAGTACTGCGTATACTTAACTGAGATTGGAACCTCTGTAAATGAAAGTTTATGATATGATATCTGCTGAATAACTTCTGAGTCGTAATCATAACGATCGCTGGATGTATTAAGTGTATGCAATGCTTTTTTAGAAAAAGCACGAAAACCTGATTGACTGTCATTTACCCAAAGCCCGTATATTAGCCATGTAAAAAGGTTCCCAAATTTATTTGCCAGTCTGTTAAACAGAGGCATGTTTTTTGACTCAAAAGAGCGACTTCCAAGTACAATATCATATCCTTTTTTGAGTTGCTGAAGAAATATCTTTATTTCTCCAGGATTATGCTGTCCATCAGCATCAATAGTAACCACTACATCCGCATTCATTATTTTTGCTGCTTCCAGACCTGTTTTAACTGCCGCTCCTTTTCCTCGGTTTAAAAAATGTCTTACGACAACAACTCCAGTCTCTTTTGCAGTTCGATATGTATGATCTAATGAACCATCATCAACAACCAGAATCTGGTTATACCCTTTTTTCTTAATATCGGTAATTACCTCAGCTATAACTGGATCTTCGTTGAAAGCAGGAATAAGTATAATAACTTTGTCTGCCATAATTATATCAATTTACACTAGGGACACTCCATGATTCACCCTCGTATCTCCAAACCCTATCATCAAAGGAATTTATTAAATAATCGCGTTCTGCAACACTCGTAGTATAAAAGTGTTTTCCATATTGATCACTCCAAAAGCGGAATACCGGTACCTGTCCCGCTTCATCTGAGGGATAGGCATACCAGGCAATTCCTTCATAATTCCAGAAATTATTTAGTGAGTTAATCACGTAGTTTTTTTCGGCTTCACTGATGGTGTAAAAATGTGCTCCGAAAACAGGACTCCAGAACCGGTATACAGGATATGTATCAGCCTGTTGTGTCGCATATGCATAATATGCAATATACTCAAACCGCCAGACTGAATCGGGAAAGGTATTCATGATGTACGAAAACTCACTCTCACTGCCGGAAAAAAAATGGCTTGCAAGCGCCGAGCTATAAAAACGGGTGATAAACATATAGCTAGTACCCGAAACGTTTTTCTTTGCGTTCATCAACTGATAAAGCCGGTACAGATTAAGACGCTTACCGGAGATATTTTTATCAGTGGTAATTTTGTCAGCTGTTGAGACCAGATAATTGACCAGCGTAGACGGGGAAGGGTTAACGGTAGATTTGGTAATTGATAAGACATACCCCAATGCTGCTGTCACATGAGGAGCCGCAAATGACGTGCCGTTTACCGTTGTCAGGGATGCCGCACTTACCGGTATCCCTTGTCCGGGAGCTGCAATATCAATTACCGGATTTGAGCCATCATAGGATGAGAACGAAGCACGTGCATCTGACTGGGTGGTTGCCGCAACAATAATGTTATTTGGAACATTTTTCCCGTCAACGTAATAAAATGACTCATTTTTAGCGCTGGAGCTACAAAAACTATTGCCGGAGCATTCAGAGTTACATTCAGCAGTGGTACGGGACCCATAATTACTGGCAGCCTGCACAAACATAACACCGTCGGTATTAATCAGATTATTCAGCGTGTTTGAGAGGACATCTTCTGAGGCGTTAAACGGACAGGCAGAAGAGTAGCTGAAGTTAATAACATCGGCGCCGTTATCAACCGCATAATTAATGGCAAAGATGATATTTGACAACGATGCACCTCCCGTGTCATCGACATCGAGCACCATAATACGGCAGCGCGGACAGATACCGGCAATTCCATAACTGTTACTGATTTCTGCACCGATAATGGATGCTACGTTCTTTCCGTGACCGGTACTGTTAATACTGGATGCAGAACATGCAGTCGTGGTGTTATTCAAGGTATGATGCTGATAAAAGTTGCAGCCATACCGGTCGTCGATGTATCCATTTCCGTCGTCGTCAATGCCGTTTCCCGCAGTCTCACCGGTGTTAACCCACAACTTACCATCAAGATCCGGTTCGCTGGTGTTTACCCCGTTGTCCATGACGGCAACGGTGATGTCTTCGGTTCCCTGACTATAAAACATAGCTGAACCATATTCGATCTTAGAAAGATTCCACTGGGAAGAATAAAATGTATCATTTGGCGAAAAGGACGCAATATATTTGCGGTTTCCGGAGACATAGATGCCATCAGCATAGTACAGTTTTTCTGCAACTTCACTCAGTTTTTCCTTGCTGTCCTTTACGAAGAGAAACACTGTATCCGCACGCTTAAAATCGTACATAAAAACCTGTTTCTCGCGAGCGAGTTCTTCAGCAGTGGATATCAGCGTATTCACATCGTCAGGACCTGCTTTCGAAAACTCAACACTGATGACAATATCATCGCTGTCAAAGTTTGGCGGTTGTAAACGCTCTTCCTGATTGGATCGTGCAGGTGGAGTGTTTGTAGGTGCCGACGTTGCTGTGGGAGCCTGTGTTGGGGTCTCCGGAACTGGAGTTTCTGTTGGTTGAGTTGTAGTCCCAACAGTTGGTGAAACCGATTCCTCAAGATCTGCCGAGAGCGTTGCTTCATCGGTTGCATCGGTATCGGGCAGTAGCAGGGGAGCATCACCTGGCTTTTGAGTAGGCTCCAGCGTAGCAGACGGAGCGTTTGTTGGCGGAACAGCTGTTGGAATTGACGCAGCAGAAGGTAGCGCGGTAGCACGGGGAACAGAAGTTGCAGTCGGTCCGGTAGTGGCAGGAGCAGACTGGGAACGTCGCACTGCGGTATTTGAGACAACGCCTGTTTGAGTTATTTCCACAGCACCTACAGAACGTAACCGTTCTTTGAGCGTATCGCGGTCTGCGGCCTGAACTCCAGGAACAAACGCAATCCCTAAAACCAGAGCAATATATACAGCAGTATGCTTCATACTACACATTTATTCTATACTGCCGCTCCGGAAAATGAAACCGATTATCCTTTATGCGACATTTTAGATTTGTACCGTTCAAGATCAGCATCAACCATCATCTTGACGAGTTCTTCGAATGATACTTTTGGCTCCCATCCGAGCTTATTCTTTGCTTTATCAGCACGTCCGCGAAGGTGAGGTACTTCTGCAGGGCGCTTATACTTTGGATCCACGACTACATAGTTTTTCCAGTCGTTAATGCCGACATATTCAAATGCAGTACGCACCAGATCTTCGACGGTCTGGCACTGGCCGGTAGCAACAACATAATCATCGGGTTCATCTGCCTGAAGCATCAGATACATAGCTTCTACATAATCTCCGGCAAAACCCCAGTCACGCTTGGCGTCCAGGTTTCCCAAGTGCAGCTTTTCCTGTAATCCGAGTTTGATCTGAGCGACTCCATCGGTAACTTTGCGGGTAACAAACTGCTTGCCGCGAATAGGCGATTCATGATTAAACAGAATGCCGTTGCAGCCGAAGATACCATACGACTCTCGATAGTTAACAGTAATCCAGTAGCCGTAGACCTTGGCAACACCATACGGGCTACGTGGATGGAATGGCGTATTTTCGTCCTGGTACCCTTCGTCATGACTGACACCGAACATCTCGGAAGTAGAAGCCTGATAAAAACGTGCATTCGGAGCAAACTGCTTAATAGCGTTTAGCATATATAACACGCCCAGAGAATTGACTTCGGTCGTAAGTTTTGCTTGTTCAAAAGAGGAATGAACGAATGACTGTGCACCCAGATTATAGATTTGGTCCGGACGAATAGACTTGATGATGTTATGCAGTGATGTTTCGTCAGTTAAATCACCTTCGATAAATTCGATGTCGTTTCTAACACCAACAAAATCAAGATTTTCAAAGTTCGGGTTGGAATAACGGCGAATCAAGCCATAGACTTTATATCCTTTTTCAAGCAGTAACTTAGCTAAATATGGTCCATCCTGACCAAGAATACCGGTAACGAGTGCTTTTTTCATAACAAGAGAAAATGGTAATACGAAATTACTAATTATTATATCCTACCATAGAGATTTTGTTTTCGCTGAGATTATTGTAAACCCGTATACAGTTACTCTGTCCCGCGCAGTATCGGATGCCCTTCCCGGAACCAGATGATCGCATGGGGAATTAACAAAACAGCCGCAAAAAATAGAAATGTCCAGGACTGCACAACCGAATACAACGATCCGGCAATGATGGGAGTAATTGCCTGACCTAACGAAAACAGTGATGAATCAAGACCGATAATCGCGCCCTGTTTTGTTGGATCTACCTGGTGGGTTAGAATTGTCTTAAAGACCGGCTGTGCGACAGACACGCCCACCATCAGGATATATGCAATGACAAAAAAGCCGACAACACCACTGACATATCCCAGTTCAGCCGTCATATATGGCAGTCCAGTGAGCAACAAAAATCCGGTGAGTAATGCCAGAATGCTCACATAGAGCGCCTTGAGATCGCCCAGATGCTTTGAGAGATATGGTGTTACAACCAACTGGTTAAAAACAGAGAATACCCCCAACGCACTTAACGCCAGACCAATCATGTTGGTCGTAAACTGAAACTGGCGCTGGAGCATCAGGGTAAGCAGAGTCGTGTAAGACGCAAATGTGAGCGCAAAAAAGATTCTGATAAAGAGCAGATCCATAACCACCGGTTCGAGCGAAACTGGGTAAACTGACGAATAAGGTTAAGATGTTCCAGCCAGTGCACATCTACATGAGCATCACGTTTTGATTCCGGCAGGGATTCAGGTAACCCAAACTTGATATAGAGCCAGGTAATAACAGAGATCATGAACGCAACAATCGCCGTTCCCAGGTATCCAATCTCAGTCGCAGCTGAGATACCGCCGATAGAAGGGCCTAACAAAAAGCCAATACCAAATGTGGCACCAACCAGACCATAAATTCTGGAACGGTTTTGAGGGGTAGTTTCATCGGAAATCCAGGCATCTGCCACAGAGATATTGCCGCCGGTAATTCCATCTACCACGCGAGAAAAGGCAATAACAATCAGCGGCAGTGCGATGCCACCGATAGCTATGTCACCGGGGATAAAATACGCGGCACCAAAAATCACCCAGCTGAGGGTAGTACCTGCCTGACTAATCAGTAACAATGGTTTTCGGTCATACTTGTCGCTGAGCGCCCCCAGCACCGGTGCGTCCAGAAATTGAAACAGCGCGTAAGAAGAAAGCAATGCGCCATACAGAGTCCCCACATACTGAGGTTCTACATAGCGTTCAACCACAGAGGGAAGTACCGGAATTAACAGAGAAAACCCGATTACATTGACAAACGTCAGCAGCAAAATAGGGAGAAACTTCTGTATGGTATTCATAGCACGGGAACAATTGATAATCAGGAGCGAGGTTGGAGCATAAACCCACGGGTTTTTACCGTCTGAATCGTATAGACGCTTTCTGCTTTTTTCAGTTTATTGCGAAGACGTGCAACTAATCGATCTACTGCCCAGTCTGAGACTCCCAGTTCATTACACTCCGGCCAAACCGTGCGAACAATTTCTTCCCGCTCGCAGATCTCGTTTTCGTGTTGTTTCAGTATATCAAACAGCAACTGTTCTTTTTTTGTTAAGTTTTCAGACTGTTTCGCTTTTTTGTTATAGACATCCTTTCGCATCATGTAGTGGTGAAAGAGTGTACTGAAAATACAGTGTTTTTGATTGATATATCCGGCATTCCACAGGTATCGGGCCTGATCCATTTCATCCTTGCTGTAGTTGGTACACTTGTCTCCGGACTTAATGATGGTCTCTTTTTCCACATCATTGAGTGTAGAAAACAACTCTTCGGACTGAAGGGTAAGCCGTTCTTCCTGCGCCAGATGGTCAAACCAGTTTTTTGGAAGCGTTCCGTTTTTATCGAGTAATTCTTTTAAGACAATTAACGACAGGTGAATGTATTGCACATGGCCTCCGGAGGCAAGTAAAATCTCTTTTTCCACCTCCTCTGGTAGGGTGATATGGTATTTCTGTTTGATAGTATCACTAATAATCCGTGAGTCTTCGATATTTCCGGGCTTGAGATATTGCTGGTGGTAAAACGTAGAGATTGCCGTTTTTGAAAAGACATCAGGGATTAAGTCATGCAACTCGCGATAGGTAGTAAAGACATAACAAAGCCGGTGGGCAGTTGCTTCAACCAGTCCTTTCAGGTTACTCAGCAGTTCTGGTTTGGCTGTTTTATTCAACCGGTCAAACCGGAGAAAAAAGAGGGTCGGATAAAATCCTTTGTTCGCGATCTCAGTCAGTGTTTCCCGAATGGCGTCAACTATATAAAACTGATCCTGAAGCTGAATACTACGCATAAAGTGCGAGTTTACCAGCTCACGGAACGGTTCCAGATCCTCATTTCGGTTTACCAGGTCTACAATGCGCTTCAACGTAAGTGTCCAGAAGGGGACCAGCTCTATCTCGATCAGATCGTTCAGATCCACGGGAATAAAGAGATGACGGTCAGACGGATGGATATAGGTACGGACAATATCATCATGGTACAAAAAGAAGCGAAGGAAGTTACTGATTCCGACACGTTTCATACCAATAAGCTCAACCGAGTTACGGCTGGCAAGGCTTTCTCCTAACTGTTTCGCATCATCCTGGCGAAATGTCACCGGGTAACGCTGCTCGTCCCGCGTTATTATCATATTGTAGTTATTGTACCTCAGAATAGGCAAAATAGGAAATCCAGCGCATTTTCCTGCCAGCTCGAGTGTTCATCTGGTAGAATGATTACACCTCCGATATTACACATTACTATTTATGTTACTGCTATGGCAATTCAAACAATCAATCCGGCTACTGGAGAAGTAATCGAAACATTTACTCCTGAAACCTGGGAAACCGTAAATACAAAGTTAACACAGGCACATCAAGCCTTCCAATCATGGAAAAAGACTTCTTTTCAAGAACGTGCAACACTGTTTAAAAAACTGGCAGAGGTGATCGGGGAGAACATGGATGAGTACGCCCGGTTGAATACACTTGAGATGGGGAAGCCAATCAGTCAGTCAAAATCAGAACTGGAAAAATGTGCCAAAGGATGTCTCTTTTACGCTGAAAATGCGGAGCGCATTCTGGCAGATCAACATGTTGACACAGAATTTGCCCATAGTTATATCCGTCATGACCCCTTAGGGATAATTCTTGCCGTTATGCCATGGAACTTCCCGTTCTGGCAAGCAATGCGCGCTGCCGCACCGGCTCTTATGGCAGGCAATGTAATGGTTTTGAAACATTCATCTAACGTGACTAAATGTGCCCTTGCGATTCAGGATATGTTCCTGAAAGCAGGTTTCCCGGAACACATCTTTACCACCATTCTGGTGAAAGGATCAGATATGGAACGGGTAATTGCAGATGACCGGATCGAAGCAGTCACCGTGACTGGCAGCGAAGAGGCCGGCCGCCGGATTGCTGCAATGGCAGGCGAACATCTAAAAAAAACCGTCCTGGAACTCGGTGGATCAGATCCGTTTATTATCCTCGAAGACGCAGATATGGATATGACCGTTAAAAACGCGGTTCTGGCACGTGTTCGAAACACCGGACAAAGCTGTACTGCGGCAAAACGCTTTATTGTGGTCGAATCCCGCGCGGATGCTTTTACTGAACGATTCGTGGAAGGGGTAAAAAAGCTGAAGATCGGAGACCCCATGGATCCCTCAGTTGAAATTGGCCCAATTGCCCGTGAAGATCTGATGGAACAACTGGATCATCAGGTACAGAAATCGGTCCAGATGGGAGCAGAGCTACTCTTGGGTGGTAAATGTATGACAGACAGAGAGGGATACTACTACGAACCAACCGTCCTGGCGCAGGTCACCAAGGGTATGCCGGCATATGATGAAGAAATTTTCGGCCCTGTTGCGTCCATCATTGTGGTTAAAGATGAAGCCGAAGCAATTCAGGTTGCCAATGATACCCATCTGGGACTGGGTGCCAGTATCTGGACATCTGATATTGATAATGCGCGTAGATTGGCTGGACAGATCGAAGCAGGAAACGTCTTTATTAATAAGATGGTGACATCTGATCCTCGTTTACCGACCGGTGGCGTCAAAAAATCAGGCTATGGCCGTGAACTGGGAGAACATGGCATCAAAGAGTTCGTCAATATAAAGTCTGTAATTGTCGAGTAAGATGAAAAAACAAACCGTACTCATCACAGGAGCATCCGGTGGGATTGGCCTTGAATTTGCCCGATTATTCGCGAAAGAAGGCTTTATCCTGGTACTGGTTGCTCGTTCGGGTGACGCATTAGACACAATTGCATCCGAATTGCATACCTCCTATGGAACGACCGTATACTCGATTAGTGCTGACCTTTCCGAACAGGATGCTGCCGCTCACCTTATAAAAAAACTTGCATCCAAAAATCTACAGATAGATATTCTCGTCAACAATGCCGGGTTTGGTGACTTTAGTCCCTTTCTGACGGCAGATATCAAAAAGCTAAAGGCCATGATGATGTTGAATATGGTGACATTAACAGAGCTGACCCGACTGCTCATTCCGCAGATGGCAGAACGAAAGCGGGGAAAGATCTTAAACATTGCCTCTACCACCGCGTTTTTGCCCGGGCCACTCATGGCAGTGTATTACGCCACCAAAGCATATGTACTTTCGTTTTCGGAAGCTATTGCATACGAATTAAAAGATTCAGGAATCTCGGTAACGGCTCTCTGCCCCGGACCGACCGCATCCGGATTTCAACAGGCATCACATATGGATAAATCTGCCATTGTGAATGGAAAAAAATTGCCAACCGCTGCAGAAGTAGCTCAGTACGGATACGACGAACTGATGAAAGGGACCACTGTTGCAATTCATGGGTGGGGAAATAAGCTTATGACCATCTTCATAAAATTTATTCCCCGGAGCATTATTCCGCGGATTGTAGCTTCTCTGCAAAAAGAAGTCTGAGCTGGGTTATCGGCTGAACAGCAGTGTCACATACACTGCATAAGCTACCAACAGCATCAACATTACCGTAATTACCCACACGCGTACGCGTAGTTTGTGGGCGTGATGTGGATGTTTTTTTTGAGTTGTTTTTCGTGGCATAAAGTCTGATAATTATTGAGCCATTCCACTTTGAGCAGCACCCTGACCTTGAGCAGGAGCAGATTGAGTTGTTCCCTGGCCTTGACTGTCCAACGTAGCGTCAGGTCCTCCTCCCGGAACTCCACCCGGCAGTCCTTCGGAACCGGCTCCCTGATTCTGCCCTTCAATTGCGGGATAGTTTTCAACATCCTGTTCGACAGCTTGTCCGGATAATTCTTCTGGGGTAGGAACACTAAAGTCAAATGATGTGCCAATCTGTGCAGGTACCATATCAAATACTTCCGATGTCCATTCATACCGGAGTGTATAACTCACCCCATTCTGTTCAAATTGAGCCAGCCATGTTTTGGCCATTCCGTTTGCTGAATAATTCATCTCAAACTGTTTTGCCGGTACGCCTGCAATCTGAATATCTTCGAGACGAGTCAGGGTGTAGTTTGTATCCGGTCCTTCCACCATCTCTGTTGTCCCCGCTTCCATGTTGGCAAGTTGATCGACCGAGTTACCCGGAAGTACCGGCTCTGCCGGCTCTCCTATAAACAGGGTAAAGCGCCAGTCATCAATCGAAGTAGTCTCCATCAGTGTTGTTCCTGCCTGGGGATCTGTCGACTCTGTTTGTGCGATAGCTGCTTTTGACTCGACAATAAACTCTGTTGCTGTCTGGGTAATACAGGTATCGTTGTCACAGTTGGCAGATTGCGGTAAATCAACGCGGAACCGCTGCCCGTCAGTGTAGGTACGAATCGCAAGCCGGCCGACATCTGCTGACTCGGTTGCGTCCGGTTGCATTGGCATCTCAACCTGCATGGTAGGGGAGGCAGGAGCTGGTGACGGGGCTGTTGCTACAGCCTTGGGAGCAGAACTTCTCCCAATCAGATAGCCAAGCATGATTCCTACAACCAGGATTCCCAGCATGATCAGGGCAATGGTAGGGTTAATTTTTGGTTTCGTTCCGTCATCTTCGGAGATATGTGGCACTACAGGAGGTTCTGGAGAGTCAGTTGAAGGCTCGTGGGGTGGAATGTACCCGGAACCTAACGGGGAAGGAGTTGCATGCATATGTGAGCTTGCAGGTGCGGAAGGAGCAGCAGGCATGGAAGGGGAATATGGATACGATGGACTGGAAGGAGATCCTCCCGGCATTGATGGATTTGATGACGAGACCGGTTGCGGTGTCGAAGGCATCGACGGGGAACTGGCTGGAGTGGTAGGCTGAAACGGGTTTGACGATGGCGAATTCTGATTATCCATATATCTCAGTATAGAAAAGGAGTCACCAAGATACAATAGTAATCAAATTTGATCTTAGAGTAAAATACTATATAATATACCTAGAACACAGTAACACGCTGGAAGGAGGACCCGAATGAAAGGAAGTCACGCGACGGTCGTGACTGTAGCCGGCCTGCTTTTTGCCGGCTTCAGCTGGCTGATGAAGTGGGATGACATGGTAATTGCCCTCGGAGTGTGCGCCGCGCTCGGCGCCGTGATCGGCTACTTTGCCACCGGCAATATTCGCGCAGAGCGCGAGGAGCAGGATTTCCTGTTCTGCCGGTTGCACAACCATACCGTATCACAGAACTATATATATTACTTATCCTTCTTTTGAGTAGACTTTCCGGTACGAAAGCAGATAGCAATCAAGATCAATGTGAGCGTAAGTACCGCCGGAACAACATTGAATAAAAACTTCTTCGTAGTATGCGGAAGTGAGAGTGTAACTATCAGGATACCAGTGATAGTTGCATAATAAAGAACCAAAATTACCCATCCCTCCCAACTGGAAGGCACCCAGCACCAGCCGTTCCATTTCTCTGTAAACCAGTACCGCTGTTTCATACGCACATTATACCCCCAACTGGTACTGTAAAAGTGATATTTGTCATAGTTTTGTCATGATTGTGTTTACGAGGAGTCAAGTAAGAAGTTAGTTAGAGTGAGATACTTACAGCGTTATCTATTTTGATTTTTTCTTTTATGGCTATTTTAGAACAACAGTTACGTGACCTGCACGCCGCGGCACACGAATACGAACGTCCGGGAGATGAACTTTCATTGGAACAGATGGGGATGGATCTGGGAAATCTGGAGTATGCCGAGATTCCATTGGATATGTCTCCGGTGCTGACCGCGGAAAGTATGCCTCCACAAGACAGGGAACGGGATGCAAACGGACGTGCCGCACTACTTGCCAGAGTAAAAGATGAGATCGAAGCATTCCGGCGAGGAAACGAACGGGGATTTGCAGTGACTGATGAAACACAGATTCCCGGACTGGTTCTGGCAGAAATTCTATTACCTGATCAATCAATATACGGTGACCCTTCGGTACTTGGACGCATAATGGATGAGATTGATGAATGGATTATCTCAACAGGCAGTACCGACTCAGACGATGGTAGTATGCAGCTGAGCAATACCGTACAGATTCGTATGGCGTACAATGGAAAAGCACCCGCTATTTATGATGCGTTAGCTCAGGGTATTTCCTACAACAGACCGGTCGATGAAAAGAAAAATGCCGGAAACATTAATCTTGCCTGGCCGGAGATGCGAGGCCTGCGTGCTGGAGCAAAAGGAGTATACGCTCGAGAACCCGTAACCGTCATTCTTCCCGCTGCAAAAGAACCAATCACTGGACATCGCGCAATAGAATACGCGTCTGATATGGTTGGCGGAGAAAACGTGGTGGCAGTCTCAGCCGGATTCTGTGAGACTACCACTCAACGAATGGCCGCTATGGGTCAGGAGACCGGGGCAGACTTTGCCATGCAGAATGAAGTGTTGCGAGGGGTCAACTGGCAGATGATTGGAGAAAAATATGGATTGCCATATGATGCAGCAGATCCATATAAGCCACCTGCCGGAACAAAAGGTTTAACGATGCTTGCCGCGATGTTGCGTGCCGAAGCAACCGGAAAGCTGGATAAAGATGTCGTATTTATCGACACCGATATCGTAAATCAGGGAGAAGGCGGCTACGATCCACTGGCATATCTTGCTCTCCCGTATATGGAAGAAAACCATCCGGAACTGATCGCGGCATACAACGCCAGAACAGGTCGTGGCCGGAATAACGAACCAGTCACCATCGTTCTGAACCACATTGCTCAGGACGCCGGAGTGGATGCCAATATTCGCAAAACTGCAATGATGATGGCAGCAACCATGCCATGGTTGTTGACTGGAGAGCGGCGTATTGCCGGCGATGTTATCCGCCGGGTGCCCTGGGTTCCTAATATGAGTATTGAGATGCAGATTAACGCGTTTCTCGCCGGCATGCAGGTTGAAGCAGGGCGGTTTGGAGTGGCACAGGTATTTGACCCAAATCCAAAAGTAGAAAAAGGCGAAAGTGTAGCCGCACGTGAGTTCCCGTTGATTGATCGCTGTGCACTATGGGGCAACGATGTGCTTCGTTTCTGTAACGAACATGGAATATTGCCACATCAAATCGAAGAAGCCGGCTTGATCGCGGATTTTAACCGTCAGTTTGGCGGACGACCCCGTGTCGGATTCTATCAAAATGAGATGCATGCACCAAACACCTCAGCTCTCATTAAGGGTGATTATATGCTCCCAAGTATTCAGGGATTACGGGAACTGGAGGGCGCGGTAAACTGGGATGCTATTGCACAAGCAGGCAGAAGCATGCACAATTAAGCTCGAAAACAGTATTATTATTTCATTATTTTTTACCACATGGCATCAAAAAAACTACAGACACTTCAGGCTGAAGTGAAACAGATCTTCATGGAAAAAAAATCCATGGTTAAACGTCCGGCAAAAGGAAAGATCCCTTACGATTATCTGGTACCCGCGGGCTATTATCAGGAGCAGTGGGACTGGGACGCTTTTTTTATGGGCGTCGCGCTCTCGTCCGAAATTGCGTCTGAAGCAATTTATCTGAAAAACTGGGCACGCAACTATATTCATTTTGCCGCAAAAGATGGAAAGGTTCCCGGCTGTGTTACGCCGGATGGAGCTGATCCACGGCTGAATCATATGAAACCGTTTCTGGGACAGGGAATTTATGTAGCCTGCACACGCCTGGAAGATTCGGAATGGGTAAAACCCATCTGGTCAAAAGTAAAGCTGGTGGTTTCGTATCGCGAAAAAAACCTCTGGAGTAAAGAGTATGGTCTGGCAATGTGGTATGACAGTATGGAGTCCGGCGCTGATGATGACGTTGGGAGCCTGTTTAACGAACCAAAAACGGTCTGTTCGCCCGATGTCAATGCTCTGATGTACCGCGAGTATAAGGCTTTGTCAAAGATTGCGGTCAAGATTGGAGAAAAAAAAGATGCTGAAGAATGGAAAAAACGCGCAGAGCAGATTAAAGAGAATATGAACAAGTATCTTTGGGATGATACAGACAAGATCTATTACAACCTGGATACGAAGACCGGACAGTACAACAAACGCATTACCTACTCAACCATGATTCCGCTGTTTGCCGGCATTCCATCTCAGAAAAATGGAGAAGAGTGTATTAAACGGTACCTCTGGAATACCAAGCACATGCTGAGTAAGTACGGCATTCGGACTCTGTCCAAGCAAGATGAAAAGTACAACAATGTAAACCGTATTAAGCCACACTCCAACTGGCAAGGACCGGTATGGCCAATTGCCAACTGGCTCTATATGCAGGCACTGCTCAACTATGGATTCCAGAAAGAGGCCATTGATCTGTCGGGCCGTATTATGCAACTGGTTCTGACAGATATTCACACCAGTGGAGGAATGCACGAAAACTATGATGCCGAGACCGGTAAACCACTGGCTGCAGACAACTTTGTCAGCTGGAACCTGCTGGTTGGCAACATGCTGGACGAGGCTGAAAAGAACTTTAATCCGCTGCGTATTTAACGGTAAACCACAAAGTCTGAAAAAGCAAGGTATCGTTCGATAGCCTAAACACTATGCTATCGAACGATTATTCTTGACAAAAACGAGGGAGTCTGAAAAAATAGAGGCTATGCAGGTAAAACAGTTTCTCGTAACAACGTTTTCGCATGGTCCGGAATCAACAACAGTTCTCGACATTCTCAAAGGATGGATGAAGAACAGTTCCAACATCTTTATCGCAGAGGATGCAGACGGTAAAATTTCCGGTGTGGTGACGCTCTACGATATTCTTGCAAAACTACTTCCATTTTA
Source organism: uncultured Gammaproteobacteria bacterium (assembly GCA_964412815.1). GTDB lineage: Bacteria > Patescibacteriota > Microgenomatia > UBA1406 > GWC2-37-13 > JAOAFZ01. The sequence goes on from CAYPQF010000021.1 coordinate 269,872, forward strand.
TCTTCAGGTTGACAGCGTTTTATCTGATTTTGCTTTTGACAAACTCCTAACCAAAGAAGTTGTACAGGAAACGATTACTAGAACAGCTTCTGATATCATGACAAATGAAGTAATAACAGTTGAACCAACCGATTACTTTTTGAAAGCGGCTTCACTAATGTTTCAAAACGAATTTGATTATCTTCCCGTTGTTAACTCCGACAACAAATGTGTAGGTCTGGTAACACGAAACACTATGGAAGAAGCAGTGCTGGAGATAGTTAAAAAGTATACCGATTGATGATCGAACAGATTCTCGCAGTAGTACTCTTTGTATTGAGTCTGGTTGTTATTTCCAGTGAGAAAATTAACCGCTCAATAGTAGCCTTAGTTGGCGGAGCTCTAGCTATTTTGATGGGGCTGGTTTCACAGGAATTTGCAATCCATCACATTGATTTCAATACGCTTGGACTCCTTATCGGGATGATGATTATCGTCTCGATCTTTGCAAAAACAGGACTATTTGAATATCTTGCAATCAAAGTGGTCAAGCAGACCAAAGGCAATCCTGTCAAAACACTAGTCTGGCTGTCGTTACTTACAGCGGTACTATCTGCCTTCCTCGATAACGTAACTACCATTCTTCTTATTTCGCCGGTCACCATGTTCGTCGCCCAGATTCTTCGCCTCTCTCCGATTCCATTTATCATCTCTCAGATTCTTTTTAGTAACATTGGAGGCACTGCAACCCTGGTAGGAGATCCTCCAAATATCATTATCGGAAGTGCGGCGGGATTTTCATATATGGACTTTATTCTGAACACTGCTCCGATTGCTACAGTCATGACTTTCATTGCAATTGCCTTAATTATTATGTTCTTTAAAAAAGATATTATCGACTCAAAGCCTGACCTGAAACAGATAGAAGCACTTGATCCCCAAAAAGCAATCAAAGATATTCCTTTGCTGAAGAAATGTTTGTTTGTCTTTACCCTGACAATGGTGGGATTCTTCACGCATAGTATCTTTCACCTTGAAGCAGCCACCATTGCGATGTCCGGGGCCGCTCTATTGCTGCTTCTGACTGTGGCACATCCAGATGATGTGTACAAAGAGATAGAGTGGAATACAATTTTTTTCTTTATCGGATTGTTTGTCCTTGTCAGCTCGCTGGAATCTGTTGGTGTAATTAACCTGCTTGCCGAAAAAGTAATAGCTATTACTCAGGGAGATGAGCTGGCAACTGCAATGTTGATGTTATGGTTTAGCGGAATTGCTTCCGGAGTTGTGGATAATATCCCGATTACCACTGTTATGGTAAGTATTATTAAGGACCTGGGTGCAACCGGTATTGATACCACATCACTGTGGTGGAGCTTATCATTGGGAGCCTGTTTTGGCGGAAATATGACCTTGATTGGGGCATCTGCAAATATTGTTGGAGCAGATATCTGCCACAAAAGTAATCATCCGATCTCGTTCCTGACATTTATGAAATACGGACTCATAACTTCGCTCATTTCATTCGTGATCTCATCAGGGTACATATATGTACGGTACTTTTTGCTTGTCTGAACTCAGACATTTTTAGTATAATTGTTCATCATGGAGCTCAACGAACTTCAACAAATAACCGCGTCTTTTATTCAAGAAATTGATCGAGCAAAACAGAAACAACCAAGCTCACTCCCGTTTATTGTTCACACCCTTCCCACCGAACCGCTGGTAAAACCGGGCGAAGAATTTCAGATTATTGTGATCGGCGGAAGCATTTATCAAAACGCCCTCTGTCGTTTTGTAGACGGAAAGCTGGAGATCATGAATCGTTCCAACGGCCAGAAGCCCTATTTTAACACAAAACAGGACCTGCTGGACTTTGTTGACTCGTTGTTGATGCCTGACATCACGATGATTGCACTCAACTTTGCCTATCCGCTGGAACCCTACTTTAAGGATGGAAAACTGGATGGCAAACTCATGTTCGCCGTCAAAGAAAATGCCTTCGAAGGATTGATCGGAGAAGCCATTGGAGAAACATTTGAGCAGCACATCAAAGAAAAATATAATCGCACCGTCAAAGTGACCGTTGCCAACGACACCATCTGCACATTACTGTCCGGATTACATTACTACAACGCGGAAGAAACTGCGTGTGGGATCGTCGGTACCGGTGTGAACTTTGCCTACTTTATCGATACACTCACTCCTGTCAATCTGGAATCTGCAAACTTTAATAAATTTACGCAGTCAAAATACGGCAAGATCGTCGATGCTCAATCTGCATCTCCCGGAAAAGGACTATTCGAAAAAGAAATATCAGGTGCCTATCTATTCCGTCATTTTAATGCCTATGCACAGGAACACAAGCTGAAAGAACACGTAAACTCTACGCGTGAGCTGGATACCTTTGCAAAAACATGTAACGGTTCTGGAATCTGTGAATTTACCGAAGAACTCATTGAACGGGCAGCTGCGTATGTAGCCGTTCAGGTGGCCGCTATCACCAAAGTAAAACAGCGTGATATGAAGTTTATTATGGCTGGCAGTCTGTTCTGGAGAGCATGGACACTCAAAGATACCGTAGAAAAGTACGTCAGTTATCTGGTTCCTGAGTACAAGGTTGAGTTTATGCCGATCGAGAGCTGTGAAATCTACGGGGCAGCTAAACTTGTCGGCTAATGTGGTAGTATTTCTCTATGAGAAAACTGGCCGAACTCATCACCAGTCAGAAAAGTAAGAATATCGCCATTAATGCGGCTGGTAATTATCTGAATATTCTGTTTGTTGCGCTTCTTCAGCCGATTCTCTTTCGCATTCTCACACCGGAGGAATACGCAATATTTGGTATTTTAACCACCATCGCATACCTGCTGACCAATATTCTCGATCTGGGTACCCCCGCAGCAATCTATTCCTATCTGCCACCACTGCTGGAGGGCAAACAACGCCGGGAAGTGTTTCAGTTTATCAAGTCTACTTTTTATTTCCAGACGATCTTTGTAAGTATAGTCGTGATTGGTCTACTGCTGACATTTGACCTGCTGGATACCTACTTTTTTAAGACTGATGCCAGCTTTATCGATTTTATGCTGGTCTCCATCATGATTATTGCACTGGTCTGGCAGAATTTTTTAACCAATATTTTTTTTGCGGCAAAAAAATATCTCCAGGCAAATCTGGCCCTCAATCTATCGAACCTGATTCGCACCATCGCGATCGGCATACTTATTCTTACCGGCGGAGTTTCAGTCTCTTCGATGATCTTTATGATCGGGATTTTCGGACCACTGGTCTTTTATCTGTGTTTACTCTACGATAAAACCGTTCATATACACGATGTACTGGCTGCACCCGTCAAAAGAAGTGAGTTCCGGTTTCGGTATACGCTCACATATTTTGCCGCCACTCAGTTTTTGAACGTAGGTTTGCGCGCCGATCTATTCCTGCTCTCATTTTTCAGAGATCTCATCACCAAAACTGAGGTAGGTTACTACGCCGCAGCTCAAAAGATTGTGCTGACACTCATGACTACCATTGTCAGTATTACCCAGGTTCTGTCGCCGGCTTTTTCTCAGATTAAAACCCAGAAAGACGCCCTCAAGGAGATCAAGCATGCCTTTTTATACCTGCTCATTCCCTGTGGATTATTTGCCGGTCTGCTGATTACTCCTGATGTAGTCTATGGCTGGTTTTTCGGCTCACAATTCCTTTCCAGTATCCCGATCGTAAAGGCAATCAGTCTCCCGTTTATTATCTACACCTTAAGCAGTGTTCCGATGCTCTTCCTACTCTATGCCATTAAACGCTCGCAGATTATTCTGGTAGCCTACTTTACTTTTTTTATCATTATGTCAGTCGGGTGTTACCTGATGATTCCGGTGACTGGATTATTTGCACCGCCCCTTATTCTGGCAACCGGATTTAGTGCAGCCGGAATTATTTTAAGTTTGTTTGCGTACAACGACTTTAAGAAGCTTCCAGAACGATAATTCAGTACTATAACGGATCATTTACCGCTTCCAGTACTCCAGTACTACACCATTAAAATCTGTCTGATCTACTTTGGTAAAGCCCTGCTGTTCCAGCGCGGGGACATACACAATACCGTGGATTTCCGCTGTATAGGGGATCACAAACACTTCGTTCTCTACCGGTCCAGATCGAGGAGTATCGGCAGTGTCTCCGGCAAGGGTTGCGATATCACGAATCTCCCGGCCGGGGTAGTAGTACAGTATCGGGTCGGATGAGCTGGGCACCATATAGACTGGTTTGGTTCCGGGAACACTCATTAATACATGCTTCCAGTCTTCACGATGAAAGGGCGAACCAAGCAGATACACCAGAGTGAAACTTACAAAGATACCCAGCAGTACTGACCGCTGCCACCGCTGCTGAACACCGAGCGCCAGCAGTACTGCCAATGGCACCAGCAGATAGATAAATCGGAAGTACTGCATCATCGGAGTAAAAAATGAGATAGCGGTTCCCAGCAGCAGTGGCAGTACCACAAGCAGTGCCAGAAGACGGTGTTTCCATCCTCCTCGAGCTGCGGCAGCCCATATCAGTAGCGTTGAGAGGCCTCCTACCGCATAATAGAGAAGCTTGGGTTCAAAACTCAGTCGTCCCGTGACAAATTTAAGCGGTACCAGGGCAAGATTTTTGAGCGTCGGCGTACCCAGTACCAGACTCCAGTTCTGAACCGCGGCCAGGGCAACGGCTGAGTTCTGAAGTTGAGGAATGAGTAACGGTGCTGCCAGACCTGCCCCCAAAACCAGCGCCGTCGAGAGGAGCAGCACGGCACGCCACTGGCGAAACAATACAAACCCGATAATTGCCCCTGTAATACCAATAAACGATCCATAGAAGGTGAGACATGCCAGGATTCCACAAATTAGACCAGTTGCCATTACTCCGTAGCGATTACCTGACTTCAGCCTGGTGCTATGCGTTTCCAGATAGAGAACAGCATACAGTGTTCCTGCAAGAAGCATGGTAACCATCAGATACATGCGAGCTTCCTGAGAGTAGTACACAATTAACGGATTAAACAGAAAAAATGCAGCTGCCCACCAGGCAGTTTCCCGGGAACTATAAAGCAGCGCAATTTGGTATACAAACCATCCGGCCAGTACCGTAACAATAATCGATGGTGCACGTAACGAAACTTCCGATACTCCGAATATCATGCTCCAGAGTTTGAGGAAGAGGTAGTATCCCGGCGGGTGAAAATCGGTCGGGGAAAACTGGGTCACAATCCCGGCGAGGTCAAGGGTGCGCACCACATTGGCCGTAATCGCTTCGTCCAGCCAGAACGACTGTGTCAAACTAATACAGCGAATCAAGACTGCCGCTGCAAACAGATAGAGGAGAGAGAATCTCATATGATATTATACAATCTATAGGTAAAACCGCTATGCATCCACGAAGTCGCGCACTCAACACTCATCAGCATTCTTCCGGCTCAGCCGTATTGTATGTAATGTCCCGGGATCAGCGGGTACGGGATAACTACGCACTCCTGATTGCTCAAAACTATGCCATTGAACGCTCTCTGCCACTCGTGGTGGTGTTTAATCTCTATCCCGCAATCACCAATCGTCTGTATCAGCATTACGAGTTTATGATAGAAGGACTCAAACAGGTGGAATCTGATCTTCAGAAGTATCAGATCCCCCTCATTCTGACAATTGGTGATGGAAGCCTCACCATTCCCGGTATCGCACGGCAACTACAGGCAGCAGCTATCTTTTTTGATTTTTCGCCGTTGCGTGGACCGGTCACGCTACGACAACAAATTGCACAGCAACTCTCCGTTCCGTGTTTCGAAGTCGATACCAACAATATCGTCCCGCTCTGGATTACCTCGGACAAAGAGGAGTTCTCAGCCAAAACGATCAGATCAAAAGTGCACAAGCATCTAGAACGTTATCTGATCGAACCGCCTGCTCCCAAAAAACATCCGTTTTCCTATCAGTCAATTACTGCTATCGACTGGACACAGGCAATTAACTGGGACACGGTCCTGGAATCCTGTAACGCGCCAAAAGGAGACCGGTATAATCCACCGTTTGTACCAGGGGAAACCGCCGCACACCAGATGCTACAGTCATTTATTACAGACCGTCTGGAACAGTATCAGGCAGACCGGAACAATCCGACAAAAGAAGCACTGTCCAACCTCAGTCCATACTTTCATTACGGGCACCTCTCGACATTGCGAGCTGTCCTTGAGGTACGTAAAACGCTTGCGGGCACTCCGTCTCCCGCACGTAAGGAATCCGTTGAATCATTTATCGAGGAGTCCGTGGTCCGTCGCGAACTGGCAGCAAACTACTGCTACTATCAAAAAGAGTACACCTCCCTTGCCGGTGCCCGTGAGTGGGCACGAAAAACGCTGGAGGCACATACATCTGATACCCGCGAACACACCTATACGTATGCACAACTGGAAACAGCAGAGACATACGATGAGGCATGGAACGCCTGTCAGATTGAGATGATGCGAACCGGAAAAATGCATGGATACATGCGTATGTACTGGGCAAAAAAGATTCTCGAATGGACAGAAACACCACAACAGGCGATTGATATTGCGGTTCGACTGAACGATACCTATCACCTGGACGGGTACGATGCAAACGGCTATGTCGGCATTATGTGGGCAATCGCAGGGGTACATGATCGGCCGTGGTTTGAACGACCGGTATTTGGCAGTATCAGGTATATGAATTTCAATGGACTCAAACGCAAATTTGCTATACAAACATATATAGACCGCTGGTTACCGCTTAAATAACTTCCTGTTTCTTTTTATCTCTCCATTTTTTATACTAAAAATTATCAGTATCTATGAATAAAAAGATACTCCAACGCTGTATCGCTTTCTTCATCATAGCCATTATTGTGGTGACGGGTTGTTTTCACCTTTTTGACCGATCAGCTGAAGCAGTAACCACACCTCACATTTACTTCGGAGCGTACGTGAATAATAATCTTTCAAACATGTCACAAGTGAATGCCTTTGAGGCGAATGCAGGTAAAAATCTCTCAATTATTCAATGGTTTTCTGCCTGGGGTGGTACAGACGGGGCACAGAACTTTCAGCCGACCTGGATGAACAATATCCGGGCAAAAGGCGCTATTCCGATGGTTACCTGGGAACCATTTAACCCCAATCAGACACCACACGCAAACCAACCAAGTTATCAACTTCAGGATATTCTGGCAGGGAACTACGACGCCTATATTGACCAGTGGGCAACCGATATAGCCGCGTGGGGACATCCCATGTTTTTACGGTTTGCCCACGAAATGAATGGAGACTGGTACCCCTGGGCGGAAGTCACAAACACCGGCGTGCCCGTGAACGGAAACTCCCAAGGCGAGTATATTCAGGCATGGCGCTATGTATACAACAGGTTTCAGCTTGCGGGCGCAACTAATGTTACCTGGGTCTGGTGTCCGAACCGCAACTTTGATAACTCACCGCCACTCAGCCGGTTCTACCCCGGAGATGAGTATGTTGACTGGTTGTGTGTAGACGGTTATAACCGCGGCGATGCATCATGGAGGACGTTCGAAACAACTTTTTTAAGTACCTATCGTGATCTGGTGGAGATCAATGATGAAAAACCAATTATGATCGGCGAGTTCGGCACCGTCGAAAGCGGAGGTTCAAAAGCAGCCTGGTTTACCGATGCCCTCACCACCCAGTTGCCAAACAATTACCCGAATGTCCGGGCCGTTGTCTACTTTAACGCTGTCGGAAACGGCTTTGATAATCGGATCGAGACTTCGCAGTCATCGATCGATGCGTTTGCGGCCGCAATTGGATCCTCAACCTACGACACCAACAACTACAGTACTCTTGCAACCAATCCAATTCCACCTCCCGTTATTGAGACAGATGGGTCAACATCCTATGTCTCAGATCTCTTTGAACGGACAGCCAGCAGCAGCTGGGGGAGTGCCGGGAGTGCCGGCGCATATACCTTGAACGGAACAGCAGCAGACTATAACGTGAACAGCAGCTATGGGACCATGAATACACCTTCGGCCGGCACTATCCGGTTTGCCATTCTTCCCACCATGACACCGCAACGTGATGTACAGATCAGTGCACGCGTCCGGACTGATAAACCTTCTGTCGGCAGTAGTCAGTTTTCGATATTAATAGCCCGTCGACAAGCAAACGATGATCAGTACCGTGGGCGGTTACGGGTAGATACCGGTGGAAATATGTATCTCCAGGCCTTTACGAAAATCGGCGCAGAGGCAGCACTCGGAACCGAAGTACAACTTACCGGTCTCCAGTACGTTCAGGGACAGTTTACGAATATCAAGATGCAGGTTGAAGGAGCAAGTCCCACCACGATCAGATTAAAAGCATGGAAAAGTACCACTACCGAACCGGCCAACTGGCAATATACCGTCACAGATTCAAACGCTGCACTTCAGGGACCAGGTGTAGTCGGCCTCCATTCACGAACCAATACCGGCACAACTAATTCACCTGTTCTCTTTACCTGGGACCGGTTCCAGGCATCCAGCATTCCGCCTATTCCGACCAACACCCCCACACCAACACCTACTAACACCCCCAGTCCGACTCTCACTCCTTCACCGACCAACACCCCCAGTCCGACTCTTACTCCTTCACCGACCAACACTCCAACACCTACCCCAACGGGGACCTTAACACCAACCGCAACACCAACACCCGTTGTATCAATTACCCCCAGCACATCACCAACACCTCCCACGGCATCACCAACCCGACGCCCAACCTCAATACCAACGCCAAAACCTCCGGGCTGTAGTGCCGAAATTCCACCTACCGCACCTGATCTGTTCAGGGTAGAAATGACTACTACCTCGGCAAAAATGTTCTTTAGCCCACCCTCAAAGCCTTATACCTATTATCACATTGCTTACAGCGAGACCAGCAATGCAGAAGGGAATGGAGTAGAGTTCAGCACCGACTCTAACGGGGTTATCAGTTACATTATTGAAGAGCTGGAGCCCAGCCGTAAGTATTTCTTTAAGGTACGTGTAGGAAATGGCTGTGCGCCAGGCCCCTGGTCGAAGATTATGGAAGGATCAACCGGAAATTTAAGTACCGTCGCAACTACCGAGTTTATTAACGATCAACCAACCCGTGTCGAAATTTCACAGACGCCATCGTTTGAAGGTGATGGAGATCCGACGAATGACTCGGTAATCGATAAAGCACAGGAATTCCTCAATGATCAGGTAACAGAAGTAGAGGATGCAGACAGGGATAAAGAAGGAATGGATGAGTTTTCTCCCTCTCCCACGATACAACCGGAGCCAGGAGACGGCATACCTTGGTGGCAGCGACTCTGGAACTCAATTGTAACCTTCTTTACCGGAAACAGGTAGTATCTCCTATAACAGATCACTTCTTGCAATTAGTTGCTTCACTTCAGTGTAAAAAATGATATACTCTAGGATACAATACTATCTTATATAGCTATATAAGATTATTTTTAAGTTATTAAATAACTATGAGTAACGAACGATTTGGACGACGCAAAGTTATCTTAGGAGCAGCAGCAATTATCGGTGGCGGACTTGCTGCAGGAGCACTGGCATTTTTAGGGTTACGGGTACGGGAACAGCAAGCCGCAGATCTTCAAGCTACGGCAACTCGTCTAGACGAGATAGAACAGCTCCGCCGTCTGGCTTCAGAATCTTCTCTACGGGATATCGCCGGGCGTGCCGGAATTCGATCGGCCGCACTCTTAACACCGCTCGACGCTCAACAGTTTCCTGCAGGTTCTGTAGAAGCAGGAATGATTCGGGAGGCCGCCACCATCGGAGCACTGGACGGCGTATTGTACTGGGGTCAAACTCCAGAGGATTTTGCAAATCCGGAACGCATTTCTGCCAAATTTAATGATGCAGCTGCAGTTATCTCGTATGGTCAATCTATGGGCATTGGAGAGTTTTCCGGACGGCATATGATCTGGGGCAACGAAGGGCCGCTACCGGACTGGATTGTTGAAGGGGTGCGTTCCGGACAGCTCGATGCACGTACCATTATCGAACAGCGCATTACCCAGCTAGCGTCAGAACCCCGTTTTGCACCCGTTACCAGCTGGAGCGTTGTGAACGAAATCGTTCCTCGTATTCCATCAGAACAAGGAAAAAACTTATTTGGAGAGTCGCTCGGGATCGAAGAAACCATTGATCTGGCCTTCGCAACCGCACGCGCTGCGCGTCCAAATGACTTACTGATCATTAACGATTTTGATAATCATAACCGGTATCGTCGCGATCGCGCAGAGATGCTATATCAGATGGTTAAGGCGGCAATAGGACGCGGAACTCCAATCGATGCTGTTGGTATGCAGATGCATTTCAGAGCCGGCCAGGAATTTAATGTCGAAGAGATGGCGCGCACCATGGCTGATTATGGTGAACTGGGTGTTCGGGTGGTGATTACCGAACTGAACGTTAAAACGGATCAGTTCCAGGGGTCACCGGAACAGGCACTGGCAGCGCAGGCCGCAACGTATCAGAATATCGGACTGGCCGCGGCTGCTTCACAAAATGTCGATATGATGACGTTGTTTGGTATACATGAAGAAACTTCTTATGTAGATCAATATTCCAGAGCTCAAACCGATGCACTCCTCGCGGAAGGTCAGCAATGGAAACCGTCCTATCAGGGACTAAAAGAAGGATTGTTAGGGATTCCTGCAAGTCAATAAAAAAGTGGGGTAGGGCACCGGCGGTTTCCCGTCGGTGCCCGTCCCGTTCCTTACTCCGTTTTCAACGTATAGACACCTCCTTGAATCGCTCCAGATCGCATAGAAAGCACGATGTCCAGCCCCGGACTCATCCCGCGGTCACTGTCCCGCCGGGATGCGGTCCAGGACCCAGCCGCCCGCCTGCATCAGGCCATCGTAGGTCCACTGAAGGATGTTGCCACCCAGATCCAGCAGCAGCTCGGTAAAGCCGGCGAGCTGCGCGGGTGTGACCTGCCCCGCGGCCGTGAAGATCGCGATCAGTGACAGTCCCAGGAAGAGCGGGATGAACTGCGTCACCCACCCGTACCACACGAGGCTGCCCTTGGGCTCGTTGTTCGGCTTGGTCCACACCACCAGCGCGAACATCAGGAAGTAGAACGCGAAGGCCGCGCCCATCCACTGCCCGAAGGCGACCGGGTTGGTCTGCACCAGCGGCGGCCACAGCCAGAACAGCACCGGCGCCGTGACCAGCGTGGTCACCAGGAAGATGCGCGCCAGCCACGTGTTAAAGACGTCCGCCGGCGAGGAGCCGCGCGTACCCCAGATCATGTGGGTGGACGACATCATCATGCCCAGTGCCCCGTTGAAGGTGTGGAAGAACGTGAGGAATGCGATGTTCGGTACCAGGAAGATCCAGCGCCCCGGTCGGGCCGTGTAGTATCCCCAGTGGCGGATCACGAACGTCAGCAGCAGGCCGCCGGCGCCGATCACGAACTGGGCCAGGATGGGGATGTAGGCGAAGGTCACATACTCATGTCTCCCTGAGGTGATGTTGTACACCGCGTTGAAGATCGTGCCGAACCAGAAGTACGGCAGGATGATGTCGGCAATGTAGACAAAGAACATCCACTGAGCCCGGATCGCCATGCTCCCAAACGAGGTGAGCGTCATGCCGCGGCTCCCCTTATTCCAACGCAGCAGCTGCCGCCAGAGCTTGGGAAACGTGTCGGGCGCCTGGGTATGCAGCTTGCTCGTGCTCTGGTAGACAGCGCCGCCGTTCCAGCTGACCGTCCCATAGACACGGGAGAGCCAGGTGATGCGCCGGTCGTCGCTGACCTTGGTCCGCCGCCCGAAGACGGCCCAGTTGAAAAAGTCCTTGACGAACCTCTTGAACGGGTCGAACAGGAACGGCTGAAACACGAAGCGGGCGACGCGGCTCACTGCTCCCACCACGCCCTCACCGGACGCGGTCTCGCCGATAAACGGCACCGCGCGGATCACGTAGCACCTGCCGGGCTGGCAGGGCACCTGTGCCACCACCGAGCCGGCCTTGATCGACGTGTTGCGCCGCAGGTCCTCAGCGAACTCCGAGAGCGCTTCCGGGCTGATGCCGATGGGCTCGCCGACGATGGCCTGCTCGCCTGACACCGAGTTCACAAAGGGATCGGACAGGGCCTTGATCATCTCCATCACCGCCCCGGGCTCCAGCTCCTCATCATCGTCCGACATGACGATAGCATGGATGTAGCGGTTGAGCCGGGTGGCCTTGATCTTGATGTACTCCAGGCCGGTGACGAGCGCATTGGGCTTGTCACCCCACGGCTCGTAGACCCAGTCGACCTGCATCTCCTCGCAGATCTGTGCGATCGGGCTGAAACGCCCGAGGTCGGTCTCAGCGATGCCCTGCTGGTCGCGGATGGCGGCAAGGTCCGGAGAGACGCCGTTGATCACCACCACCATGAGCGCCGGGTCCATGTAGTTGGCCTGCATCGACAGCAGCACCTTGCGGATGTCCGCCGGGTCTGTGGCGCTGTAGGTCGCAAGCACCATGGCCGTGTGCTCATTTACCTCCTTGTAGAAGCGGTGTATTCCCTCAGGAAACACATACGGGAAGTACACCTTGGCGAGATACCACTTGGGCGCGTACACCAGCCAGGTGAACAAGAAGAAACCAAGGTAGTAGTGCAACTGGCCAAGAATTATGGCCTCTGCCAGTGCGATGATCCCGGTTCCCATGGGGTTGATACCTCCTGTGTGGTCCGTTGAAAACGGAATGTTAAGGTTCGGGTAAAAATACTACCTATAGTTTATCAGATTAATATATATATTCAATATGTATAAGTATGATATAGTTAAGATATCTTACGTACTATTTATATTGATGGAGAACGATGCAGGATAATAGCTATGTATATAAGTAACTGTGACACTTTACTTTATCTTATAGTCTGCTATAATGAGAGCGGAACGAACGGCACAAACACATAGAGGAGGTAAACCAAGATGGCAATCGCACGTGACCGCGGACAATTCGGCGCCCCGCAGCCGCAGGCTGCGCCCACCGTAAAGGTGGCCTTGTGGCACCGGTACGGCACACTGCTCAGCCTGTCCATTATGCCGGCCCTGATCATGGCGGCCGGGCTTTACTTCGACGTCCGCTGGGCGGCCATCGCCGGCGGCGGGCTGATCCTGCTGCTGATCCTGATCCGCCCGATCGCGAACTGGTGGGTCCGCAGCGCGGAGCGCCGCAAGTACACCAGGATCATCAACTATAACCCGAGCGACGGCTCCTGGAACGCGGCCTACGCCGTCTCGCTCGACGGCGGCGAGGCCGCCCAGGAGCGCTTCGCCCGCAAGATCGAGCAAGACACCGGCCGCACCTGGATCGGCACCGAGATCAAGGAGGTCGACGGCATGAAGGGCGTGGTCTTCACCTTCGTGTAGCAGCGCTGCCCCTCCACCGGTGTTTGACACCGCTCGTCCGCCATCCGTTCCGCGGAGCACCTGCTCTCGCGGAACGGACCTACCGTATAACACCTCTTCTTGATTTTGCTACTGCATCTATGCGATACTTATAGAATGGATCAGAATTTGCCCGATTTTCCCACAATTGCACCGCCGGATTTTGGTGGCACCCCCGCGACTCCAGTCGCACCCGGAGCAACCGCTCCAACAGCTCCAGGAGTGCCTGCTACCCCCGGGGTTCCGGCAACTCCTGCACAACCCGCCCCGCCTGCACCAGGCCAAATCGCTCCCGATCCGTTTGGAAATCCGGGTGGACTCAGCTTTAATCCTGATGCTCCCTCAGATCTCCCCACGCTAGGCACTGGATTAGGTTCCCTTGACGATCCAGCAGCAAAAAATAAAAAGACTACCCGTATTATCCTGATTGGTGGTGTAGCCGCACTGGCCGCATCAGCAATCTTTATCAGTGTGTATTTTTACTTTCAAGCTCAGGCAGCAGCCGAAGAAGATGTCTTTATTCCACCCCCAACTACCCGTCGACCTACCCCGGTCGCCAGTGACGCGGCGGGTCTTGGCCCTGGCGCGGGAGCTACCAACTCAGCGCAGCTCTCACCTTCTCCTGCGATGGATATGACTCCGGAAGAATATAAAGGCACCAATTTCACCATAGATCTTCCAAAAAGCTGGGAGATCCAAAAAAAACCATCAACAACCCTCTATACCGAAGTAGTTGAGGCAAATGTCTATAACAATACTTCAGCAGATAAAGTTCGCGTCGCAATACTTAGTATTCAGGTCTCTACTCAGCGTTTGGGGAATAAATTTGATGAAGAAACCTATGAAATTTTGAACGAAGACACCATAACCATCGACGGGGCTCAAGGCCAACAGATCACGTATCAAAAAAAAGATGACGAAAAAGCAGTCCCCACAACCAGTATCCTGGTGTACCAGGGCAATAAAACGTACCGTTTTACATTTACCCTGAACGATAAGTATAGCGGTGCAGACGATATTCAGAAGGCATTTGATGACGCACTCAAATCCTTTACATTTTCCTCGAGATCCGGTGGTAGTAGCACACCGGATACCGATGAAGATGCAAGCAGTGCAGCAGAACAAAATGAAGTGATAGACTCAGCAGCTCCTGGAGATAATACACTTGCTCCACAGGGAGGATCGGGAGTAAATGATGATCCGTTCGCGCGGGGACCCCTCCTTCAGACGTTACTCCGACGCCGTAATATCTGATCGGGCAGCCGCTGCACGTAACGGAATGAACTGAGAATTAAGCCGGAACAAAAAACGGCGTGCCTGTTTGACGGCATCTGGCACGAGTGGCGGACCTTCCTGACTATCTATCGCTTGATCAGCGACATATCCCAGTTCCCGGGCAAGCTGTTGCTCAAACGGAGTACCTGCTGTTTTGGTTTGTGCCGCCTGCTCTTCTGATAAAAACTCAGGCACGCTGGTCTGATCCTGTGCTCCCAAGGTCAAAAAATACCGGCGTAGTGCTTCCCGCTGTGCCTCGGTAATTCCTGTCACCTGATCCAGCACCCGTGCCGTCTGCTGTGCGTCCGTAACAGTTTTTTTCCACGCCAACAACTGTTTTCCCGCTCCTGCGCTTTCTGGAGAGGTTGTTTCCGCAGCCGGGTTAGGTCTGGCAACGTGGGGAACAGACTCCAAAACGCGCTGCTGAATCTCGAGCATATCTGCCCGTGAAGGGATACGGTGCTCGGTGCGAACAAATGTTGCTATAGACTGCTGAAATGCTTCTGTACGGGCAACAGCCAGGCGCTGTACCGTATCCAGTAACGGTTCTGTCAGTTCTACTCCCTGAATACGGGTTTCATGCAGGTTCGCCGCATCTACACGGGCAGTGGTCATAATAAACTGAAATAATTGTTCTGTCGGGGTAAAAATAAACTGATCCCGCTCTGTTGTTTCACCGGGTTCAACCGCATGTTCACGCGGAAGGTCATTGCGCCAGTAGGTACCGTTGGTTACACGGGTCAGCGTCTGTATGGCAATATCAGCCGCAATGGTTTGAAAGGTGTGTGCTGTTCGGGCAATCACATCAGTGGACGGAGAACGAGACCAGCGAAGCAAGAGATCCGGCCGGTCAAGCAGCTGACGAGCATCTGCGGCATAACGATCAGCCAGTTCTACATAATCTATCGGAAAGGCCACCCGGGTGCCCCGTTCTGCTTCTCCGGCAGTGGTGCGGTAATGAGTAATTTCGTTCCAGTATGAGGTTATTACATCGGCAGTACGAGTCAGCCCTTCGGTACGGACGACATCTGCGGAACCGGGGGTTGGTTCTGTGGTCATAATGCTTATGATACACGAGATATTGTCAGGGTGGGGGAGTCCCCACCCTGAACAACACGAGCAGGCACGTGGCAGTAACGACCATGAACGCCACAAGCCAGCATCAGGGCACATAGACAGTGAGTGTCGAGCCAGCCCTAGAACATCGTCAGGAAGGCGATAAACGCCGCCAGCGCGATTCCGAGCTTATGAACCAGGTCCGGCCAGCCGTACTCGAGGCGCTGCGACCAGGCCGACCCCAGCGTGCCCAGCCCTACGGCGAACATCACGCACTGCACCATCAGGTCGATCACCACGACGCTGAGCATCCCTGCCGTTGATGTGCGCATCCACGCGGCATCCATCGTGTAGACGTGGACAGCCGCGAGGAAAAACATCAGGAAGGGTACCTCCTTCATATGCTGATACCACGTGAGGGGCACACGCCTCTTCACGATGCTCAGCAGTAGAAAGTAGCCCAGCACGAGCAGCGGCACGAACGGCCGAAGCCATTGGACGGAGTCGATAAATCCCATAGTCTACTCGATTCAACTACTATCCGTCGCCAGTGTTGTATATGAGCTGCGGCACCGGTGCCACAACTTATATCCTATATTATACACCAAATACTATTGATTATAAACCTATAGTATGATATACTATCTGCTGGAAAGGAGGAAAGCTCGATGAAAACAATCATTCACGAGCGACTGGGACCGCTCATAATTGGTCCCCGGTGCTGCAAGGCCCGGGGTCTCGATTGAGCGAAGCGTGCAGGCACAGCCAGCGACACATAGAGCATGGCCTTTCCCCGGCGTCCAACTCCGATAGATGTAGATGGAGGAGCCAGCCGGGGCGCGCATGAACCAACACATCCTACAGAAGGGAGGTACCTGATGTATCGCCAGCAGGGCAGATACATGAGCGGCGTGCAGCCTAGTTCGCGCATCTAACAACTGCGCACCCGTTCGACCGTCTGCAGGCCGACCGCTTACTAGCGTGTCTGGCCGATCGAGAGTACCGCTCGCAAGCGGCACCAGCCCCCACACAGCATTGGGCGGTGTCTGCCCCCGGGCGGCAGGCGACAACTGAATACCTCCAGCCGGCCACGATCGCCGGAAGCTGACACACCAGTGTCACCACCTGACGAGGCTTTCAGTCGAACAGCCGGAAACGGCTCAGTAGGCGAGGCGAACCAGGAATCAACGCCGGAAGGCGGGGTAGCAGCGGCAGTGAATAGGGCGCGGAAATGATCCGCCCCGATTTCTAAGCCAATGCCACCCAACACACCCAACTCAATAACTCTTCCCAATCATGAGCAAAGAACGATTTAACTCTGAACCACCGCTTCGTCCTGTTGGCGGCATTCCTGCATGGATTTTTGATCCTAACATTGCCATCCCGGATCACTATATTGTTCCCGGAACTATCTCAGGGCGACAACTTTCTATTACGGTGATGCCCGAATCTCTGTATATCACTGATTTTGGAGAATTTGACCGATGCCGGTTGCAAGCGTCCATCTCCACCGAAGGGTATATCAACTACGACCTCTTCACCTTTGGTTTTCAACGCGATCCCTCAAAACGTCATCCGGATATGTATGGGGCAGCATTTGCCTTTGCTGCACGTTCCTATTTTGAACAACTCGGACACCGGGTTCGAGGACTGGAATGTCACTGGAGACAGGGGAGTATTAACTTTGCCGCATTCGAACCTGCGTTTACCCGGTTCGTCACTGCGGGAACCGATCCTGTTCGTGCCGTAGAGCTGGCAGCCCGTGAGACATGGACCTATCAATACATCGCTGAACCAATGAAGTTCAAAAGAGTAATTCTTGAAGATATTGATTTTGACGTAGCTCAGCCCTTTGTCAGTACCATTATGACAAAATAACCTTTCTCTTCTCGAACTGCAATGCACTCCCGCTCCCTACTGACTTGCTCCCTGAACGAGCATAGGTAAAAATATCCGGTACGGATATGCTTCACTTTGCTGGCAGGTTCCATCGAACACTACGGTCACATTTGCCGGTATATCTGCCACATTGGCTTCTGCGTCGTCGTGATGGAAACAAATACTAAACTCCGGCTTTCCGGCTTCGTTTAACGCGATATCTCCGGCAGGAACGGTGAACTTCATAGATGGTTTCCATGCCTGACGCAGCGGATTGATTACATCCCGACGCGGGAAATACAGTTTGTAATACCGGGGGAACCGGTAAGTATAGTATGTTTCGGCAATAGTCACTACAAATCCCTCATCCGGGGAATATTCATCAATCGTACCTGGTTCTTTCGTTCTCCGTTCCACGATCACCGAAAAGCTGGTGTCATCGGGAAAGTCAGTATCTTCCAGTTGCAACATTCTACCGATTACCTCCCAGGGAACATCTGTTATTTCGAGCATCCGGATAGCATTCGGATCGTTTTCAGATGCATATAACCCCTCCATCATAAACTGAAGTTCCGGTGAATCGTGAGAATAGGGAACCGTCACCCGCTCTTCTTCGGGCAACAGTCCGTTGTATTCCAGTACCGCCGCCATAGCTCCGTTATAAGCACCAACTCCTGTCGGCGACCACGATGATTCATATGCACGGCCGCGATAGTCCATCTCATGATCTGCAAAGAGTAATGCATGGAGCAGCTCATGCGGAATCGTTGAGGTAAAGTACGCTTCTGAGATATAGATCAGCGCATAATCACGCTGTTCTCCTGTATCCGGATCAGTTGCTTGATAGCGGGATGCCAGTCCATCATATCCACCGGAGATACCCGGGACATAGAGCGCAATAATTCCTTCATCAGGCGCATCCGGGCCATGAATTTCTGTAATACAACGCTCTGCCTGCCGGTACGACCCCCGCGTCATCTCTTCGTAGGTCTGGGATGAACGCCCCTCCAGATACCGCACGGTATCCGTGCGCATCTGACCCATGGTAACTTTAGCCACAAAGTGTTTCATCGGATAGGGAGCAGAGGAAGTTCCCTCAAACTGTTGACGCACCTGGTCAAGAGTAATGTTCTGTTCGCGATCTGAAGGAGTGCAGATGATCGTGAGAATATTCTGATTGCGGAGCCACATATCAACGCGCGCGGCAAGTTCCAGACTACCGCTTTGTCCATTCGCTCCCGTCGGCAGAGAGATACCTGGTGAATCAGGGTCAAGCGTTTCATCTGTAAAGCTTGAAATAGCAGCCACTGGCAACGCGGCGAGTAACGCCAATAACGGAATTGCCCGTAAGGCGTGTCGGGTAGACCGTTTGAGTTGTTCAAGGTTCTGTTTCAATCTGGTAAACCGTTCCTGCCGGACTTCTTTTTTCTGCGTTTCCGGTATACCACGCACTGTTTCGAATACCATGCATATAGTATACGATATTTATTATAGGACTACAATATAGCGCAATATTTAATTACATACCAAATACTTACAACATGTTATAAGCCATGTATCAATTACTATAAGAATTACCTCCTGTAATTCCGCATAATTGAGATTTTTATATGACAGAATAGTTCTATTACAGAAAACTGAGGTTTTCGAAACAGTGATTCGGGTATAATGGCTTCATGACCATACATCAGATACTCAAGCGTATAACACACGAACGCATTACCGATATCATCTTCGACTTTGATGAAACAATCTGTACACTGCAGATTGACTGGGGAGCCTGGTCTGTTGAGATGGACCGGTTTATCCGGCAATTTGAACCTGAATTTCATGGAAGTTTATCGCATACAGCTATCAATCAACTTACCCGTACATACGGCCCCGAATTCCGCCGCGCACTGATAGAAAAAAACACAGACCTGGAACATGCCCATTATCATGGCTATACCCGGGTAGATCAGGGGCTCGCTTTGTTGAAGGCGGTAGCGGGGGAGTGCAACGTTCATCTCTGGACCTCCAATAATCGCCAGACCGTTACTCCCGTTATGCAAAAAGAAGGAATCGACAAGCTCTTTACCACCACCGTCTGTTATAACGACGTGCTGTATATTAAACCCGATCCGGATGGTTTTCGACTGATAAACACCACTAACCTCCCCGTATCCCAGTTTTTATTTATAGGAGATAGCGCATCAGATAGAGGAGTATGTGAAGCTCTGGGAATTGAGTTTATTGATGTACTCTCTATTGCTCAAGGATGATCAGACCCGGGCGTGGTGCCCGGGTCTGAGAACTCCGACTCGTGCGGGAATGGATGTTGCAGGCAGTTGCTAGACCTCCAGGTAGAGGAATGTCAGCAGGACCCCAGCAGGACCCCGGCCACGACACTGCCGGTCACCACCAGGAGATACCCGGGGATAAACCGGCGCGGGTTGCGGACGGGTGCCATTGTCGCGATCTTCATCGTCTTTTCCTCTCAAGATGCATCGGTCAGGATAGAGATGCTATTATACCATAAATTATCTTATAATAATTTACTGCCCCTGATCAGAACCCTCCTGTAAGCGGTTCAACCGTTCGCATATTCCTGTGTTATCATCGTTTTTTACGTACAGTATGTATAATACTTTTTATGGCCGAACGACAACTTGATCCTTCTGCACAAGGTTTTTGTCGCGAAACGCTTACACTCTCTCCTGTACCGGCGCTATCCGAAGTATCCCGTCATCCATCGCTTACTCTGCCTGAAGTATCCGGTCTCGATCCAGAAATACACGCGTTTGTACAGCTGCGTATGGATCAGTTGCGGCTGATCTCGGATGTGTTTACACCTCTGGTCTATACTGCTATCGGTAAACAATTCGGTCAGGGCTATCCCATGGGTCCGGAGGATGGTGTCTGTGTTCAGTATGCCCATAACATGGTGGATGTACTGGAGAGTATCGGGTATGTTGCCGTGGAGGGGATACACGACATTAGCCGCTCCAGTGAACACCGGGCAGTGCTGTGCCAGCGGGCAGAAGACGAATCAGACTGGCCGGAACCGGTATTTCTGATGGATGGGACGTTTAAGCAGTACCGCGTAGGGAGACAGGCACCAGATCAGATGATTCTCTATATGCATGATTTCCGCACCCTTGAACAGCAGTTGCATCTCTATGGAATACCGCCCGCTATGCATCGTATCTGGATGAATATGGGAGCCTATCTGCCTAAACTGGGGGAACGGCGGCTCCTCAAAAGCTATCAACCGTAACAGTAGTAGCCGCTAAAATCGCCCTGGAAGCCATCCCTCCGTTCACGCTGGTATTTCTCCGCTTTCTATCGGCCACAATGCTTCTATTGCCATTTTTAGTGCCTCGTGGTGAGCTTTCATGGGCGAAACTCCGGCAACTATGGTGGATAGGCCTTCTGGGAGCACTCAATCCGGTCTTATTGTTTATCGCATTACCATTCACACAGGCATCTGTTTCGCCACTGATTTATGCCTCTGTTCCGGCACTTACCGCAGTCTATCTATTTCTGACAGCCGGATCCCGCTTAACAACCAGGCAGGAAGCAGGGGTGTGCAGGAAACTGCCTGGCAGAGCATGCTGGGGTCGATTTCGTACCGTCATCTGCTTGCCGCGCTGGCAACCGGTATACTGGGAAGTGGCATGTTTTATCTGGTATACCAGTGGGCACTGGCCGCCGGCAGCGAAGTCGCTGCAAATCTGTTTACTTATCTACAGCCCGTGGCTACCATTCTGATGGCCGTTGTGTTGTTAGGGGAATCCGTAGGTTGGTCATTTGTGATAGGGGGAGTACTGGCCGTGATTGGAGCGCATGTGGCGCGTAAGTAGTGGTACCTCTCATTAATCATTCGCAACTTCCTGTTGAGCCATCTGTTGAAAATGGGCAAGCTCAACACCATGCATACTCCGGAACGCTCCTTCATCTTCCCATTCGTAATAAAACGACCCAAAGGCACGATCCCGGTCAGCCTGAGGAACCGCAAACGCCGAAAACCGTTGTAGATAATAGTTCAAAGAAAGATCAACCGCATATATACTTCCGCGACCTGAGCGTAGAGAAGGCATGCCATTTTCGTTCAGTTCGTACCCTGGTCGTGAATGCGACAGTACCGAACCTGGCGGCAGAAGCAGGTTACCTACCCGCACCGGCGACAATGTTAAACACAATCGATCATTCTCTTCTCCATGTTTTTCTACCCAGAGTGGTTGCCCAGTTCCCGGATGAAGCCCCAGATGGAACCGGTCCTGTCGCAATCTACGTTCGGGATGGAGAAAATAAGCAAACTTCGGTTCCACATTGCCGCAACGAAGGGTATGTTTATACGACTCACTGCTGTAGGGGAGTGTTAACAGAGTTGGATTTATCGACTCTCCCACAGAAGGATCTGCTAGATCCATTAACGTAGTCAGCAGCATCACCGTTTCGGGATGTTGTGCCAGCTGCATGGCTGAAGTCAGCCGTTTGAGCTGGCTGGTACCCACCATCTCCCGTGGTAAGGGCTGAGAACCATCGGCAAATTGCTTCAGATTTGTGTAAAAAAAGCGGATACTAAAGTACTCCTCATACGGATCTCCCGTAGCGGGATCAAAATACGGGAGATCGAGACAACTCTCCATCAGACCGGGCGGGAACATCCGGTACGCCTGTTGAAGCTGTGCCAGCTCATTTGGTGCCGGAGCGATGCTGAGATGTTCAGGTGATCTAGCCATAACGATGTATTTAATTGTTGTTTGGTTTGTTGAAATGACCCGTCAGGTGTGCGTGGCTTATAAGAACGCACGTTTAGGATCATAGTATATCACATGATATCATCTATGTATACCTGCCAAGCGAAGAACTCAAAAAAGAAGATTAATCAAAAATATCTCCATCAACATAGAGTAAACGCCCATCCGGGGTACGCACCACATTCTGTTGATTGAGGTCAAAATCAGACTCATCAATGCCACGTTCCAGCAGATTTTTCCGAAACAGCACAATATCATCTGCGGTTGCATATGAGCCTTCGATATATTCACTGGCAAACAACGCGTCGGTACCATCCCGTAATAGTCTGACCGCGGGCACCAGCCCTTGCAACTCCTGGAGTCGTTTTGTGAGCCGGACTGCGTCAGCTTCAGACAACTGTTTTGGTCTGAGAACCCAGCCACGCTTTGCTGGAGGAGTACTATCCGGACCCTCTCCATCTTCATGCGACGGTTGCTCCCAGCCGACAGCCAGCTCCTGTCCATCGGTCATTAACTGGAGATCTACAGATTCAATAAAATCAGTTAATGCCGCACGCTGTTCAAAATTACCCCGATCCATCCAATGTGCCAGTCTGGCACGTGCCGGTTCCTGTTGCGCAAGTGTTACCAGCTGGTCTGGAGTGTAGTTCAACCGGCTGATCACCAGTTCGTTCCGCATACGCGTTCCCAGCGTACTCAATTCTGTATCGGAAAGTGAGACACTGCGCGCAAGCCATTCTTGCGGGGAAGCTCCCGGATGAATCTGGTCGAGAACAGACACAATCGTATCCCGGTGTGAATGCGGGTACCGGACAGTCATTGCCAGCAGATTTTGGTACGCAGACGCACCCCATTCACGGTCTGAGTATTGGAGTGGTGCTTCCGGAGTAGTCATACCATTTAGTATACCCTATGTAAGAAGAGACAGAGACTGTTCCGTTGTTCTAAAGAAGCAAAGTCCACTTCCAAGAGGAGTATACTATCTCTATGAACATCACTCGTATGCCACGCTGGCACCTATTTACGCTACTCGTATTTGCAGTATCATGGATCCCGGTTGGGCTGTTGTATCTTGCCGGGGTGCGACTGGCAGGAGGCAATGAGTTTATTGTGGGGATGTCTGGCCTGGCAGGGTTTATCGCGTTGGCATTTGCCAACCTGGTGTTATATCTGCGGGGTGACTGGAGAGCGTGGGGGAAGATGGTGTGAGGTGGGTGTAGTGGACAATTATCTTAGAACTCCTAGACATAGTGTTTGATCTCTCCAACTTTAAATACAGATTTTTATAATTAAGTTTAGTGATCTAAATTTAAATATAAGTTGACATAATTAAGTTTGCCTATTATACTTTCCATATGCAAGATATCTTTCAGGCAGGAACATACCAGACACATCATTACAATAAAACGTATGAGTATCAGAGCTTTTTACCCAGCTCTGTAAACAAAGAGTTTTATTGGCAGGATAGACGTATTACCCTTATGCTCGAAGAGGCCATGCGACGTCTTGGTGAATTGAATGCATACTCTACACTGGTACCGGATGTATCCTTTTTTATCAAAATGCACGTTGTTAAAGAAGCAACAACATCCAGCAGAATCGAAGGAACGAGAACAGAAATTGATGAAGCATTGCGGGAGGAGCAGGATATCGATCCCGAGCGAAGAGATGACTGGAATGAAGTACAGAACTATATCCACGCACTTGCCTATGCTATAGACGGGTTATCACAACTCCCTCTTTCGATACGACTGTTAAAAGAAACACACGCCCGGCTTATGGCTAATGTCCGGGGAATGCATAAGGGTCCGGGTGAGATCCGGAGAAGCCAGAACTGGATCGGTGGATCCAGTATTTCGGACGCGTTTTTTATACCGCCACACCAGGACGAAGTCCCCGCTCTCATTGGGGACCTTGAAAAATTCTGGCACAACGAACGATTACAGATACCTCATCTGATCAAAATTGCACTCAGCCACTATCAATTTGAAACAATTCATCCATTTCTTGACGGGAATGGAAGAACCGGCCGATTACTGATTACGTTACATCTGGTGAGCTTAGGCATTCTCAAAAAACCGACCTTATACTTGTCAGACTTTTTTGAACGGAATAAAGGATCATATTATGATGCTCTCACTATCGTCCGGTCATCTAACGATATAGAACAGTGGCTTCGTTTTTTTTTGACGGGAGTAATCGAAACTGCCACAAAGGGAGTGGATACGTTCGAAAAAATAATTGCCTTACGTACCCAGTATGAAGATCGCATTATGCGACTGGGAAAAAAAGCCCCGACAGCCAAGCGCTTGTTGCAGCAGCTCTATGGACAACCGGTGTTTAATACCGGACATGTTGAAAAATGGCTTGATGTAAGCCCACCAACGGCGAACAGTCTGATTTCCGATCTGATGGATCAACATATACTGCGTGAAATTACGGGATACAGCCGGAACCGGATGTACGAACTGGGGGAATATCTGGATCTGTTTGCACGATAAAAGAAGCTCACCTGTTTTGAATACGCAGGAGGAGAGGTATTTCTGTATACGTTGAAAGGTACGTATAGGAGCTTCTTACAATCCCTGGACGAAGTTGTATAATGGGGGTATAACCTCTTAAAAAAGAGTCGGACTGCATCAAGTTGCATAGCGCAATTAATTCGATAGTTAAGGATATTGAGGGAGTAACATAATATGGAAAACAAGATAGTAATTTACCAAACAGAAAAAGGTGAAATAGAGTTTAAAGGTCATTTGCAAAAAGAAACTATTTGGGCAAGTTTACAGCAGATTGCCGATCTTTTTGAGACTGATAAATCCGGTATTTCCCGTCATATTAAAAATATATATGATTCTAAAGAATTGGATCAGAGTTCAACTGTTGCAGTTTTTGCAACAGTTCAAACAGAAGGCAATAGACAAGTAAAGAGAGATGTAGAATATTACAACCTGGACCTAATCTTATCTGTTGGGTATCGTGTCAATTCCAAGAGAGCAACACGGTTCCGCCAGTGGGCAACAACAACCCTCCGCGAACACATAACTCAAGGCTATACCTTAAACCGGAACCGGATTTCCAACAATTATCACCACTTTTTACAAGCAGTAGAATCTGTTAAACAATTATTGCCCCCCAGTGGCGAAGTACCCGCAAGCGGTGCACTGGAGCTGATACTGATGTTTGCCGATACGTGGTTATCGCTGGATGCATATGATCGTTCCACATTGCCACAAACCGGCGCCAGCAAAAAGCAGGTAGCTATTACCGCCGAAGAGCTGGCAACCGCAATACAAGAGCTAAAAAACGAGCTAATCCGAAAAGAACAGGCAACCGGCATCTTTGCACAAGAGCGCCAGAGTGATGCCATTGGTGGAATTGTCGGCACGGTGTTTCAGTCGGTATTTGGCGAGGACGCTTACCCCACCGTTGAAGAAAAAGCAGCGCACTTACTGTACTTTATTGTTAAAAATCATCCCTTTACCGATGGAAATAAGCGCAGTGGAGCATTTGCCTTTATCTGGTTTCTCAACAAAGCAGGACTCCTGCAACAAAATTCGATGACACCGGAAGCGCTGACTGCACTAACCCTACTGGTTGCTGAAAGCAAGCCACAGGATAAAGAGCGTATTGTGGGGCTGGTGTTACAGTTGTTACGAGTTGGAAAACCGTAACTAACCGAATGAGTGCGACTCTTACAATCCCTGGACGAAGTTGTATAATAGGGGTATGATCATCAGGCCTGCACAACCTTCAGATATCGAGACTCTACGAGAATTAAATGATCAGGTCTTCCAACATGACGCGCAGTTTGACCCCGTATTGCAGGGACAATGGGCTGCTTCCCCGTTAGGCACCGCGTATTACACCGGCCTTGCCACCGGTACCTATGGCGCCTGTTTTGTGGCAGAAGACCTGGAACAGGCTGTAGTTGCCGGCTATGTCGCACTACACGAAAAAGAGTTTGATTACCGGAATGGCAAGTTTTTAGAGATCGAAAACATTGGCGTGCGACCCGAATACCGGAGCCAGGGGATTGGCAAAATGCTGATGCAGCGGGTGCGGGAGTATGCAAAAGAACATGGATATACGAGATTGCTGGTGGAGACCCGCTGGGGAAACGAGGGCGCACGGCGGTTTTATAAACAGTGTGGGTTTGCGGAGAGCGGGGTGGAGTTTGAGTGTGGGGTGTGAGGGGGGGGGTAAAAACTACAATATAATCCTATGAAATACCTAGTTCAGTTGATACAATAAATTCTGAAAAATGCTCACCTTATCCCAACTCGAACAATACCTCTCAAAAGCCGCCTGGATCCTCAAAGGACCGGTAGACGCCTCCGACTTTAAAGCATACATTTTCCCGCTTCTGTTCTTTAAACGAATCTCAGACGTTTTCGATGAAGAACTCGCCGAAGCACTCAAGGAGTCCGGTGGCGATATGGAATATGCGCACCTCCCTGAATTCCATAGGTTTTCCATTCCCGAAGGATGTCACTGGAAGGATGTTCGCGAAACGACTACCAATGTTGGTCAAAAGCTTCAATATGCCTTCCGGGAAATTGAAAAGGCTAACCAGGAGTACCTCTATGGCATCTTTGGTGACACACAGTGGTCTAACAAAGAAAAGCTCCCAGATGCACTTCTTATCGACCTGATCGAACATTTCTCTCAGCACAACCTTTCAAACAGTAATGTCGCACCGGATATTCTAGGCCAGGCCTATGAATATCTGATCAAACATTTCGCAGACCTTACCAACAAGAAAGCAGGGGAGTTCTATACCCCGCGAACGGTTGTACAGCTCATGTCCCAGATTCTAAACCCGAAACAAGGCGACAGCATCTACGATCCGGCATGTGGCACGGGCGGTATGCTTATCGAGGCAATTCATCATGTAAAGGATGCCGGTAAAGACCCGCGGACACTCAAGCTCTACGGTCAGGAAAAAAACCTCACTACAGCTGGTATTGCCCGTATGAACATGTTCCTCCATAATGTGGAGGACTTTAAGATCGTCCGCGGGGATACCCTCCGCGATCCGGCATTTTTTAACGAGGACAAACTCGCTACCTTCGATTGCGTGGTTGCTAATCCACCGTTTTCGCTGGAAAGCTGGGGTGCCAAGAAGTGGGAGAAAGACCCATACCAGAGACCTAAATTCGGATTACCCAAAGACTCAAACGGTGACTACGCGTGGGTCCAGCATATGATTGCATCGATGAACCCCATTACCGGGAGGATGGCGGTGGTATTGCCCCATGGCGTGTTGTTCCGTAAAGGGGTAGAGGGCAAAATCCGCGAGCAGATAATACAGTATGATCTTCTGGAAGCGGTTATAGGACTGGGTTCAAATATTTTCTATGGAGCCTCTCTTGCTGCGTGTATTTTGGTGTTCCGGGCACAAAAACATAAGGACCACCAGAACAAAGTTCTGTTTATCGATGCCAGCACCCTATACCGCGAAGGTCGGGCGCAGAACTATCTGGAACAGGAACATGTATCGCAGATCTATCAGTGGTACACAGCATTCCAGACTGTGCCGGATTATGCAACCGTTGCAACTATTTCCGATATTCAGGAGAACGAATTCAACCTGAACATTCCGCTCTATGTAGAAAAACGCATAGAAGATACCCTTCCTACGCCCGAAGAAGCGCTCCAGCAGGTACGGGAAGCCGCCGAAGCCATGTGGCAGGCGGAAGAAGAATTTAAAGCCCAATTACGCAAGTTCGGTCTCCTCAAATGATGACACAAAAACAACTCGAATCGTATTTATGGGGTGCCGCAACCCTTTTGCGCGGCGTAATCGACGCTGGCGACTACAAACAATATATTTTCCCGCTCCTGTTCCTCAAGCGTATCTGCGACGTCTACGACGAAGAATACCAGACCGCTCTGGCAGAATCCGGTGGTGACCTTGAATATGCCAAGTTCTCCGAGAACCACCGCTTCCAGATTCCCGAAGGCGCCCACTGGAAGGACATCCGCGAGGTAACTACCAACGTTGGGATGGCAATCCAGAATGCCATGCAGCAGATTGAAGCCGCAAACCAGGACGTGCTGTATGGTATCTTCGGCGATGCCTCCTGGACCAATACAGACCGCCTCTCCGACGAAACCCTCACCGACCTTATCGAACACTTTTCCAGCGAAGTACTTTCCATAGCCAACGTACCCGATGACAAACTGGGCGACGGCTATGAATATCTCATCAAGAAATTCGCCGACGACAGCGGGCATACAGCAGCCGAGTTTTATACTAACCGTACTGTTGTCCACCTCATGACCCTTCTCATGGACCCCCAGCCGGGAGAAAGCGTCTACGACCCCACCTGCGGCTCCGGTGGCATGCTCCTCAATTGTGCACTGCAACTCAAGCAACAGGGGAAAGAGTACCGCACCCTCAAGCTCTACGGGCAGGAAATAAATCTGATAACGTCCTCCATTGCCCGCATGAACATGTTCCTGCATGGCATCGAGGACTTTGCTATAAAACGCGGAAACACGCTCTCCGACCCGAAATTCCTGGAAAACGATCAGCTCAAAACATTCAATGTTATCCTGGCCAATCCGCCATATTCTATAAAACGCTGGGATCGCAAAAGCTTCGAGCACGACCCCTATGGAAGGAATATGTTAGGTACTCCGCCGCAGGGGTGTGCGGATTATGCATTCCAGCAGCATATTTTGAAGAGTCTGGATAAAGGGAATGGGCGGTGTGTGGTACTGTGGCCGCATGGGGTGTTGTTCCGGGATCAGGAAATGCATATTCGCAAAAAACTCATTGAAGCAGATATGATAGAAGCCGTTATTGGACTAGGTGCAAATCTGTTCTATAACTCACCCATGGAGGCTTGTTTGATGATTTGCAAAACAAAAAAGGAGGCAAAGAAGAAAGGAAACGTGTTATTTATAAATGCTGTAAATGAGGTGAAGGAAGAAACTGGAAACAGTTATCTTACTGAAGATCATATAAAAAAGATATTCAATGCATATACAGCTTATGAGGATATTGAACGTTTCTCTAAAGTAGTATCTAATGAACTCGTTCTTAAAAAACAAGCGAACTTGAACATTTCTCTCTACTTGTCCAATGTACAGAACTACAGGGACCTATCACCTGTTACAGATATAGAAACTGTAGTACAAGAATGGGTACAGAACTCAGATAGTTTGAAGAAGCAATTACAAGAACTAATTTATGAAACTAGATAAATCTTTGTGGAAGAAATTTCGATTTGACGAAATTGCTTTCCATATATCTGAACGCGTTGAACCAAGCCAAACAAATGCAGAAATTTATGTGGGGCTTGAACATCTTGACCCCGAATCTATTCATATCACTCGATTCGGTAAGCCATCGGAAGTAAAAGGTACAAAGTTAAAGGTATATAAAGGTGACGTAATCTTTGGAAAACGGAGAGCGTATCAGCGTAAGGCTGCGGTAGCAAATTTTGATGGTATATGCTCCGCACACGCCATGGTACTACGCGCAAACCCGAAGGTTATAATGCCAGAACTCTTTCCCTTTTTTTTACACTCGGATACCTTTATGAATTGCGCTGTAGATATATCTGAAGGTTCGTTGTCACCTACTATTAAGTGGAAGATGCTAGCGGAGCAGGAGTTCATAATACCTCCATTGGAAAAACAGAGAGAGTTAACTGAATTATTGTTGAAAGGAGATTTACTCTTACAAAATCTATCTAGACTTTTTATTAAGTTCAATCTTTACCAAGCAACTCAATTAAATAACTATTTTCAGAAAATAACCGAGAAAAAGCTAGAAGAATTTGGACAGATAATACGAGGAGTTAGTTACAAACCAGATGATCTTAGAAATAATCATGATAACGAATCATTTGTATTATTGCGTGCAAATAACATTAGAAACCTACAAGTTAATTTTGACGACATATATTACATAAATAAAGACTTACTTAAAAAAGATCAAATTTTAAAAAAGGGCGATATAATAATCTGCACAGCAAACGGGAATCCTGAATTAGTTGGAAAAGCTGCAATTTTGCATGAAGAACTAAAGAACATTACAGCTGTTGGTACCTTTTGTATTGTATTTCGACCTCATAGCCAATATCAAGAATTTTGCCATATATTTTTCAGTTGTGATATATATGCTAAGTTACTTAAGCCTCTAGTATTAGGTACCAATATTATTAACTTAAGACCGAATGATCTATTAAAACTTAAGATCCCACTTTTGAACAAAGACTTAGATCCAATAGAAGTATATAGATATTTCAAAGAAATGCTCCGCACCAAAAAATGGTTAGATAATTATGACTTTTCTCTTAAAACTTCATCAAAAATTGTTTTAAATCAAATTTTTTCTAATGAAGTATAAAAGAGGCTCCATTTGGCGCAAATGGGACCTGCACACACATACTCCGATAGATAATGAGTGGATAAATAAGCCTGATTTATCAACTGATGATTTAAAAGAAGAGTTTGCAACAAAGTACATTAAAAAAGCGAAGGAACAAGGTTTAGGTGTTATCGCTATTACGGATCATAATTTTTGCAATAACTTAGGAGATTTACTCTTACCGTTTATTCAGAATGAAGGCCAAAGGGAAGGTATTTCAGTACTACCGGGATTTGAGGTTACTGCAAAAGATGGGAGCGGTATCCATTTACTGTGTATATTCCCCTTAAAAACACATCACGAAAGAATTAAACAAATAGTAGACCAGTTATTTAAGCCCGGAGAGATATTGGTTCCTGCAAATGGGCAAATACCTGTAAGCACAAAAACTATTGAAGAGATATTTCAAATAATTCAAGAAGCGAAACTTGATGCTGTTCTCATTTTTGCCCACGCCGATAGTACTAGTGGAGTTTTGGACAAAGCGACTATAAAAGGAGCGCGTAGATTAGATGAATGGCATAAAAAATACATTGGCATTGCGCAAATCTCCAGGCCTTTAGAAGAATACGACAAAACTAGTGGAATTTATCAAATGCTCAGCGGGCAACACCCTGATTTCAAACGGATAATCACTTATATTTGTGCCTCAGATTGTAGAGCAATAGAGGACACGAAGATTGATGGCCGTACCTGCTTGGGACAAAAATTTGTATGGATAAAGGCAGATCCCACCCTTGAAGGTTTAAAGCAAATTATTGAAGAGCCCGAAAGAGCGAAAATACAAGAAGAGAATCCATACAACGAAGTAAATAAGTACTTCATTAATGAAATCAAGATTACTAACGAGAATGGTTATATCCTTCAAAGTCAGAGCATACCTTTAAACCGTGACATGGTCTGCATAATCGGAGGGAAAGGTACTGGAAAATCACTTCTACTTTCGGTACTTGCTCATGTAAATAATGATGGTGGTGATCATTTTACGAATGTATCACAAAATGGTGAAGCTCAATTTGAATATGAAGTAATCGATAAATCTGGCACGGCAACTTGTTATAGCTCTAGTACTTCGAGTCCCTTAAATAATCAACTTCCTATCTATCATGTAGAGCAGGAGTATTTAGCCACTATCGCAAAAAATAAGAATGAAGTGCGAGCAATAGTTTTAGATGAAATAGGTATTGAGAGTATTAGTACAAACTACAACAATGTAATTGCTTCAATACAAACAAAAATTACGGCAATAATTGGCCTTAGAAATAATTTATCTGAGTTATATAGAGATTTTTGTAGCGAGCATGAAGATGATTTCAAAGTTGAGAGCGTTGGTAATTTTGAAGCACATATTGAGACGAAGATAGCCGATCTGACTGCGAAGAAAGAAAAACTATCAACACCAGAGACTAAAAAGTTAATTGATAAGTTATCTGACATCGTTCAAGAAGGTACTCTGCTCAAAACCTTAATACAGTCGAATAGTTTTCCTTCGATCAAATCTAAACTTGAAGCGATAAACAAAGAAATAGAATCTTTGAACAATTCAACTAAAGCTAAGTTACCAGGTGCGCAAGATATCGAAAGTATAGATATTGATAAAATTGATGCCTCGTATCAGACTAATATACATCTTGCGAAGGAAAAACTTGATAAATTACGAGTTGATTTCCAAAAGAAAAAACAGCAACTAGTAAGATTGGACATAAAAGAAGATATCACTGCATTAACAACTGCCCTAGAGAAAATTCAGAAGCAGATAAGCACATTTGAAGAGCTAAAAAGGAAGGTTATCGAGCAAAAAAAAACGATAGATAAGTTAAAGGAGGAAATATCCTTGTATTTTACAAAGAAGGATGAAATTGCTTATGTTGGGAATAGCATACCTATTTTGATTGAAGAGTCAAAAGAAAAAGTAAATGAAGTCTACCACAAGTTTTTAAATGAGAACAACCAATCTAAGTACTTCGAAAAGATATTTACGAACATCAATATTAAAGGTGAAGTGTATTTTGAAATCGAGCTACTTATTTCTGACCTTGAAAGTTGTTTTTACAACCATTTTGACATAAATATTAAAAGTGAGGTCTTTAAAGATTGCACTTACCAGGAGTATTTCAGCTGGCTATCAGAAAAGTCCTGGTCATTCCTATTTTCCAACGAAAAGAAAATCCAGAAGAGTAATTACGAGAAACTCATAAGATTGCTCTTCGAGAAGTGGCCGTCATACATCAAAGTACAACCTAAAATTGAAGCTACTTTTGGAATGAAAACAAAGGAACTTAAAAACATGAGTACAGGAGAACAAGCCACGCTGCTACTAAAATTGTTCCTTGCTACAAAAGGACAGCAGGCTTCAATTATATTGTTAGATCAACCAGAAGATCACTTAGACAATGATTTCATAACCGATGAACTATTGCAACTTCTAAAAGTAGTCAAAAAATACAAACAACTCATTATTGCTACCCATAATGCAAACATTGTTGTTGGGGGAGACGCAGAACAAGTAATTGTTGCTCAATTAGATAAAGAACTAGAGAAAGATCAGCTGTATATTTCTGGAGCTTTGGAGAATCCCGTTATTAAAGAATGTGTTATCACAACTCTGGAAGGAGGAGAGATTGCATTTGAAAAAAGGCGACGAAAATACAACTTCAAAGACTAGAGTACAACCAACGCAAAAAGATAGGTTATACCATCTTTTTACGCTACATACAGCTATCATTTCCTGTTATGAGGAGAAATTTAAACCTACATTAGAAAGTCGTTCAATTCAAAGCTCACAAATTAATACTGCTACCTTTTTACTTGTATCTAAATGCATAAAGACATCACGAGCAATTAGTATTCTATGCCACCCTGTAACTGGTGGTTACGGTGAGGACGCGCTAACACTTTGCAGGTCTGTACTTGAAGCATATATCAGTCTTGCCTATCTGCGAATTGGTGATTCAAAACAAAAAGCTGAGCAATTTTTGATATTCAATGACATTGATTTACACAAAAGGTTGAAAAAGTTTCTTGAAAGGGAAGATATGTCTGAAGACATGAAATTAGAATACAAGAAAAAATTATGCTTCATCGAAAGCAGGGGACTAACACAAAAGCAAATCGCTAGAGAAAAGTATCGAAAAGTGCTGAAAGAGAACAGATTACCAATGGATAACTCATGGAGTTCACTCAAAATTCAGTCTTTAGCACAAGAAAATGGACTCCTATTTTATTATGAAAACTTATACTATCAACTTTCATTGTACGCCCATCCGCATCCTTCCGGTTTAGCGGGATTCCTGGATTCTAGCCCGGACAACTCTACTTTTAATGACAGCCCTACATATAAAGGAATAAAACTTGCACTAATTACTAACTGCGACTTGCTGATTAAAATAACAACCTTACTAAATAAAGAGTACAATCTTAAAATGGAAAGGGAACTAGAGAATTTCAATTGGAAGATAGGTACTATAGCTTCTGGACAGCTTGAAAAATGAATAGTGTTTTACTAAACTTTACATTTTATATACTCACGAGTATAATAATGATAAGTATAGTGCGAACGATACTTTGATGGGAACATTTTCTTAAGAAAATGTTCCCATCATAGCACACGGCCACTATATTTTACAATATTATAATCACGAGTATATAAAATGACATTCATTAACAGAACATCAGAACTGGAGCACCTCAAATCCCTCTGGCAGCAGGGGAGAGCACAGTGCGTTGTATTGTATGGTAAGCGGCGAGTTGGTAAAACGGAGCTGATAAAGCACTTCCTTAATAAGAACACGGGGATATATTACCTTGCCGACCGCCGTACCCTTTCTGAGCAGCTCCTTGAGTTCGGCCGGGTAGTGGGGAATTACTTCGAAGATACCATCTTAGCCCGCCGCGGGTTCGAGAGCTGGCTTGAAGCATTCGAGTATCTAAGGGATAAATCGAAATCGAAGCAGTTTATTGTTGCTATAGACGAGTACCCCTACCTGGTAGAAACGCAGACTGATACAAGTAGCGTGTTCCAGAAAGGCTGGGACGAGTACCTCAAAGACAGTAACGTATTCCTTATTCTGTGCGGATCCAGTATCGCCATGATGGAGTCGGAATTGCTTGCGTACCGTTCACCCTTATATGGCCGCACAACGGGCCGATTGTGCATCGAGTCTATGTCTGCGGAGAGTAGCAGAAAGTTCTTCCCGGGAAAAGACTTTGCCGAATTTATGCAGTTCTATGCGATAACAGGTGGAATGCCAGCCTACTTGAATGCTTTTGCACGGTACGATAACGTCTCCAAAGCAGTGGAAGAATTGTTCTTCGATAAGAATGGGCTGTACTACAACGAGGTCCGATTTATGCTCAAGCAGGAACTACGTACACCGAATATCTACTTTGCAATACTCAAAGCCATCGCCTGGGGGAAAACAAAGGTAAGCGAGATAGCAAACGAAGTCGGCGAACCGGTAACACTCATCAATAAATACCTTACTACCCTGGAACAACTCCAGTTTGTAAAGCGGGAAGTTCCGGTACTGGAGGAAAAACCGCATAAATCCAAAAGTGGTATCTATGTATTGTCCGAAAATATGACCCGTTTTTGGTTTCAGTATGTATATGCCTTTTCCAGCGATCTTGAGATCGGCAACCTGAAACAGGTAAAACAGCGGTTTAAAGAGTACAGCAACATCCTGGAAGCAATTGCCTACGAAGAAGTTGCCCGCCAGCACATGCGCAGCATGCAAAAACAACTGGGCCAACTAGACAAAGTCGGCAGATACTGGAACAGAGAACTGGAAGTAGACGGCATTGGTGTAAACGTCGAAGACAAGACCATCGTTTTTATGGAAGCAAAGTGGTCGAAGAAAAAAGTAGGGTACAGCGTTTTAAATGAACTTCGGGAAAAAGCAGCACGGGTAGACTGGAAACTAAAACAACGCAAAGAACACTTTGTGTTATTTGGCAAATCCGGATTTGAAGATGACCTGGTGCGAGAAGCACTTGAAAATCCGTATCTTACATTAGTACACCAATTGGATATAATACAGTAACATCAATATGTCATTTAACGAGATTAACACCATCGAGCACTCCATAATCCATAAATCGACAGGTATCCATTTGGGGAGACCGGGTCAAACAGCTGATTACGTAATGGACAGTTCCATACCCCGACCGGGTACTAATGGAATATGGTGGCGATATGTTGCTCCTCACGAGCTTAAGCGACAGCCCTCCGATGTAATAGTAGAAGACGAACTTAAAGCAGCCCTCATTCGGTTAAACCCGTATATACAAACACAGCCACAAAGAGTAGATGAAGTAATCTACAAACTGCGAGCCATCCTGATTTCCGTTACCACGGATGGTCTGGTTCGGGCAAATGAAGAGTTTGCGAAATGGCTTTGTGGGGAAAAGACAATGCCCTTTGGGGAAAACAACCAGCATATACCGGTAAACTTGATCGATTTTAACGACCTTTCCAATAATTCATACATTGCAACAAATCAGTACACCGTTCTGGGAAAGGTAGAAAAGCGACCTGATGTTGTTTTGCTTATAAATGGTATTCCAATCGTAGTCGGGGAGTTAAAAACTCCGGTGCGTCCCGCAATTACCTGGTTCGATGCTGCAACAGATATTCAGGACGATTACGAGAATACAATTCCGCAATTATTTGTCCCGACACTATTTTCTTTTGCAACCGAAGGTAAGCTCTACCGGTATGGTACCGTGCGTATGCCGCTGGAATTATGGGGGCCGTGGAAAACGGAGGAGAATAAACAATCCCATTCTTCCTTGAACGAAGTTGAGACAGCACTGCAAAGTCAGCTAAGGCCGGAAGTGTTGCTTGATATGCTCCAGTTTTTTACCTTATATGCAACCGATGGTAAAAATCGCCGGATTAAGATTATAGCGCGATATCAGCAGTACCAAGGTGCAAATAAAATCGTAGAGCGTGTTATCGATGGGAAAGTAAAGCAGGGTCTTATCTGGCATTTTCAGGGTTCCGGAAAATCGTATCTGATTGTGTATGCGGCACAAAAACTGCGAAAATCCCCAGTATTGAAAAGCCCTACAGTGCTTGTGATCGTTGACCGTACTGATCTTGATAGCCAGATGTCCAATAACTTTAGCGTAACAGAAATTCCAAATGTTGTTACGACCGATAGTCGCGCCGAGCTCCAGCAACTGCTTGCAAAAGATACACGGAAAATTATTGTAACGATGATGCATAAATTTGGTGAAGCACCAGGGGTTCTGAACGAACGCTCAAATATTATCGCCCTGGTAGACGAAGCACACCGTACCCAGGAAGGTGATCTTGGCAGAAAAATGCGCAGTGCAATACCAAACGCCTTTTTGTTTGGATTAACCGGAACTCCCATTAACAAAACCGACCGCAACACGTTCAGCACCTTTGGTGCGCCGGAAGATGTAGCCGGATATATGTCACTCTACTCTTTCGATGAATCGGTCCGGGACGGAGCGACCTTGCAACTCCACTTTGAACCCCGACTGCTTGATATTCATATTGATAAAGCTGCAGTAGATGCCGCATTTGCCGACCTCACTCAACATCTGTCAGCAGAGGACCGGAAAACGCTCGTAGACCAGGCTGCAAAGATGTCTGCATTTTTGAAGTCACCAAAGCGAATTGCAATAATAGCAGCCGATATTGTGCGGCATTTTCGCGACAGGGTCGAGCCGAATGGCTTTAAAGCTATGATCGTAACGCCTGACCGGTTTGCGTGTGATCTATACAAACAGGCATTGGATAAACTCATCGATCCTGTCATGTCTGCTGTGGTAATCACCACTACCGCAAAAGATGCTCCTGAGTTTCGTTCAAAGTATACGATGTCAAAAGACCAGGAAGAAGCGTTATTGGAACGTTATAAAGATCCAGCAGATCCTCTTAAAATACTTATTGTAACCCAAAAGCTCCTTACCGGTTTTGATGCTCCAATATTGCAGTGTATGTATCTGGATAAGTCAATGAAAGACCATAATCTGTTACAGGCTATTTGCCG
The DNA here is from genome assembly GCA_964412815.1 of uncultured Gammaproteobacteria bacterium. GTDB lineage: Bacteria > Patescibacteriota > Microgenomatia > UBA1406 > GWC2-37-13 > JAOAFZ01. The sequence continues at coordinate 307,670 of CAYPQF010000021.1, forward strand.
TACTAACCGTGTGTACAAAAAGAAATTGCATGGACTGGTGGTAGACTACTACGGCGTATTTGATGACGTTGCACAATCCCTTGCATTTGATGATGAAAAGGTAAAAGAAGTGGTTACTAATATTGCCGGTCTCAAGATGGAACTACCGGAAGCACTTGAACTATGCCTGAGCCATTTTCCAGGGTTGGACCGGGAAATTGAAGGGTTTGAAGGACTACAGCTTGCACAGGACTGCCTTCACTCTGACGAAAAGCGGGATACTTTTGCAAAAGACTTTATTTATTTGTCGAAACTCTGGGAAGCTGTTTCCCCGGACCCGGTACTAAACAAGTACGAAGCAGAATACCGCTGGCTAACCCAAGTGTATGAATCGGTAAAACCACCCTCAGCGGATACCGGTCGGCTTCTGTGGCATGCGCTCGGTGCTCAGACAACAGAGATTATGCATCGGAATATGCATGTGCATAGAGTTTCCGATGACCTTGAAAAGATTATCCTTGATGCGGAATTAATAGAAAGCTTAACGAGCATTAATCAGGAAACAAAGAAACAAGAAGTAGAAGACGGCATAACTAAACGACTAAAAAAACACGGGAATGACCCGCGATTTAAAGCATTTAGTGAGCGGCTCGAAGAACTGAAAACCAAAGCGATGAATGGCTTGATTAGTAGCGTTGTATTCCTGAAAGAGCTCGTAAAACTTGCACGAGATGTTGTCGCTACAGAGAAAGAGGTGCAAACCCAGAAAGAACGACGTAGTGCGAAATCTGCACTTACTGAGCTTTTCCTTGAGAGTAAAACAGACGCAACACCTGCTATAGTTGAAAAAATTGTCAACGATATAGACGAAATTGTAAAAATCGTCCGTTTCCCAGGCTGGCAAACGACTCAGGCGGGGGAACGGGAGGTGCAAAAGGCACTTCGAAAGACCTTGTTGAAATATAAATTACACAAAGAGACGGAGCTATTTAACCGGTGTTATGCGTATATCCGGGAGTATTATTGATTTTATTACTTCCAAGGTTAATTCCCCAGCATCTCCTCAATCACCACACGGTCTCCATGGGTATAGTTTTCTCTTGCTTCTACAGCTAGAACTTTAAGTCCGGCAGACTGAAGTAACTGCTTTTTTCGTGTATCAAGCTTTTTTCTATTTTCTTCATTGTGATACCCTCCATTTACCTCAATGCAGAGAAGAGGCTTGTAGGTATGCCTGTCATACAACACAAAATCAATGCTTTTGAAACCTGCAATATCGAGGACCTGATTATTAGAAATATACTTGTGAGCTGGATATATCAAATTGAGTATGTGTACTTGTGGAACAATTAAGTATCTGTGCTTAAAGTTATCGAGCAAGAACTGGAAGTATATTTTTTCTGAGTCGTTTCCTAGATATAAAATGCTCCGTTTATGAAATAGAGGGGTGTAGTTCATATATTTATGATACTAAACGTATATAGTATATTGAATTACACATTAACCTTTCTTACGTATATAATTGCATCAGTTATTATTTAATTTATACATGAACTCAAAAATTGTTATTGGATTAAGTATTATTGCCAGTTTATTGATCGGTTTTTTTGCAGGCAGAGAGTATGCATTTTATGAGGTGCGTCAAAGGCTAGATACGGCCCTCGAAGAAGCATTCAGCCCAACTGCTGATACAGCCGGCAGTAACAACCAGGAAGAAACTTCTCCGGTTCTTGCGGAGCAGGAGGAAATGAAAGAAGAGCTGTCAAAGCTGAATATTACTGATGTAAAGATGGGGGAAGAGTTTGAACTTGCAACAATTAAGGTGAAAGTGAATAGTATAGAACGAAGTGATATTCTCAACAAAGAGTATATGGAACCTGTTGTAGCTCCCGAAGGAACAGAGTTTATTGTAATCGATATGACTCTGACTAATACGACCAAGGCTGATTTTACGTATACAACTGATGGTAAGCCATTGATTGATTCGCAAGACACAGTATATAGTCCTGCTGATTATTCAAATTCCGCAGATAATAATCTGGATCTCGAAACACTATCACCTAACATCCCCAAAACAGGCACAATTACCTACCAGGTTCCAAAAAACGATGAGACATACAAACTCTTAATGCTGAAAGCGGGTACTGATGATGCGTTTGCGGTGACAATCAAGTAAATTCCGCGATAGATTGTTATCGAAGTTGTTTTGAGGCTTTTATAAATAGTTATAAATTCTTTATACTTTATGACAGATTTACTTCCAGTGCCAATTTCATCATTATCTGACCACTCTATCCTGAAACAGTCACTGCAACAGGATCCAGGTATTTTAGCTGAAAGGCTGGTTATGGGGGTTACACAAAATGTACCAGTATATTTTGATCTGGAAAAACATCATCATCTCCTGATTATTGGAAGTCAGGCGTCGGGAGCCGCTGACCTGCTCCACACGCTCGTAAACAGCATTTTTTTTACCATGGCCCCTTCAAACGCAAGAATCATCGCGATAGAGGCAACCGCAGAGTTATCTGTATTTGGAACTACACCATATCACCTGACAGAAGTCATTACTTGTTCACAAAAAGCAACTGCTGCACTTCAATGGACTTTGCAAGAGATTGAAAACCGATACAAAAGATTCCGGGAAGCCGGCGTAATGAACTTTACGCAATACAATAAAAATGCGTTAGAGGAGAACATTCCCCGAATCATACTGATGATATCTATGATGGACGAGATTACTTACGGTAACAGAGACAGTGCGGATTATATTACACGGATAGTAACAACCGGAGCCCATGCAGGAGTCACCGTTATAGGCTCCATAAGCTCGGTATCAGGAAGCTTACCTCCAAAACTTTTGTCATTGCTGCCTGTTCGCGCAGTATTTACCTGTAGTTCGATAGAAGATGCACGCCGTGCTGGTATGCCGCACAGAGCAATCACCTTACCACCACATCAATTTTTACTGAGTACGGGTTCAGGAGCCATGCAAGAGGTTGATCTATTGCCCGAAATAGAAGATACCACTCAAAAAGTGATAACTTATCTGAAAGAAAATAATCTCTTTACTGCGGAACATGAGATTACTCCACCGGTTTTTCCTTCTGCGGAATCAGGGCAGGATCCATTTTTCAATGAGGCAGTTACATTACTTTCCGGAGTTACAGCTATAAGTGCATCACTCCTCCAGAGAAAGCTGAAAGTTGGGTATGCCCGCGCTTCACGTATTCTTGACGAACTGGAAGCAGCAGGATTTGTTGGCACAGCTTATGGGAGCAATCCAAGAGTTGTCTTACGAAGCAGAAATTCGCAACTACCTGAACGATAGAGGAATGGAAGTAGTAGCTGCTGCAGGAGTAAATGGGATGATTTGCGAATATTACAAAAGACCGAAGCAATAAATATATATAAATTTTTCATTTTCTATGTCCATCCTTTCCGGTCTGTTAGGTAATGCAACTTTAGAAGATATAAAAATTGTGCAGCAGGAGTATAAGCACATCTTTATCACATCAGAGAAGGTGGAACGCTCCTATAAGCTGATTCGTGACCGGATTGTGTTTACCAATCTTCGTCTTATATTGATTAATGTGCAAGGGCTTACCGGTTCGAAGGTGGAGTTTCATTCTATTCCATATAAAAATATTACTCATTATTCGGTAGAAACTGCCGGGACTCTTGACCTGGACTCCGAACTTAAGATCTGGATTTCGGGATCAGCATTGCCTCATGAGGTAAAATTTAAAAAAGGGAATGCGATTTTTGAGGTATATAACGCTATTACCGAGTATGTTATCAAATAACCCATGAACTACTCTCAAATACACTTTAGAAAGAAACAATTCATGACGGATACCGAATACAATTTTTTCATGCTTCTGCATCGCTTATTTGGAGAACATTATCTGGTGTTTTCTCAGGTTCGAGTGGAGGATATTGTTTCAGCACCAGATAAAAATCCAGACCACCGGAAATTTATCCGATCACACTCAGTTGATTTTCTACTCGTCTCCCGAACAGAACGGATACGGTATATGGTAATTGAATTAAATGATATAACTCATCTTAAGCCGAACCGGTATTATCGTGATGCCAACTTAAACACTATTCTCGGCAAAGCAGGGATTCCATATATCGTGCAACATGTCCACGCTCACTACGACGAAGAACAGGTACGAAAGGAAATTATGTCGGTGTTATCACGACATATTCAAAAAGAAAATGGATTAGCTTTTTAAAACAACCCCCTGTGTATCTGTTTCTCTTTTTTGTGGGGTAATGGGCACAGGAATACCACGGAGCGCATAATGCGTAACAGAGCATGATGATGCATCCTTATCTTAATGCATCATTCCATCATGCATTCCGCCCATACCGCCGCCGTCTTCTTTGATCCATTCCATCATCTGCTGAATTTCTTCGGCCTGGACCTCGATGATCTGATCGGCAAAGGTATGAATTTCATTATTCTCGGTGATCTCATGAATTTCTTCTGCCATTTGTATCGCGCCACGATGGTGCATAATCATGCCGCGCAGATAGGCGGTGCGTGCTTCGGCATCGTTTTCGATGGCTTCGAGATCGGGCATCATCGGCTGGTAGCGCCCGTCATCCTGGTATTCACTGGTAAAGAGCTCACGGTGCCATTCTTTCATCATCTCGATTTCAGCCTTTTGGGCATCGATGATGGTTTGCAGGAACGCACGGAACTCCGGGTCGTCGGTGCGGGTAAGCATGTACTCCGACGTATCGACTGCTTCCTGATGGTGGGGAATCATGCCCATGATAAAGTCGGCATCACTGGTGATGGGAGGGTGATCCATCATCATCATTTCGCCGCCCATACTACTGCCCATCATGCTATCCAGCTCTTCCAGAACGCTCTCTTCGCTATGGGTGTGGCTATGGCCCTGTTGTTGCCATGAGTCCGGCATTGCAGTGGCAACACCACGCAACACCAGGCCGAGCACCAATGCTCCTGCTGTCGCGGAGGAGATGAGAACAGCCCACTGGCTGGAACTCAGTTTATAGTTCTGCTTGAGAATAAACGCGATCACACCCACCGCGAGACCGAGAGGAATCAGGTAGGTCGAATAGGCGGGTGTATCAACAAAATGCTGAATTCCACCGCTTGCCATACCGACACCAATCGACAGGAGCAGCGAGTAAAAGAGAAACGGAACAACGCCTTCTTCTTTCAGATTCTTTTTATTGAAGAGTGCCTCCTGAACATAGGAACCGACAACAAAGAGCCCGATACCGGTAAGCAGTAGAGAGACATCCCAGGCATTCAGCCCTTCTCCCAGATGGACAATACCACCCGAGATAAAGCCGGCTCCCACGAACATAGCAAGAAAGGTGCTAAACTGCGCTAGAATTGTGCGGAACGAGGGGGTTGCGGAATGAGTGTCAGAGGGGTGTGATGATGACATAAATAAATGAATTTAAAACGTATAGTATATTTTACACTATTCAGGATTTACTGTTGAGGAGTTCATCATTCATTCACGATTCCACCAGCGGGCATTATAGTCTTCGCTCACATCCATGGTGAGGGGAGTGGCAGTTGTCCACCGCGCGCCGTTACAACCGGTGCTCTTTGGGACTACCGTGTAGGTGCCCGCGTCAAGCTGCCGAGGGAGCGCAACCGCCACCGGAGCGGGCTTTTCTGAAGCGGTAAACGACGAAGACGCTGTAGCAATTGCAAGCGGAGCGGTATCTGGCAGGGGGACTGCTTCGTCAAAGATCAGCAGTTCGACGGTAGAAGCATCGGCTGTGTCTAAAATCTGCGCTATCTGCTCCACCTGCACTACGAGTGGATCTTCTGTATAGCCTGATACATAATCCCACATCCGCTGATACCACGGGAGGCGCGCCACTTGGGAACCATCGCCGGAAGAGAGATTTGCCTGAATTTCGGGTACGGTACACGGCTCTGCTGTATCTTCCTGTTGCGAGAGAATCTGTCGCAGTGGCTCGATCGCTTCGCCCCCGCGGATCTCCCGTTCGTTATAGGCCACTATAAGTTTGGCACTGTTGCGGTCGTTGGCAAGAAGTGCGGGCACGCCCTCTTCCCATGACAAAGAGGGTAGCTGGGTCTCCGGCACAGCCCAGGCCGGTTCGCCGTATGCGGCGAGCGTAGTGTCCAGCGGGTCCAGCAAAAACGGGTTGGCCGCATAGGGGTACAGACTGAGACCCGGCCGGGCAAAGTACGATTGGGCGGCCCGAAAATAGTTGACATAGGTTTCCGGCTTGTCCGGTTCGAATTCTGAGGCGACATGTGTATATATACGCTGTTTGGGAAGCCCGTTACGCACCGCGATCGCGGCCAGAGCATTCAGATAGTCTGCTACCACGGCTTCGCGCAGTGGACGCAACTCTTCATCACTCATCCCGGAGATAGAAGATGCTCTTTCTGGAAAGGTTTCTGGTATGTTTACCTCCGACGCAAGATAATCTTGCATACCGCGATACCCATACGGCAGAAACGGGCCATCCGGCTCCAGGGTTGCATGCAGACTTACCTCCGTTCCGATCGAGAGTCCAGCAAACAAATACGCTTTGCCATTCTGGTGCCACTCCGCAACGCGTGCGGCTATCAGTTTGGTAATTGCATCGACCCGTTTTTCCTGCAGTGTACGAAACGAAGTTTCTGCACCTGAATGATGTATCAGATTGGGAATTGGCGCGTGCATAAAAGCGCCACCGCCCCAGTTACGCCAGTTCGGCATCATGGGAGTGGAAACATCCTGCCACTCGACATTATAGCGATTCTCCGGGTTGTAACCGGCAATATAGCGCGCCCGATACGCCGGATCACGCAGTTCAGGAAACGGACATTCTGCGTAATCGGCATTAGTGCAACCTGCGATCGCGTTGCCATCCGGATCAAACCAGTTCCACAGCTCCGGCATCTGATTCCACCATTGGAATCCATTAAGCGGGATAAAGACAGGGACATCAGTCTCTTCTGCCAGATCAAGCATCCGCTCGACATACGTCAGATACGCTTCGCCGGAGGATTGGGGATATTCGTTGTAGGTGTGGATGGTGCTCCAGGCATAGCGACGGGTATCGGTGCCTGCTCCAAGGGTGTCCCGGAACTCCATAATTGCCGATTGCAGCGAAGGTTTTATCACGGCTTCGTAGGAAGCTTCCGAAGTCTGGTAGGTGTAGGCAAATTGCTCTTTGGGGTCAGCAAAATTAATGATGACATACTGAGGATCGGCGGTAAGTGGCACCGGGGGTAGAGTATCGGTGCGAGTATCGTTGCTATATACCTGTCCAACCAGAATAAGCCCGCACAGCAATACGGCGCTCATCCCTGCTCTCATCTGCATACCATTCATATCTATAGTATACCCGTCCAGAGCATTATAAACTACACACTCTAAATGTGTTTCAGAGGTTGACGAGTCTGGTACCAAGGCAAACTAATGGAGTATATTCGTAAGCATAAACTGAATTAAGACAAGCTGGAGTTGACTCAGGTAGCGGGAGGGGAGATAAGCGAGGTTTATTTTTTCAGATTCTCCCGCCACTTTACGCCAGGTTATTTCTTTTTATCTTTTTTTGGCTTCTTTTTTTCGCGGCCGCCGTGTGTTCTGCGTTCTCCCATAAAAGTGTGGTAACTGATAAGTAGTTCTAATTCTACTCTCCGGTGAGTGTTAACATCAAGGGAATATAAACCAGAGAGACAAGGGTAGATACAATCACCACCAGAGATGCTTCGCCGGGTTTGATCTTGAGGAGCGCGGCATAGGTCACGGTGTTCGCCGCGACCGGGACCAGCGACATCAGAAAGATGATGCGGTAGATGGTGGGGGAATAGAGCTGAAACCAGGTGGTATCAATCCAGATGAGCGCCAGGGCGGCCAATGGCCAGACCACAAACTTGGCGACCAGCATAAACGCCAGAAAGCCCAGGTGCAGATTGCTTTTGTGGAAATGGGCAAACCCGATACCCACCAGCAGCGACCCCAGGATGACAAAGGCACCATAGACATTGCCGACAAAGTCGCTATAAAACGCGGGCAGGGTGATGCCGGACAGATTGACCAGTACGCCCAGAATCAGGGTGTAAAACGCCGGTAGATTAAAGATTTTGGACGCCAGCACCGGCAGCGGCAGTTTTTTGGGATAGATCAGCATATAGCCGATGGTGTTCTCAAAAAGCAGGTAAGCAAGCATAAACAGAATCGCAATACTGCGGACTTCCTCACCAAACAGGGCAATGGCCGCGGGCACGCCAAAGTAACCGAAGTTGGACCCTCCGGCACCAAACCCGGCAATATGATGTTTGCCATCGCTCCAGACCATCCGCGCCATCAGAAACCAGACCAGCCCGATAATCGCAGACGCCACCCAGATAATCAGCGGCAACGAGACGGTAGAGAGGGTAAACTCGATACGGTAGGCAGTATCGAACACCACCACCGGCAAGATGATATAGACCAGGTATGGCGCGATAGAGCGCTGATCTACCTTTGCATAGCGGGTTACCAGGTACCCGGCAGCCATGATGGCATACAGCGGGATCAGTTTGAGGGTGAGCAGGAGGAAGACATCCATACTCTATTGTACCGAACTGGACAGGTAACGGTACCGTGATAATTTAGGTGTTGCAATACTATAAGACATAGTGCTATAATACCGCTATCAATCGTGTTCGACGCGGGAGGCATCATCAAAGCGAAACAAGCAACCAAACGCCTGCGCGTAACGCGGGCCTCGACCATCTCGTACGGCACCCGGCCCGTGTTTCACAAACTGAATATCCCATTCAAGCGCGCACCGCGCACACGCACACCGCGGCAGGGATAACCCTCCGCAACGGGAGTGAGCGCATCTCACTCTCCTGGGGGGCACGTACACCGTGCCCCTTTTTTTTATATCCGGTAATCCCACCATTAAGTTGAGTTTCAGCCAAGGTATAATACTCTCATGCAATCACACCATCCACGTATCTCAACCGTCCTCATCTGGACTGGAAATTACCAGTCTCTTGTAGCCTGGTACAAAGAAAAACTGCAATTGCCGGTTGTCGAAGAACTGGATCATCCCAAAGACACGGGGACACTGTTCAACTGTGGGGGAGTATATCTCTGGATCGGTGAACACTCAGAAGTGCAAGGTTCCAACACAGACCATGCCCGCCATATGTTTAATATCACGGTAGATTCTGTTTCCAAAGCATATCAAGACCTGAAAAGCAAGGGAGTGGAGTTTATCGCAGAACCGTTTGAATCTCCGGCAGAGAAAGACTTTTACTTTGCAACCTTTAAAGACATCGAGAATAATCTAATTCAGATTGTGGGGGATAAGTGATAGTGTTATTTCTCAGCAAAATGAGAATATTCCTTCCACCAGATTTGAACCAGTTCTAAAAACTCTTTTGTATCCATATAGCCGAACTGCTCTTCTTTTGGAGAAATTAGACAGTAATAATCTAATTCAAATTGAAGACCAGGATATAAGAACGTTTTTCTCAATAAAAAAAGGTGAAGTACACAAATATCTCAGATCTACATAAAATATTTGTGAACTCCACCTTACGGTAGATGATCACTTACTACAGTATACAGTAATGCATTACTGTAGTCAATAAAAAAACAGCATACCTTCTGTAACATTCCCATTTGTTACGTGCCGTTCTTTACATTGCTCTATCGCTCCTCTATGATATAAGAAATGAAAAAGGTGTATTTCTTCATCAGTTTGGTGCTTATCTGTATAGGCAGTACCGGTATTGTGTCGCGCGCGCATGCGCAATCAACAGGGACCTGCCAGTACTTTCCGTTCGGTGATGCCAACTGTGATCAGCAGGTATCGCTGGTAGATTTTGAACTCTGGCGAAATGCATTTTTTGAGGAGATTGAGGTGATTCAGGCAGATTTTAACAAGGATAACAAAGCCAGTCTGGTTGACCTTGAGATTCTGATCCGATCTCTGCTGGACGGCCTCCCGAAACTGACTTCCACACCCGGCACCAGCACCAGTCCAAACCCATCGGCTACTCCGGCACTGTCACCAACAGGAACTGCGCCATCCAGCTCGCCACAACCAGCGACTCCCACAACCCAGGCTTCGGCCACACCAGTTCCCGCCACTCCCACTACTGCACCCACCGCACCTCCCACAAACGCCACGTATCCTGCTCAAGTGCTGAATCTGACCAACTGGAAAGTAACGGTCCCCATTGGAACAGCAGAACGCCCGACCGAGATCGAACAACCGCAGCTTGCAACCTATAAACTGGAACCCTGGTTTGTAGTGAATCCGCAGGGTGGGGTCCGGTTCCGTGCACCGGTAAACGCGCCGACCACCAGCGGCTCCAACTACCCGCGTTCGGAACTGCGTGAGATGAAGAATAACGGACAGGATAAAGCGAGCTGGTCTTCTACGGACGGACAGACCCATATCATGCTGCTGGATCAGGCAATTACTGCTGTCCCACAAACAAAGCGTCATGTAGTGGCTGGACAAATTCACGATGGGGGAGACGACGTAATTGTGATCCGTTTAGAGTATCCCAAGCTGTTTATCGATATTAACGGGGATGATGGTCCGGTGCTGGATGCCAACTACACGCTGGGCGAACGGTTTCAGGTCAAGTTTGAAGTGAGTAACGGTCAGACACGGGTCTATTATAAAGGAGCTGGTGACAGCGCTCTGACGCTCAAGCATACCCTGACACAAAACTATTCCGGCGCCTATTTTAAAGCCGGGGCATATACACAGTCAAACTGTAGCCGGGAGGCCGACAGCGCCTGTACCTCGGATAATTATGGAGAAGTGATCGTCTACGATGTCCAGGTTAGCCACGAATAATATTCCCTCCACCCTGTCAAAATAGTAACAAAGGAGTATAATATCAATCAGAACCATGAGTAACACCGTATCATCTTTGTCACCCCAGCAGCAGGAATTCTGGAACCGGATTGCCCGTACGTACCACTGGTTCGCCCCGTGGCAGACTACCCAGAGCGGAACCTTCGAAGAAGGCACCATACAGTGGTTTACCGAAGGGACCACCAATCTTGCCTACAATTGTCTGGACCGCCATCTGGAAGAGCATGGTGATAAAACTGCCATCATCTGGGAACCGAATCTCCCCACCGAAGAACCCGTTACCTACAGTTACCGCGAGTTGCATGCGCGCGTGGTGCAGACTGCAGCCGCCCTGGTCGCCCGCGGAATACAGAAAGGGGATCGCGTTTGCCTGTATCTGCCCATGATTCCGGATTTACCAGTGCTCATGCTGGCGTGTGCCCGGATTGGTGCAGTGCATACGGTGGTATTTGCCGGTTTTTCGGCCCGCAGTCTGCACGAGCGGATGGTGGATTCGGGTAGTAAACTGGTTTTTACCAGCACAATTGCCCGCCGGGGACCAAAAGAGATTTCCTTAAAAGAAATTGTTGATGAAGCAGTAACCGGGCTCAACGTGCCGGTGATCTGTGTAGATACCCCGGACTGGCAGCAGGAAGTAGCGGACGCCGCACGTGCCCATGGCAGTGGAGTTAATGATGAGACCGGGCGTACCGCTGGTACGGTACTTAATAATGGCGACGTACTCACGGCGGGTGCCCAGCCGCTTGCCACTCTGCAGTCCGAAGACCCGCTCTTTATCTTGTATACCTCCGGATCGACGGGCAAGCCAAAAGGCCTGTTACACACAACGGGCGGGTATATGGTCAATGCCGGACACACCTTCCGGGAAGTGTTCGATTATCAGCCGGATGATGTGTACTGGTGCACCGCCGATATCGGCTGGATTACCGGACACACCTATCTGGTCTATGGACCGCTCTTACAAGGTGCTACCGTCGTGATGTTCGAAGGAGTGCCGACGTACCCGGACCCCGCCCGGTTCTGGCAGGTGATCGAACGGCATCGGATAAGCCTGTTTTATACCGCACCCACGGTTATCCGGGCACTGGAAAAAGAAGGGGAGCAGTGGCCGCTCAAACACGATCTCTCCTCGCTCCGTGTACTGGGTACGGTTGGAGAACCCATCAACGAAGAAGCCTGGTACTGGTACGAGCGAATTGTGGGTCGGGGTGCCTGTCCGATTGTAGACACCTGGTGGCAAACCGAGACCGGGGCAATAATGATCTCGGCCCGGGCCAACAAAACCAGACCCAAACCGGGATACGCCACATACCCCCTGGAGGGGATTGAGCCATGTCTGGTTTCAGAAGAGGGCATCGAACAGACTGATCCGGTTGCGGAAGGATATCTCTGTATTAAAACCCCCTGGCCTTCGATGGCACGAAGTATCTGGGGAGACCATCAACGCTATCTGGAGACCTATTTTGAGAAGTTCCCGGGGATGTATATGACCGGCGATGGCGCGCGGCGCCAAGCCCACGGCATGTACCGGATTACGGGACGGGTAGATGATGTGATCAATGTGTCAGGCCATCGCCTGGGCACGGCCGAGATCGAAGACGCGATCGATGAGCATCAGGCAGTAATCGAGAGTGCGGTGGTGGGGATACCGCATGCCATTAAGGGCCAGTGTATCTATGCGTTTGTGATTCTCCAACAGACCAATGTAGACGCAGACGATCTGGAAGATGAGATTCGCCAGCATGTCTCCAAACAGATTTCACCCATCGCCAAACCGGAGTATATTCAGTTTGTCAGTAATCTCCCTAAAACCCGCAGCGGCAAGATTATGCGGCGCATTTTACGTGCTATTGCCGAGGGAACAGAGCAGAATGGCGATGTCTCAACACTCCTTGATCCTGCTCTCATTACCGAACTCAAGCAGGGGAGAGTCAGCTGAAACGGTTAAGCTGCCTTCGGCAATTCCGCCTTACTCTGTTTTTTCTCAATCAACTTCATACCTGTCTCATAACTTGTCTCCAGCAACGCGGTGACATCCGCTTGAAGACTGTTTCTATATTGTTCATGTAACATGCCAGCCTGCTTTAAGAGCCCTGCCATAACTTCCAGCTGAGTTCTTTTTGTTTCATCTGACAACGTTTCAGGGTCGTCTTTATGTGTCTCAACATACTCATAAAAATCTTTCAGACTGGTGATATCAATCAGACGGTCGGAGGCGAGTAACACCCGTAATTCATTTCGAACCAGGCGAAAGTCACCCGGTCGCTCTATCAATACGCGGTCATACTCGGCAGCAAAATGGTCTATTGTACCTCTATTAAGGAGTCCGTACAGATACCGTGACAGGGTTGAAACGTCAGCCTGTTCGTAATCCGGGGGAGAAGTGAGCAGATCATCAATTAACGAGGTTTTATTTTCAATGGCACTGCTGATCATTCCCTGAATCTCGGCCTCTGTCATAGGAGCTTCAGCAGGTTCTGTTTTGTGTACCGGGTCGGCGTCAGACTCCGGAGCTACAGCATCACCATCTTGAGTAGCAGCGGTGACTTCCGCATCCAGGTCTATACTATCCCAGTCAATGTCCGCAAATAGAGCGGCCAGCGCTTCATCATTTTCCGCAGAGATGGTACTACCCATTTCGTTTGCGGTACCATACTCTTTTACTGCCAGCTCTGCATCAATAATTCTGCGTCGTAGATCGTGGAACCGGTTGAGCTGATCAGCCAGCAATACGGCGTAGGACTGTTGTGTTTTTTCGTCGTCCGGAATACCACGCAGTGCATTTTTACGAGCCCAGTAGCCGATCACAATATCGCGGACATCTCGGCGGATCGAGAAAGGATTTTCGTCAATTTTTGCAGCCGCAGCAGTCAGTTCAGAAGATCCAAGGGCTGCCAGAGCAACACCGGATTCATGAATAGACATATGGACATCTGCCATTTCCAGCAGCTGTGCTGCTTCTGTTTGACGGGATTCTATAGTTTTAAGCTGTTCGGTCATATGGATTTACTATAGCACTGTGTGAGAAATGTTACAAGTAATGAAAGAAAGAGCGGCATTACTCTTTCTCTACAACCCGAAGGTTTCCCCACTGCTCCTGCAAACAGGAGTACGAGTACTGCGACCACTACTGCCGGCCGCCCGATTCGACGGGTAAAGGCTGTTTCTGTTGGGGGAACAATAGAGGACAGAAATCTGGACTGTATGTGCAATCCTCATTCGTATCCTTGTTGAAGCTATTTGTAAAACACCAACGGTGTATTAATAGGTAAATGATATTTTTGATGAGTGTGCCGCCGCTAGTGTAGCGGCGGCACAGCCCATCGACGTCCAAGACACGTGCCCCTGGATCCTCACCCGGTGCGCGCCCCTAGATGCGGGCGCGCAGGGTCCGGACCAGCTGCTCCACGCAGTGACCGGCCAGCTCCTCGCTGCCCACCGGCATGGCGATAATGGCGCGGCCATGCTCGAGCGAGTAGAGCACCGTGACCCCGGTGCCCTCGAAGAGGGTCGCCAGGTTGGGGCGCTCGTCCTCCGGCATGTCAGAGCAGGAGATGAACATGAAGGTGGTCATCTCAGCAGCCCCCTCGGGGTGTGGCATGGCGGGGTTGAGCCCGGCCATGGCTGTGTCCGTGCCGAAGACGCCCAGGTGGACGTTCGGGCGGATCTCGTACTCTTCGGCGAACGGCTCGTTGGTGATGACGGCAGGGAACGGATCGGGGCGGCCCATCGCCAGCCACGCGCGCTCGTCCCAGGTGGTGCCGTTGTGTTTGGATGTGCCGTTTGAGTGGTACTCGTACAGAATGATGGCACGCGTACCGAACACGCGGCAGCCGTAGCTGTAGCGATAGCCCGGCTGGAACGGATAGAACCGGTTGAAGCGCTCCTCGTCCAGCGGCTCGGTGGCCGCGAGCACGAAGATCACGCGTTGGTTCAGTTCGTCCTTCTTGTTCGGTGAGAGAGCCGGGAGCTGCTCGAAGCCGAGCTGGTACATCGTACCTTTGCCGTTTGAGATTGGTGTGCATGGCCAGAGGTTCATAGGGCACTCCTTGTCTTGCTTCCGTCGCTTTTGAGGCGAGGAATATGTCGATGTGCGTCGTTCTAGTGCTAATTATATCATAAATTCACCTAAATTACTATAGATTAAATACATTGAGAAGAGACGGGTTAAGAAGATATTGAACAAAAGATATGAAAAAAGGGCCCCTCCTTGCGGATAGGGCCCTTCGGTCAGGGATGTTGGTCAGCAGGGCGCCGGGGAAGCCGGCGCCGCTCAGTCCAGCAGGCTGATGGCCGTCTCGACGTTCTCGGCGCCCCAGTCCTCGCCGCTGGTGTCCACGGTCATCATCGTGTCCGTGAACCGAACCATCATCTGGCCCTTAATGGTGGCCTGATCCATCTGAATGGCCTGCGCCAGCTGCTGGATGATGCGGTCATCCTCGATGCCGCTCTTGTGGCGAAGCCGTGCCAGCCACTCGGCGTCCTGGCCCTCGGCCATGCTCTTGTACTTCACACTGAAGATCTGGACGCGGGTCGCCCCGGCGGCCAGGAGCATGGGGAGCAAAAACTTCGTGACCACGTGCCCCGCCATCCAGATAAACTGGGCGGGCACACCGGGAAAGTCCTTGCTCAGCAGTGCGTGGGTCGCGAGGATGTCTGCGCCGCTCGTGTGGTTCTGGACGATCAGGACGTTGCCACCCTGCTCGCGGAACGCGAGCGCGCGCGCGAAGTTCTCGGCGCCGAAGAGGGTCGAGTCGGCGTTCATGAGCAGCCGCGCCAGATGCTCGATCAGGTCACGGCTCTCGACGATCGCGTCGACGATGCCTTTGTCCGAGTCCTCTTCGATACGCGCCGCGCAGACCCGGTACGACCGCATGAACACGCGGTACAGGTCCTGCAGGTCCGCCGCGCTCAGGCCCAGGCGATCGGCCAGGGCAGGAATCTGCGAGGCAAGATACTCATAGACGTTAGCGTCAGATCCGGCAGCGAACATGGGCTGTGTCATCGGGATTGCTCCTTCGCTTGTACGGTCCCTACGACCGTTATGACCTATAGTATGTAACACTGAACTAAAATGGTCAAGCTATAAGATAAAACATGCTATAATATGAAACAACCTCGCCTCGTTTCAGAGCGGATTAAGGGAAGGACTCATGACCACGAACGTCACCAAGCCCACGCACATGGCAGATCGGGACCCTGGTTTCCTGGTGTACCTCCTCTCTTACAGGGGGAAGCTATACGCCATTAGCAGAGGAGATAACATCACCCCCATCCCGGATGAGATGAATGTGGTGCGGGTGGGAACCGCACTCGGCAGCTTCATGACCCGCAACCAGCTCCCGCTGGGTGATCTGATGGACGAACTTGAGCTCGATGCGATCGAGCGAATATTCGTCAAGGCCCAGGTAGATATCTACTTCGGGGGAAGTGACTCAGCGGCCCTGTATCTGCCGGCTGGGGACACATCCATGGGAAGGCCGAGAGGCCTGAGGGTCGGTCTGATCATCGTGATCATAGCGCTGCTGGCAGCATTTGTTATTGCCGCAATCACGCTCGGGCCGTCGCTTCTGAACTCGGTTGCCACGCGTTAGGAGGCAGAGTGGTGGGGGGGCACGCCCCCTCACCATGCCTCATTTATAACAGATCCCATTCTCATAATAAAAACCCGTATTGTATTTACTACAAAATACTATTGTGTTATACTATAGCATGTCACAGAACCGCTACGATAATCCGCGAAATGAACATATTACCGCAGAAAAACTGCGCACCGATACGTTGAGAGCAGAAATAACGCTCGGCCGAATGTTGAGTGGTTCAGGTCCTAATAGAATCTCAATTCATACCTATAATAACCAGCTAAGGAAAGCAAAAAAACGCGCGTTAAGTTTTGAAGATAGTCTAAAACTTGCTGCCGCTGAAAGTCTCGCATTACAGGTGAGAAATCCGTCTCTTACCCGGTTTGACCCACGATTTGGAACTACCTACCGTTTATTCCGTACGCTTGAATTACAACGGGCCATCCCGCGCGATGCAAAAACACTGTTTGTTGGATCAGGGCTTTCTTCTGTTGAAGTAGCAGCTATGCATGTTCTTCCCCCTGAGCAGGATTTCGTGGCACTGGCGCTTGAAGCGGGCTTCTGGATCAATGCTGATCCTAAAAAAGGAGTAATAGGTGATCCGTCCATGCAACCAGCTGGTACCACTCCACCAGAATTTTATCAGACACACGCGCTGACCATAGATCCGGTAATTCCATCGGAATCAGCTGCTCAACTGGCAGCAATTCAACAAACAACCGGCATGTTTACCCATCTTCAGATGTCCTATCAAGAGGCAGAGGAGGTAGTCTCGGAATATCAGCCTGACGTCGTAGTGATAAACCGTGCTGAACCAACAGCATACATGGGGATCTCAAATCCGCGCATCGGAGTACAGACACTTACCCCAGACTTTACCGCTTTCCTGGAAGCAATGCAAAACCGGACACTACTGATGTCAATTGGTACCGGAAACATTACCACGACAGATTTTAGCGCGTTAACACAACGACTTCAATTGATGGATGCAACTGCTGCCTGGTTAAAAGCAGCCGGAAGAAAAGTGACTCATCGCGAACTTTTGATTGAACGGAAAAACGGTATCCCGAGTTTTCTGGGACATAACGAAAAACCATTCAATTTTGCACATGCCTGTTTCGGAAATGCATCTGATCAGGTAGCGTATGTGCTGGCACAATAACGCTACATCCGTTTACACTGGTATCAGAGCCTACTTTTGTATTATGATATACCCTAAGTACACCCTGGTATGTCAAACTCAAAACATGGTTTTCATCTACTGAGTATATTTTTAGCAACCTTCTGTCTCCTGTATGCGGCATCTGCATTTGTATTCTGGGTCTACGAAAACATCAATCAGTACACCACTGAATCGGCATTAATGAAAACATATATTGCCACACATGAAACAACTCTGCACGAAGATATTTTTGGCAACGCATTCGAGACCGGAGAGTTTTGTGAAACCATCCCCAACACCCGGGAAAAGGAGTATTGCCATTCAGAGTTGAGCAGGGAACTGGCAATACGGATTCAGGAAGAAGAACTGGTACATCAAACCTGGCCGCATGATCTGTTTTTTGTAAAAAAAGAGGGGAGTAACTACCGTTCTCTGGACTGGTCCGGACAGCTGAAAGATATTACCGTGCAAACCAACACGTATCTGCTTGAGTCCCGTGCTCCCTATGTAGCTAAATTTTTTTCCCGTAACTGTCGTTTTTTTCAGCGATATGGAACGTCACCTTTTTACTGTGAGGTGTATGAGGCAATACAACTGAAGAATAATGATGTTGGATATATCGTTCGGGTAATCCCCCTGACTGAAGAGACATGGTTTCCTTTTTTTATCGTAATGCCCCTCTTTGGATTGCTTTTTACCATTCCGCAGCTTACCGAACTCCAAGCGGAAGGATGGATCTTCTTCTGGATGTCTTTTGCTTTTGTCACCGGACCATTGCTGGGCGCAATGATTGTGACCGTGAGGTATCACCTGCAATGGAACTACCGGAAACACTCTAAGTGACCGGGGTAAGATTTTCTCCAGTCCGTTTTTACTGTTATTTGTTGAGTACTTCGTTTCTCTTACCAATACGGGCGATACCACGTTTTATATGTACTACAACAATCCTACTGCGGTAAACGGTGAGGCAGGCGCATCAGCGGTATTTGATTCCGGAAGCTATGAAATCAGATATGATCTTTCGGAAGACCCGGGAGGCACTTCTCCCCAGTTTATTGACAGTACCATTCCGGCAAACAGCGGTATTTCTCTCGGATTAGGAACGATAGACCGTTTTGTAGGCGGAATCGGGTACGCACTCCAGTTTGGAGGAAACGACCAGATTACTACCACAACCAGTTATAATAATCCAACCGTCTTTACCGTGGAGATGCTCTTTAAAACAACAGATACCGGACAACTCTTGTTTAGTTTTGGCAATAGCTCAAGCGGACAGAGTAATAGCCATGACCGGAAAGCGTTTCTGCTGGGAGATGGGAAGATTCGATTTGGTACCTGGATTGGGAGCTTTAATACTGCTACCTCAACCGGATCTTATAATGACGGCAACTGGCATCATCTGGCCGCCGCGCTGGATGGATCGGGTGTACGGCTTTATATCGATGGACAGCTGGTGGGTTCCACCGCAACTCCGGGCGCAGAAAGTTACACGGGTTGGTGGAAATTTGGAAGAGAAAACAACTGGGATGGAACCGGCGACTATACCGGACAGATGGATGAATTGCGCATCTCCAATCAAGCTCTGTCAATAGGTCAGATTCAAACCAATTATTACAATCAGATACTCCCGTCATCACAATATGCCATAAACGAAGCTGAGACGTTTCAACCGAGTGGCAGTTTTGAAATTAACCGCGGAGTCGAGATTGGACCAGGAGTGGAGATCAACGCGCAGTAATTGCTCATTCTCTGTTGCAATGAAACAGGATACTGCTGTACTATTTAAGGAGATGAGGTACGTATCCTTTTTAACTACTCTTACCTGTTTTGTGTTGTGCTCTCTCCTCATATCTTCACCTGTTTCCGCCCAGTCTACACCTGTTAAAATCATGCCGCTCGGAGATTCTATTACCGAAATCGGCAGCGCGTACCGGTACGAACTGTACTGTAAACTGCGAAAAAACGGCTATAACGTAGACTTTGTCGGCAGTAGCCAGTGGCCGTGGGATGCATCCCAGTGTTCAGCTGAAGGAACGAGTCTGCCAAACATTCCGTTTGATACCAATCAGGAAGGTCATTCCGGCTGGACCACCGGCGGCATTGCGGGCAAGATCCGTGGCTGGATGGAGTCTTATCGGCCGGACATCGTACTGGTCCATGTAGGCACCAATGACGTTCTGGGATCGCCCTGGTCACACATCTACGATGATCAGTGGGGCAATAAAGGGGCATACACCTATCTGACTTCGATCATTAAAGATATCCGTACGGTCAATCCGAATGCAACTATTCTGCTTGCTACCACAATCCCGGTTCATCGTTCGGTACAAAACTCCAATGCAACTGTAACCTCTGCAGACCTAACGACTATGATCGAACGGGTCTATAATGAACAGAAAAACGATTCCCGCTCCAGGCTGATTTTGGTAGACCATTATCGATCCGGATTTGATTCAGGCCCGGGACAAAATCCAGCAAAACCATCTGAACTCAGTTGTTCCTATGGCAAACACACCTACGACTGTATCCATCCAAACGCCGCAGGAGGAATCTATATGGCAAATACCTGGTATCAGTCTCTGAAACCGGTTTTGGACGGGGGTACCGTACCACAGCAAACCGGACCGCAGCCATCAGGCGTTCAGCCTACCAGTGTTCAACCCACCGCTACACCTGCTCCCACCAAAACACCGGTTCCCACTATCAAGCCAACGGCAAATCCTTCACCACAACCAGGAAGCATCAGTATGAAAGGCCTGAAAGTACAGGGAAACTCCATCGTTAATGACGCAGGACAGGCAATACGATTAATAGGAGTTAACCGTTCGGGCACCGAATATTCCTGTATTGGCGGCAACGGGATGTCAGGAACTCCATGGGGTATTTTTGAAGATCATGGAGATATGAATGCATTTATAAAAGGACTACAAAGCTGGAATATCAATACCGTGCGGGTACCTCTGAACGAGACCTGCTGGCTGGGGTATCAGCCGGATACCAGAACCAATATCAGTAGTGATCCTGCACAGCAAAAGCTGTATCTGGAACAGTATCAGAAGTTTTCAGGAGAAAATTATCGCAAAGCAATTGAAGAATATGTCACCGCGCTCACCAATAATGGCTTCGCGGTGATTCTAGAGATTCACTGGACAGCGCCGGGTAAGTTTTTAGCTCGTGGTCAATCTCCCATGTTGAATCGGGAAAACTCTATCCCCGCATGGCGAGATATTGCAACGCGCTTCAAAAACAACTCATCGGTAATCTTTGATTTACATAATGAACCGTACCATTCATGGAATAATACAGAGGTAAATTCCGCCCCTGAATCGTGGAAATGCTGGAAAGAGGGGACTCTCTCTACCGACCCGCAGAACAAAGAGCAGTGTATTGGCATGGGTGAGTGGTGGGACCAGAACGGCAATGCCTTTAATAACCGACAGGCTGTAGTCTATCAGGTAGCCGGCATGGATGAGCTGGTACAGACCGTCCGGTCGACCGGTGCTTCCAATATCATCATGCTGGGAGGACTGGGCTATGCAAACAACCTGTCCCGCTGGTACGAATACAAACCGGCTGATACCAATCTTGCAGCTTCGTGGCATATCTACAACTTTAATGTGGACTGCACCTCGGTGGAATGCTGGAACACCACGATGACCGATCTTGCGGCAAAGGTACCACTCGTAGTAGGAGAAGTCGGCATGTCAAAAAAAGACTGGCAGGGAAAGGATCTGCCACAAGACTTTCTCCAGAAGTTTATTCCGTTCCTGGATTCTCAAAAAATCCACTATCTGGCCTGGACCTGGAACTTATGGGGATGCGATGGCTTCCAGTTAATTCAGGATCTGTCAGGAAAAGTGCTTTCCGGCTGTACCAATGCAGAACAGATCTATGCCTCTATGCAAAACAGTATTGCTACTTCCAAACCACCGGGTCCGGGCACTCCCACCAGTACCCCTGCACAACAAACGGTAACCCCTGTTCCAACCATCTGTCTTTCCAAGGCACGGGGTGATGCAAACTGTGACGGAAAAATCAGTCTGGCGGATTTTGAGATGCTCCGGCGGGAACTCACCTCAAAACAGGGAACTCAGGCGGATTTTGATAAAAACGGAGTAGTGGATAGTGAAGATTACTCAATTTGGGTACTGAACTTTTAAGATGAATACCATAACCCGAACCATTGCCGGCGTGCTGGGAATTGCAGCCATTGTGACCACGGTGATTGCCGTTAATATGGTCTCTGATTCGCGTGCCTCTGCCTCTACCGCGACTATCAGCTTTACGCCGGAAACCAAGACGGTACAGCCGCTCGAAACTTTTGATGTCACCTTTTCGCTGGCCACAGCAGCAACCGCGGCAAATGCAGGCTTTTCGGGGGCACAGTTCACGCTCCGGTTTGACGAAGGCAACGCGGGCGTTGTTGATTTACTGGGACCATCGGATGGGGGGAAACTCGTTGTCACCGCATCAAATATGGTCATGATCCGTGAACTAAAGCGAGGAACTGATGAGAAAGGGAAGTACGCGACATTTACGGTTGCAGTTCCTCCGGATACTGCGCAACTTCAGAAAACAGCGACATTTACGTTGCCGTTTAAATCGTTAAAGGCAGGAACTACGCAAATTCAGATTGATACAACCAGCACTGAAGTGTCAGGGAATACCGGTCAGGCAGATTTAACGTATGCGGTAACACAGAAACAGCCGTTTACTTTGACTTCAGGAAATACAGCACCAGCAGACAACTATACTGTTTCCGGAACTGTTACCCCAAATACGGTGCTCATTGGAAGTCCGGTCATGGCATCCGTAACCATTACCGCACCTCAGGCCATTACCGGCATTATCGACCTGGAGATTTATAACGCGAATAACGAAAAAGTGTATCAGGAGTTCTTTACAGATCAGCAATTAATTGCCGGACAAGCGAAAACAGTAACCAGTACCTGGCAAACGGGTTCAACTCCGGCAGGCACCTATACCGTAAAGGCAGGAGTATTCTCTTCAGACTG
The DNA here is from genome assembly GCA_964412815.1 of uncultured Gammaproteobacteria bacterium. GTDB lineage: Bacteria > Patescibacteriota > Microgenomatia > UBA1406 > GWC2-37-13 > JAOAFZ01. The sequence goes on from CAYPQF010000021.1 coordinate 330,262, forward strand.
GCAACAGCTCTATCACTGGTCTGATACGGTGACAACGTTTACCATTACCAATGCGATTACCGTCGCACCTACCAAGGTACCAACGGTTGCACCGACAAGAAAAGTAACGGTTCGACCTTCTAAAACTCCTCGGCCAACCAGGACACCAATGCCGACAAAAACACCACGGCCAAGCCGTACACCGGTGCCATCAAAAACTCCAGTAGCTACAAAACCGCCCGCAGGAGAAACTTTTATCAAAGGAGTTAACCTGAACGGTCCCGCTGTCACCATTGGAGGGCGTACCTGGTCAGGCAGTTCGGATACCAGTGTAGTTGCTCAAAAGCATCCTTTTAACATCAGTTGGATGGCGTTTAGCAACACCACTCCCGACGAACTCAAACAGATGCTGGGTGTGGGGTACTGGGGTGGTCCCATCTCTATCTCAAATCTGTCACCGGGAACCTACTCCGTGTACATTTATCTCCGTGAAGATGACGGGAATGTATCGATTAACTTCTTATTGCAGGGACAGCAGGTTGCCACCAATGTGCAAAGTGGCGCACCAGGCAGCTGGCAAAAACTGGGACCGTATAATGCGACTGTTGACACTTCGGGCACGCTGACCATCTCCACTACAGGCGGCGCGGCACTGATTAGCGGCGTTGAGATATACAAAGCGCAGTAATTGTAACGAAAAAAGTTTCTGTGCTATACTACACGCTATCTATGCCATCCCTGGAAACATTTGTTCATAAAAAACTCCATATAGAAGATCCAACAGTACTGGGGCCGGTAGTTGAGTTTCCGGTTGCAATCGACCAGATGATCTCGACCAGACCTTACTTAATACAACGACGATACGCAGGAATTAAACGTCGTGCATCACGCAGTATGCCAGATGTAATCAACTGTATAGATACCACGCAAGGAGTGGATGAATTTTACGTAATAGACGGACATCATAAATCTCGCAGGGCATATGACACAGGGGAGACACATTTTGATTCACGCGTTCTGATCACCGAAATTCCAGAGATACGCGTCTACCTTTCGACAATTGCTCATGGGTTGCTTATCGCACTGGAGATCGAAGATGTATGGTGGTGAAGAGTAAAAGAGACTGAAATATGAGCGGGGTAGGGGACTTGAACCCCTGACCTTCTCTTTGGAAAAGAGACATTCTACCACTGAACTAACCCCGCGGTACATACTATTATACCTGAAAATGCAGATTTCTCAAGTTTGATCGAGTAGTGCCGGTAACTCTTCAGAGTCCGGGAAGGTAGCAGCTTCGGCACGTGCTGCAAGGGCCGGACCAACCATCTCGTCGGGTAACGGCGTCATCGCATAACCACGGCGGGGATCAGTTAACTCAAGCGTAGTTATGACCGATTCTGCAATCCCGATCCGCTCCTGTAACAATTTTCCAACTTCGAGTTGTAACAGCATCGGATGACGGTTAAGAATCAGTTTGGTAGCTTCTACAATTCCAAACAGCGCTGATGCATCTTTATAATCAAGATCTGCCAGAGAAATCATCGGTTTTTCTTTCTTTCCAGTTACTCTTTCTTTTTCCTTTGCGCGTGCTACAAACTCCGATACAGTCAGCGGTATCTGGAGATGAGTATTCATTTCGTGATAGAGTAAACGGACCATGCCCGTAACTTTGGCAATCTCCGGGCTATTGCGGAGCATCTCTATGTGGGCAAGGTATTCTTTGGCTTTTTCTCGGTAACTGGAAGGAATCTCTTCTGAGATAGCAACCGATTTAACTTGCTCAATCGTCTTATCCGCGACATGTACTTTCTTAAACACTTCCATAAATGGCTGGAGCAAGCTGGTCAATTTGGCATCCAGTTTACCGATGGGAATAACGGCAGCATGTGCAGGTCGACGCTCACCAGCTTTCTGAATACCGATAATCAGGTCGTTATTTGGATCGATTAACTTGTTACGGTAGGCTTCTTCTGCATGCCCGGGATTGATAAAGAACTCACCCCGGTTGAGCGGAAAGTGAGAGTCGTGATAGATCGTTTGGAGCGGAACTTCTGAAAGATGCGCATAGGTGGTTTGAGAAGCTTCTTCGGGCGGAGCAGTAGTTCCCATCCTTTCCCATTCTTCGTTGGTGACCGGTTCAGGTGGAGGAAATAGAGGGGTATTTTCAACCATTCATTTATTATAAATCACCAGTACGCTGTAATTCAACGCAAGACAGAATGCGGTTACTGTGGAATGAGAGCGCTGCTATTGATAAAAAACATACGGCCGCCAGCAGACGGTTGTCTATCGTTTTCAGCAGCGTTATTCTGCTCAGGTTGAGGGAATGAGACCTGACTCTGATACCGTGCTGTCAGTTGGAGTGTAGGGAAATAATAGCTTAAAAATGCTTGATCTGATAAGGTTACTCTCAGTTTTTGAGAGCCATCCCAGGCGCTCATCTGCGTATCTTTGCCATCTACAAAATACAGCATATCTCCATCTTTCAAGACTGGTGCCAGTGCTGAAAGATATTCGCTTGTTTGCCGGACAATTCGTGTTTCAAAATTATAGGTACTGACCTCTTCGTGCACCTGCACACCGAGATAGTTCCAGCTGCCGTACAAAAGCAGCATAACTACTGTCAAACCCCGTCCCCAACGCCCCTGTTGCCAGAAATACCAGTACACAGCAGCTTGCAGTAGTACGATACCGATCAGCGGCAGGGTAAGCCGCACCATCCATTTATGCTGGATAAACAGAAACGGCAGCAGGAACAGAACTACAATTCCTGCCGCAATCACACTGCCCGGAAGAACCTGCTGAACGAGTACCTGAACAACGGATTTCTTTTCCACACGTGTTCCGGTACGCAATACCAGCAAAGTCCGTACCACCATAGTTGCAGTCATACCGGCAAGCACCGAAAGATACGCAAATAAGAGTACCAGATACCAGCGAAACTGAGGATCGTTCAAGAACTCGTAAAACCGGGGAAGCGGGAGGCCAATCAAACTGGGCATATAATCCGAAAGGTTGTGCGGTAATCCCATTGACCACAAGATATACCAGATGCCGTTGTTGAGCGCGAGCGACGGGTTCGGCTGAAATTGATACGCGACCTCACGGGCCTCGTTTTGTTGAATCCCGGAAGCGTACATAAGCACTGCTCCAATGCTCATTACTACCAGTGCAGCTCCGTATAAAAGCGATTTTCGGGTCCTGAGCGACGGTACTGCCACCAATACCAGCCCCACCAGCAGCGGGTAGAGTGCCGCGGTTTCTTTTGAGAGCAGTGCAATACAGACACAGATCGCAGAGACCACAAACCGGGAGCGAAGTGCCGCATACGATCCAACAATCAGCGCGGTAGTCATGAGTACTTCCTGAAAGGTTGCCAGCCAGTACAGCTGGTAGACATGACTCAGATGCACGAGATACAATGCCGAAACAAAAAAAGCAAACAGCCGGGAAGAAGTAACCAGACGCACTGTTTTGAATAGAAATACAACCCCTATTGCAAAAGCAAAAAAGGTGAATGCATGTCCTGCCAGGACCGGGTTAGGCAACTGCTGGATGGTAAAATAAAATACCTCAGTTGAGAGGGGACGGTAGAAGTATTCTTTTCCGGGCAAAAACCAGGTGAGAGAAAACTCCTTACTCAGATTCAGAAACTGGAAGTCATCCGCAAAGAATAGAACCCCGAACGCTCCATGAAAAAAAGCGGCGGCGCCCAGAACAACCAGAAGCACTGGTAATAGTATGCGTTTAATAGTCCCATCCATGCGGGTGATTGTTATACCAGGTAACAAGAGACTTTACACTGTCCTCGATACTGCGTTTCGGTTCCCAGCCAAGTACCTTTTTTGCTTTATCAATGGATGCTATCATCTTATCAGATTCTCCTTTTCGGGCCTCTCCGCGGGTTAACTCAAAGGTTGCTCCGGTTACTTCCTGGACTTTGTTGACAATTTCCAGTACGGAACTGCCCGTTCCGGTTCCAAGGTTGATCAGCTCGCTGGAGCCCCCATTTAACAGGTACTGAATTGCTGCGTAATGGGCTTCGTTGAGATCGACCACATTGACGTAATCACGAATCGGCGTGCCATCCGGCGTATTAAATGTTCCACACGTAAGATAGAACGGATCAATTCCGAGTGCCCCGCGAACTGCATTCTGCATCATATGCACGGATGGTTTTTTTGAGTCACCAATCATTCCATCGTCCGAAGCCCCACATACATTAAAGTATCGCAGAATGACATAGTTTAGCTTTCCCAGTTTACTGTACCATTCCATCATCTTTTCAACCAGTAGTTTTGATTCTCCATACGGGCTATCTGGCTTCGTGCGATGCATTTCGTCCAGAGGAACATACTCAGCGTCACCATAGGTCGCACAGGTCGAGGAAAACACAATCCGGGTAATACCATGTTCCATCATCTGCATTATCAGGTTATTGGTCCCGAGCGTATTGATCTGAAAATACAATTCAGGTTTCTCCATAGATTCGTTAACAGAGCAGAGAGCTGCATAGTTTACCACCAGTTCGATACCCGGTTCTTTTTTGAAGAGTTCGGAAAAATCTCCCAGTAAGTCTTGTTCGTAAAAACGGAATTTATCTGAACCGTATTCTTTCTGCAGCTGCTCGAGAGGCTGTTTGTAACCTTTTGAAAAGTTATCAATCGCGACAACTTCGAGACCTTTTTCAAGGAAGAGTTTTGTTGCAATGGAGCCGATATAACCGCCGGCGCCAGTCACCATAATTTTATTCGCCATACCGATATTATAGCAGGATTACTGAGCTGTGCCACTTGTGCCCGCAACACAGGTATAGGTCCAGCAGGTCTTGGTTGCACCGGAAGCATCTTTACACTGTAGGCTGTTTGCACGACATGAACGGATAACCTGCGTACACATCTGCCCTGGTGGGCAGTAGTTACAGTCTACCCCCTGACAAGCAGCGGTACTACTGTCTGCACATGTTGTTGGGCAGTTTGGTAGTGCGGTTGTATTCGTTGGGGCTTGTGTTGGTGCCTGTGTCGGCACCTGAGTTGCAGTGGCTGCCTGGGTCGGTTGAGCAGATGGACAGACCAGTGTACCACAGGAACACTGATTGCCGCCGGTATAGGTACATCCTGCAGGTGGTGCAGCGCACTGAGGCGGTGCTCATGAAGCAGTAGCCGGAGTTGGAGTGGCCGTTGGTGCACCACGGGTAGGAGTCGGCGGATTCTGATCGTAGCCGTCAATCAGACTGCGGAACAGAATTTCGAGATCGTACTGACAGACAAATTTTTGCTTTCCTTCATCATCTTTACACTCGGTATCACCTGAAAAATCAGCTTGCTCCTGTGGAATAATGCCTAGGAACTCTGCACGCCAGATGGTGTAATCTTCTGAATCAATCACGTTGTTACAGTTGGCATCACCTTTTGGACGCAGATAACAGTTCGGGGTCGGAGTTGCGGGAGGAGTGTTAGTCGGGGTAATGGTTGGGGTAGGTGGCACCTGAGTGGGCGACGGGGTAGGAGATGGGGCAACGCATCCCTGGTTGACACAGACGTTTCCTCCGGTACAGTTCGCATTTGAGGTACAGAATCCTGCCGGTGTCGGTGTTACAGTCGGAGATGGCGCAATAACGTTAACGGTAATGCGTGAAGTTGCGCCACAATCATCTTCCTGACCGGCTCTACTCGGATTGCCAGTACACCCTCCTCCCAGGCCCTGTGCATTACAGACCACATCGTACTGTCCGTCTTTCGGGAACGTTGCATTCCCCGAGAACTGTGTCCACATCTGTGTACCTTTTGGTGCAAAGAACATCTGTGTAGCGGTAGCACCCTGACCCTGTACGGCATACGCAGTCGGATTACCTGCCACTGACGTCGCCGGTCCTTGAATGGTACATTTTGGTAAAGCAGGGCAGGTAAATTCTTTGTATACCGCGTCACTCCAGTTGGGGTGAACCGCGATATCTGCACGTTTTGAGTGAATCCATGCACGATAACTACGGCCCGGAACCGCACCATTAAAGGTATAGGATGTTGCAGCGACACTATCGTTTGAATAATACTGGCCGCTGGTAAGATCTGTCATGCGCCAGTAATACTGCGAAATACCGGAGGCAGCGGACCAGGTAAAGGTTGCATTCCCTCCGCTACAGGCGGCATTAAAGTTGGTTGGGGGAGGAATTGTACAGGTAATCGAACGAGTTGCTGACGGACCAAACTGATTGGTTGTGCTTACACCATGCATCCAGAAGCTATATGTTTTCCCGGGACTACCCTGAAAAGACAGGCTTTGTCCGGTTGTTTCTGCACATCCATTCCCGTTGGTGTTGCGACAGTCATCCCACCCCACAAAAGTATTGTGAAAACGAAGCGCATATTTTGCTGCATTTGGTGTGCCGGCCCAACTCACACTAATGCGTCCATTTGCATCACAACTGGCGGCGGTAATGGTTGGAGCACTTAACACTTGAGGGATTGGGGTAGGAGCAGCACAGGATTCAGACGGGACACGATAATAGAATTGATATGTGCCTGAGGGGAAACTGCTCGCTTGAAAGTAAATCATGCGGGTGATTGGATTCCAGCCCGACCAGGTAGGGTTAATAAACTGCGCAAGATACGAGTTATACGGCGCAACACTCTCTCCGGGAATAATAGTGCCGTTCGAAAGCTGCATGGCAAAATATCCGCCACCTGATGTCGCACTTACGGTAACTTTAGGATAGCCATTGGTATACGGAGTATACAACCAGGTCAGACCGGAACTGTTGGGAGGCGGCCAGAAGGTATGCATAAACCGAACCTGGTGTAGAGGAACCTGTCCAGCAGGACAAATGGGTATTCCTTCGATGGTCCAGGTGCCGGCATAGACTTTAGATGAAGAAAATAGAGGGAGGACAAACAGAAATAGTCCTGCAAGGAGTGCAACAAAAGATACACGTCGTATCTGGCCAAAGATACAGTTCATATGTTGTATTTATCATAATACGTTGTAGAACGTTATGCAAGACCTTTCTGTAGTTAGAAAGGTATTACGCCTTCTTTTTATGAAAGTAGACGATAAGTTCTCCAATTAATCCGGTAGAGATTACCTGTACTCCGACAATAAACAGCAACATGCCTAAAAAGAGCAGCGGCCGGCGATAAATTTCCTGAGCAAAGATGATGCGTTCAATTCCCAGATATAACAGAATTGCTGATCCCACCGACAGAATAACACCCCCGCTGATACCAAAAAAGTGGAGCGGTCGTTCCGCAAAACGATAGAGAAAATATGCCGTCAGGGTATCCAGAAAACCAATAAAAATCTTGCCGGTGCCGAACTTGGACTTCCCATACATCCGTTGTTTATGTGTGACCGGAATTTCTGTTACCTTGAATCCTTCATAAAACGCTCCCAGTGGTAAAAAACGGAAGTTATTGCCATAGAGAGTTATTTCTTCGAGCACTTTGCGGCGGATTGCCTTATAGCCGCAGTTAATATCGCTAAACGGAGATTTCAGCATATTCCTGATAAAGTTATTTGCCAGTCGGGAGTACATGCGGATTATTCCATTATGTTTTCGTCCTTGTCGTGCTCCGTTAACCAGATCGTATCCTTCATCAATTTTCTCGATAAACCGGGGGAGTTCGTCCGGATTGTCTTCAAGATCGGCATCCATAAAGACCAGGACATCACCTTCGGATTCCTGAAATGCAGAAAGCAGTGCTCGTCCTTTCCCCATCTGCCGTCGATGACGTACCAGCTTTACATGAGGGGGGAGGGGAGATAAGGCGTTTGCTGAGTCATCCAGAGACCCGTCGTCTACAAACACAATTTCGTAGGGTTTTCCGATCTTCTTAAACACAGCCTGAAGTCTTTCCAGCAGGAGAGGAACGTTTTTTTCCTCGTTAAAAAACGGGATTAATACGGATATCATAGCTATATTTTACCAGAACGCTACAATAGCTTAGTTCTGTGCACGAATCTGGGTAGTACCAACGACCGTCTGGACCTGTTCTTCAAGCGCGGCATCAGCCGAAAAAAGAGAGCTGGCGAACAAATAGAACACACCATTCTGGACGGTGCCGTAATTTATCTGAAGATCACGATTGGACGTTTCCTGAATAATTTTGCTGAAGGTCATCCCGTTAATAGTTTCTTTGGTACATTCGATAGTTTCTTTTTCTTCACAGGAAAAAATCGTATTAAAGACATCCGATCCATCTTCTGATTCGTAGAGTTGAACCTGCATTCGAACGGTACCGCCATCAAATTTCTCTCTTGGTTCCGCTGCCGGGGACGCCTCTGCTTCGTTTGTTACGGTTGCATTCTGGAGGGTCCAGGACTGAATCAGGACACCATTGGCTGTTTCCTGACGATCCTCTTCTTCGACAATCGTCCAGGTTTCAGGATATGAGACACTAAATTCTCCTGCACGGCTCGTAAGTTGCTTCGTCAATTCTGCCAGATCATCCGTGGGGGCAGAGGTAGGAAGCATATTGTCAATTACCTGTTGCGTCTCGGGCTGCGCAATAGGAACAGCCGAGTCGTAGGTTGCAAAAAAACGGATATACAAAAAAGTTACCACCGCGATCAATACGAAAAGGAGAATTGCAACACGGGAATTATTTGACGGATGAATATGATCCATACTTCATTATAGTACACCGTTCCCGGTGTCGCATTCAACTTACTGAATCTTGCGGAAGACCTGGATATCATTTTGATCGTAGATCTTTTTGAAGGCCGGATCAGAGAGCAGTGCTTGATAGCCGGGGATTGCCCATTCACTTCCGTAAGAGTTGTAGACTTCTTTGGGGTTTACCACGACATAGTCTGCCAGAGAATACCGGTCAGACATCACGTAGTAATACCGGCGTGAAGTAAAAAACGGTCCCAACTTTCCGGTACTGGCAATTTTAAGTTCTTCATCTCTCAGTTCTGCTGCCCAGCGCTGAACGTCAGCCATGTTTCCAGGCTGGTACTGAAACGGATGAATATTTGCTTTTTCTGAAAATGGTAGCGGACCATAGGTTCGGGCCGCAATCAGAGAAGTAGCCACAACCGCGATGCTTACCACCGGCAGCAAAGCGAGAAGCACCAGGGCTCTGGTCTGTGTATGCCGGATTACGCGCGGAACAACCAGTGTTGACAGCGAAAAGACCGCATAAACAGTCGCCAGAAACAGAAACGGTGTGATCACTGCGGAATAATGATAGATAATATCTCTCAAGTTTTCGCTGTTGGAGAGAAGCACAATCCCATATTCAGGAGCGGCTATTCCGGCTACCAGCGGCGCCAGCAGCGGCAGATAGCCAAGGGGAAAGAGCATCTGGGAGTAGTACTCCAATGCACTCTCGCTGGTAAGGTACGAGATCACAACCTGCGGATTGGTAAACAGTCCGCCAATCACCTCAAGTGGTGAATCACCTAAATCAGCATAATAGGACAAGGCAAAATGATCGTTACCACCACGGAAAAAGGGGATAATCACCTTCATCGAGAGTAAAAACCAGCTGACTCCCGTCACCATCAGTGTCCAGCTCAGCCAGTGGGGACGATACTGTTTCCAGTTCCGGCGGTCTGAACGCACTACCTGAATGAGTCCGGAAAGGGCAATGTAGCCGCCAAAAAATGCAATGGTCGCCGACACCTGTTCTTTGGTAAGCAGGGCCAGCACGGCAAAGACTAAACTCCAGCGATATCTGCCGGTAAGCCAGAAATAAAACATCGCCAGTAAGAACGTGGTAGCCAGTGCGACGCCGTGAAACTCAAAGATGACCGTGTAATTGGAAGCAGGATACAATAGATACGCCGAACAGAGAGCCAGCGCAAACCATCGCCACAAAACATGCCAGCTATACAGATGTTTTACCGTGAGAAAGAGAGGAATCGCACCGAGAGCCATAATCGCCGCCTGCAACACAATCAGTGTTTCCGGACCCGTATGAAATACATAAAATGGAGCCAGCAAAGCCAATATCAGATCGTTATGAATAGCGGGACGGGTAATCTGTTCCGGCCCATAGGGATCTGTTAACTCCAGAAAACGCGAAAAATCCAGCGTAGTGATGGCCCGATAGGTATTAAAAACCGTTTGATGCATGATTCCCAGATCAAAGTAATGAGCATAGAGTGTGTTCATCCGGAGAATACCAAAAAAGGAGAAATAGCCGGCAAATGCCAGAATACCAATTGCAAGTAATACCTCCGCCCAGTATGTTCTCAAAAAGGACAAAAACTTCATCTGTATATTATACAAAAGAAATGCCGGCCTCCCGCTGGGGGAGGCCGGATGGATTTCACCACTTACACAAGCATCACCAGTAACACCAGGTAGAGTGTCCCCTTGGGGATGGGGTAGGCATGTTGGTGTTCTCGACGATGCTGAACACCACCTGTCCCGGAGTCCCCAGTTGTACGGTGAGTTGCTGTTCCAGCCGCTGGATATCGCAGTCCGTCTCCTGATAGACATAGAGATTCCAGGGGCCCTGTTCGCCGCGGGTAAGTCTGGTCGTGATCTCATCGATCACCTGACCAATGGTTTGATAGGTAATGACATCTATCTGCATACGACCTCTCGACTATGACACACGTGCTGATGGAGAATATTATATCAAATAGAGCCTTGAAGCAATATTTTATTGATTCCCGGAATGAAATTTTTCATGAACTTTTCGCAGCTGGGTGTTGGTTACATGAGTATAAATTTGAGTGGTAGCGATATTTTTGTGTCCCAGCATCTCCTGCACAGAGCGCAGATCGGCACCATGTCTCAGCAAATCTGTTGCGTACGAGTGTCGCAGCACGTGGGGACCGATACGAATCGGCAGGCCGGCTTTAATCCGGTACTTCTCAATCATCCGCTCAATTGAGCGCACAGACAGCCGGAGTTTATCTTCGGTCAATCCTTTTTCTTTATCTTTTGGTCCCGAGTATCTGATAAACAGCGGTCGAAGCGAATCCCGGCGCTTGGAAAAGTATTTTTGGAGCCATTCTTTTGCATGTTTTGAGATAAAGACCACCCGTGCTTTTCCTCCTTTTCCGATGACACCAAACTCACCAGTATCAAGATTAATCTGATCCCGGTTCAACCCGGCCAGCTCAGAAACACGCAGCCCGGTAGAAAAGAGCACTTCAAGAATCGCCCGGTCTCGTAACCCACGAACACTATCGGTGGGAATCGCGTCAAACAGACGTCTCAAGTCTTCCGGACTTAAGTATTTGATATTCCGGTCTCTGCGTTTTCCCAGTTCGATCATTTCGGGTGAAAGAACTTTTTTCTTTTGCTTGATCAAAAAGCGAAACATCGAGCGCAGCGCAACAAGGAAATAGTTTTGTGTCTGACGTTTCAGATCACCTTTATGAGGGTTCTGGTATTGGTTAGAGATGTAGAGACGGAACTTGCGAATTATTTCCTCATCTATCTTTTCGACGTTAAAATCCTTGTCTCCGGTTTCCTTACCTAGCCAGTCCCGAAAGAACGTGATGTAGTAGCTATACATCCGGACTGTTTTAGGAGAGAGGTTTTTATCCAGTTCACAGTACTCCAGAAACCGTGTAGTTGCATCTTTAATACCCATGCATTCATCTTAAACGACGTAGATTCTGCACGCAAGTAGGTTTTAACGGGTAGCAGGGAACGCAACCTTTCCTTGAGTCCTGAGGTCGTCGATTAACGGGTCAGGATTGGCACCAATATCTTGCAGAAAGTGTACTCTACTTCCAGGACAGAGAACTTTTTTCATTTCCCGGACAGCACGATTCAGATCGGAATTGGATAACATATCAATGGAAGCAAGCCCTACAATCCGATCAGCCCAGTCCCGGGGAAACGTCTCTGAGAGTCTGGTCATATCGGCTACCTGAGCAGCAGCATCGGGATGACGGCGAAGCAGTTCCTCAATTAAGTTCGGTTTAATATCAGAATGTTGAATAAACGGCCGGTGACTGGCGGGAGCAAGATCACGAAGCGCACCGGGACCGGACCCGACATCGATAATTGCCGTGGTAGTAATCTCATCCAGTGACATCTCCTGTGTAAAAATTTCTTCCATTGCACGTGTTTCTGCTTCCCATACCGGGTCGCGCAACACTCTGAAATACTCATGTACCCCCATCTGTTCCATCCCGTCAGGAATACGCTGATCACACTCTCGTGCCATATGTCTCCCGAATCAATAATTAGGGGGTATTATACAAGAGCGCTTCTGCATGTTCAAAGTCAATTATCCAGCCGGTACGGAGAATACTACGGTAAAACGCGTTCTCAAGAATCTTTCCGGTAGCACCCGAGTATACTTCCGGATACCCCCGGTACGTTACGATATTGTTGCGATATGCGGTAACAGCCCGTTCTGCATCTTTGAGATAGGATCTATCAGCAGTAGCCGCACCGGTTAATACCAGTGCCTTAATGTACTGAACTCCCCAGTTACTCCAGATCGCATTATCCTGGTAATTCGGAACAAAAGTGCGTACCCATCCATGGTCACGGGTCTTCGTGTGAGATCCGACAATTCGCAGCGGAAATGGCTTGTCCAGCGCATTCGCACGAATATACTCAATCGAACGGGTAAAATACTCCCGTTCTGTTTTTTTGGAGGGATGAATCAGTCCAGTCATTAGCGCGATCAGCCAGTCTGAAGCATACCGTTTGAATTCCTGTGTTTCTTCAGAAAGGTCATCCAGGAAATAGCCACCTTCCTCATACCAGAACGCACTCAACAGCCGTTTTTTATACGACTTCAGCCACTCCCGGTCTTGCGGTATGATACCCAGCTCTCCGGCTAGACGAACCGTTTGCCAGCAGATTACATTATCGTAAAACGAGCTGGAACGAATCTTGGTATCGAGCGACGACGATAATCGGAGATCTTGCTTGACGAACCCGGTTTTTGCATCAAATACGGTATGAATGTATGACTTGTATAGCTGTTTCAGCTGCTTGTGATAGGTGTTGAGCAGTTGTTCGGCAGCTTTTGCGGTATGCGATCTGAAGAGAGTACCGGAACTAAACGGATAGATCTCTGCCATACGTATCGGGTCCTGCATCACTGCCAGGCCGTGCAGCACGCCATACAACGAGTCGGAAGCGTACGCAAAAATCTGGATGGGAGTAACCGCACGACGTCCGGTCGGCACCAGGGTTGTCGCGACATACCCGGCTTGAGAAAATGCTTCGAGCGCATACGCCACACTCTGGGAATACTTTTTTTCACGATTGAGATAATCCTGTTCGTCAAACCCGATACGGGGATCGAGCGTAGGGTAGTAAAAAATTCCCAGATTACGCGGGTAAAACACGCTAAAGTGATCACCGGAAATCAGAAACGGAAAGCGGGGATTAAAGCGAATACGATGCAGTTCACGGGCAATTTCTTCTACTGAATCTCCATGGATGGGGGAGACTCTGAAAAACGCATTCTTTATAATGTGTGCCCCTGATTTTATCCACGCAAACAGACGCCAGAACGGGGAGGTACGTACTTTTAACGGGGCATTCTGATATAACACCAGGTCGTTCCCTTCCAGCTCACTGGAAAAGACTGATCTGACAATAGTCAGTTTACGAAACGGATTACTGAGGTAGATAAAGACCAGTGTGCAAAACAGAACGATACCACTGGCATAGATTGCCACAGTAATAACAAGTGAAAATAAGAGATTTGATTCCATACGAATGAATTAATTGTAGCACAGGGGTGTAAGAAGTGTTGATAGGGAGGGCGCGCAAGCGCGCCCTCCCCGTCACATCCTCTGAGGGGGAACAGAGGTTTCGATGCGTTCTGCCTACTCCATGGTCTGCAGGCGGGCGGGCTGCGAGGTCTCCGGCAGCGGGTTGCCCGCGATGAGCACCAGGAACAGCTTGCAGCCACCCGCCGGGCAGGAGCCGGGCTGCGGCTCGGGCTCGGTCGCCGTGTCCGGGCGGTCCACCAGCTGGCGATAGGTCTCGCCGGGGGTGATGCCGTTGGGGTAGGGCGACATGATCTGGAGGGCCAGGTCGCCGAAGATCTTGGACACGGGCATGGTGAAGGCCAGGAGCGACAGCAGCAGAGCTGCCAGGATGGACAGAAGCATCCGACGCTTGACGTGCTTTGGCATGATGATAATCCTCAAATGTGTTTTGTAGCCACCAGACTCCTAAAACAGATGTGCATCGAAACGTTCCCCCTGTTTTCGATGTTCTTCTGTCTCAGTAGTCAACCAAGGTGACAACGTCTATTGGTTATGCTTCGAGTATCTGTAAATACCGGAACTATCGCCGTTATCAACTCAGTTGACCACTGAGAGAACACGAATCAGAGGTATGTGAATGTGCTATACATATTCAGTATGTATAAGTACTATAGTATACCATTTGACCGCTTTAAAAACAACTATAGGATAATTTTAACGGACCGTACAGAAGAGCGCATGAAAACAGGTATTATCGGTTTAAAATAGCGCAGAACAGCCAAAATAGCCAATTACGGAGTGTTCTCTGGCAAAGAAGACTGTATATACTATTGTAGTAGTGTGGTGCCGGGAAGAGGACTTGAACCTCCACGACCGTTGAAAGTCACATGCTCCTGAAGCATGCGCGTCTACCATTTCGCCATCCCGGCGTGAGGGTGGACCTGACAGGACTCGAACCTGTGACCTTTCGAATGTGAATCGAACGCTCTAACCAACTGAGCTACAGATCCTTTAGGATTTATGCGAATATTATAACGTGAATTAATAAAGAAATTATGAGGGTTTGTAGGTTTTAACAGCTTGGTAAATGC
>CAYPQF010000022.1:0-2139 GCA_964412815.1 uncultured Gammaproteobacteria bacterium
GTGCGTCCTGGTGCAGAATTTGAGCGATCCGCGCGACATGTTGTTCAAGTTCCTGTTGTTGTTCTGGAGTCATACTGCTGATAGAGAAAGAGACCTATCTCTATGCTCATTTTTCTCCCCAAAAGGTGACACGCTCCCCAGTCAATGTCTATTCTTTCAAATTCAGATTTGCTGCCTTCGGTGCAGGTGCGCCTCTCAACATTCCTTCCGTGCTGAGGTCTTCATCGATTTCCTCCCAATGAATCCCATATCCACCACCGCATACTTCCCACCTTGCTCTTTGCTCAGGTGTCGCATTAAATAGCCTGGGATACCAAACTATTGGCACAGTAATTGTTCGCCCATCCATTAAATCAACGCTGATAGTTTCTTCGGTAAAGTGAACATTTTTAACTCTCTCGTCTGCTCGAATCGCCAAAATACCCATTCCAAGCCTCCAATAAAACTTCCTGATTGTCTTGCACCGTTATCTGCAACTTCCGCAATTCTTTTGCGCTGAACCCAATATTATTTGCTAAAGTGACTAGTTCAAGCCAAAACTTAGCGGTCGAGTTATCACGGTCAATGTGAACGTGCGGGGGTTCATTTGGTTCATGGCTGTAAAAATAGAAGCGGTAGGGACCGATTCGTAAAACTGTTGGCATACTCTAGAATTATACTCAAGTTCCTCAGTTTAGCAGTAGCTGTGGTCGTAGAGACGGTCTAACAATTCAAATTCAGCGGACGGTTGAGAGCGGCTGGTGCCGAGTTTGAGGTTATCCGTCGCCGCTGATTTGAGCCGTTATGCCGCCTGAGTTACTGGTGGGGGCGTAGTGCAAGGTTGCCTGTTGTGGCTTGAGCTTGAAATCTCTGGCATCTCCTTAATCTCCTTAATATGGATGCGATATTAGAGGTAGTGTTAGGTTACGTCTGAAATCTCAGTATGCTGGAATGGTTGGCAGCCACAACAGGGATAGAGCTAGGCAAGCTAGTGTTAGAGCAGGTTCTCGATTTGAGTAAGCCTGTCTTAGAGGGGTATGTCCAAGATTTTTTCAAGGATTGCCTGAAGAGCGGAGTCAGCCGACTCAATGCCACAGCACTGAAAACACCGATGGCGGAAGCAGTTGGCTACTTTATTAAGCGATTTATTAAAGAGCTTCAGATTAACGGCGTTCCCGAAACCAGTATTCAGCATCACTACAAAGCAACGCTCAAGAAGTTTGTGCAGAATAAGGCAGTGCGCCCTATTCTGGGAAAAGCCTTTGAAAAGGATTGTAAACAAATTGATTATGGGCAGTTAGAGCAAATTTGGACACAACAGTATCAAGTCTCTGGATGGCAATTCCCTTCGGAAGATTTTGATTGGCGGGGTGTTTGCAAGGAATACGTGTATGAGGTCAAGGGTATTATTAAAGCCAATCCAGAGTTGCGATCGCTGCTCGAAACTGACTTGCTAGAAGACATTGCCCGTAATACAGCCCAACTTTCACCGGGATTTGATGTTGAAACTTATCGAGCCAGTTTGCAGTCCAGCTATGGCTATCTGAAACTGTATACCCTCGATAGCACCGATCGCGTTGATGCTATCAAGCTATGGGCAATGTTCATTGAGCAGACGGTGCGAGAAGCCTTGCCCCCAATGCGCTATGACCTGCCTTTGGATGTGAAACGACAACTGCAAGCTGAAGGACAACTCGAAGCAGATTTATTACCTGAAGCCTTAGAGCATTATCGCCATGAGTATTTTCAGCGACCTGCACGAAAGGTCTTAGAAGCGATAGCAGACTCGCAACGGGTGGTCGTTTTAGGTGATCCGGGATCGGGTAAGTCGAGTCTGTTACAATATCTGGCGCTGGAATGGGTCGAAGGCAAAACAGAGAAACTGCCATTATTGATTGAGTTGCGGGAATTTGCTATCAATCCATCTGCGAACTTCCTGGAATTTCTGCATCGAGGTCGGGGTGTAGATTGGCAGTTTGATCAGCATCAGCTTCATCAGCATTTGCTGGAGTTTCCTACACTGATAATGTTTGATGGTTTGGATGAGGTGTTTGATCGCGCCACTCAATCGACTGTTATCAACGACATCATTCGCTTTTCGCGGCAATATCCTAAAGCCCAAGTACTGGTTACGTCTCGAATTATTGGCTATAACCCCGA
>CAYPQF010000023.1:0-2139 GCA_964412815.1 uncultured Gammaproteobacteria bacterium
CAGGGGGAAAGGGGCTGAGCGAGAGCCGGGAGTTTACCGTAATGAATGAATTTGTATCAAAATAACCAGTATGGAAAACACTAGTACCAACAAACAACCACGACATATTTTAGGGCTGTCAGGGGGCAAAGACAGTACCGCTCTTGCTATCTTTATGCGTCGAGAATATCCTGACCTAGAGATTGAGTACTTCTTCTGCGATACCCATAAGGAATTGCCTGAAACCTACAACTATCT
This sequence comes from uncultured Gammaproteobacteria bacterium, assembly GCA_964412815.1. Classification (GTDB taxonomy): domain Bacteria; phylum Patescibacteriota; class Microgenomatia; order UBA1406; family GWC2-37-13; genus JAOAFZ01. The sequence continues at coordinate 238 of CAYPQF010000023.1, forward strand.
CAAGCGAATTGAAGATTACCTTGAGATTAAAATTCACTACTTAGATGCAGAGCGAGGGTTTGATCACTGGCTACAGATTCATAGTGGGTATCTACCTTCGCCCAGGCAAAGGTGGTGTACAGAACAAATGAAAATTAAGCCTCTTGAAAAGTGGGTAGGTGATGATGAGGTGTTTAGCTATATTGGTATTCGAGCTGATGAAAACCGTGATGGTTACATCTCTACTAAACCGAATATCACTCCCGTATTCCCTTTTAAAGAACACGGAAAGGTCAAAGCGGATATTCTTCGCCTGCTGGAAGAAAGCGGTATCGGAATGCCCGATTACTACCGCTGGCGATCGCGCTCTGGTTGCTATTTTTGCTTCTTTCAGCGTAAGTATGAATGGGTGATGTTACATGAAACCCACCCCGACCTGTTTGCCAGAGCCGTGGACTATGAAAGCCAGCACAAAGACGGCAGAACCTACACCTGGACCCAGGGCGAAACGTTGCTGGAGTTGCTAGAGCGGAAAGACCAAATTATTGCCGATCATCACAAGGCAATGGCACGGGCAGCCCAGCAAAAACCTGATCGTCCGTTGGTGGAAGCCTTGGAAGCTATCTTGGATGAAGAGGAAGATACTTTGCCCTGTCTCGCCTGCCATCTTTAAGTTGAGCGCAAAGGCATGACTGAGATTGAAACTCAAATGCAACAACCTACCCTTGAACCAGAAACAACCGAGCATCTTAACCCAGTAGCTGCTCGAATGATGCTGGCAGCACTACCCATCCACATTCGGGAAGCCTTTGAAAGACGCGCTGCCTCGATTGAATACCCGATTGAAGCCGTGTTAGAAATGGCACTGGCTAGTTTTTTAGATAGCGAAGCTCTCAGTTTTACAGACTGTAAACCTCGTTATTAAGAAGATGCCATCATTGTGGAGTTACCCCAACCCGATTCAGGAGGCTTGATGATCACCACCATCAAACCCAATCGAACTCCTCAGCCTGTGCGATTCACAGTGCAGGACTATCACCGTTTAGTGGACCTTGGCTTTCTGGGCGAAGACGACCACATCGAACTAATTCGAGGGGAATTGATTCAAACAGCAGCCAGAGGCACCGCCCACGAAGCTTGCATCACTCGGTTACTCAGAGTCTTAACTTTTATCATTGGCGATCGCGCCACTCTCCAGTGCCAGTCACCCATCACTATCGCCTTTGATGGAGAGCCAGAACCAGATTTGGCAATCTTGAGGAACCGCGAGGATGATTATGAATCAGTCCATCCAACCCCTGCGGACACACTCCTGGTTATGGAAGTAGCGGATTCTTCGCTGGAGTACGATCGCACCGTGAAGCTGGCTCTCTATGCTGAGGCTGCCATTCCCCACTACTGGCTGTTCAATGTCATCGATCGCACGCTGGAAGCCTACAGCGAACCGGCTCAAATTACACCGGGGCAGTTTGGCTATCTGAATCGCCAGATTGTTACGCCGTCTGGGGCGATCGCCCTGCCGATGGGAGAGCAGCCCCTTGCCCTTGCCCACGTTTTTCCTTGATTGACTTTTACAAAATGCTTCGAGTCCAGCCATGGTACAGGCCCAACCGCAACTTCTATCGTTTCGATAGGAGCTTATACAATGGAGGCACCGAGAATTGGTCTCAGCGGAGAGAGATCCATCATGACCCTAACGGCTCAGGAATTGGCAGACTTAATGCCCGATGCCCGTCAACTGGAGAGCGATGAACCAGAGATGGAAAGTTCGTTACACTATGCCCAGTTGGCGCTCCTGGTGGCTTGTCTGGAATGGCTGTGGCGCGATCGCACTGACTTTTTTATCGGGGCGAATCTCTCTATTTACTTCAGCCGCGACCAGCTTAAAAAGCGCGACTTTCGCGGCCCAGATTTCTTTCTCGT
>CAYPQF010000024.1:0-1528 GCA_964412815.1 uncultured Gammaproteobacteria bacterium
GGGCAGGGGTGGTGTAGGTGAGGGTAAAGCGACCTTCGTTGTCGGTGGTGACCGATCCCAGGGGTTTGGGGTCTGGGCCTGCATCCAGATCAAAGCCTTGCACAATAAAACCGGGCAGCGGCGCGTTGGTTTCTTGATTCAGCAGTTGCCCCGGCAGGGTGTGGGAAATGTCGGGTTTTTCTTCAGGAATATCTACTTCAATGATGACTTCGGTATCGCCCGCAGGGATGTTCCAGAGAATGGAATCTTCGGTGCTTTTGATCAGGTCGTTGTCGCGAAAAACTTTGAAGAACAAATCGGGACGCAAGTTGCCAAACCACGCTTGAAACTGAGATGAGGTGAAGGTGATCTGAAAACGCCCCGTGGTATCGGTTACGGCAGTGCCAAGGCGATCGTTCACTATCAAATCCTTATCCCAGGCTTCGACCCGCAAGCCCGCAACACCTTGACGGGTGGCTTGGTTGAGAACGCGACCCAGAATGCGATAGTTGAGCGTCGGTTTTGGCAGGAGAAAGCGCAGCAACAGGAGAAGCAAAACTGCTACAAGGATAATCAGTGAAATGATTACAATCCATTGCGTATCCATTACCCTTCCTCCCTCAATCGCTATTTTTTATGAGGTGATTTACTATTCTCTAAAGCATTCAAACGATGGTGAATCTGCTTGATATTTCAAGTCAGTAATTTTGTTTATTACGCCTCCTCGCTAGTATTTTCTGGGTTGGTTTCGGTAAAGACAACATCCTCATACACCAGAGCAATCGGACAACGGAAGTCAATACTGGTAAATTGCACTTCCAGGTCTGTTTCGTTGGTAGTGGTTTCATCCAGGGAATAGGGAGTCAGTTCCCATTTACCTTTTTCGTTGAGTCGATAGCACTCCACATTGATTTTTTCGGCATCAATCAGAACGTATTCTTTGAGTGTATTGATGCGACGATAGTGCTTAAACTTCTGCCCCCTGTCAAACCCTTCTGTGCCAGGAGAGAGCACTTCTACAATCAAACAAGGATGATAGGCAACCTGGCGGGCAGTCAGATCTCGGCTGTCGCACGTCACCATCACGTCAGGATAGTGAAATGGTCCTTGCGCTGAGACTCCCACTTTGGCATCTGCCATAAAAACTTTGCATCCCTTACCCCGCAGGTGGGCTTTGAGGGCAGACGCTACGTTCAAGGTAATGGAGTTATGGGGGAGGGTTCCCCCGGTCATGGCAAAGACTTCCCCATTGATGTATTCGTACTTCTGGGGTTGTTGTTCTTCCCAGTCCAGATACTCCTGGGGAGTCATTAATTGGGGATAGGGTTGGGCGTGCGCAATCATTGGGGATTTTTCCTGACTATTGTTTGGTTGAGAGTATCTCTATCCGTTATCTTGCTTGGAGCACGTAACCAATCGCCAAACCACGCTTGAAACTGAGATGAGGTGAAGGTAATGCGAAAACGACCCGTGGTATCGGTTACGGCACTGCCGACTGGAACATCCACCATCAAATCCTTATCCCAGGCTTCGACTCGCAAGCCCGCAA
>CAYPQF010000025.1:0-24343 GCA_964412815.1 uncultured Gammaproteobacteria bacterium
CATGCGTCGGCTTCCACGTAAAGCAGACACTCTCGCTTTGATTGATATTGATAACCTGATTCAATCTCACATTCGAGGCGTGATTTTAGATTTAGATAACACGATCGTCTCTGAAGACGATCGCTACTTATGCCCGAATGCCGAAAAATGGATTGAGCAGGCAAAGCATTTAGGGCTACAGTTTTACATCTTATCCAATGGTAAGCGTCGCTATCGAGTGAGATATTGGTCTGCACGTCTAAATATTCCTGCAATTAACCCAGCCAGAAAACCATTCCCTTTTGCTTTCCATCAAGCTTTCCGTTACATGAAGCTACAACCAAAGCAGATTATCGTCATTGGTGATAGCTTACATACGGATGTTATCGGTGCACTTTGGACGGGTTGCCATTGCATTCAGGTTGCTACACTTCCCCACCCACCCCGCTGGTGGGAGCACATTCTAGGACGCTATGTTCAAACCCCTTACCCAGAAGAGCTTGAACTTTGGGATTTTGATCCATTAAGTTATTCAAACTGATTCAGTTTTCCCTATGCCACTATCCTTTTTGCCCGCTCTTCTAATCCTCTCAACGGTTGGTTTGAATACTCTTGCTCAAGCTCTGCTGAAACTTGGGGCAGGGCAAAGCTTGCTCAACCTCTACTTGCTGAGTGGCATCCTGGTTTATGGATTGAGTACAGTGATGTATGTTCTAGTGCTGGGAAAGCTCAATTTATCCCTGGCATACCCAGTTGTTATTGGATTGACGGTTATTTTTACAACAATGGTAGGGTCTCTCCTACTAGACGAGAAAGTGATGCCAGTTCAATGGTTAGGAATTGGATTGATGATCAGTGGCATCTTGGCGATCGCCTTTGGCAAAATTGGCTAACTCTTTTGTCACTATCGTTGTTCATACTAATGCTTAAATTTACACTTCTCCGATGAAATCACAGGCAATTCTAAGACAACTCATCTGGCACTACCAGAAAGCTAAATTAGGGCAAGTAGGGGAAGTCACTGTGCCAATCCCAACTCGATCAATGTTTACCGCATAACCTCTACTCAATAGCTAGACGATGCGCCAGAATACGAAATTTGACTTCAAATCCATCCGGTTATCTTTATTGAAACGGCTTCATCCCTACCGAGCGGACATTTTGATTGCGCTGATCCTGGCGATCGCAACAGCTATCACTTCTTTCCTCGCGGCACAAACTATTCCTACCCCCATCCTGACCGACTTTTACGCCCAGGATGTCTGGTTTGGCAGCGACCTGCCAACCGTTTTTGGCAACATCACCAGCCTAAAAAGTGATTTTGGACGCAACAACAAGCATCCCTTGTTTCCCCTGCTTATCTTTCCCTTGGTGTTTGGAATCAGTAAATTGCTTCACCTCGACCCAGTAACTGCAACTCGCTTGGTGTTAGCACTGACCGCAGCACTTTGGATGGCAGGGCTATACAGCCTGTTTCGGTTGATGGGCTGTCAACGTCTCGACTCAATCCTGTTTAGCCTGGTGGGGGGTGTCAGTGCGGCAGCGGTGTTCTGGTTTGTAGTACCCGATTCATTCCCCTTTGCTTCCTTAACGATTCTGCTGGGGCTTGTGTTTGTTGCACTAACCCAGTATCGTCAATTCTCCCCCATCTGGTACATTGCCGTCAGTGCGTTAACGGTCAGTATCACGATTACCAACTGGATGGTGGGATTGCTGGCAACGATCGTTAACTTCCGCTGGAAGAAGGCTCTACAAATTACCTTCCTGACATTTTGTGTAGTGAACGCGCTGTGGCTGGTGCAACGGGTTATCTTTCCCACTTCTGGTTTACCGTTCCAGCCCAAAACTTTCATTGGTGAAAAGAAGTTTATGACGGGGCCTGGAGCTGAAAGCATTCTGTCAGCGTTGGGTTCGTTTGCCTACCAGACTATCGTAATGCCTGCAATCCAGTTGAGCCAGTCTCTGTCAAGACCAGAATGGGTAAAGCCGGAGGTCAATCCCCTGGCTCCCGGTTCTGGTGGTTTTTGGGGATTGGTAGCGGCGATCGCTTGGACGGGGTTACTACTGTTAGGGGTGTGGGGTTTTTTCACCACCACACGCCATCCCAAATTACGCCTTGTTTTGGGATTGACAATTCTTGGTCAGTTGCTGATCCATAGCGTGTACGGCACAGGGGAAACCTTCCTCTACGCACTCCATTTTGCGCCGCTCCTCTTGACCGTCATGGCGTTTGTTTCATTAACCCGGTTCCGTCTGGTTGGGTTAGTGCTGGCGTGTTTACTGATTGTTAGTGCAGGTATTAATAATCGATGGCAGTTCAACCAGTTCACTACTGCTCTGCTGGATTACGGTACGCCTCGCCAGCAGGTTCAGGCTCAAATGAAGGTACGTCCTGGTGATCTCTGGTCACGCAGTGCTGGGCACGTTGTTTTAGCGGCGGCAGGCAGTCCGGCAGAAGCAAAGGCATACCACGAACCAGGAGGAAGTTTTAGCCCCCAAGTTGGGAGCTTTGGGGTGGCAATCTGGATAGTGGACAAAGATGGTAATCCCAAAACTACGAGTGATACAGTTCCCCTCAACCAGATCCAGCAACAGTTGCTTAGTTCTCCTGGGCAGGCGATACCAGGAGTTTTGACAAAAACCGAGTTTTACCAGGCAACTTGGTCAACTGCCAAACCAGGTATTTGGCAGCTTAACCTAAGTACTCCTGAAACAAGTCAGACCCAACCAGCGATCGTCATTCGCAGTGTGGGTCCGGCAGGTGGAGCTGTACGCTCGTTGAAATGGGATGGACAAAAGTTACAGATTAACGATCGCTGGGTAGTTCGGAATCTACCTGCGCAGGCGAAGGTCTATTTGGGAAGTGAGCGATCACCCGATTGGATACGGCAGCAATCCACTGCATCTCAGTGGCAGGATGAAAAGGGTTGGGGCTACGCCCGCATAGTGCTGGGAACTGGAACTGTATCTGATTTGGTGATTGAAGATCTAAAACCCGATGCAAAGCAGTTTATGAAACAGGATGGCACGATATACAAGCCAGCCTTATTGAATCCAGTCTTAAATTTGCCCAATCCCCAATTTATTGAGAGTTTTAATGCTCAGATTGCCCACCTCAAGATGGGAATTGTTGGCAACCAGACCCGTCCGGGTGATCCGATCGACTATTCCCTGCCCCGCTTTCGGGATGGAGCATACGAAGTAGTTGCCTTAGCTCGGAGTGGGCAGTTAGATCTGGCAAGGGAACTGGCACCCTACTTCGCAGCAACCGATTTTCTCAATGGAATTCAGCCAGAAGCAGATATTCCAGCTTTGGGAATCTGGGTCTTAACGACGATCGCGGAGCAGGTGAATCAACCGGAGTACGATCAATCTATTTGGCAGGATGTTCGTCGCAAGGCAGAGTTGATTGTTCATTTGCGAACCTCTAATCGTCCCGGTTACCCAGTGATTGAAAGGTCGAGGTTCCCGTTCTCTGAACACCCAGACTTTCTAAATCAGGAACTCGTTGCAGGCAAAATGGCAGCTTCACCGGGGTTGATTGGACTTGAGCCAAGTGCAAATCTAATGAGTTACCGGGCATTATTAGATGCTGCAATCCTTGCTGCTCGAGTGAAACAAACTGAACTGGCAACCGATTGGCGATCGCAGGCGGCTCAGTTACAAACCGCATGGCAACAAGCTTTCGATCAACAATTTGCTGGGATGGATGCCACCTATACCAATGGACTCTGGCCCAGTGGCATTGCGGCTGCGAATCCAACCGCCTTTCTGCAAGGTCTGGAAGCTCGCTGGCAGGAAGCCCATGATAAGAGCGGTAATCTACGTTTACTGCCAGAAAATACCAATTTCAATCTGGCAGAAACCCATCAGTGGTTGTTCCTGAACCAGTCCGATCGCGTCTGGTCAACTCTACAGTGGTTTTGGGAGCATCAAGCATCACCGGGACTGTATACCTGGTGGGGCAAGCATGATGGAGAGAATACTCCTGCTAGCCTGTCTCAGTGGTATCGCTTCCGTGGTTGGGTGAATCCGCCCCATGTTACCCCTTATTACTGGACAGCCGCAGAAATGTTGCTACTGCAACTGGATATGCTGGCGTATATTGATCAAACTGCAACGACACCCACTTTGGTGATTGGGGCAGGAATTCCCAGAGAATGGTTGAGCCAACCGATGAGCAGCGAAGGGCTACTGGTGAATGGCAAAGCGGTTAACTGGATATGGGATGGCAAACAAATGATCGTTCAGACCCAGGGTGAGCCGATGAATGTTCGGCTTGGAGGCGCGTTTCCATCAGGGACTCCAGTCAAGGTTATTAAGCAGGCATGACTGAAAAACGAGATGAATTCAATCCTTTCAAGTAATCAGTCCCTTTCACCAAGCCAGACATTAGTAATTAGTTGTTCCATTCTTAAAGATGGAGATGGACGAGGCCGGTACTGGTCTCTTAAGAGAGGATACATCGCCACAACCCTTATTTGACAAAGGCTTGAGCCAATCAGCCCTCAAATCCCCAAAACGCTTATCCAGAAAGGATTTCAAACATCTATCCTCCGCTAGCAGACCAGTGCCAGGCCAGGGTGAGAGTGTGTGATATTAAGTGTTTCCCTAACAGGGAAAGTCTTTCATAATCTAAATAGCATTGCCTGAGCAACCAACAATCGGTAACTTTTATGCGTAAGAGAGTACTGAAAATTGTTCCTATTACTTTGATCCTGTTTGGCACTATTTTTGCGAGGGTGGCGCAAGCCAGCGGCGGTGGCGGCGAGGGAGGAGGGAATGCCCAATCTCCGGTTCAGGTGATTGTGCAGATTATTGTGACTGCGATCGTTCTGAAAGTGCTTGATCGCTTTGGGCTGCCCTAAATCTTGCTCCGAGCCTGGAACAGGCATGATGCGGGATCAGTACTCTGTCGAAGTAAGCTTACTCTGAACATTAATTCTCTGGTCTTGCCATCCTAATCCAACCATGCTGGCGACAAAGAGGGTATACCCCGGTTCCTCTAACTGAGAAAAGACCAGGCCGAAGGCAAATACTGTGAGCATTAAATACTTAGATATCTCAACGACGCAAACGTAGCGCCAAACCAGAAAGGCCATATAGAAATAGGTTCCTAAACCGAGTGGACCTAAATCACCCCAGATCCCAGCCCACCCAAATAGAGGCGAAAACAGACTAGACTGATCGCCTAACCAACTGTCACCGACTGCTCTCCAGACTGCCCAACTTGCGGGGTGCCTGCTTGCTCCGAGCGGTGCCAGCAAATTCCAGTAGGCATCCAGCATCCACCCTCCTAAACGACCCACTGTATGACCGGGACCTAATCCCAGTAACCAGTTAAGGGGGGAATGAAAGTGTTGGGGAACAATTCGGAAGGTAGCAAATTTTAACCGGGTTGCCTCCCCATCTGGGCCGTAAAGTTCTGGTCTGATCCAGACTGTATAAGGTTGTAACGCTTCAATATTGTAGGCAGCCCAAAGGAAGCCGCAGAGAAAAACTACGCCTAGGATCAGATACATTAAGGTTTTTCCAAGATCTTTGACATTGATCAGGTAAAGCAGAACATAGCCAACAATAAACGATAGGAGAACTTGTTTGGTATCCGAAATCAAAATGTGATTAAAACAAGCCAGGACAACTGCAATCCGAAACCAAAGCGGTTTTGTCTTAGCAGTTACGAAATAGTACACGGTAAATGTCAATGCAACGGAACCACCCAGAACATGCCCAGCCCCTTGTCCGATAAAAATTCCTTTAACGTTGTCTTCTCCTCCGATTAACCTGTCCATGTGAAAGACATATTTCTGGACATAGGCAAACAGTGTGTTGATCAGAGCCGCCTTTAAAAGCCAGCTCCGAAAGCGCTGATAGCCATCGATCGTCATGGGAATGCTGACGATCGTTAGGATCAGAATAAAGGGTTCTGCTAATAACAAGTAATCCAGAATCGCATTGACAAGGCCAGCATCATTCAGTAAGGCACTGGAAAAAACAACAATAAGAAATAAAAATAGGCTAAGTAAAAGATTTTTTGAAAGGGCAATTTGCTTTGGATCTTTACTGCGAGAGTTCAACAAGACTGAACCGCAGGCAAGTGGAATTGTTGCAAAATGCAAGAAGTTAATCGCCGAAGGAATTTTAAGTGCTGTTAGCACTCGTGGAAATAGCGCAGTGGCAACTCCAAAGAGCACCAAATTGGAATTAGAAACATATCCTTTGTGTTTAGTCCCACGCTCTAATTGTGTTTCCATTGGCTTCTCTGCAATTGACGCATAAGGATAGTTTACTCTAATTCTTTTTCTCCCCGGTTGTTGCTGATTTCGGGATAGATTAGGAGTGGAATGATTTGGCACACTTCAATTTATATGGCTCAAGGCAAGGCTAATGTTTTTCAGCAAGGTACTTTTGATAGGCCGTTTGGGGATCAAAATAGTCAGTAATTCCCCGTAATTGTTTGCTCAAGCGCCACAGGCTATAGATTATCGCTAGGGGCATCCCTGTTAAGGCGGCATTGCCAAACCCGATCGCAGAAAAGAATTGCCCCAATCGGGAAGAACACATTAACCAATCCAATTCTTGCTCGACTTGCTGTTTGTATTGTTGAGCAACGTTATTGTAGGGCGAGACTTCAAGGCGAACATAGTTTAAATATTGCAAGAAATCTGTCCACTCGGGAGGACTTTTCTGCCGATGCCAGGGTTTTTCTCCTTGAGAATGGATAAATGCAGGTAAACCTTGGATCAGATTGAGTAGGCGTTCCTGCAATGTATAGCCTGCAGGACCAAAGTATTGAATAATCTCTTTTCCCCGGTAGAGAACTTTAAGCGGAATGTCAGAAAACTCTCGGCTAGAGAGAACCGCAGTCAGGATATCCTGATCACCAAACAGATGAAATGGTTTCTGGTTGTATGGGAGGGTTTGGGTCTTTAAATAGGCATCTTCGTTCATTAATTGTTGCCACCTCTGGAGTAGAGGGATATGGTGCCGAGTTACCCGGATCACACCAGTATTGAGACAGAAGGGTAACACCCGCCCGACCTCAAATCCCCAGGCTTTTGCCCGGTAACCATTGTCCTGGTAGAAACCAAACAGGGCCTCTTCAGTAACCACCAACATTGAATTGTCAAGATTGCTGATGGAGGGACGAAAATCACAGCTTAAAATGATGTCAGAATCGATCCACCAAACTTCTTCTTGCCCTTCTTCCAGTAATGCTAACAATACTGAAGGTTTGACACTCCATCCTGAAACTTTTGAGAACGGTGTACATCGTAGCTCCACCTGGTCGAACTGTCCTAACCAGGTTTTGAAGACTTCGGTTGCAGGGGGAAAGTAAAGGACGATCGGAACATCAGGGCAGTGCTTTGCCAGACTCAGCAGGAGAAGTCTAACCGCACTTTCTTCGCTGATGCGATCTTCTGCTATGCATACAACCATCGGATTATCCTGGCAGGCTACTCATAATCCATTAATTTTCCTTGAAATCAGCGAATTTTGTCAGGCTACCCTTCAGAACCTGTTCAACTCTTCACAAATTTCTGGTCAAACACGTATCTCAGGTCACTAATACCCCACATAAAGCGGAATGTGCTTCCCATCACCCATGTAGTATGGAAGGTCATCCGCAGTAAGATTGCGAGTCACCCCTCCTCTGGTTTCCCTAACATAGGTAGTATAGGGAACTCCACCACCGTAGTTAATTTCTCCTAAGGTGATGGAGATGGAAGACTCATTATTAATGAACATGGGGGCTTCCTGTCTCCCATCAGGACCAGAAGTTGTTGTGTAAGCAAAACCACCCAATAATTCTGTTTTTCCACCGCCTGTTGTCTCAATCAGAGTGCCACCGCGTTCAGTTTTCAGTCCCAAAATCCAGAGATTGCCACCATTATTGGTGATGTGAGTGCCTTCGTTTTCCACATTGAATTGGCGTGCCCAAACGTTTTGCCCATTAAAGACCCAATTTTGGAATGGGTTGGAGACGACATTTTCAATAAAAATATCACCTGTACCCGTCATATGCCCCGAGACATTGGCTGCATCCCGAATCACAAGTGTACGGGCAGAGGCATTATCGATCGTGGGAGTAGAAAAGAAACCACTTCCGATTCGTTCAAACACAACGACAGGGCTGGTGCCATCGACAACTTTGAAGCCCGGATTGACAGTGTTGGGGACTGTAACACCCGCTTCCGTGCCAATAAGGCGGCGAACATTATTGCGGATCAAAACTGTTCCCTGCAAGGTGTAGCCCCCAACAGGGAAATAAACCGTTGTTCGACCGGAATCGATCGCAGCCTGAATGGCAGCGGTATCGTCCAGCCCATCGTTGGGAATGGCCCCGTAGGAAACGACATTTGCCCAGGGAGTTGTAACCGGGTCATCCCAGGGGACATCCGGTGTTTCTTTGATCGGTAAATTCAGGGTTCTTGCTGGGGTGGGAAACTGGCTAATGATCGATCCCGAGATAAACTCTGAAATACTTGGTCCTGCTAGAGTGGTGCCCGCATTCCGGATGGCTGCTTGATACCCTGAAGTGGTAATGTTGCGAACGACCAGATCTAGTGGATAATCACCCCGGATAGCAGGTTGAGTGGCAGCGTTGCCAAATCCATTCAAGGTGGAGTCAATCACGGTCATCCGCCCGCCAGCATTGTAAATTGCTGTGACGGCATTGTTACTGGTTAATCCGCGGATATTGATCACCTGCCCGGTGTTGTAGAATCCGTAGACACTTTGATTGTTGAGCGTAATATTTTCCAGGGTTTGGCTATTCACGGTAAAGCCAGTCCGAATTCCATATTGAAACCCATTGACGGTCACGTTTTTAATCAAGAGGGGACCAATCTCATCTGTAAAAGCCATATCCAGACCGTTGACCCCCTGTCCATCCCCCGATCGAATGGTGACCTGGCGCATGGAACCCTGATTGCTGGCATTGAACTGGATCCCGATCGCCCCTGGATTATTGCTACCTGTATCAACCGTCAGGTTACGAATTGAATTGCCAAATCGCTGTGCGGGAGCTGGCCCCGTAAAAATCACTGTTCTGGGGTTGTTTGGATCGGTGAACCCAGGTGCCCCATCGCGTAGTTTGAGAACGGCTCCATTCTGGCTTTGCCCTTGCAAAATTGTGTTTTTATATTCGTTACCGCTACCAGGTGTACCGGCGGGCCAAGTGAGCGTGCCAGAGACCAGATAGGTGCCGTTTGGTAGATAGATGATACGTTGTCCATTAGGATAGGCATTGAGAGCAGCTTGAATTGCCGCCGTGTCGTCGGTAACACCATCGCCCCTGGCTCCAAAGTCTCTCACGTTAAGGACTCCCGCATCCGATGGAAACACAATGTTTTCCCCTGTCGTGGGTGGAGCCACACTAACAACAAAGGTTCCTAAGGTGCTGGCAGACACGAAGTTACCACTGGTATCAGAAACTTGGTTGGGCTGGAGCAAAACAGAATAGGTTCCATTATCTGTGACATCCCACTGCCCCCCTGGTGGATTGATTTGATAGGTAGCGGTGCGAGGTGTTCCATTGGTGCTGTTATCCACTCTGACCAACGCTGCCATTTGGCTAAAATTATTGGGTCCCGTCACCAGAAGGTCGTTGCCATCTATCGTTGCTATATTCATTGCCGCGTTATCGGAATAGGTGACCGTGAACTGGTAGGGGGCGCTACTACTGTTGGTGATGGTTGACACACCAAGGCTGGCAGTCGGGGGAGTGACATCCATCGATTGGGAAAACAGTTGGCTTTGGGGAATTACTTGTTTGCTGACTCCGGGACCAGACCACAGGAGGCGCGAAACAGCTGAGCCAGTATTTTCGTAATACTCAAGCCGGATATCGTATCGTTGTCCTGCGGTCAGGGTAATTGTACCCTGGTTTTCGACCAGACTACTGTTTGTCCAGCGATTGATGATTTGTTGCCCATTCACCCATAACCGCACACCGTCATCTGCCTGGGTAAAGAAGGTATAGGTGCCCGATGTGGTGGGCTGTACTTGTCCGGTCCAACGGGCTGAGAAGGTATTAGGGGCAATCGCGGCATTCGGTGAACCAGTTCCCCAGTTAAAGTTAACCGTACTGTCGATCCGGGTCAGTCTTAAATTGGTTAGGTTGGCATTATCAAAGTATTCACCCCGTAAGCCATCCCCGGTTGTTGCGGTTGCCTGCTCAATCTGGAGCCTCTGCCCATCCAGGAAAATGAAGGCACTATCATCTTCGGCTTTCAGTGCTCGCAACCGTGCTTCTGATAGGTATACTCCCTGAACCAACGCCGCAAAAATTTCTCCCTCATCACCGGGGGCATCAAATTTGTTGATTTGGCTATCAACAAAATGCCCCAATTCCTCCAGCACGATATTCGTAATGGCTAAAGGATCGGTTCTATGTTGATCAAGTAATGCTTGGGACAGGTAAATAGTATTGGTTTCTGAAGAAAACCCGCTCAATGCGCCGTTCAATTCTGCTGCTGAGCGAATTTGGAAGGAAGGGCGATCGTGGAAATCTCCAAGCTTCCACTGCTGACGAAAATCCTGCACGCGATCAGCCAGAATAGAATCGCCAAATGCCAGACTGATACTGGGGAGAAAGTCTTCAGACTCAGCAAATTCAGTTAAAAGATTTGCTGTCGCTCGTAAGGCATCTGCAACCGTATCTGTTGGGAAGTCGGGATACAGCGTTAACCCATTTGAGGGTATCTGAGAATTACCCTCAAATCCTTCTGGCTCTTGATCCGTGGAAGCAACAGAAAAACTTGCTGTACTGCGCCAATGTAGAGTAACCCAATCGTTTAGGCTGAATGCCTTGAGGGGATTGTCTGTAATGGGTTGTGCCTCTGGTATCGAGCAAATTGAAGAATGATGAACAGGTAAAAAGGTTTGACTACTTCCCATTCCGATCTCCTTGCTGTAGGAAATAATTCCGATTTGGTCCGTTGATTGCGTTATTTGCTAACGTCGGCACCCCTTAGGAAACAGAACTCTTTCAACCTGCGAATCGACAGAGGATGACTCTCTTAGCTAATTGCTATCGCCACTCAAATGGTTGGAGAGGGTGAGGCATCTCATAAAAAACTGCTCAAAGCCAGATCTCCCAATCTAAATTGAGGTGACATAGTATTTTGTAATCAAAGCTTAAGTAATTTCACAGACCTTTTGCTGCTGTCTTCATAAAATCTTTACTGGAACTTTACCGTTATGCTTTGCCGGAGGTTATGTAGAACACTGGGGTAGGGCAACTCAGGCCAGTTGAAACAGATCTTGACCTTCGTTAATCGCCTTGACTACTTTGTTGTAATACCTATTGTTTTAAATAGTGACTCAATTTGTTATTTAGGTGGGCATAATGCTTTCCGGCATAGTCACGGAGTCGCTCTATTAAGACAGCGGTTAGTAAAGATGTGATAGTCAAAAGGATAAAGATGAATGGAGACCATCTTGGAAAATAAATAAAGTCTTGGAAGTAGTAATAGCAGAAGAAAGAATGAACAAGCCACATGGGAAAGGAATATTTTCCAAGATATTTAAAGACATTGGATAAATTTAGCAAGTCTACTACTCTAATGACAGAATAGATGAAAATTGGTACTAACAGAAAATCGAGTTTGGGATTATAAAACGAAAATATTCTATGTCTAACCACAAAGCAGATAAAAATTGGTAAAAAGAAAATAAAACCCTGAGTTCTATCTAGATTTTGGATAAAAACGCTAGAAAAAATTTTTGATTTGGCAAATATTATCCCTGTTGCAAACGATATTTGCCAAATCATAAATCCATATACTTCACCTTCTTTTATATTGAAAAACCAGGAAAATAAAAACAGAGCACAGGCAAGAGTGAAAAGCAGCACGGAATTTCGTTTTGCTAGACCAAAATACAGGGGACATAAAATGAGCAGTAGTATTATAAACATACGAACAAACCACCACTCTTCGTTGTAGCGCCTTGACCAGCCTATAAATCCTTCTATTAAAAACCACCATTCTGAACGGTAACGAATCTCATTCGAGTCCCAAAGAGTTACTTCTTTAAAAAAGATGAAACCGATGGGTATGAAAACCAGAAAATAGGTCCAGTATGTTACATAAAAGTCTTTCAGTTTTTTGAGTGAGTATTGTAAAGGAGAACTATCGGAGCGAAAGTACCCTAGAAACATTCCATAGCCGGAAAGAAAGACAAACATCGAAACACAAATATTACCAAAAAAGCCGATGCGAGATTCTAAATCGATGGAAGGGATGAGCGGAATAACATAATTTCCATTCAAAATACGGGATGAAAAGGGATATAAATGATGAATAAACATTAGACATATTGCTACCCCTTTAGCAATATTGGTTTTCTCTTTTGTGAATTCCATGTTGTTAAACCATAACAGAGTGATAAATTTCCATCAAACGCTTGTAATTGTCTTCTGCGGTATACTTTGCTTCAAACTCAGATCGGGCTTCCTGGCGCATCTGGCTCAACTCTTCGGGATGGGCAAGGAGCCATTCAACCTGAGTCGCTAAATCGGTTGGATCGCTGGGACGAAAATGCATCCCTGTCCGTTTGTGGTCAATCAATTCAGTGATGGCACCAATGTTAGAGGCAACCACAGGTGTCCCTCTGGCAAAGGCTTCGATCGCCACCCGCCCAAAGGTTTCAAACCATTCCGAGGGGAACACCAGAAAAGCCGCGTTACCCATAACTTCGTAAACATCTTCCAGAGGTTTGCGTCCCAGCCACTCAATTTCGGGCATTTCCTGCATCGCCTCTTTCACCAGGCCCGCCATTGGGCCATCACCCAAAATCTTGAGAGGGATTGTGCCGCCCAGTTGCCGCCAGGCATCCAGCATGATACCCAGTCCCTTTTCGACTGAAAGCCGCCCGACAAAGAGCGCATAATGACCCTTTCCATCTCCCGGTTCCGGAGCGGGATGGAGAAAATTGGTTTTGAAGGCCAGCTTTTCTTTCGGTAAACCACCTTCAATAAACTTCTGCATCGCAAACTGGCTGTAAGCAATGAATACGTCCACCGCCTTGCTCCAGGTGCCAATCATAGAGTGAAAGCTTACGGTAGCAGCAACCATCGCACTGGCACTGCGGCTCCCTCGATAGCAACCATGCACAATACCAGGTATGGGGATTGCCTGACCGAGACAGTCTTGACAGACTTTACCATCTCGGAAAAACAGCGCATTTGGGCAGAGGAGGCGGTAGTTGTGCAGGGTTTGTACGACGGGTACACCTTCTTCTTTTAGGGCGTAGTAGGCGGCGGGTGAGATCAGCGGGAAGGTGTTGTGGAAATGTGCAACATCGGGCTTTTCTTGACGGGCAAGCGATCGCAATTCCTGATAGACAGTACTATTCCACAAAGTGTTTTTGGCCAGTGCCAGTGGGTTCATTCCCACAATCTCATCATTGGTGAGAGTGTAGCGCAAGACCTCATGTCCATAAGACTGAAGCAATATCGCCTCGGTGTTAAAAATCTGTTCCTCGCCACCTGGCTGCTGATAGTAGTTATGAATTGTTAAAACTTTCACTTGTCAAGCCTCTCATTCCTTCGCGATATTGCTCAACTACATCTTTGTAGAGACTGCTAATGAGCATCCCCCGCGTCTCCCAGTTATAGAACTCCTTAACCCGCTGCTGGCCTGCCAAACCCATCCGGACTTGTAAGTCTGGATCTTTTACCAACCGAATCATTGCCTCCGATAACTCTTGAACAACTTGGTCGGGGTTGTGAGCTTCAATTTTAAATCCTGTCTCAGCAGTCACCTGAAGGGCTGTTCCACCTAGATTGAGACAGATGATTGGACGTCTGGCTGTCATGGCTTCCAAACATACCCACCCACCAGAATCATGCAGGCTAGGGTGTACAAGAGCGGTACAAGAACCAAGCTTTTGAAGAGCTTCGTCTCGTGGCAATCTATTCCAAAACTTAACCTGGTCTTGAATGCCTAATTGTTGAGCTAAAACTTCTAATCGGTGCCGCTCAGGGCCATCTCCTAAAATCCAGTACTCTGCGCCTGGGAGGTTAGCTAGGGCAAAAGCCTTTAAGCCTAAATGAAATCCCTTCCAGTGCAAAAGTCTACCCATACTAATAAAGCGAACATCGGAATTGCTGGTTGTTGCACATTGAACTAGACGATTAATTTCTTCTTTAGTCAAACTTGACTCAGAAAAAAGTTCTACTCGAGTTGCCCCCATTGCACGAACTCGAACAGCCGTATCCTCTGTAGTGACGCGAACAAGTGCGCTACGTTGAGCCGTTAATCTTGCAAATGGATCGCGTTCACCAAACCATCGCGCAGTACTACGGAGAAGTTCATAGACTTTGTTTTTAAAGCTAAAGTCACGCCAAAAAGGCCCAGGCGCTGACTCTCCTCCTCCAACGGGACCCCAAACTAGAGGGATGGGTAGAAAGACTAGAAAGCTTGGTGTAGAGTGCCGAACAAACGAAACATGGTGCGCGACATCAAATCCAATTTCTTGATGTAGGCGGCGGGCAACAAAATAGGCTTGTACTTGCCACAGATAATAATGGAGCAGGAACGCAATTGATCCCCATCGCCAACTTCCTCCCAAAATTGGCAGAGTGAAGTAAACAAAGTGCAAATTGGGATTAGGATTACGAGCAAGTTCCGCTTCAATTGCTTCTCGTCCGTCATCTGGACGAGTGAGAACCCAAACTTCATGATATTTGGAAATTTCCCAGGCATTGTTCCAACCCACACCTGGTTCTGTTCCTCGTCCTGGTTCGCAGGCATAGGCTGATAGCAAAACCTTCATTTCTTTGATGTCTCCTTTTGCGTGGCAGGGGATGCTAAGACAGATTGGCAAAAGTCGATATATTGCTGGCTGGTATTCAGGTAGTGAAACTCCTGAGATCGCTGTTTTGCCTGTTCGCGATAATGCTGTTGCAATTCTGGTTGGGTCAGGATTTTTAAGATGCCCTCTGCCAGAGCCTCAGGCTTGCCTGCGGGCACCATCATGCCCGATTTACCATACTCCACAATGTCCTTCATCCCCCCAGGCGCATCAGTGACGACAACGGCTGCCCCACAGGCCATCGCTTCCTGAAGAGCGATCGGGCATCCCTCCCAAGCAGACGCTAAGACAAACACGTCTGCACTGGCCATATAACGGTAAGGATTGGGGTCATACCCTGGCATCCAGACTAAATCGGCAATTCCTAGCTCTCGACTCAGACTTTCTAGTTCTGTTCGCAAGGGTCCGTCTCCTAAAATTAGCAATCTTGCCGGAGTGACTTTGATCACCCGGGCAAAGGCATGGAGTAAGCCATCCAGTTGCTTCTGTTTTGCCATCCGAGCCGCAGTAACAACGACAGGAATATCCTGTTGAAACCAGGGATGGTCGATCGCGGTCTGAGCTAATTGCTGCACCCGATCTGAATTGATAGGATTGAGCACAACCCGCATGGGAATATTTGCCGCAACCTTGAGGGTCTCGACCAGATCTACGATCGTATCCTTAGAAACGCCAATTAACCCATCTCCATGTGGGTAAACATACCGCATCAGGACGGGTAAAAACCGCAGATGGGGCTTATCCCGATGTTCAATTCCGGCTTCTAAGCTGATGATATTGTGTTCGCCCAGAATCACTTTTGTGGAAACGCCAGCGAGAGAACGGGCCCAAACTGCCACAATGTTGAAATACCAGGGCATCGGCAGGATCACATCCGGATGGTATTCCCGCAGGTAACGGGTGGTTGCTCCCAGGGAAAAAGCTGTGCGCTTCACATTCAGCGTTACGATTGGAATATCCGGATAGCGAGCGAGTTCCTCTGGACTGGCGTAGAGAATGACTAAATTGGCATCTACTCCCAATTCATTCATTCCCCGGACGAGGGCTGTACAGAGATTGGTAAACGTACCACCGCTTATATCGTGAGTCAGGATGGAAACCTTGGTCTTCATGGGTTGTTATATCCACTTCTGCCGTGAGATTGGTTGCTCTGTCTCGGTCGATGGCCTTAACCCGCCATCACCAGTTTTGTGACTTCAGCCAGACATTCAGCAGCGGCTTGCGGTGTGTACTGCGACATAATCTGTTTCGATCGCTCACCCATCATCTGAATTGACGCTGGATTGTCTAGAAACTTCTGCATCAGGTCAGCCAATTCATTTGCACTATCGGGCTGAAACACATAACCATTTTCCCCATGCACTACCAATTCTGACGTGCCTGCCCCTTTAGAACAGAGGATTGGTTTACCCAGTAGCATTGCTTCTAAGGTGACCACGCCCCAGGTATCTTCCATAGTTGGAAAGACGAATACATCCGCACTCTGAAAGTAACTGCCAATCTGATCGTAGCTGACCCGTCCGATCCACTGCACGCGATCGCTCAAACCATGCTCATCACAGAATGTTTTCAATTCTTCTTCTTGAGAACCATTACCGACTACCTGTAAGGTGTAATGGGTATAGCCTCGTGTTTGCAGCATGGAACAGGCTTCTAGCAGGATAGGCAATCCCTTGCGGGGAATGATATGTCCGACGAACAAAAATAGCGGACGTATTAAAGCAGATAAATCGTTTTCAGGCTTGCCTGTACCCGGCAGCGTTTTCTCATCAGGAATTTCGTAAGGCTGTACAAATACTCGTTTCGGGTTGGCATACAACAGTGTAATCAGATACTCTTTCCCAGCCTGACTGTTGGTGATGCAAGCATCGGCAAGCCAAACCATGATCCTCCGGACGAACAATCGTAGGGGTGAATTCCTGTAGTCTACTCCGGTCGAACTCCCTTCATAAGCAATGATTACTCTCCACCCCATTAGTGGCTTTAAAGCCAACGCTAGAATTGTCCAAACACCAAAAGAACTGGAAAAGATAACTTTTGGTTTCAGCTTTACAAGGTGTTTGACAATTCCGGGTGACAGATATGTAAAGTTATCGCCGTAACTCTCTGCGCTCTGATTAATTTCAATGACACGAACACGTCCAATCACTTCGACTTGAAATGATCCCTCCAAACCTTTCGCAAAGCCGGGATGTAGCCCTGTAAACACAGTTGTGTTTGGAAACAACTGAGCAAATTGACTTAAAGTAGGTTGCCAATAAAACCAGGCTATCGGTAATAACCAAGCAACGTAAACATCATTAAAGCTTTGCATAGTTAGAAGAGAATGAGAGACCTTAAATTTGTAATCAGAATAGAAAGATCCCGACAAGTTAAATCCTGCTTGAGGATTTAATCAATTCCTTGCTTCGCAAGCTTCTTAAATGCTGATAAGCGGAAATCTCGAATGGTTGAAAATATCTGATTTCCGTGGTACATGGCTCTTAAGTAGATTTCCAATCTTTTCAGAGGGGAAGTTAAAGAGAAATATTTTTTAACATCTTCCTCGTATTGGGATTCCACTCCTCCAGTGCGCCAGTAGAGACCTAACCCGATTCCAAATAATTTATCGGCAAACTTCTTCAAATCCGGAAAGTTTTTGCGTATCCAGTAGCCTGTGAGAACCAGGATACGACCATCTAACCGCTGATTGTCGCTTCTCAGGGTAAACATATTGCCGCCATGAACTTTTTGAATGACGAGATCCTGATTTAAGAAGAAACCAGGACTCAAGCTCAGAGCAGTCCATTTCACATAATAGTCACTAATTCGAGTAATTGCTTCTGGCATCGGCAAAATTTTCTCAACCACCGATCGCCGAAAACACAAGCCAGAAGTTGCGGGGGCAAAGGAAGGGAGTTTCCCATCTCGGATATTCTCTCTAAAGTCAATTTTGCGAGAGGGTAAGCCTTCGGGATCGCTTCTCAGATATTTTCCAAGGCTGGTGTCAAAAATTCTCAACGTATGGTAGCACCAACCCAGTTCTGTATCTGCCGTAAAGATGCTGACAATTTTAGCCACTTTCTCCGGTACGCAGGCATCATCTGAATCCAGAATGCAGATTATATCTCCTGTACAAGCCTTAAATCCGGCATTAAAAGCAGAAGCTTGCCCTCCATTCTCCTTCAGAACAGCGACAATGCGATCGCTATACTTTGCAATCACCTCACGCGAATTATCAGTTGAACCATCATCCACTACAACAATTTCTGTTCTTGGATAGGTCTGGCTCAATGCACTATCGATGGCTTCCTCTAGAAAACGACCATAGTTATAGTTATTGATTAAGATGCTAACTAATGGGCTTTCTGGAAGGGGACTGGATGCTGTTGTCAAGGCTCATCTCCTGAGTACTAGTGGCTAATTCCGGGTATTGTAACGATGCATATCAGACGCATATGAATCACGGGCATACACAGTACAATCGTGCCAATCTTGTAAAAACTAAATATATTGTGATCCCATAGGTCTACTGTCGTAATTCTACTGAGGTTCTCTCGATACTTTGTTCCAGGTTACGAAGCTCAGAAGCCTAACAGATTAGGGCCATCATTTGGCTCGCAGTTCGTTGCACAAAACAACATACTAAGTCTTTAGAGTACCGGGAGCAGAAGCTAATTGCATGGTAGCCCAGTTCCTCTTCCGAAGAAATTATTATTTCTTCTCGATTTATAAAATTTGTATAAAGCTTAAACGTCAAGACTATTAAAATCTAAGTACTATCCGCTATCTGTAAACATATCGGATTGCCTAACATTGCATAGAAAAGCTTGACAGCGTTAGATAGTGCTTCATAAGTCTGTGTTGTTGCTTCCCTCTTGGAAGTTTTTCAGCATGGATGGGGTGTTAATACTGAGGGATGGTTCTGTACAGAGGTTCGTTGCATTCGTCGCTCACCCTGAATTTAAAGTAAGGTTTAAGGGCTGATTGGTCTATGGCTGAGCTTAGTTCTCGTATTGCTTTTTTTATCGGGGCTTTCGGCGGCGGCGGTGTTGAGCGGATTACGGCTGCTCTTGCCCATAACTTTGTAAAGTTGGGAATCAAGGTGGATTTAGTGCTGGACAGAGGGGGTAGTCCTCATTTATGGAGGATGCCCTCTGAAACACGTTTTATTGATCTGAAAGCTCCACGTCTGTCCATGAGTTTGCCAGCACTGGTTCGTTACTTGAAGCAAGAGCGACCCTTTGCGTTGCTGGCAGCCGATCATTACATGAATGAGATCGCTCTCTTAGCAAGAGCGATCGCAGGAGGCTCGACCAGGGTCGTTGTTGCAGAGCATAATCAACTCTCCCGGGCAGTCCAACGGTCAAACAATCTCAGAAGCCGATTGACTCCTACTGTGACTCACTTTCTGTATCCGTGGGCAGATGGAATTGTTGCAGTCTCCGAAGGGGTTGCCAAAGATTTAGCCCATACTGCCTCTCTGCCCCTCGATCGCATTCAAACTATTTATAATCCAGTGATTACGCCTGAGATGTTGAACAGTGCTGAGGAGCCTGTGGAACATTCCTGGTTCAATTCGCAGGACATCCCAGTCGTCTTAGGTGTCGGCAAATTAGAAGCACAAAAGGACTTTCCCACTCTGATTCGTGCTTTTGCTAAGGTTCGCCAGGTTAGACCTGCACGTCTTGTCATTCTAGGTTGGGGACCCGATCGCCCTCAGTTAGAGGCATTAATCCAGGAATTAGGACTGCAAGAAGACGTTGACTTACCCGGCTATGTGCAAAATCCCTATGCCTATATGGCGCGATCGTCTGTCTTCGTTCTATCCTCAGCCTGGGAAGGGTTACCCACTGTTCTAATTGAGGCAATGGCGTTGGGAGTTCCGGTTATTTCAACTGACTGTGAAAGTGGCCCTTCAGAGATTTTAGCAGATGGAAAATACGGTTATCTGACTCCGGTTGGCAACAGTGAGGCTTTGGCAGATGCGATTCTGGAAGTTCTAGCAGGTCATCAAAAACCCTCTGATCCAGCCTGGTTGAACCAATTTGGTTTAGAAACCGCAACTCAAAATTATTTGGGTATTTTGGGAATTGCATAGGTTCATTGCAGTTAATGAGTTTGAATACTTTTTCTTGATTTTTGTCGTATTGGTTACTTCACCACAACACTATTTCACTACAGAACTTATGGCTACACAAAGCATTATCCGCTTATCCGTTATTATCCCTTGCTTTAACGATGGAAAATTTATTGAAGAGGCAGTGGCAAGTGTTGAAGTAGCTTCAAAACCTGCTTATGAAATCATTATTGTAAATGATGGTTCCACAGACCCAGCAACTTTACAGATTCTAGATGGATTGAGAGAGAAGGGTTACAAGGTCATTAATCAAGAGAATCACGGGCCCGCTGCTGCCCGTAACACCGGAATTAGAGCTGCGCAGGGAGAATATATTCTTCCTGTCGATTCGGATTGCCGAATTCATCCGGAGTATATGTACCGGGGAATGGAAATTCTGGATCAGCATCCTGATGTAGCTGTTGTTTACGGTGATATTGAACTGTTTGGAGAACAAACGGGGATACGGCGAGTTCCAGACTTTAATCTCACCTGGCTTGTCAATCACAACTACATTGATAACTGCGCGGTGTTTCGGAAATCAGCCTGGGCAGAATGTGGTCCCTATGACGAGGATATGCCTTTTTATGGTTTTGAAGATTGGGATCTCTGGTTAAGTATTGCCAAGAAGGGACACCGTTTTTATCACATTCCAGAAGTGTTTGTTGAATATCGAGTGCGACCTGTTTCAGTCAGCACAGCCGGACGTGGCGAAGAAAAGTCTAAAATCATGTCTCGCTATATTGGTTTGAAACATGCTGCCTGGTTTCCTAAGGAATACCGATATTATTTCAGGCCCTACCGTGGTTGGTTACGTATTTGGAACAAATTTCAACTGTTGTTTGACGGGAAGTCGGGTCGAGTCAAGCAAAACTCAATCGTAACTACTCAGTTTGAAGCACCGGGAAAACAGGATTACCCATAAACAAATTCACCAAAGCATCAAGAACTGGAATTGCTTATTTTCTCAAGGTAGACAAATAGCCACGAATGCGGCAAAACATCGTCGCACCCTCAGCGGAGCGAAAACCGCCCGAAATTTTCTGCTTCAATTTCATCATGCGTAAGTCTCGCCCCGCCTGATTGTTATCAAACGGCACCGTAAAGTGCCCCTCCATCAGATACACCATGACTCCTTTGAGCACCGCCCCGTATTGCACCGGACGACTGGCTTCGGCTGGAAACTGTCCTTGATTTTCCACCCCACACACCGGACAGGTCTTCACGTGTGCCTGATGCTCGCTCACTTCCATCTGCAACGCTCGCAGGTCGTGCACTTGTCGAGCCACGATGCGTGCAACCAGTTCATCCACTAAGGATGCTCCGCATCCCTGGCATTGCTCCACCCGATGCTCCACGACCCAATCGACCTCATCACTCCATTCCAATGTTGTACCCGGATGCTCTGCTTGTCCTCCACTGCAGCGTTCACTCTTGGGGCGTAAACTTCGGGTTCGCTTGCCAAATCCATCTCCAGATGCCGGTTTACTGCTATTTCGGCTATTTTTGCCCAGCTGATTCTCTAACGCTTCTACCCGGGCTTCCAATTGTTCAATCCGTTCCAGCAAGCCTTCGACCAAGGCAATCACAGCCTCTTCTCCCTTAGCGTACACCGCTCGGATTTCCTCTCGACTGATCTTGGGTCGCTTTCGCTGGCTCAATGACGCTTAATCCCTTGAAAACTTTGCTTAGCTATACTCTAGTCATTTCCTTGCCATTGCTTAGAAACCACCTCTATCTTTTAAGACTGAGTAGTTACAGACACTCAAGTCTTTTGCGATTTTTTAACGCAGTATCCTGATCTAAAAGCAGCGCAAGCAGCCCCCACAGAGGACTTACTGCCCAGCATTGCCAGCTTTGATGCCAAAATTGAAACGTTGTTTGTTACACACCCGGATGCCGCCTTGTTTGCGGCACTTTCCGGAGTAGGGCCTCACCTCGCTCCGCGATTACTGGTGGCGTTTGGAGAGCAGCGATCGCGCTTGCAAAGTGCTCAAGATCTCCTACGCTATGCCGGAATTGCACCTGTGAAAGCAAGCAGTGGACAGAAATCTTGGGTGCATTCAATACTGAAACACTTGTGCTACATTCTTATCAGCAAAGTAGAAAAAATCTAAAAAATACTAATAAGAGATCAAAGAATAAATTGTCAATCAATCCCCTTGACTTCGTCGGACTCAGGGCATATTGTTAGCTGTCTGTTCTGGTTGGTATTGTCAAGCTTGGAATAGCAACGCAACAAATTCAGTCGCTTTGACAATTGCAATCGCTTGATATGTCCCCAACGATAAAAGATGTTTGTCGCCAGTAACAATATGAGTTGCACCACCGACGACAGCACATTCAATAACCATATCATCGTCTGGATCATCATCCACCGCCTTCAATTCTGTAGATATCTCAACCAACCGAGAAAAGCTACGTACCTCTTCAACGGCTGCTTGTGCCATCTCCTGAGAAAACTTGAATTTGATGATTAACTTCTCAGCAAACTCGTTCAGAATCTCCTGACAGGTCACAGACTCGACCTGACCGATCTTTGCCAGAGCTAAACACCGAAACGGATTACCGTTTGTGGATAACAACGCAGAAATCAAAATATTGGTATCAAAAACAACAATGTATCGCACTAATCCTCATGCACCACGTCGTCAATAAAAGCTTCTCGCTCATCCTCAGTCATGGTATCCCAGTTCTGTCCTCGTTCTTGGGCAACGAGTCTAGCTCTGTCTGCTCCATAGCTAGACAGGGATTCCCACTGCCCCCACTGTTGTAGCAATAAAAATCTAAACAGTTCAATCTGTTGCTCACTAGGTAGCTGTTTGACTAACTCAATAACTTGTTCGTTCGTCAGTGTGAAGGTAGGCATTTTTCACCTTTGGGGGATTACAAAACTAGTTCTACTCTAAATTAAAGATCTGGAGAGTGGCAAAAATTAACAAAGTAAGGAGCCTCTTCTGGTAAACCAAAGGCAGAGTACAACAAAATTGCCTAAGGAAGAGACTCCATGCTGAAACGCATTATCGCGCCATCTGCGGGAGCTATGTTTATTTGTGGTGTATGAGCAAAGATGCGCTGACGGCACTGGTGCGGCAAGGAGCACGGCCAATCATTCGGCAAGCAGTAGAGGCAGAATTACAGGAGTTTCTAGGCCAGCACCAATCGCTCAAAGATGGGCAGGAACGAGCAGCGGTAGTTCGCAATGGCTACTTGCCAGAGCACACGATTATGACAGGGGTGGGGGAGGTGGAAGTCCAGATACCCAAGGTCAGAGACCGCAGTGGCAGTGGCATCCAATTCAATTCGGCGCTGTTGCCACCCTATCTCAAGCGAGCTAGAAGTGGGGAAGCGGTGTTGCCGTGGTTGGACTTGAAAGGAATCTCCACAGGGGATTTTTCAGAAGCGTTGGCCGCGCTGCTCGGATCTCAAGCTCCAGGATTATCGGCCAGCACGATTAGCCGTCTCAAGGCCAACTGGTGAAGGAGCATCAAGAGTGGCAACGACGGTCACTGGTGGGCAAACGCTATGTGTACATCTGGGCCGATGGCATCTACTTCAACATCCGGGGCGAAGACGATCGCCAATGCATTTTGGTGATCATTGGAGTCACCGACACGGGAGTCAAAGAACTGCTGGGTCTGGAACCTGGATTCGGAGAGTCGGAATTAAGCTGGAAGCCACTATTGTTGCGCCTCCGTGACCAAGGACTCCAGCAGGCCCCTGAGTTGGCGATGGGCGATGGCGCATGAGGGTTTTGGCAGGCTTTGGCACAAGTCTTTCCGAGGACTCGGGTGCAGCGTTGCTGGGTGCACAAAACGGCGAATGTGCTGGACAAACTGCCCAAAAGCCAGCACTCCCAAGCCAAGTCCGCTTTGCATGAAATCTACCTCGCTGCAACTAAAGCAGACGCTCGGACAGCCTGCGAGCGCTTGATTCAAACTTACCAGGCCAAGTACCCCAAAGCCGTGGAGTGTTTGACCACAGACCGGGAAGCGCTATTAGCCTTTTACGATTTTCCTGAATTTCATTGGAGTCATATCCGTACCACCAATCCGATTGAATCGACGTTTGCCACTGTCCGTTTGCGAACCGATAAAACACGCGGTTGTGCCTCTCCAGACAGTATTCTGGCCTTGGTGTTCCAACTGGTACAAAGTGCTCAAAAACGCTGATTACGCATTCGTGGGTTTAAGCGCATAACTCCCACCAGGGTAGCCAGTTGGGTGTAATCGAGTTCAAACTCTCGAAAAAAGCGTTGCAACCGCTTGTAGCTCGATTCGGGCAATGCCCTCCCTCCAAAGCCTAAGCACAGTTCCCTCAAGTTGACCGTTTTGACTTTCAGTAACGCTAACAAGAACAATGCCAGGAATGAAACTCTGGCTCCATGCCAGTTCAATTGCCCTTGGAGGACTCGCTTTAATTCGCTATATTGGCTCATAGGGT
>CAYPQF010000026.1:0-422155 GCA_964412815.1 uncultured Gammaproteobacteria bacterium
CGCGGATCTTGATCACGCCGAACTCGGGCTGCGAGTTGGCCGGCAGCGTCGCGGGGTTCTTCTTCTCGGCCGCCACGCCGCCCTGGTACCACCACTTGACGGGCGCGGGGCGCTGCGTCGGGCGGACGGCCGGCTGGTTGCCGGTGGCGGGCACGGAGGTCACGGCCGCGGGCGCCGCGGTGGGCGCGATGGCGGTGTTGGCCGGCACGTTCTCGCCGGTCAGGAGCCAGGTCGCGATCGGGAAGAGCTGGTCGTTTACGGGGTGGCCGCTGTAGTTGAGCAGGCGCACCATCGTGTAGCCGTCCATCGGCGCGGGCTCCTTGGTGATCTCGAGGAAGTCGGTGGACATGATGTCTTGCCCGGCCGTCCCGATGGTCACCGGGGAGACGGGCTCGTCGAGGTCGTTGAGCGAGATCTCGTCCGTGTACTCCAGGTCGGCGCGGATGCCCTTGGGCTGGACGATCTGGTTCATCGCCGCCAGCTCCTCGGGGGTGCGGCGGACGATGGTGTTGTCGACGAAGACGCGGCCGTTGTCCGTGATGATACCCACCAGCGTCTGTCCGTCGGCGGTCACGAAGTAGACGGTGTCGAAGGTGTAGCGAACCACGCTGATGGGCTGGTCAGTCGCCAGGGTGTCGAGCTCCGTCACCATGGGGGTGTCGTGCGGGAGCACGAACCGGTCGTCCTGCAGCGCGTCGTCCCGCTCGGCCTGGAGCGCCGCGGCGGTCGCGTTGACGAGGTCGATGTTGGCCTGCGCCGTCTCCTGCGCGCGCTGCGCGTTGGCCTGCACGCGGTCGGCCTCGCTCCAGGCGATGGCCTCGGAGGTCTGGGCCGTCTCGGCCTGGCTCTGCCAGTTCTGCGCGGCGCCCTGGTTCTCAGCGGCGACGGTGGCGAGGGTGGACGCCGTGCTCTGGCTCTCGTCCAGGCTGGTCTCGAGGCTCTCGATGGTCTGGCCGGCCTCCGTGGCGGCGTTGTTGGCGCGCATGTAGAGGGCGGCGAAGACCAGGCCGCCGATCAGCAGCAGGGCCGCGATCAGCGTCGGGATCCAGAACCAGGGGTTGCGAATGTTGTTCCGCCAGGTGGGCTGCTCGTCATCGATCAGGATGGTCTCGCTCATGGGTGTTCCTCTGTTCTTTGCTTCCAGTAGTCGGGAAAGCCGTGCCGGCATCTTTCGATGCTGACGCGGTCGTTCCCTACTACTGAACCGGTTTTGTTAAAGTTCGTTATGCATAGTACTCCCTCCTAAGGGTTAAAGGTGTGCACAAAAGGAGAGAGCCCTGCGCTCAGAGCGTGTAGGTAACCGCAGTATTCGATAATAGTGCTGCGTTTTGCATGCGAGTTTTATAACATAATATCCTATAGAAATCAAGTGTTGTAAGAATTATGAAGAGAAAAGGAGTGGTTGGGCAGGTGCGTTGTGCACCTGCCCTCCCTACCATAGCGTCGGACGTGCGTCGCGGAATGGACTAGAATCCGGGTGCCTCGTACCAGTTGACGGTCGTGGCAGTGCCACTCGAGATCTGAACCTCGACCGCTCCAGAAAAGTCCGCCTCACGTCCCGGGACCTCGACCACGAGAGTCCTCCACGTGCCATCGGGCAGGCCACAGATGCGGTACTCGCCCGTCTCGCGGTTAACCTCGGTCCAGCGGTCGTCCGTACCTGAGGCCACCGAGACCTTGACGCTCTCGACCGGATTGGTCATGACGACCTGACCGGTAAGACAGCCACCGGTCTCCCCTTCGCGCAGACCCCCGGGCGCCATCAGCTCGGGGTTAAACCTGATGATACCTCCGGTGACCGAAACTTCTGTTGCCACCACCGTGGTTGGTTCAGGCATAGGGGCCGGTGTTTCCGCCAAAGGAACTGCGGTGGGCTCCGATCCGCCACCAAAGATCGAGTCGATGATGCTCCCCAGATCGACCTGGTTCGTCGGCACCGGAGTAGCAGCGGACGGATCAGGGGTGGGGTCAAGATGACCTGGATAGACCACAATCGTTCTGACCTGCGGTTGAGACTGCTCACCAGGAGCAGGTGGTGGCTGCTCGCCGGGGACAGGTTGCACCTGTCCCCCAATCTGAGATGTCTGTTGTACTGATTGAGTAGGCGCACTAAAGACGCCACTCAGTGCACCCGCCCGTTCCCGAAAACCCGGGGCCATACGGGATAGCAGCCACAGTAGAATCAGGACAATCCAGATCAGGAGGGCGAGGATCTTCAGCCAGCGGGGAGCTTTTCCAATCTCCCGTGCCAGCCAGTTCATAGGCAGACTCCTCTCGTCTCACGAGATACTATGATAAGTAGCACAAACTATATCACATAAGCGAGATAAAGTAAAGATTTGACCGGTTATTTCCGGCGCAGGAAGGTCGGGATATCAAATTCATCGTCATCGTCAACAGCTACTTCTTTTGGTTGTGAATGATGTGTTTGTGCACGACGCGGTGGTTCCTCCGGTTCTTCCGGTGGGTACAGTTCAACGGATTCTTCTTCTTCGAGTTGTTCATCCAACTGTTTCTGGAGACGAGGACGCTGGTTATTAAACTGGAAACGCAGACGCGACTCATCAAACCGGGTCGCAACAACCGTGATCTTAATCTGATCGACCATCTTTTCATCAATAGCCGATCCGAAGATGATATCAGCATCAGAATCAACAGTCTTCTGAATAATGGAAGCGGCTTCGTCAATCTCGTTCATTGAGAGATCTGGACCGCCGACTACATTAAATAGAACGCCCTTTGCTCCCTCGATCGAAGCATCGAGCAATGGCGAGGAGATAGCCTGTTTAATAGCGGAGATAGCACGTTTTTCACCCGTTCCCATTCCAATTCCCATGAGTGCAGTACCGGAATTTTGCATGATGGTTTTGACATCAGCAAAGTCTACGTTAATTAAGCCTGGCAGGGTAATCAGTTCGGCAATACCGCGGACACCCTGGTACAAGACCGAGTCAATTCGTTTAAATGCATCTAAAATAGAAGTTTTCTTGTCAATAACTTGAAGTACTCGCTGATTCGGTACGACAATCAAGGTATCTACTTTTTCTTTGAGCCGTTCAATACCTTCTTCTGCGTTGTATCTTCGTTTTGCGCCTTCAAAATCGAATGGTTTTGTGACCACAGCCACCGTTAATGCTCCGGATTCCTTGACGATCTCAGCTACAACCGGGGCAGCACCGGTACCGGTTCCTCCGCCTGCGCCACAGGTAATAAAGACCATATCCGAGCCGTCTAGTTCTTCTTTAATACTTTCACGGGATTCTTCTGCTGCCTGACGTCCCATCTCCGGATCTCCACCGGAACCAAGTCCACGGGTAAGGGTTTCACCAATTTGAATTTTAATTTCTGCTTTATTGTTCAAAAGTGCCTGGGCATCTGTATTTACAGCCACAAACTCGACACCGGGGATTCCTCCCTCGACAATCATGGATGAAAGTGCGTTTCCACCGCCACCTCCGACGCCAATAACTTTAATTTTTGCTGGTTGCCCAGCAGTAGGTTTTACGAGCATATATAAACACTATTATTATAACCGTAATCTATCATATTGTATAGATAAGTGCAAACGTGCTTTTACGGCAGGAACTGTTTGAAAAAGTCTTTGACCTTGGAAAGTGAAGAGTTCAAAGAAATTCCTTCGAGCACTTTGTTGAAGTTTTTCGATCCTCCCGCTTCTCCATGTGAAAACTTATTTCCGTAATAAATTAATCCACTGGTGGTTGCATACTGAGGATCATTAATTTCGTCTGTTAATCCGGATAACTTATTCGGGACACCAACACGAATCGGTAGACCAAGATATTTTCTTCCCATTTCGACCATGAAAATGGTCTCCGCTCCTCCACCGGTCATTACAATGCCGGAGGGAATCTGCTTGGTAAAGCCGCTTTTTTCAATCTCTTCACCGATAAATGCATAGATTTCTTCCATGCGGGGGGCAATAATACCCTCAACTACTGCTTTCGGGGTTACATCATTTACCTGTTCCGGCAACATTAAGGAACTGAAGTCATACTTCTTTTCCGGTTTACGCTGCTTCATTGTTTCCTGAATACCTCGTGCATTGCGGCTGAGGTAGAGTTTGATCTTTTCTGCAGATTCCAGTGATACCCGGAGTCCGACTGCAATATCGTTGGTAATATGCTTGGCGCCAATCGGAATAGAGGCAGAGTAAGATAATGATCCTTCTACGTAGATACACAGATCAATTTTTCCGCCTCCCATATCTACCACACAGACTCCCAGATCTTTTTCGGTATCGGTAAGCACTGCCTCAGCAGAAGCCACCCCTGAAAAGATGTAGCCTGCATTATCAATACCCAGGTCATTCAGACAGCGGTCAATATTCTTAAGGTTGGTGGTCGATGCAGTAATGATATGCGTATCTACTTCGAGGCGGACACCACTCATTCCTACCGGATTATTAATGCCAGTCTGACCATCGACGCTGTATTCACGGGGAGAGACCTCAATAATCTGACGGGTTGTCGAAAGGGAGATCGCGCGTGCTGCATCAATCACCCGGTCCACATCCTCGTCCATAATCTCGTTATTCGGACTGGAGACTGCCACAATGCCATGTGAATTTAAAGAAGCGATATGAGGACCGCCTACGGAGACAAACGCCTGGGTAATCTTATGGCCTGCCATACGCTCAGCTTTTTCGACACTTTCTTCAACAGCTGAGGTTACCTGCTCAATATCGACAATGAGTCCTTTTTTTACGCCGCGGGATGGAGAGATGTTAAATCCTATAACACGGACTTCGTTACTTTCTGGAGAAGTGATACCAACGATTGTAGCAATTTTTGAGCTACCAATATCAATTCCACTTACAAGAATTTCACTCATAGATACAGAATACCACAATTAGATAAAAATAGGTTACTTAATTGGCTGATAGATCGGTTTATCGAACCGCACATCGATCAGTTTATAGTCTTCCCCCTCCCGTGCAATTGCTTTCAAGAGCATGTCCAGTTGATATTTCTGTTGATTCAGCTCTTTCTCAGTTGTAAACAGATACTCTTTTTCTTTATCAGATACTAATCGTATCATATGAAAACCGGCAATATCAATAGTCTTTATCACAATCCCATATCCTTTCAGCTGTTTCAGAAATGAAATTGCAAGAAGAATGTCCTGATAAGCCAATGTATTACCTGCCTGCGTCGCGAGAAAATTAAAATTCTGATAGTACTTCATTACAGGATACCCTTGTAAGGGTTCGCGCATTTTCTCAAGCACCGTTCCATCATCTGCGAGTAAAAAAAATCCTTCTTTTGTTTGTAACAGTACATAGGGGGTATACGTCCGGACCTCCAGACGAACCTGGCCCGGTGGCACCCGGCGTACGGTGATTGACTCAACATAGGGATTCAGTCTGGTTAACGTTTCCCCGATTTCCTGCTCCCGCAATGTCACCATAGTCTGTTCTTTTATCAGATCAATTCCGACAATATCAACCGGTTTCGAGCCTTTTGCGTATACCACCTCAATTTTGTTGATCAGGAGGAAGGTATGCACCATGTATAACAGGAGAAAACCGGAGACGATAGCCGTTACAAAAAGAATATACGAAAATCCTGTTTTAAAAAACTGTTTGAACGACCAGTTCCGCAGCATCTTCACGATACAGTTCAGTTAAATTAGTAAATGAGGAGGAGTAAATGCCCCGGTTGTTAAGCATGTGGTTGATGGTATAGAGCAGTTGCTGACTCGGTTCATCCTGATGAAAGATCTCCGCTACGCCGGCCTTTTGAAGCAGCTGAGCCTGTTCTTCCTGCTCGTTGTGCGCAGACCAGGGCAATGGAACGAGCACCGCCGGTTTTTGCAATGCGATCAGTTCAAAAACAGTATTGGCTCCGGAACGGCTGATCACCAACTCTGCATGCGAGTAACAATACCCTACTTCTCCCGCAGAGAGATGTTCAACCGGATAGTAACGGGACTGAAGCTCTGCGGGCAATTTCTCTCGAAGGCTTTTGAGACGTTCAAAGTCGTTGAATTCCTGAACATTTCCTACTTGATGAATTACCGTATATTGAGGGATTAGCTGGGTCAGAATTTGTTCGATGTGGACATTCAGACTATGAGAACCGAGCGAACCACCGGTGACATAAATAAGTGGCTTATCGAGCGGAAATGCGAACGGTTTTTTTGTTTCTTTGAATAGATGCTTGCGCAGCAAGTTCCCGGTAACCAGCACTTTGTGAGAGGGAAAATACCGTGCAGACTGCGGAAACGAGAGAAAAATCGTGTGGGCAATTCTGGCTATAAGACGAGTTGCCAGTCCGGGGTGAATGGTCTGCTCATGAATATAGACAGGAATGCCTTTAATCCATGCCGCGTAAGCCACGGGCAACGCAATGTATCCGCCAAAGGTAACGACCCGGTCAGGTTTTTCAGCTGCAATAATGGAGGCGGCACGCAAAAAACCAAGAGGAACATCTATTAAGCTCTTCAGCGTTCTAATTGAAACCAGCCGGGTAAGTCGTCCGGTCTTCAGATGAATAAATTTGATTCCCAGTGTCTCTGTTTCCTTATATTCATAGGATAACGTCTGTTCGCGTTCATTATTAAACTTACGCCCGACAAACACCAGCTCTGTCTGTGTGTGTTCAGGAGCAGCCCGAAGAGCATCAATAAAAGCCAGTGCAGGAGCTGGATGGCCTCCGGTAACAAGTACTTTCATACCTTGATTATACGTCATTTTTTGCTGTTCGAAGACGAAACAGAACTTTGACGGAAGATGTTAATAGCAATCCCGAGCATCGCAAAAGCCGGCAGCAGATGTGAGCCACCATAGGACATAAATGGCAAAGGAACACCAGTAAGCGGCATGAGAGCGACCATTCCTCCCAGATTCACAATCACCTGCAGTGCAAAATAAATAAAGATTCCCCCGGCGAGCACTCTGCCGAATGGATCTTCGGTACTACAATATACCCGATACAACATATAGATAAACATGGTAAACATAAAAACCAGGACCACAGAGCCGATAAAGCCGACTTCTTCTCCAATAATGGCAAAGATAGAGTCGGTATGTGCTTCTGGTAAGAATAAGAATTTCTGTCGGGATGCACCGAATCCTTTGCCGAAAATGCCACCGCTCGCAAGAGAGATCAGAATCTGGTTAATATGGTATGAAACCCCCAGCGGGTCTTCCTGCGGATTCATAAAGGCCACCAGACGATTGAACCGGTACGGAGCAGCTTTGATTAATCCATAGAAAGCAACAGCGCCCAACGGCACAAATATGAGGAGTTTATACCAGTCCTTTCCGGCAAGAAAGTAGATCATTACTGCCAGGCTGAAGATCACAATAGCGGAACCGATATCCGGCTGGAGAATAATCAGGAACAACATAAAGCATAAGAGCAGGAAAAAAGAGAAAAATCGCTTGTCCTCTTTTTGGGAGAACCAGGTGGCAAGATAAATAATGGTGGCGAACTTCGCCAACTCAGTAGGTTGTAAGTTAAAGGGTCCCAGATCAATCCAGCTCCGTGCTCCGTTAATCAAACTT
This sequence comes from uncultured Gammaproteobacteria bacterium, assembly GCA_964412815.1. Classification (GTDB taxonomy): domain Bacteria; phylum Patescibacteriota; class Microgenomatia; order UBA1406; family GWC2-37-13; genus JAOAFZ01. The sequence goes on from CAYPQF010000026.1 coordinate 7,529, forward strand.
CCAATCCCCGGAATCAGCACCAGAATGAGAAGGACAATCGTTGCGAGCAACCCTGGTACCGCAAAATACTTTAGATTCTTATAGTTGAAGAACGAGAAAAAGACTAAGATAATTGCTCCTGCAGTTAACCAGATCGCCTGCAACCGGAGAAAATGAAAGCTGTCGCCGAACTCATTCAGGCCATAAACAGAGGATGCCTCGTAGACAAAAAAGAGACCAAACAGCGACAACAACAGTGGAATGACGAGTAATCCCGGCGCAAATTTCCAGACAGATGTCTTAGTGCTTGTCTCCTGCTTCTTTTTTGATGTTTTCCGGACTTGTTTTCGAATCGTTCGTGGCATAGTATCGTACCCAGTGTTGAAACTGATCGCCTTTTTCCTCGAAGTTTTTCCACAGGCTATAACTGGGTGAAGCGGTAGAAAGCAGACAGGCACTTCCCTTTGGACAGTACTGATACACAAACTTCACAGCATCTTCCATACTTCTGGTCTCCAGAACATGGTCTGCAGTTTTCCCCGCATCTTTTAGCATACCAAGAATTTTTGCTCCCGAGTCAGGAAAAAAGATCAGAACCGGTATCGACCGTTGCTTCAGTTCAGTGATGAGTGGAGTAAAATCATATCCCCGGTCAAGACCGCCGAGCATCAGAGCCCCAATATCAGGAACTGCATGCAATGCCTGAATGGTTGATTCCGGGGTAGTAGAGATAGCATCATCATAAAACGTAATACCGCTCCATGTTCCCACATTCTGCAATCGATGACGCAGGGGCTGGAATCCCGCAATTGCGGCAGCAATCGTATGGTCATCAACTCCAAACTCATACGCAACAGTAATAGCAGCTCGGACGTTATCCCGGTTGTGTTCTCCCATCAGCGGGATCGTAGTAACTGCAGCTGGGATTGCAGGAATATAGGGGCGAGTCTGACAATGGGCGGTTTGAGCCCATTGTTCCACCTCGGGAAAGGCAGGATTATATATAAACGTATCGTCTTTCGAGGCACGGGCAATAATCCGGTGCTTGGCTTCGTAGTATTTTTGCAGTGTTCCATGGTAATCCAGATGATCGGGATATAAACTCACCACCACACTGATATTCGGGGATGCATCAATATCTGCCAGCATATAACTTGAGAGTTCGACCACAAATATATCTTCCGGGCTGTTATGCCGTTCGAGTACTTCCAACATCGGCACACCGATGTTTCCGGCAAGATGTACCGGTAATCCTGCCTGCTTTAAGATATGGTAGATCAGCGAAGTAGTAGTGCTTTTCCCTTTGGTACCAGTCACTCCAATCACGGTACCCTGTACTTCTCCAAAAAACAGATTAGTCGCCGTAGTATACGGAATTGAGAGTGAATGTCCGGGAATGCCCGGTGACTTAATCGCAATATCGTACTCTGAAAGGTTATCCAGGTAATGTGCGTCCTGTGCTTTATCTGCAACAGCGATTGAACTACCCGGGAGATGTCTTTTCAAAAACATTTCGGTCGCCTGACCCTCTACCCCATATCCTACCAGGACAATTTTTTTTCCCACTAATTCAGATATCTTCATACAGACTGAATAAACTCTTTAAATGTTGGTGGAATCAGGCGATCATCACGATATGCTAACACTTGCTTCCGAAGCCCGGCAATATCCGTTCGGAACGCTGCAACCTCCGTATCGTACATACGGAAGACCGGGGATTCTGAAAAATCACCCCGCTCACGGATCATCTCAAATGCAACAATGACTTCGTCAGGTGTTCCGACACAATCGAACGGTTTCGTATCTTTCATACCCAGCAGCTCCCGATAGAGATCAAGTAACTGTTCGTCTGCAAATAAGTCTTTGGCAAATATCTGGAACAGCGTATCCTTTGGTAAAAAGGCTGCCAGCATGACATAGGCAAAGGCACATTTAGGGCACTCGCCGCACCAGTTCAGATGGGTCCGGTCAGCATTTTGCATACGAAAGTTACGGTTGCAACTGGAAAAACTGGGAAAGTATTGCGGAAAGCCGGTAAAAAACTGCGTAATCTTGAGTTCACTAAACGGACGAAGTAACGAAAAATACGTGATATCAGGAGTAATATGTTCATGCACATACCGTTGAAAGAGTTCTTCAAACACACCTGATTTACTCCATTGATGATTAATAACCATACCCAGATACTCTACATTACCATGGTTTGAGCTTTCTTCATTGGAGACAATCACGCTGGAATAGTCATACAGCAATGCCGCATATATCCCTAAAAAGGCATAGACTACTGAGATTGGAATATGTCCATTATAGCCATCGGTAATCTCACGTATCTGAGGGTCTAGAGCCCGGATAATCCGAATATCCCCTATCTGCAGCTTTTGAATCATTTCGTCAAGCGTTACGTTCTGACCGGCGTTTTGAACTACAAAACCCGTGAACGGATACCTGGCCTTTTTCAGAATTTCCGCCGAAACAATTGAGTCTTTCCCACCACCAATACCTACCAGCGCCCGTTGTTTGACGGCAATACGCTGTGGGGTACCCGCCGCAATCTGACCAGTAAACAGGGTAAACTGACTGAAATCAATCTGGTTTTTATAGTAAAACTCTCCCAATCCAATGGTGTAGATGGTGTTCCAGAACACAGCCTGTGATTCGGTCAGGCTATAGGGATGGGCAATTTCAAGAGGGCAGTATATCTTCCAGTAGCTGATACCAAGAATCAGGTGCAGACTCATCAGTATCTGTGACAGTACTGGTTCGGGCAGTGAACGCAGTTCACCCGGTGGCAACGTAATCCGTTCGGTAAAGACCCGGCTCTGTCCGGATTCCGGCAGCAGTTCATATTGAAAAGACACACGGTGTTCTTCAGGCTCATAGTGATACGAGGTGAAGGTAAATGAGCGGGCTTTCATGCGTATTATTATAGTACACTTAGCGCATAAAAGCGATCATCAGGCCAAACAGGGAGCATAAAATAGCCAATACCCAGAAGCGCATTACAATCTTTGACTCTTCCCAGCCTTTCATCTGTAACCACAAATGAAGCGGAGCTACCGGGAACATCTTTTTTTTGAAAAACTTTTTGGAGAGCAGCTGTAACAACGATGTTCCGATCTCGACCACAAATACACCGCCGATAATCGGTAACGCAAATGCTTTTCCCAGAATCAGTCCGACAACGGCAAAGGTAGCACCAAACGACAATGCACCTGAATCTCCCAGAAAGAGCCGTGCGGGATTTACATTAAAGTAGATAAAGGCCAGCAGTCCTCCCATCAGAATGGCGATAAAAAGAGAGGTAGGGACATCGATAATTGAACTTGCCACCACCCAGAACCCTGCTAGTGAGATCATGAGCACTCCGCTTGCCAGACCGTCCAATCCATCCGTAATATTAACCGCGTTGGTAAAGGCAACAATAACAAATGCGGCAAAGAGAATATAGAATGGCCCAATCTCCCACACACCCATAAACGGCACATTGATGATATCGATCTGCAGTTCAGCGTAGAGCCAGTAGGCAATGATAACACTTAAAATAATCTCCAGAATAAACTTATGTCTCATTCTGATACCAAAAAAGTCCTTCTTTTTGTTAAAGAGCATTTTGTTGATATCATCATACATTCCCAGTAACCCGAAGCTAATAAAGGTAAACAGAAGAATCTTTACTTCTACAAAAATAGACGGATAATTGGAGATAAACGGCACATCTATGAGGGTAAAGATCCACATGAACAGGAGAAATAAGAGCGTTGTCAAAAGAATGATAAGGATCCCTCCACCAACCGGGGTACCTGATTTGTGCTGATGAAACTGATCAAAGATAGGTGTTGGTTTATTAAAGGCATCCTTTGTTTCCTGCTTCGCGCGCTGGAACTTAACTTTATAGAGCAGGTTGATAAACGGAATAATCAGGAGAAAATGAATCAAAAATGAGACGAGAGTAGCAAGTAAGTATAATTCCATAGGGATATTAGAACATCTTTGGCAGGAAAATCATGCAGGCGGCGATGAACGCACCTATAGCAAACAACAGCATGGCTCCTGCGGCAACGTCCTTGGTATGCTTCAGGTCTTTACGCCAATTGGTATCGATCGCATCTGCGGCGGTCTCAATTGCGGTATTTACGGTCTCCAACGCTAAACCGACTGAGATTAAAATAATAATCGTCAAGAATTCGTAGTAGGATATGTTGTAGTAAAAACCAGCGCCCACCGCAAGAATCGAAAGAATCACATGAATTTGATAATTCGGTTGTGTTTTTAACGACCAGATAATACCGTCAAAGGCATGTTTAAATGAGATCGTATGTTTGTGGAGCCGTTTTATCATTGGGTGATAATGCGATGTAATAACGCTGCCAGAATCTGCGAATCATGGCGAACCAGACTGCGGGTAAGCGTATCAGAGGATGACTTCGCGATATTTTTCTTATCGACGACATCCTCTTCTATAATTGTACCGCTATAATTGTCTGAATTCAGGTCATTTTTCACCAGTACTTCGTTGTGGGCATTATACCAGTCCTTAATTTGTTTTGAAATTGATCCGTTATTCATAATTACGTACTCCGGTTCTTTTCCCAGGTAGCGGGTGAGATCCTCTATATGATCAGCGGCCGTGTAATGCGTAGTCTGCCCCATCTTTGTCATTAAGTTCATGTTATAAATTACCGTTGGATTGCGCTTTTGAATCGCTTCTTTTACCCCGTCGATTAAGAGAACAGGAATGATGCTGGTGTACAAGTCTCCCGGCCCGACAATGATAAAGTCAGAGTCAATAATCCGTTGAACTGCTTTCGGATTGACCTTGGCAGGTGGGTCAACAAAGGCACGCGTAATGCGGGTCTCTTCCGGATTATCTTCGTCAATATTGCCTTCCCCACAGACGAGGGTACCGCTGGCATACTCTACACAGAGATTGGTCTTTTCGAACGTAACCGGAAGCACATCCCCTTTTGTTTTCAGGACATATTCGGCGGTTTCGAGCACTTCATCGTAGCTTGAAGATACTTTTTCGAGTGCAGAGAGAAAGATATTGCCGAAGTTATGCCCCTTGAGATCTCCATTCTCGAACCGGTATAAGAACAGCTTGCGCCAGAGTAACGGAGCGTCAGATAAGGCAACCAGACATTGGCGTAAATCTCCCGGAGGCAGCACCCCCAGCTGATCACGGAGACGTCCGGTTGAGCCTCCGGAGTCCATCATGGTTACAATTACCCCTAAATCCAGCTCTGCCTGTTTTAGTCCGGAGAGAACGACAAATGTTCCCGTCCCCCCTCCAATCACCGTTACTTTCTTCATATATGTTTCATTGAAAACCCTCTAATTCTAACCAACTGGAGGGAAAAAAACTACCTCAGTTCAGATCTTTTCTATCTTACCGCCAATAGCACTTACCTTCCCGACAAAATTTTCGTACCCTCGTTCCAGATGGGACGCCCCATGAATAATAGTCTTTCCCTGAGCAATCAATGCGGCAATCGCCAGTGTTGCTCCTGCACGGAGATCAGCAATCTGAAGCACGCCGTTATGCAGTTCTTGCGGGCCATGAATGCGAATTGCCTGTTTGTATTCTTTCTCGGGGTCGTAATTAAACTCATAGAACACGGATGGGTTTTCTACTTCCGGTGAGATAAACTCAATATCCGCGCCCAGTTTTTTCAACTCGTCGACATAACTGAACCGGTTTTCAAACATTTTTTCGTGGATGATAGAATCACCTTCTGCCTGCGTAAGAAAGACCGCCATCGGCGGTTGCCAGTCAGTCATAAACCCCGGGTGTGGTTCTGTCACCAGCTGGAGCGGCTTGATTGGTCCGGTATAGAAATATCGTATGGATGATTCGGACAGGTGCTCAATGCCACCACCCGCTTTTTCCAGTTCATCATTAAACGCCTTCAGATCTTCGACACGCAATTGTTCCAGCACAATGGAGCCTTTGGTTGCAATCGCGAGAACGGCATACGTTGCCGCTTCGTTCCGGTCTGCAGTTATCGTGAAAGGGTTTGTCTGTTTCAGCGCGGAAACACCTTGAATGGTGATCGTACCCCCACTGCGGGTAATCTGCGCTCCGCCTTGGTTGAGGAACCGGATCAGATCATCTACTTCCGGTTCAAGTGCGGCGTTCTCTATTACGACGCGTTCTGTTGAGAGCACTGCCAGCATAATCAATAGTTCAGTTCCGGTATGTGAAACCTTTGAAAACCGGAACGTGCCTGAGACCGGCTGCGTGAGTCCTGCATGAAAAAAACCGGACTCGGAATCATAGTCAACCTGAACCCCCAGAGCTTGCATTCCGCTGATAATGCGGTCAATCGGTCGGGCCCCTAAGCGACAGCCACCCGGATTTGGAATATGGGCTTCTCCAAAGATATGTAGTAGTGGCGCAAAAAACATAAAGGAGGTCCGGATCTTGGAAGCATACAGCATATCAAGGGTCTTTTCTTTTATCTGGAACCCTTCCACCGTAACAGTATTTGGCCCGGTAAATTCAGCTACTCCACCGAGCTCATGAATCAGGTTCATCAGTTCAGCTACATCGCGAATACGGGGAATGTTCTGAAGCACGACCTTCCCCTGAAAGAGAAGTGCCGCGGTCAGCACTTTCAGAGCCACGTTTTTGGCTCCGGAAATTGCAACGGTCCCTTCCAGTTTATTTCCACCATGAATTATGAATGCATCTTCCATAGGACATTATAAAATTAAAACTTCCTCACGCAACTCAATATCGAACTTTTCTTTCACTGTTTGTTTTATCAAATCCACCATCTTTTGCAGATCCTGGGGAGTACCAGCGCCGGTATTCAAAATAAAGTTCGCATGCATATCCGAGATGATAAAGTCACCAATCCGGGTATTCTTGAGTCCCGATTTATCAATCAGGTAGCCGGCTGACCTGGTTGGGACACCGATTCGTTCCTGTTCTTCTGTGGAGATGTTCTTAAAAAAACACCCGCTCGTAGGGAGCCCCTTCGGCTGGGTTTTGTTACGGTAGTCAATAGCAAACCTGTTCCGTTCCCGCAGCACAGTCGGGTCTTCTTTGGATAACCGGAAAGTCACATCGAGCAAAAACTCTTTTGTTTCCTGAAGTCGGCTGAACCCGTATCTGAATGCAAAATAATCGTGGTCAACAGTCTTACATTCACCCGAGGTGGTTATGAGTGTAGCAGCGTGAACCGTGTCCCCTACGTACGAGTCCGGATTGGTCCATTTTGAGTTCATCACTACGGCACCACCCACCGATCCCGGTAATCCAAACTGGTATTCAAGCCCGCTCCAGCCAGCCTCAGCAGTCTCTTTGGCAAGCCGGGTGATACTGTAGCCAGATGAAACGAGTACATCAACCTGTGTCTCTGTCTCGTGTACCACCTCTTTTTTACTATACATATTTCTGATAACCAGACCGGATACGGTGTGTGACAACACCGCAAGATTCGACCCGCCACCCATAATAAAGAATGGAATCTGATACTGATGAACGAGAGAAATGATGGTCTGCCAGTCTTCTCGGCTGCGTGCCTCAATAAAGTACTCAGCAGTCACCTGTGTGCGGAGTGTAAGGTAGGGTGAGATGTTTTTTTGATCAATGACACGATCTGCTCCAAATGCAGCACGCAGTGCATCAATGCCTGTTGTAATATCAGTCATGAAGCGCTATTTCTGATTTCTAACTACTGATATTATATCATCTTTCAGCGTATAGATGTCTCCGGCTCCGGCAGTGAGGATGATGTCTCTCCCGGTCAAATACTGTGGAAGTGACCGTAATATCTGCTCAAATGTATCCACGGCTACGACATTGTTGATTTTCAGGTCCTCTGCTATCTGCTGCAGTTGAAGTGTATCAATAGTAGCTTCTGTTTTCTCTTCCCGTGCAGACGCAAAAATCGGCGCAATAATCGCTGCATCCGCATGAGACAAGGCATAGATAAACTCATTCTTAAACTGCTCGGTTCGACTATAGGTATGCGGCTGGAAGATTACAATCAGGTTCCGGTCAGAAAAGCGTTTACGGGCTGCCCCGATCACTGCTTCCAGTTCGTGCGGATGGTGCGCATAGTCATCAAATACATAGGTATCCTTTTCTTTCGCGACCAGCTCGAACCGTCGCTTGGCACCGGTAAAACCGGTAATAGCCGGGGCAATTGCTTCCGGTTTTACGCCCAGTAACAGCAACTGAACTACCACTGCGGCCGCATTAGATACACTTTTTTCTCCGAATAACGAGATAGTAAAACGGTGAATGTTAACGTTGTTGCGTGAAATCGCAAAACTGCTCCCGGTGTTAGAGTATCCCACATGACGAATTACATAATCAGCCTGTTCATCAAATCCATATGTTACATACGTACTCCGTTCAAGTTTTTTTGCGATCTCCATGAGTGGTTCATCGTCAGCACACAGAATTAGTCTGGGCGCAGCTGCATCGTGTTGTCCAATATGTCGCGCATACCGGGTAAAGATCTTTTGCACTGCTTCGAGGTTCTCAAAAACGTCCGGATGGTCATGATCCACATTGAGAATAATTGAGTAGGATGGATGGAGAAAGTTCAGCTTCGAAGTAGTATCTTCTGGCGGGTTAACCCCATATTCGTCAGCTTCTAGCACAAAGTAATGGTGTGAGCGGAAATCCCCTCCGAGGTATTCATTAAAGGTAGGTGTTCCGAGCAGGTAACTGGGCTCTTTTTCCAGTTGAATCAATGCATAGGCCAATAACGAAGAGGTGGTGGTTTTTCCATGACAACCGGCAATCGCCAGCGATGTCTGAAACATTCCGAGGAGCTCACCGATAAATGCCGCCTGGTGAATCACCGTTACACCATTCTTTTTTGCCTGCCTTACCAGAGCATGGTCCGCACCTTTATGAGCCGCGGAGTAGATAATAACATCAACATGTTCGGGTAATTGAGGTAAATCCATCGGAAAGTAACCAATGTTTTCCCGAATTAAGACCTCATCTGTTGGAAACTGGTCCGGGACATCAATACCGCTGACCGTTTTCCCCATTTTCTTGAGAATCACTGCAATATTTACCATCGCAGCTCCTTTAATTCCGATCAGGAAAAACGAGTTTTTTTCGGATATCATGTGCATATTGTAGCACTTAATCGGCAGGATAAGTTCAGGAACGGAGCATTACGGTATGGAGCAATTGTCCGGAGAGATCAGCACCTTCATGCCGGAACGAGTAAAACTGTCCGGGTTGACGGTACGTACACACATCGAGTCGTTCAACAGATGCCGCACCCGCCTCCTCGGCCTGCAGTTGATTTAACAACCCGATATCCAGATGCCACCGCTCATCGTTTACATTAAGAATCTGCCCTCTGAACTGCGGATATGCACTGGCAAAAGTATCAACTCGGTCCTGAAGAACGGTATATCCCTGTCCACTAATACATGGCCCGATATAGACAGATATGTTTCGTGCTCCTCTCTGCTGCATTGCCTGTATCATCTTCTCCATCATGTTATGCAGTGTTCCCCGCCATCCCTGATGGGAGATGCCAATGAGATGAGCGTCTGAGTCAACATAGATTACCGGGACACAATCTGCAGTACGTACAGTCAAGACAACCTGGGAAAGAGATGTCAGTAATCCGTCTGTGGATTGAACCGGTGAATGAATCGTGTCAGAAGTCACTTCGTGTATTGTTGTCGAATGGGTTTGTTGAGGGATAATCAGGTGTGAGAAGTCAATATGATTGCGTGAAAGAAAGGAGTGTATATCTGACTGTTCGCGCGCATTCCCGGCAGATCTGGTTCCAAAACTCATCCAGACCGGACTTGCGGGATCGGTATAGTACTCATTCCTGATCAGTCTGAGCATACCGGTGTTCAAATGCCAACTGTACTGCTTCCTGTTCATTCCAGGGATACTCAGTCGTGCCGCGGCACAAACTTTTTTCATGCCCCTTTCCCGTAAAGACAAGGACGTCTCCGGGTTTTGAGATGGCAAAAGCCTTTTTTACCGCCTCACCACGATCACCAATTAAAGTAAAGGTTTTGTTTTTTGTACCAAATTCTTCCGGAGTAACTTCTGTGAAGCCGGTTTTATGCAGTCCTACCGCGATCTCATAGGAAATCTCAGTTACATCTTCGTCACGATAATCTTCTTCGGTGAGGATTACCAGATCTGCATAGTTGCCACTCTCTTCTCCCATGATCGGACGTTTCAGTTCATCACGTTTTGCGGCACATCCGAACACATGAATCAGTCGCTGAGATTTTTTTTCGACATACTCTTCGCGGATTGAGCTTAGTGCCTCTTTGACAGAATGAGGAGTATGTGCAAAATCAACAATTGCAGTTACCGGCGCAGTCTCCAGGACCTCCATACGACCAGGCGGCAACTCGTAGGTTCTCATCGCTTCAAAGACAATATCATCAGGGATGTTCAGCCGCTTCATCACTGCATAGGCTGCAAGGAAGTTATATTTGTTAAATTTCGGCAACGGCTTGTTTATCTTCTCAGAGATATCAAATGCATAATCTGCCTGTTTTAATCCATAGGTAATAACATTGGTTTTAAAGCGTTTTTTAATAAAGCTATACGATTCGTCGTCGTTGTTCGCAACACGATATCGGGCAGCATCAAACAGTTTCAGCTTTGCCGCCACATAGCGTTCGTAGGTACCATGATAATCGAGATGCTCGTGGGTAATATTAGTGATCACCCCGATCTCATAACGGACCCCGAAGACGCGATTCTGATCCAATGCATGAGACGTGGTTTCCATCACAAAAAACTCATCACCGTTATCAACACTTTTTCGTAAAAAGTTCTGAACGGTAAAACTATGAGGAGTACTCACATGGAATCCAGTATCATATTCCTGTTCTCCGATCTTGGCATAGACGGTCGAAACAAGAGAAACCTGCTTGCCGGCATACTTGAGTATGTGATATATAAGAGAGGAAGTGGTGGTCTTTCCATCAGTACCGGTGACTCCAATTACCGTAATCTCACGACTGGGAAAGCCAAACCAGATATTCGCAACGACCGCGATAATCCGGTGATAGAAGTTTTTCAGTGTACGTATCATAAATGCCCTATTCGGGAACTATATTATAGTATACAAATAATTCTTTTGCTATTTCGAAAAAGACCGGCGCAGCAGTCTCTGACCCCCAGATAGAAGTCTTGGGTTCACGGATCACTACCAGACTGACAAACTGGGGGTTCTCTACCGGTGCAAAGCCAATAAACGAGGCAATGGTCTTTGAAGCGTCATATTGCCCTTGTACGGCAACCTGTGCAGTTCCGGTCTTTCCTCCCAGCTTATATTCTTTTGGAAAGGTAAACTTCATCTCGGCATGATCGACTGAAGACTGCAACATCTTTTTCATCACTTCAGAGGTGTACTCATCGATGATTTGTTCTTTCTGGACTGGTTCCCGGGTACGGACTTTATCCCCCTGGCGGATCTCTTTTACAATATAAGGTTCCATCAGATAACCTCCGTTAATTAAACTCGAAAAAGCAGTGAGCAGTTGGAGTTGGGTTATAGCAATACCTTGTCCGAAGGTTGCGGTGGCATAATCAATTGGGTAAAATGCATTCTGGGGTTTAATCAGTCCGCCTACTTCACCTTGTAGATCAATTCCGGTCGGTTTCATAAATCCGTATTTGTCCAGATACCGGTAGAGATCTTCATTCCCCAGTTTGCCTCCAATGTATACCATGCCGATATTAGAAGAGCGCTCCAGAATATTGGTCATAGACATGGTACCAATATATTTTTTGTTCCAGTTCTGGATGGTGTACCCGGAGATCTCAAGTGGACCAGCTTCATTAAAGGTATCGCGTGGTTTGATCTTCTTTTCGTTTATAGCGGCGGCAACAATGAGTGGTTTAAAGGTCGAGCCCGGTTCATAGGTTTCGGAGATAATCGTGTTTATATAAGCTTCCGGACTGGCTTCGTAGTAGCGTTCCGGATCAAAATCAGGGAGGCAGGACATGGCCAGAATCTCCATCGTATGAGGATTGGCAACGGTTGCACAGGCCTGGGCAGCATCAAACTTTTCTACGGCCTCTTTCAGTTTGGTTTTTACTATATTCTGTATGCTTTTATCTATTGTCAGGACGAGATCGCGACCGTTCTCCGCATCTACCTTATCCTGCACACCTACAAAGATCGGGCGGTTAAAGACGTCTCGTTCCGACTTGAGAAAACCGGGTAGACCAATCAGTTCCTTTTCGTAATAGCCCTCGATACCAAAATAACCGGTGCTTTCTCCGTCCTGGTTCTTGCCGACAAATCCGAGAATGTGGGCAGAGAGAGATGCCTCGGGGTAAAATCGTGTTGGTTCATTTTCGAATCCGACCCCTTTCATCTCCATTGCCAGAATTTCATCTCGAACGTCTTTCTCAAGCCCGCCCTTAATCGCTACCCAGACCTTGGAAGGATCGATTCGTGCTTCAAGTGTCGCTTCCCCAATCTTGAGTACTCTATCAATGTTTCGGATTACTTCTTCCCGGTCTTCGATATTCTGTGGCTCCACAAATAACCTGAATTTGGTTTGATTCACCGCCAGGGGTTCCAGATTCCGATCAAAGATCTTACCGCGTTCGGGAAGGAGTTTTCGTGCCTGGAGGTAATCTTTAGCGTAGACTGATGGCTCAAGCACCTGAATAATAAACAATCTGACAAAGATTGCAACAAAACAGAAGAGAAAGAAATATAAGAGTAACTTAACACGTATCATACGTCTCAGTTATTATACGCATATTTCGTATCGTTATCAAAAAAGACAGGTTCCGTTTTTTCGGTATAATCCAGGTCAGCAGCTAAGGATGCTGCGTATTCGATTGATTCTGCCTTAAACACTTTTGTTTCCAGTTCAATGTTTTCCTGACGCAGCTGTTCAATCTCTGTTTCGAATCTATGGATGTCTTCACTCAACGAAACACCGGTGATAAAGACATAGATATTTCCCGCCATAAGTGCAAAAAAGAGAACCCAGATTGCTGCTCCTGATAATTTTTTCATATTATTGTTTGATATAAACTCGTAATTGTGCCGATCGTTCAAATGAACGGCGATGAAACTTGGTAATTTTGATTTTCTGTTCTTTAAATACCCGGTTTGTTCTGCCCCATTGCTTGACAATCCGGTCTTCCAGGGAATGGAAGGTGATGATAACCAGTTTGCCTCCTGGTAGCAGCAGCGCTTCGGCTGACTGTAAGGCTGAGCGGACATTGGCGATCTCTTCGTTTACTTCCATGCGTAATGCCTGAAAGATACGTGCCATTGTCTGTTCTGTTTGTTTTGGCTCCCAGGAATGGTTCTGTCCGACCCGTTCGATTATTTCAACCAGATCTCCAACGACTGCAAACGGTCGAGACTTGCGTCTTCCTGCAATCAGCTCTGCAATCTCTCCGGCATAGATCTCTTCGGCATTGCGCTCAAAGATATCTTTCAGTTCCGCTTGCGTTCGAGTGTTGAGAATCTCTGAAGCCGTTTCGCCGTTCCCGTGAATCTGCATACTTAACAGTTCGGTGCTTTTCTTAAAGGACAGGCCTTTGCCTGACTCACTTAACTGTTGCATGGAGAGTCCGAGATCAAGCAGAATCCCGTCAACCTGACTGAATCCATTTTTTCGTGCCACTTCGTGAATATCCCGGAAGTTTGCATGAACCAGTGTTATGTTCGGTTCAGTTAGCTTATGCTTCAGCTTTTCGATCTGGTTGGCATCGTAATCGAGTCCGAGTACGATTCCTCCCTTGTGTGCAATACTGCTAAGGTGCCCGCCTTCGCCTGCCGTGCCGTCAATGTATTTCTGACCCGGCTTGACATCCAGCGCTTGTAATACTTCGTCATGAAAAACAGGTGTGTGCATAGTTACGCGCCAATATTCTTGTTATATTCGTTCCATTTGTCTTCGTCCCAGAGTTCGAAATGATCTCCGACACCGATAATCACCACTTTCTTTTTTCCTCCCATATCTGCCAGCAGATTCTTGGGGACTACAAAGCGGCCTTGGTCATCAACCTCGACATATGCAGCGGATGCAAAGATGTACCGGCGCTTATCAATGTTTTCTTTATCGAGCAGCGAGACCGACAGCAACTCTTTGGCCCGTCCTTCCCAGTCTTCTTTGTCATAGCCTGCCAGACAGGTATCGAATCCCTTGGTGATAACAAATGTATTTCCTTTTAAAAGTTCTCTGATTTTTTTTGGGAGTACCAGTCTTCCTTGCCCCGTAAATGAAACTTGATATTCACCATAAAAAACCATATATAACCATTATGTGCCATAAACTCATAGAAGTCAACTGCAATCATGTGGATAACTTCCTATCCGAATGGGCTAAACAAAATGGTGACTGCGGTAAAAATGCCGGAAAAAGTGTCATGTATTTTTAGCCGATAACCGCTATAATCGGGTAATGGAGAAGTTTTTTACAAAGACGAAGGAGCTTATCTTCGCAAGCCAGACCAGCATGCTCTCGTCTACCATCATCATCTCTGGAATGATGTTAGTGGCACGAATCTTTGGCTTTTTGCGCTACCGGGTACTGACCGGAATCTTTACTACAGAAGAACTGGACGTGTTTTTTGCTTCATTCAGAATTCCCGATCTCATCTTTGAGATCCTGATAACGGGGGCACTCACTACCACCTTTATTCCCTTTTTTATCAAATATAAAAATAATCAGGAACAGCAAAATACGTATATCTCGTCATTTATAAACTTTGTCCTGATCGCGATCTTTATTGCCATCGTAATACTCATTGCGCTTATGCCGTTGATTATTCCGGTAATTACACCGGGATTTGAAGGGGAAAAGATTCGACAGATTACCCTCTTCTCACAGATGCTGTTGCTGGGTCAACTGCCATTTCTGGTTATCGGGAATTTCTATACCGGTATTGCACAGGCACGAAAAGCATTTATTATTCCTGCAATTGCACCAGCCGTTTACAACATAGCCATTATTATCTTTACTATTCTGTTTTACGATAACCTGCACCTGATGGCTCCCGTTATTGGGGTCATGGCCGGGTCTGTACTCTTTTTGATTGTTCAGATGCCGATCATGCGGATCACTCCGTTCAGATACCGTCTGGTTCTGGTTAAGTCAAAAGAGATGTGGAACATGTTTAAGATGGCTGTTCCCCGCATGCTTACCAGTATTGTGTCGCAGATCGATGCCACTATTGACCTGTCATTAACCACCCTTGTCGGAGCCGGTTCTTACACCATGTTTTACTTTGCTCAGCACCTTCAGTTGCTTCCGATTTCGTTAATCGGTATTGCGTTTGGACAGGCATCGTTGCCATATCTGACAGAGCTGTACCAGGAAAAAAAGATGGGAGCATTCAAGAAAATCATTGTTGAATCAGTTCTGAATCTGTTTTACCTGACACTCCCGATCATGGTCTTTCTGATCGTAGCCTGCACCCCGATTGTCCGCTTGTTTTATGGAGGTGACAAATTTGACTGGGACGCTACCGTTATCACCGCGCGAACCCTCTCATTTTTTGCATTATCGCTGCCGCTTCATGCTATTTACTACTTCCTGACCCGCTGTTTTTATGCCCTCTTTGATTCCCGGACACCGTTTTATATCAGCTTGTTTAGTATCGTCTTTAATGCAGCTCTCAGCATCTATTTTATTGTATTTTTGAAACTACCCGTCTGGTCACTGGCAATTTCGTTTTCGATCGGGATGAATCTGAACGTATTAATTTTATTCTTTATTCTCGTGCGCAGACTTCACGGCTTTGAATGGCGCATGTTTATTGTTGAGATGATAAAGATCAGCGCCGCAGTGATTATCTCCGGCTGTTTCCTCTTCTTCTCGCAACGGTTGCTTGACGGACTGGTCTTTGATACCTCCCGCACGATCAATGTCTTCCTCCTGCTGGTAACAAATGGTATATTGTTTGTATTGCTCTATTTGGGCACCACCTGGCTGGTTGGGGTAAAAGAGATGTATCTCTTAACCCGTATGATCCTGAAACTGAAGGGATACCAGCGCAAATATAGTGAAGTTTCAACACCCGTTCAATAATCTATGAGTACCACCCTTGATCCACAGGAAAAACGGCTCGCTGCCATTCAGGCCATTCAAAAAAAACTGACCGGCAAACATCTCACCTATCAGGAAATATTTACGGTGATGGATGAGATTGCGCATGAACGGCTGGGAGATGTACTGACAACCTATTTTGCCGCCGCAGGATTTAAAGAAGGGTTTAGCTCAACTGAACTGTACTACCTTACCAAATCTATGGTAGAGACCGGAACACAACTGCATTTTGAGGGCATTGTCGCTGATAAGCACTCTACCGGCGGATTAGCGGGTACACGAACCACTATGATCGTTGTCCCCATCATCGCTGCAGCCGGCTTTAAGATTCCTAAAACCTCCTCGCGGGCAATAACCACTCCCGCAGGAACAGCAGATGTAATGGAGCTGCTCTGCAATGTCACCTTCTCTCCCGCACAGATTGAACATATTGTGAATAAGACCGGTGGCTGTATTGTCTGGGGTGGAAAACTCGGCATTGCTCCCGCAGACGACATCCTGATCCGCGTCGAAGAACCGCTGTCCTTCGAATCCTTTGATAAGATCATTGTCTCGATTATGGCAAAAAAGATCGCCGTTGGTGCTAATCATCTTATTCTGGATATACCCTGGGGAAACACCATGAAGATCCGTCACAAGGCTGATGCAGAGCTGGTAGTAGCTAAATTTAAAGAGATAGGTGAACATTTTGGCGTAAAGATTATTCCGTACATTAACCACGCCGATCAGCCGGAAGGATATGGTGTCGGGCCATACCTCGAAGCTATAGATGTGCTGCGGATTCTGGAACAGGACGAGAACCGCCCGCTTCCGCTGGAAGAGAAAGCGCTCAAAATCGCCGGCATGCTCCTGGATCTCTGTTTTGAGACTAACCAGTCACAACAGCGTGGGATCGATGTTGCCAAGGAGTTGCTCCGCAGTGGTGCTGCTCTTAAAAAGTTTCAAGAGATTGTACATGCACAGGGAGGTCTGCGGACAGTCAGCTCCCATTCCCTCAGATCTCATGCCTATAAGGTAGAAATACCCCACTCACAATCTGGTAAAATAAAACAGGTACAAAATTATAATTTAAATGCGATCGCAAAAGTACTGGGGGCACCCTCAGATAAATTTGCCGGCATTTATTTACATAACCGTATCGGAGATATCGTCCGGCAACAGGATGTGGCGCTGACCCTGTACAGTTCCAGTAAAGCCCTGATTCAAGAAGCTGAAGACACGCTTGACGGATTTCCGATTTATATCTACTCATGAGACACGTACAAAGACAGACAGAAACCAAACCAAAGAAGAGCTCATTTATGTCGAATCGTATTTTTATAGTACTGTTCTTTTTTGCGATTATGGCGGTGTCTGCGTTCCTGGTGTTCCGCGAAGGAACTCTGCCCAAAAGTCCAAAAGATACTACCTCCAATCTTTTTTCGATTTCTCCGGGCGAACCGCTCAATGATATTATTCGCAGACTGGAAAGTGATGGGTATATTCGCAGCCGTCTGGTCTTTTATCTGGTAATTAAGCAGCTCGGAATTGAGACCGATATTCAGGCTGGTAAGTTCCGTCTGTCCCCTTCTATGGATGCCTACACGCTGGCTCAGGAGCTCACACACGGTACCGAAGATACCTGGGTAA
The DNA here is from genome assembly GCA_964412815.1 of uncultured Gammaproteobacteria bacterium. Lineage (GTDB taxonomy): Bacteria > Patescibacteriota > Microgenomatia > UBA1406 > GWC2-37-13 > JAOAFZ01. The sequence goes on from CAYPQF010000026.1 coordinate 25,184, forward strand.
CCATTGTAGAAGGACTGCGGAAAGAAGAAATTGCCGCCGAGATTGCCAAAGAGCTGAATATTCCCGAAGTTGAGATTACCTCTATTGCCCGAGAGGGGTATCTGTTCCCGGATACCTATCTCTTCCCTCAGTTTGCATCCGCAGAAGCGGTAGTCAACGCAATGTATGCGAACTACAAAGCGAAAGTAACCCCTGCCATTCTGGCTTCTGCAAAACAGCGCGGACTGGATGAAGACGAACTGATTATCCTCGCTTCACTGGTTGAACGAGAAGCCCGATCTCAGGAAGCACGTACCGAAGTTGCCTCCATTATGCTGCGCCGTATTGAAGAAGGAATGCCTTTACAGGTTGATGCAACTGTCCAGTATGCCCTTGGTTATGACCCTGAACAGAAAACCTGGTGGAGAAAAGGACTCCTGTTTAAAGATCTTGAAGTAGAGTCGCCATACAACACGTATCAAAATGCCGGACTGCCACCTGGCCCGATTGCAAGTCCCAGCCTCTCGTCTATTATTGCAGTTTCTGAGGCAAATCCGAACACTCCGTACCTGTTCTATATTACCGGAGATGACGGCAACATGTACTATGCTAAAGATCTGGACGAGCACAATCGGAATATCGACCGTCATTTAAAGTAAGCTCTTACTAAAAGAAGTAGGTCTCCCCTTAATCACGGAGTCGTGACTGTACCGTCTCGATCATTTGATCAATCTTCTGATTGGTACTGTCTATTATAATCTCGCTTGCATCAACCGTCTGCATTACATGCTCGTAAAGCAACTCAAACTCTTTACGAGGAACGACATACTCACGTCGTTGATTACGATACCAAAGCGTTTCTTTGTCGGCTGTCAGCAAAACTGATCTCACACTGTATCCGTACAGTTCCAGCAGCGGCAGGATCTCAGAGACTGCTCCGTGGGGAGATGGAATATTCCATGAAAATAGTCCTTCCAATACCAGATCAAATTTGCCAAAGCGGGCATACTCATCTACCATATGGAGGAAGTTCTGATACGCAAACTGGTGGTATTCCTCGGTTACGTCTTCAACACGTAGATTCCAGAAGTGAAAATCCCACCGAAACACATCAAGCTCCAGAAGTGCGGCAGGCTTTTGAAGAGAGCGGACAAACGGTTTCAAAATAGTGTTTTTCCCTGCAGCTGGTGGTCCCCGAAAGATATATGCTTTTTTCATACGGATAGTATAGCAGTGTTATGCCTCTGCACCCGCTCCTTCGTCTCCAGCGGTGCGTTTGAGGACTTCACGCGGTTTACTGCCTTCTGCGGGACCTACATATCCGGCTGCTTCCAATTCGTCCAGAATACGTGCCGCACGAGCATACCCGACCTTCAGTTTACGTTGGAGCAGAGAGGCGGACGCCTTGTCTACCTGCGTAATCAGCTGTATTGCTTCGTTAAAGAACGGATCCGTGCCTTCACCACCACCACCTGCCATTGCGCCTCCACGGGCACCGCCAGGTCCGCCATTTAATACGGCGTTGTTTGAGGTAATTTCTTCGGTGTAATGTACTTCTGGTACCTGAGACTTGAGGAAACCTACGACCGATGCAACTTCATCGTCCGCAACAAAGGCACCCTGCATACGACGCGGCTTTGCCTGATCCGGCGGCAGGAATAACATGTCTCCCCGGCCGAGCAGTTTTTCCGCTCCCGGACCGTCGATAATAACACGCGAATCAACCATCGACGACACATTAAATGCCAGACGGGTCGGGATGTTCGCCTTCATCAGACCGGTAATAACATCGACCGACGGACGCTGGGTGGCAAGTACCAAATGGATACCGGTAGCACGTGCCATCTGGGCAATACGGGTAATATAGTCTTCCGCATCTTTTGAAGCCACCATCATAAGATCAGCAAGTTCGTCAATTACAAAGACGATATATGGTTTCTTTTCTATTCCTTCGAGTTTGTTATAGCCGTCCAGATTACGGACTCCTACTTCGGCAAACTGTTTGTTTCTGTTTTCCATCTCTGCCACTGTCCACTGCAATGCAGCAATAATTTTTTGCGGCTCAACGATTACTTCGGTCAAAAGGTGCGGAATACCGTTATAGAGCGCCAGTTCTACACGCTTAGGATCGACTAGAATCAGCCGCAGCTCATCCGGGCGTGTTCTAAAAAGGAAGGTAGCCAGCCAGGCATTCAACATTACCGACTTACCCGATCCGGTGGTACCGGCAATCAGTACGTGAGGCATCTTGGCAATACTGGAGGTGATCGGTTTTCCAGATACATCAAGACCTAACGGGACCAACAGGGGGTCGGTATTATTCTGGAACCCCTGCGATTGTAACATCTGCTTGAGGGTGACCATCTGGGAGGTAATATTCGGAATTTCTACCCCTACGAGAGAACGGCCCGGAATCGGTGCTTCGATACGAACTGCACCCGTAGGTGCGGCCAGTGCCAGCGCCAGATCGTTTGCCAGCGCGGTGATCTTGGACAGTTTGGTACCCATCGTAATCTCCAGCGCGTACTGGGTGACGGTTGGACCTTTATTCAGTTCGGCAACACGGGCACGAATACCGAAACTATCAAGTGTCTTTTCGATAATATCAGCGTTCTTTGCGACATCTCCCCGATCCGCGTCTGCCTGTTTTACATCATGCAAGAGGGTATGCGGTGGATACACCCAGGTAGAAGAGTTAGCCCCTGCTACCGGTTTAATAGAGATATCTTTTTTCGCAGGAATTACAACGGTGTTGGCCGGCTGTGGCTGAATTGGTGTAGGCAACGGCTTGGCTGGTTCTTCTTTTTTATCTGAAATAAAATCGAAGCGCCGTTCATCTTTTTCGTCTTTCTTTTTACCGGCATCCTTTACCTTATCCAGACCTTTTTCTGCGGCCTCTTTCGAAGAATTAAAGACAGATCCCATCATCTCAAGCAGCTTCTGTGCCACGACATCAAGCGAGGTATCAAAGAACAGGATCATTCCTACTACAAACGAAACAGAGAAGATAATAAAAGCTCCGATCTGGGAGAAGTCATAGGTCAATACATCGTAGACCTGTGATCCCAGACTTCCAGCGGCACTAAAGCCAAGCAGGGCGAGGAACATAAACAGCAGTCCTACGGTAACATTTGGCTTAACAAACTTCAGTTTTTCTGAATTAAAGAAGTGACCAGAGGTAAGGAGCAGAATAAAGGGAACAAAGATCGAAGTCCAGCCAAAATACTGCACGAGCATTTGATTAATCAGAAAGAGAATCCGGCCTTCGTTTTCATCGATGAAAAACACAAAAAACGAAATGAGAGAGATGCCCCCTGCTAAAAAAACAAATAATCCCAGAATATTAAACAATGTGCTTTTATTTGTTGTCGGAATGAGAGAGCCAACACTTGGTATTTTAGACTTTTTTCTTCGACCCATAAAAATAAAGAACCAGTAAGAATATTACTGTAGTACATAATAGACGAAAATGCAACGAAAGACAAGTGTGTCCGGTATAACAAAAAAACCGCCCCCGGAGGAGCGGCTTTTCTGGTTTATAACAGGTATGATCAGAATACCATGGTCAGGTTGATACGGCCCTGTTTATCGATCTCTTGGACCCGAACCTTTACCATCTGACCAATCTTGACGACTTCGTTCGGATCTTTGACATAGCCCTTACTCATCTTGGAGATATGGACCAGTCCTTCTTTTCCCGGCAGCAGTTCGACGAATGCTCCAAATGGCAAAATACGTTTTACTTCACCTTCAAATTCTTCGTCAACTTCTACTTCACGGGTAATCATCTCGATCATCTTGACGGCCTCTTCGACACCTTTTCGATCAACACCGCTGATGGTGATCTCTCCATTATCACCGACATTAATCTCGGTGTTGGTCTTGGCAATCATACTCTTGATATTCTTGCCTCCTGGACCAATGATCTCACCGATCTTGTCCTGTGGAGCCTGCAAGATCACAACCTTTGGTGCATACTCGGAGGTTTCTTTACGAGGTTCCGGAATAACAGCGAGCATCTTATCGAGAATAAAGTTACGGGCAACGTTTGACTGGGCAAAGATCTCTTCGATCATCTTGTCTGTCAGACCCGTGTTCTTTACATCAAGCTGGATTGCCGTGACGCCATCCTTAGAACCGGTAACCTTAAAGTCCATCTCACCTGAAAAGTCTTCGATACCCATAATGTCAGTCAGAATGACATAATCATCATCTGAATTTGACATAAAGCCCATGGCAATACCGGAGATGGGAGCCTTGATCGGGACACCTGCATCCATCAGTGCCAGTGTTGATCCACAGGTTGATGCCATCGAGGTTGAACCGTTCGAAGACAGCACTTCGGAGACGACACGGATGGTGTACGGGAATTCATCCGGATCTGGCATAACCGGGCGCAGCGCCTTTTCTGCCAATGCACCATGGCCGATCTCACGACGGGAGGTAAAGCCGATACGGCCGGTCTCTCCGACGGTGTATGGGGGCATGTTATAGTGATGCATATAGAAGCGTTCTTCTTCTCCTGACGGACTTTCGACCAGTTGGGTATTTTCCGGATTACCGAGCGTTGCAATTGAGAGCACCTGGGTATCTCCGCGCTGGAACAGACCTGTTCCATGAACACGGGGCAGTACGCCGACTTCAACATCAATCTTGCGAACTTCATCCAGTTTCCGACCATCAAGGCGAACTCTATCCTTCAGAATCTTTTCCTTGATCATCTTCTTTGACAGGGAATCAATGCCGCCGGATACCTGTGCTTCCGAAAATTCAGGACTTTCACCCTGTTTCTCCATTACCGCAGCGACAAACTTCTTGATTCCTTCCGGATCAGAAGATTCTTTGGTGGCCTTGGAAGCAATCAGATCTTCCAGATTTTTCAGGAAGTGTTCTTTCAGATAGGCGTACAGTTTCTTTTCAGTTTCATCTTCTGGAACGATCTCTTTTTCGACACCGAACTCCTGACGCAGACTTTCGATGAAGTCAATGATGCGGGCATTTTCCTGCTTGGCAAGTTTGATACCTTCCATCACTACAGACTCAGGAAGTTCTGCGGCTTCTGTCTCGATCATAATAACTTTTTCCTTGGATGAGGAGATAATCAGATCAAGTTCTGAATGATCCAGTTCATCTTCGGTTGGGTTTACTATAAAAGCAGATTTTCCATCTGTGTCTGTCATATATCCGATACGCATGGTACTGATCGGGAACATAAATGGAATGGATGAGACATGCAATGCGGCAGAAACAGCAATGGCACCCAGAATGTCAGGAGAGTTGACGCCATCAACTGCCAGAGTAGTTATTACGATCTGACAATCTCTTTTGTAGTTCTTCGGGAACAGCGGACGGATGGAGCGATCAATCAGACGACCTTTTAAAATAGCGTCATCAGTTGGCTTTCCTTCTTTCTTAACCCATCGGGAACCTTTAATACGTCCTCCGGCATACAGTTTCTCGACATACTCAACTGAGAGCGGGAAATAGTCAAGGTCATCACGCTGTGCACCAGCAACGACAGTTACCAGAACGCAGGTATCGCCTAAGCGGGCAAGAACTGATGAAGTGGCCTGTTGAGCAAGCTGGCCGAATTGTAAGGTTAGAGTTTGGTTATTGATCTCTATTGAACGTTCAATTTTTTTCATACAATACTAGTTTACGCAGGTGCTAGGGAGGCAGTCAAGACGATGATCAGCACGTAAACGAGATCTTACGATGTTTTTACCGTTTCAGACCAAGCTTTTTGATAAGGTCTTTATAACGATTTTCGTCCAGTTTCTGGAGGTAATTAATTATTCTCCGTCTCTTCGCAATAACTTTTAATAACCCACGTCGAGAGTGATTATCTTTTTTGTTCTCCTCCAAGTGCGAAGTGAGACGCTGAATTTTATGTGATAACAGAGCAACCTGGACTTCCGGAGATCCGGTGTCGCCCTCGTGCTGTGCAAATGATTCAATAATATCTTTTTTAGAGTCTGGTAGTGTAATCATAAGGACAGATTATAATGGAAAGTAACAGTTCTTGCAAGTAGTATTATATCATGCAACCGATTCCACCCATCTATATCAGAAAAAAATGGCAGATAGTGGCATTTTTCACCGTACTTCTGGTGATTATAGCCTGTATATTTCTGATGCCACCGACATCGCTGGTGATTATTGGGGCCTTTATTCTGCTGGTAACCGCAGCAGCCTTTTTGCTCTGCACCATTTTTTTCCCGCTCAAACGCTCGCTCCTGATTGCAGGAGGAGTGGCTGTTTTCCTTGTCATTAATGTCTTTATCGGCTTCGAAATGCTAAACACAATCCTGCTGGTTTCGTTTATAATAGGGCTTGACCGTTTGTTATCGTAACTTGTATTGAGCCTCATGAAATCAAATTTCTATATTACTACTACCCTTCCTTATGTGAATGCGGAACCGCATGTTGGCTTCGCACTGGAGATTGTACAGGCAGATGCTGTTGCCCGAGCCCGTCGTTTATTAGGAGATACTGTCTTTTTTAATACCGGGACCGATGAGCATGGTCTCAAGATTCACCGGAAAGCAGAAGAACAGGGAATTTCAACCCAGGAATATGTGAATCAATATGCAGCAACATTTAATAGTCTGCGGGACCTGTTGAACCTGAGCTACACGCACTTTATTCGAACCACCGATCCGCACCATAAAAAAGCTGCTCAGGAATTCTGGAAGCGATGCGCCGAAAATGGTGATATCTATAAGGCAAAGTACACCGTAAAATACTGTGTCGGCTGTGAGCTGGAGAAAACCGACTCAGAACTGGTTGATGGTCGATGCCCCCTGCATCCAAACCTGGAACTGGAGTTGATTGATGAAGAAAACTATTTTTTTAGATTCTCAAAATACCAGCAACCGTTACTTGATCTGTATAAACAAAATCCTGAGTTTGTCAAACCCGCACACCGGCTGGAAGAGATTCGAAACTTTGTACAGGAAGGTCTTACGGATTTTTCCATTTCCCGCCTTGCTTCCAAGATGCCATGGGGTGTTCCGGTACCTGGCGACGAAGAACATGTCATGTATGTCTGGTTTGATGCATTGGTAAACTATATCTCTACTACCGGCTGGCCGGAAGACACTGATACCTTTCAGCGCTGGTGGCCGGGGACACAGGTTGCTGGAAAAGATAACTTGCGACAGCAATCGGCAATGTGGCAAGCGATGCTTCTTTCGGCAAACCTCCCTCCCTCGAGACAGATTGTCATTCATGGGTTTATCACTGCGGAGGGAAAGAAGATGAGTAAATCATTGGGAAATGTGGTGAGTCCTGCCGAGATCGTCGAACGGTATGGGACCGAAGCTACCCGCTACTACCTGCTCCGCGAAATTCCGCCACAGAACGATGGGGACTTTTCATACCAGCGCATGCAGGAGATCTATAACAGTGATCTGGCAAACGAGCTGGGCAATCTGGTCATGCGCCTCACCACACTTGGTTCAAAAGACGGACTGTCTGTTGACCAGGCCCCGCCACCTGCACTCGCAGAAGAAGTCTTTACCCGTACAACAGCCTTTGCGTTTAACGAAGCACTGGAGCTGATCTGGAAAGAAATAAAAGCATTAAACAAAGAAATTGACGGTTTTGAACCGTGGAAAAAACAGCCCGCGGAACGGAGCGCGTTTCTTACCTCGGGCTTACAAAAAATACAGCAGATTGCCTACCTCCTGCAGCCCTTTATGCCTGGAACTGCTGCTATCATAATGGAAGTAACATCTGGTACTATTAGTAAATGTCCTCCCCTGTTTCCCAAGAAGCAATAGGAGTTGTATAATATATGAAAGACGCTGAGCATACACAGAATTACACGTCTATTGACCACTTGCATCAGACACATTCTGCTCAGCATCATCATGCACATCATATGGAACATCCGTCACGAAAACGTATTATCTTACGAGTACTCATGATACTCCTGACCGTACTCTTTATCGGTGGTATGGTAGGAGGCGGTATCTTTGCCTACTTCTTTGTCTTTAAAGATCTTCCCAGTCCGTATGCCCTGAAAGACTTTAAGATTATTCCGATCTCAAGTCATATTTATGATCGTAACGGAAAACTGCTCTACGAAATTCACGGAGAGGAAAACCGTACCCTGGTAAAACTTGAGGATGTGCCGGAGATCGTCAAACAGGCAACGATTGCCGTAGAAGATAAAGACTTTTATTCTCATAAAGGAATTTCGCTGGTTGGTGGTGTTCTCCGTGCGGCACGTGATACCTATCTGACTGATGAACTGCAGGGAGGATCAACGATTACCCAGCAGCTGGTAAAGTCGGCACTGCTGTCACCCGAACGTACCATTCAACGTAAATTAAAAGAGATGGTTCTCGCTGTCTGGACAGAACGTATCTTTACCAAAGACCAGATTCTGGAGATGTACTTAAATCAGATTCCTTACGGCGGCTCTGCGTATGGCATCGAAGAAGCTTCAAAAAAAATGTTTGACAAGCCTGCAAAGGAACTCACCCTGGAAGAAGCAGCCTTGCTTGCAGGACTGCCACAGGCACCTTCGTTATATTCTCCGTATTCCAACCCGGATCTGGCAGAACGCCGGCGAAACGAAGTACTGCAGCGAATGTTTGAAGAAGGATATATCTCCGAACAGGAACGTGCCCGTGCACAACAGGCTGAGATTAAGGTCGTTCCGCTTAAAGTCGATATTCAAGCACCTCATTTCGTATTCTACGTAAAGAAAGAACTGGAAGAACAGTTTGGCACCGAAATGGTTGAAGAAGGCGGCTTGCGTGTCACTACGACACTCGATATGGATATCCAGGCTTCTGCTGAAGCAATCCTGAACGAAGAACTCTCAGAACTGGAAGGGCTGAATGTGGGCAATGGCGCCATACTGGTGACCCGGCCGCCAACCGGAGAGATTCTCGCAATGGTTGGTTCACGCGACTACTTTGCCACTCCTTCAGGCGCATTTAACGTTACAACCGGCCTGCGTCAGCCGGGATCGTCAATCAAACCGATTAATTATGCTATTGGAATTGATCGCGGTATCGTAACAGCCAGTTCAATCTTCCTTGACAACCGGACCTGTTTTAATGCCGATGGACAGCCGGAAAAGTACTGTCCGAAAAACTATGACAATACCTTTAGAGGGCCGATTGGATTACGCTATGCCCTTGCGAATTCTTATAACATTCCCGCAGTCAAGATGCTGGCTTACAACGGCCTGGAATCGTTTATTGCTTCGATGCCGGGATTCCTGATCTCGTCACTCAATGATCCTTCCCAGTACGGCCTTTCTCTTACCCTGGGTGGTGGTGAAGTACGTATGACCGAGATGACACAGGCATTTTCCGCATTCGCGAATCGTGGCCGCCCCAAAAAACTGAACAGTATCTTAAAGATCGAAGATAAATCGGGACGGACACTGGCATCCTTTGTTGATCCCAACTTTGTACAGGATGTGGACAACCCGATCAAGACACCAAACTATCTTGCCATGCGTGGTAAGAGAGCTATCTCAGAAGGCACTGCCTTTATCATTTCACATATCCTTTCTGACAATCAGGCTCGGACCGCGGCTTTCGGATCCAATTCCGAACTGGTGGTAGACGGAAAAACGGTATCGGTAAAAACCGGAACCACTGATAATGTAAAAGATAACTGGACTATTGGCTATACCCCAAACTTTCTGGTTGCGGTCTGGGTAGGAAATAATAATGGTGAAGCAATGAATCAATCACTTGTTTCCGGTGTGACGGGCGCTGCACCTATTTGGAACCGTGTCATGAGCCGCGTACTGGAAAATCAACCTGATATCCCTCCGGTAAAACCTGATTCGGTAATTGGCACCAATGTCTGTAAAGATACGGGAGTAGCAGTTTCTGTACAACCTGGCTGCGCAACGCGATTCGAGTATCTGATTCGGGGAACAGAACGGGTAAGTACGGTTCGTTATGGGAAACAGAACGTTCCTGTCTACAAAGGAACAGATATCCAGGCACCACCGGATGATCCGAATATTGAGTATAAAGAAAAAGCAGTCTATGTAGACGTCTTTACTGATTCAAGAGGCTATCCGGTCTGTGCTGATTGTCAAAAACAACCGCAATAACCTATGATCGCACTAGTACAACGGGCAACTTCCGGCTCGGTTACCATCTCCGGTACCGTCTTCTCCGCTATCAAGCACGGGTATGTAATACTTCTGGGGATTATGCAGGATGATACTCGTATCGATCTTGAGAAGCTCGTACAGAAAATTGTTCAGTTGCGCATCATGGAAGACGCCGATGGGAAGATGAACCTTTCTATCCGTGACACCGGAGGAGAGATACTGCTGGTCTCTCAGTTTACCCTGTGTGCTGATATCTCAAAAGGAAGACGCCCTTCGTTTATCAAAGCGATGCCGCCGGCAAATGCAAACGTGCTATATCAAGAAGCAGTAACGTTATTTAAAAAAGAAGGATTAGAAGTACAGACCGGACAGTTTGGTGCAGAAATGCAAGTAACGATACAAAATGACGGTCCTGTTACCATCCTGGTCAACTCACGGGAACTGTAATTACTTCTCTGCTTGCACACCCAGTTTCTCTAGTACGTTTTGATACCCGCCACAGCCGCGGAAGAGCCATTGGGCAACGCGAGTCACTGTGGTAGTTGATGTTCCGACTTCTTCTGCTATCTCAAGATATGACATATTCCGCTCCAGAAGTAACTTCGCAATCTGAAGACGGTTTGCGAACTCTTCCAGTTCTGCCGGACTTAATAAATCACGTAAAAAGTTTGCATATTCCTGTTCTGTTTCAAGCATACCGAAGGCTTTCACCAGCTGTTTCTCTACCGCGGTGGCAGGTGTATAGGGCTGTGGTGGAGCAGTTTCGATACTTTGTTTTCGTTTCATGTGGCACCATTATAACAAACAACTGTCATAGGCTCCGTAAGAGAGGAGGTAAATATACATACTACATGCGCACGGTGAACATTTGTTCACAAAATTAATAATCTGTGCTACAATCTATGTATGGCAATACCTCTGGCAGAACAACTCCGTCCGACATCACTGGATACGTATATCGGTCAGTCACATCTTCTTGGGCCGGGGAAACCGGTGCGCAGCATGATTGAAAACGGGATGATCTCCTCACTGATTCTCTGGGGACCGCCAGGTTGTGGCAAGACAACACTCGCTAAACTCATTGCCAAGTCTGTCAAAGCTGACTTTATTCAGATGTCAGCCATAACAAACACTATCTCGGATATTCGAAAAGTTACCAACGAAGCCAGTGAACAAAAGACTCTGTTTCAAAAAGAAACCATTTTGTTTATTGACGAGATCCACCGCTTTAACAGAAGTCAGCAGGATGCCCTCCTGCCGGCCGTAGAAAAAGGAACCGTCACTCTGATCGGTGCAACGACAGAAAACCCTGGTTTCGAGGTAAATGCGCCATTAATTTCCCGTGCCCATGTCTATGTTCTCCAGCCGCTTACCGAAGAAGAGATGCTGCAGATTGTAAAACGGGCAACAGAATCATTTCCGGATCATACATGGGATAAAAAAGCCCTCTCACATATCGTCACACACGCAAACGGTGACGCGAGAACAGCGATCAATGCTGTTGAGCTGGCTGCCTCTATCACCAGAAAAGTTACGCTGGCTACTGCGGAAGAAGCATTACAACAAAAAGCAATCTTTTACGATAAAAAGGGAGATAATCATTACGATACCATCTCTGCCTTTATCAAGAGTATGCGCGGGAATCAACCTGACGCGGCATTGCACTATCTGGCCCGCATGATTAAAGCGGGAGAAGATCCAGTCTTTATTGCGCGCCGGATGGTAATTTTTGCATCGGAAGATATCGGGAATGCGCAACCAACGGCATTGGTAGTGGCTACCTCGTGTATGCAGGCAGTCCATATGATCGGTATGCCGGAAGCACAACTGGTACTGGCTCAAACTGCTACGTATCTGGCGACTGCCAAAAAATCAATTGCCTCAACGGTAGGAATTGGAGAAGCGCTTCGTGATATTGATGAACACTCACTGCAGCCCATTCCCCTCCATTTAAGAAATGCATCAAATAAGGTAATGAAGAACGCCGGGTATGGCAAAGGACATGTGCGGTATCCGTGGCTGGAAGAAAAAACTTCCGGGACAAAAACAGACCAGGAGTATTTACCAAAGAATCTGGTCGGTAAAACGTATTATCGGAAAGACTGGTAACAGTTATTCAACGGTTATGGTTCTCCCCTGTTCACTCTGAGAGATTCCAAACACAATGTACGTAGCATCGGTTGAACCGGTATTTACCATCGAGTGTACTTCGTCGATATCAACAGCGAATGCATCTCCGGGATGAAGAGGGAACGTCTGACCCTGTACGGTCATCTCAACCTCACCTGAGATCATCACAAAGATCTCCTGCAATGTCTCATGATAATGTTTTGCGAACGATTTTCCGACCGGGAGATGCGCCCAGTTTAACATCTGAACATGCCCTTCAATAAAATCACTGCGACCCAGTAACACCTTCTTGAGTACCCCGGGGTTCTTGGGGTCTTCATGAGAAGCAGGAATAAATGCTAGATCAGCAGCACGACTCAATTTCATAAAAAGGGTTATTAATTTCTAAGTGACATTCGTTCAGCATTTGGGTAGAACGCGGCAACTTATGGTTGCACGGGCATCTCCATGAGATCAGCCTCACCCGTTGCCTCTTCCTGCATAGGCGCACACTGCTTGAGATCGAGAACTGCCCAGCGGCCTTCACTCTGCCCAACTACCGGACACCGGTCAAGCCAAAGCTGTTCGTCCTGATCAAAGTTCACAATAGCCAGATGCGTAGCTCCTTCTTTTTCGATAAAGGTCTGAATTTGACCGCCTCCAATAGTCCAGCCGTACCGGTTTGTCTGATACAGGAACGCCGGATCTGACATATACGGGGCAATAACCCGGGCATCTGCCGGCAGGTTCTGGTCAATAAAGCGACCGGCTTCGACAATTTCTGGACGATTGATATTAAAGAAGGCTCGCACCTCATACCAGCCAAAGGCCAGCATAAGTAAAACGAGCGCACCCGCAATTCCGGTGTTTACCAGACGGGTAAATTCCCCTTTACCGAACTCGAGCAGGAATACAACACCTTGCGCCATCAGGATACATCCAATTGGAACCAGCGGCATCTGGTAATAATCATGAGTAACATTTCCTTTTGCAATAACCACAAAGAACAGTAACACCGATCCCAGCCAGATATAATAAAACAGACCTTCTTTTTTGGTATATCCTTTCATTAAACCCAGCCAGAACAGTACAAACCCTCCCGTGGCAAACATTAACCGGTTCATCCGGTCAAAGATTAGCCACCGGAAATAGGCACCGGTAAACCGGATATTTCCCTGATTAAAGAGCCAGGCAGTACCAAACATTCCTTCCGGATATTGATGAATATGCCATCTCCACAAGGCAAACGGAATCAATGCAAGTGCTCCATAGACATAGAGTGATGGTTGCTTTATCAACTTCCAGCCATATCCTCTCCACAACAGATACAGGATTGGCAATCCCAAAACCAGCCCGTAGGGTTTGGTCAGAATCATACCTGCGGTCGTGAGACCGGCCAGTACAGCCCAGAGCATTGTTTTCCGCTCTGCCCACTGAGCTACCAGATACAACGTTATCACGCTAAAAAAGATATGTAGCGGATCAGGCATAATCACCCGTCCATAATAGATGTTATACGGCATGAGTGCAAAAAACACAGCGGCCAGCAGGGCAACCATGTTGGAAGAAAACTTACGGGTCAGCAGATACAAAAAGACCGTCGTCAAACTGGCAAAAAAGATGCTTACCAGACGGGCATAGACCTCGTTTACCCCAAAGAGTGAATAAAAGATATACACAATCGAGTTATAGATGGGAAACTCGGCAAAAAAGTAGCGGTTCGGGTTTGGCAGGTTTCCTTCGTTCAGACTGTTAAGAGAATCAAACTTCGGGAAGAGTGGCGTATAGCCTTCCTTTACAAAGTTCCGGGTGACTGCCGCGGTATCTGCCTGACGCCAGGAATGCCAATCTGCAACTGGATTATCTATTTTATATAACCGGGGAACAAAGGTCAGTGCAAACAAAATAATAAGTACTCCGGCGACAATCCACTTGTGTTCAAGCAGACTGTTCCCTTTTTTAAGTACCGTATCAAGCACGCGTGAGAACATGGGCATAGGGTTGCAAATTAATATTACGCTTTTTCAGGAACCCAGAAATCATCTCCGGCTGCGTTCCATGGCAGACGGCGTTCATCAGGGTCCTGAGCATTAAACTGCTGGTTGACGTAGTAAAAAATTACACCCGGTTCCTGTGCCAGATTGGCGACACCATGGGCAACACCCCGGGGAATATAGATTAACCGATTAGTTCCGGCGCCCAGTGGCAACTTCATCTTCACTCCAGAAGTTGGTGAGTTTTCGCGGACGTCCCAGAGGCCAAGCATCATGTGATCTTCCGGAGCCACGTACCAGATATCTTCTTGGTTGTAATGCAGATGCCATGCCTTGATAGCTCCGGGTAACAGCTTGGATCTGTTCACCTGTCGCAGCACAAACCCGGGAAAATCTGCCAGTGAGCCGTCTTCTCCCAGACGCAGAATCTCGGAAAATGTTCCGTCTTCCGCTGCAAACTGTCTGATATCAACAACCTTTACACCATCAATCATCTGGCGGCCGGTGTATTCCTGTGTCATAACTGATGAACGGAGGTCGTTTCGAATCTCGTCAGGAGAAAGTGGTTTCATAAAAAATGAAAAATGAATGATAATCTATACCTTATTGTACGATATCCAGGGAAAAAAACACACGGGCATCCTGTTCGTCCCACTGCATCTGTTTAATCAGGTCATCGACTGAATCAAACCTGCGGTTTTCACGAATAAAGGTTATCAGTTCGACAGTAATCTGCTGATCGTAGATATCGCGATCAAAGTCAAGAATAAAGACCTCAAGCCGGCGGTTAAAATCATTAAAGGTATCTGCGGTTCCAATAAAGGCAAGCGAAGGAAATTCTTCTTCTCCAATGGTGGTGTAGGCAATGTACACACCATCCGGCAGTGTGCCGTCATAATTCAAATTAGCGGTAGGATATCCAAGAGTGCGCCCGCGACCATTGTGGCGCTGCACAACTCCGGTAATAGAAACTGGAAGCTGCATGGGTGCCTACGACAGGACTCGAACCTGTGACCGATCGCTTATGAAACGATTGCTCTACCGCTGAGCTACGTAGGCAGAAGGAACGTACGAGAATTTCTTCTGTCGATTACGAACAATAGATTATAATATAAAGCATGCCTGGTATCAAGCAAAAACAGCTTTCTATTATCATTATTTCATATAATACAAAGCAGATCACCATCGACTGTCTGAGCTCTATCTTTGAGTCGCTTCAGGGATCAAACCTCGATGTTGAAGTTATGGTGATTGATAATAACTCCAGTGACGGGAGCGTAGAAGTGCTTCAGCGAATGCAGAAGAATCACCGGGAACTGAGAGTAATTGTAAACAAAGAAAATACCGGATTTGGTAAGGCTAATAATCAAGGTGTAGAGCTGGCTCAGGCTGAAATGATCCTGCTCCTCAATTCAGACACAATAGTATTACATAATGCGATAGAAAAACTGTACTCCTTTTATCAGGTAAACAATTATGCATTTGTTGGAGGCAAGCTACTCAATCAGGACTTATCTCTGCAGGCTTCAGCAGGACGGTTTTTCTCTCTGCCGGTCGTTTTCGCTTTCCTGTTTCTCAAAGGAGACGCACTGGGACTTACCCGCTCTTCCCCCTCCCATACGACAGTCACGGACTGGGTATCCGGAGCCTGCATCATGACCACCAAAAAAATCTACCAGCAGCTCCATGGATTTGATGAAGGTATTTTTATGTATATGGAAGAAGTTGACCTGTTATACCGGGGAAAAAAGGCAGGGCATACGACCGGTTTTTATCCGGAAGCACAGTTTATACATCTGGGATCTGCCTCAAGCAATAAGACCTATCCTATCCTCCAGGTATATCGTGGCCTCACCTATTTTTATAAAAAGCATCACTCGTCGACGGCACGATTCTGCTTAAAAACTATGCTACAATTAAAAGCATTAGTTTCGTTAGCCATTGGTATTCTTACCGGCAACAATTACCTTAAAACAACCTATGCAGAAGCTTACCGGATTGCTCAAATGGATTGATGACAACATTGTCAAAACACTCGCCGTCATCTTTATCTACCTGATCCCGTTATACCCGAAGTTCCCACTGGTCGGATTTAATGATACCTACATTGCAGTCCGTGTCGAAGATTTCTTTATGGTGATCTTTGTGGTTACATTTTTTGTACAGTGGCTCCGGAAAAAGATTACCCTGAATACACCGTTGATGTATTTGTTTATTGCGTACTGGGTAGCACAATTTTTATCCGTGATTGTCGGCTTTTACTTTGAAAAAGAGTTTACCTTCCAATACCTTGGTTTCCTGCATGCGGCCCGCCGTGTTGAATACATGGTGATCTTCTTTATGATCGCATCGTTAATCAAGACAAAGGATGACTTTTACTTTTACCTGAAACACATACTGATTGCCGCTCTGATCGTTCTGATCTACGGTCTGGGCCAGAAATTTATCGGTCTCCCGGCTGTCTCCACCATGAACAAAGAGTTTGCCAAGGGGATGGTTCTGTTCCTGCGTGCTACTGACCGTGTTTCATCGACATTTGCCGGTCATTACGATCTGGCTGCCTACATTGTCTTCCTGATCCCGATTATGCTGGGGTATCATATGAATAAAAAGCAGCACTGGGCATTTATTGCGTACATACTCGCTGTTGCTATTCTGATGCTTACGGCTTCACGTTCATCGTTCGGAGCGTACCTGATTGCCACCGTTCTTTTTCTTTTATTTACCCGCCGGTTTGGCTATCTGATTGTGGTGGCGGTAATTACCACAATCTTCCTCTTTACCTTTGATTCGCTTACCCAGCGTTTTGCCGATACCTTCAGACTGAGACAGGTCTTTGTGAATGAGAATACCGGGGAAGTTCTGGTCACGAACGATCTTACCACCGGTGAATTGCCTTCTGGCACAGCTATTGCTACCGCCGAAGGTCAGACGATCAGTACTGAAGAACAAAAGGAAGAGCAGGAACGATTCCGTAAACAGATTCTTGATGAGATCAAACGCGATGCCGAAGCAAAAGGGAAAGAGCTCACAGAAGAGCAGATAGCAGCTGAGCTGGAACGTCTGGTCTCAGGGTTTAAGCCGGTTGTGTCATACACCTCAGATATTTCGTTCTCAAACCGGTTACTGGTCTCCTGGCCACGATCAGTCATGTCATTCCAGAAAAACGTCTTGTTCGGCACTGGACCATCTTCGCTGGGAGAAGCAACAGATGGCAGCTTCTTCCGCTGGATCGGTGAGTCTGGCTTACTCGGAACCACCCTGCTCTTAAGTATCTTCTCGGCACTGGTGATTATGGTCTGGACTGCTGCCCGTAAACTGGCTCGAGAGGAAAGCGGGTTGTTCTATGGATTTATTTTTGGACTGTTCGGACTCGCAATTAACGGCACCTACATTGATGTATTCGAAGCATCAAAAGTAGCGTTTACCCTCTGGCTGGTAGCAGGTATCTTTGTTGCCGCAATTCCACTGTTTACCAAGAAGCATACCGAAAAACAGGGTGCACATACCGGAAAGAAAAAAGATACAAAATAAGGGAGCACTATGAAAGAAAAGGGACCACCATTTACCCGTATTGATACGATTGTACTCGCCATTATTATTGTGATTGGCTTCCTCCTTCGACTGTATAAATTTGATATCCCACTGGCTGAATATTATTCCTGGCGTCAGGTTGAATCAGCAAACATTGGAACCATTGCTTTACAGGAAGGGAATGTCATAGAAACGATAGCCGGCACTGAGCGAAAAGAACTCTACTTTGTAGAATTTCCCGCGTATAACAGTATCTTTGCGTTTCTCGATCAGGTTACCCCTTTTTTTAATCTGACAATCTGGGGGCGACTGGTGAGCGCTTTTCTCTCGCTCTCCATTATCGGCATTCTGTATTATCTCTGCCTCAAAGAAGCTTCTCGCACAGCAGCCATTGGCGCAGCACTGTTTTACGCAATCTTTCCGTTCTCTGTCTTTTTTTCACGGACTATTCTGCCGGAGACTCCAGCTCTGGCGTTTATGTTTATGGGTATCTGGTTCTTTTATTTATATATTAGATCGAGCAATCCGATATTCAGTGGGGTCATGTATGTCTTGTCCATTATCACGGCCTCCCTGGGAATCCTCACGAAACCAACCGTGGCCATCTACTGCCTTCCATTGGTTGTGCTCTTTTTCCGGAAATATGAGATCTCATTTTTGCAAAAACCGTTATTTTATATCTACTGGATTGCTCTCCTGATCCCCTTTACGATCTGGATGTATATGCTGGGCTTACCATTGCCATTGCCAAGTAACACATCGCTGTTTAACAACATTGCCACCCCGGAAGGGGAAGAGAATATCTTTTTATCTCCACTCTATTTTAAGACAGTCTTTTTCCAGCGTTTAAACGATACAATTCTGGGAGGGTTCATGTCATTTATGCTGATCCTGGGAATTATCGCGAAACAGCGAAAAGTATTTTTACATACATTTGGTATCTCAGCCCTGATCAGTCTGGCTATTTTTCAGGGAGCACATATTCAGAATGCCTACTATCAGCTGTTACTGCTACCGGCAATTGCTATCTTTGTTGGCCTGGGACTTTCTGCACTGATTCATCAATCAAAAAACTGGATGCACCCTGCAATGACCTATGGTACTATCCTTTGTATCGCAGGGCTGTCATGGTACTTTTCCTACTCTATCATCAAAGACTACTACACCTACTCAAGCGACTTAATTCGTATTGCCCGAATTATCAATACACTTACCTCAGCAGATGACCTGATCGTTACAGACAGATCCGGTGATCCTACCTTGTTATATCTGGCAAACAGACGGGGGTCAGCAAAAACCGAGAACGATCTGAACGATTATAAAGATCAGGGATATCGGTATTTCGTCACAGATAATCCTGAACGTATTGAGTCGATCAAGCAGCAGGGAAGCTATGGAGTTGTGTTCCAGAATGATAAATTTGCGCTCTTCCAATTATGAAGATCCTCATGCTGACTCCGTACCTTCCCTATCCTCCTGACTCGGGTGGTCAGATTCGCACATTGAACCTGCTAAAGTACCTGAGTAAATCTCACGAAATCACCTTGGTAGCACTCTATAAAAATGAACAACAGAAGCAGTACGCATCCGGACTCGAAGAATACTGCAAAGAAATCTATGTATGTAAACGCCCGGAGAAACCATGGCAAATTTCAAATATCCTGAAATCTGTTTTTTCCTTTTTGCCGTTCCTTATTGTTCGTAACTTTTCATCTGAAGCAAAACGAGTAGTCCACCGACTACTCGAGGAAGAAGAGTTTGATGTCATTCACGCAGAAACGTTTTACATCATGCCTCACATCCCAGAGACAAAAGTACCGATTCTTCTGGTGGAACAGACGATAGAGTTTAAAGTGTACCAGCACTTTGTTTCAACACTACCGTTCTTTCTCAGGTTCGGACTCTGGCTGGATATTCTCAAGTTGAAGTTCTGGGAGATCTACTACTGGAAAAAGGCATCATTGGTTGCAGCGGTTTCACAATCAGACAAACAGATCATTGATAAATCTATACACAGTTCTACAACCGAAGTTATTCCGAATGGAGCGGGCGATCAGATGTTTGTATCATCTTTACCTGATAAAAATATTGCGAAACCGAAACTGCTCTTTGTGGGCAACTTCTCGTGGCTTCAGAATACAGAGGCAACTGAATACCTGCTGGATAAAGTTCTTCCCTCACTAACCAAAGAAATGCCATCTATTGAGGTTATTATCGCAGGTCAGAATCTAAACTCCAAAACCTATATCACAGAAAATAAACATATTACCTGTATTGATATTGCTCCGGACGATGATGAAACAATTCGCACGGTATACCACGACGCGACCTTATTTGTAGCTCCAATCTTTGGTCCTGGAGGCACCCGCCTCAAGATTCTTGCAGCGATGGCATCGGGTCTGCCAATTGTCTCTTCGCGTACCGGCATTGAAGGACTCAACGTGAAGATCGGAGAAGATGTGCTGGTAGCAAACAGCCCCAAAGAGTTTGTCTCTTCGATAAAGACAGTACTCAGTGATAAAAAACTATATCAGCAGATGCAACGCAATGCCTACAAACTGGTAAAAGAAAACTACAGCTGGAGCGCTATCGTAAAAAAGCTTGAGATCGTTTATAAAAACATCACCTGATATGCAGATTGGTATTGATATTTCACAGATTGTATATGAAGGAACGGGAGTTGGTCGATTTACCTCCGGTCTGGTCAGTGCCATTCTGGAACACGAACAGAAACATAGCTGGACCTTCTTTGCCGGGACATTTCGCAGACAGATTCCGGCACAGGTCAAACAACAGATTCACGCTGCCGGACATCGTCTGGTAAGTGTACCCCTCCCTCCTAAAGCACTGGGAGCACTCTGGAACGATCTCCATCTGTTTCCCGTTGACCGGGTGTTGCCGAAGCTGGACTGGTTTATCACCTCAGACTGGTCTGAGCCTCCTGCTCAGTGTAAAAAAGCAACCATTGTACATGACCTGGCATTCAAACGCTATCCTGAGACGGTAGACAGAAGTATTTTGCACACACAGGAGAAACGCCTGGAACACGTTGCCCGGGAATCTACGGTGATCTTTACCGACTCAGAAGCCACCCGAGAAGATCTGATCGGCATGTATGATATTGAAGCTCACAGGGTTTGTGTAAACTACCCCGGTGTCACAACCGTACCCGCATCAGACTCGCTGAGAGCCACGGTACGAGAGCAACATCCACGTCCCTACCTGATTACGGTTGGGAAAGTGGAACCGCGAAAAAACATTTCACGCTTAATCCAGGCATTTACCCGACTAAACCGTCCGGATACTGAGCTGTTAATTGTGGGGCCACAAGGATGGGATGAGTTAGGGCCTGTGCCGGAACAAGTGAAGATACTGGGATATGTGCCCGACGACCAGCTGACCGCACTCTATCAGGAAAGCAACGGATTTGTTCTTGCATCGCTGTGGGAAGGATTCGGGTATCCGGTACTGGAAGCAATGCAGCTGCGCGTACCCGTTGCAGTATCCGGCACCTCGTCTCTTGGAGAAATTGCCGGGACCTATGCGCATACGTTTAACCCTGAATCAGTAGAAGAGATAACAGCTGCTCTTCGCTTTCTGCTGGAGACAGATCAGTCCAGCACCATAGCCTCAGCCGGAGCATATGCTGATGCATTTACCTGGAAACGATATTATAAGACAATGATTGAGCGGCTCGCAGTATAATTAGCCTATGATAATTGGAATTGACGGTAACGAAGCAAATGTCCCCCATATGGTTGGCGTTTCGGTGTACACACAGAAATTGCTGGAGTACTTTCAATCTCATAGTTCAGCAGAGACACAGTTTATCGTTTTTCTCCGGACTGAACCACTCTCACACCTGCCACCCGCAACAGATTATTTCCGTTACGAGGTAGTACCGGGACGGATTCTGTGGAGTCAGATCTTTTTTCCCCTGCACCTCGCTTTCCGCACACAGATTGACGTGCTCTTTTCCCCTGCTCACTACTCTCCCAAATGGTACAACGGACCACTAGTGGTTACGATTCATGATCTTTCCTACTATCAGTTCCCGCAGGAGTTCCTGAAAAAAGATCTCTATAAACTGATCCATTGGACCGCTGAATCAGTCCAGAAAGCAATAAAGATTATTGCGGTATCAAAAACAACGAAAAAAGATATAGGTCAGCATTTTCAATCTGCGGTAAACAAAACGACGGTAATCTATAATGGCTTTGAAAAACCGGAGAAAATAGTAGTGGATCCGGCAGCAGTACTCTCAAGATTTAGTCTGCATAAACAGAAGTTTTTATTATTCGTTGGCACGTTACAACCACGAAAAAATATACAGGTAGCTATTCGGGCAATGAAAAAGATTCGGACACAGCATCCGGAGTTCAAGCTGGTAATTGTCGGGAAAAAAGGCTGGTTGTACGAAGAAATGTTCCGTCTGGTAGAACAAGAACAGGTTGGTGATGCCGTGATCTTTACTGACTATTTACCCGATGAAGATGTAGTAGCGCTCTACAAAACAGCATTTTGCTTTGTGCACCCCTCTCTCTACGAAGGGTTTGGCATTCCGATTCTGGAAGCCATGTCCTATGATTGTCCTGTTATCTGTTCACGCACAGCCAGTCTCCCGGAGATTGGAGGCGACGCCTGTATGTACTTTGATCCGCAAAACCCGGACAGTTTAGTACAGGAACTCAACGAACTGATCGCTTCACCGTCGCTCCGCAAAGAGTTGCGATCAAATGGAAAAAAGCGAATTGCCCTGTTCTCATGGGAACAAGCAGGACAGCAGACACTGCACCTGTTACAATCAGTAGTATCCTGATATGAAGATCTCAATTATTGACACATGTGATAGAACTCGCTACAACGCCGTAGCACATCATCCCCTACAGAGCTGGCAGTGGGGCGAAGCACGTCGAGTCATGGGAACCGAGATTGTACGCATTGGTATTTTTGATGATGCAGGTGCACTGACAAACGTAATCCTGATGACCGTCCATCCTCTGCCCAAAACACCCTGGAAGATTGGTTATGTGCCCCGGTCACCAATACCGTCCCCGGAGCTTACTGCATTTATGCAGGAATACGCCACTCAAAACAATATTGTCTTTGTTAAATGGGAGCCGGATGTGGCCAAAACGGAAGAATCAACAGGTCAAATTACTGCTTTGCAGAAATCATTCCCCTTTCAGCGCTCACCCCATCAACTCTTTCCCGACTGGACAATGGAACTTGATATCTCTGCTTCTGAAGATGAGTTGATGCAACAGATGAAATCCAAAACACGATATAACGTGCGTCTTGCTGCCCGCAAAGGAGTAACGGTTTCGGAAGTTTCCACCGATGAAGGCTTTAAAACATTTGCAGATCTGTATTTTGAGACTACTGCCCGCCAAAAGTATTATGGTCATAACCGGGAGTACCACTCGATCGTCTGGGAGCAGTTAAAAGATTCGCTTGCGCATATTCTGATTGCCTACTACGAAGGAGAACCTCTTGCCGCATACGAGCTTTTTGTCTTTAACGGCAAACTCTACTATCCCTATGGTGGTTCTACCACCCGCCACAAAAATGTGATGGCTGCCAACCTGCTGATGTGGGAAGCAATCAGATTCGGGAAAGCACATGACACTACTATCTTTGATATGTGGGGGGCCACGCATCCGGGATACGAAGGAGACGATATCTATGCCGGATTTACGCGGTTTAAAGAGGGATACAATGCTCAGTTTAAAGAGATGATCGGCAGTTATGATCTGATAACGAACAAAGCGGTGTATCATCTGTATTCGATAATACACCGCCTGCGCTCGTGGTACCTCGGAATCTGAGTTACTTACTCTTCTTCTTTGCTCCCTTTTTCTTTGGCTCTTCGGCCAGTTCTGTTTCTTCAGCGGTTACTGCCTGCAGCTTGAGTGGTTTTACCAGTGCATGCTGTAACACCTGATCCATATGGGTAACCGGGATAAAGTTCAGTTCATTTTTTACGTTCTCCGGAATTTCTTCGAGATCTTTGACATTATCCTGCGGCATAATGATCGTCTTAATCTGCGCGCGATGAGCTGCCACGGTCTTTTCCTTGATCCCGCCTATCTCCAGCACACGACCTCGCAGCGTAATCTCACCGGTCATACCAATATCACGACGCACCGGAATCTTGGTCAATGCAGAGATCATCGCGGTGGTGATAGCAATACCGGCAGATGGTCCGTCTTTTGGTACGGCGCCTTCCGGTACATGAACATGAATATCAACTGTCTCAAACAGATCCTTTTTCAGTCCAAACTGATCCCAGCGTGAACGGATATAGGTAAATGCTGCCTGACATGATTCTTTCATGACATCTCCCAGCTGTCCGGTAAGGGTCAAATTTCCCTTTCCTGGCATGGTCGAGACCTCGATAAAGAGAATATCGCCACCTGCCTGTGTCCAGGCCAATCCCGTTGAAATTCCCACGGTATCCTGATCTTCGATCATCTGAGATGAGTATTTGTATGGTCCCAGATACTTCTGGATATTTTCATCGGTAACTTTGCGGGTCTTCGTTTCTTTTTCTACAATCTCACGGGCTACTTTCCGGAAAATACGGGCAACCTGGCGTTCCAGTTCACGAACACCGGCTTCGCGGGTATACCGGCGAATCAGTGTGCGTAATGCTTCATCGGTAATTGTTGCCTGTGCAGGTTTCAAACTGTGAACCTCACGCTGTTTATCAATCAGATAATCCTGGGTGATATGGAACTTTTCATCTTCGGTATATCCCGGGAAATGAATAACTTCCAGACGGTCCAGTAACGCTTCCGGAATAGTATCCAGCATGTTTGCGGTAGTAATAAAGAACACATTGGACAAGTCAAACGGCACTTCGAGATAGTTATCCGAGAACTCATGATTCTGTTCCGGATCCAGCGCTTCCAGCAATGCTGCGGAAGGGTCACCCCGGTAATCTCTTCCGACTTTATCGATTTCGTCCAGCATGAAGACCGGATTTTTGGTTCCAGCCTGCTTGATTGCCTGTATCATACGTCCCGGGAGAGCCCCGACATAGGTGCGGCGATGTCCGCGGATCTCTGCTTCGTCACGGATACCACCCAGTGATACTTTGACAAATTTGCGTCCTAATGAACGTGCAATTGACTTACCCAACGAGGTCTTACCAACACCCGGAGGACCGACAAAACATAAGATTGTCGGCTGCTGTTCACGCTGTTTCGGCTCTGCATCTTCTTTACCTTTTTTGGCTTTCTTTTCTGCCTCGTCAGCTTGTTTGCGCAGCTCCATAACGGCAAGAAATTCAATAATACGTTCTTTTACTTTCTTTAATCCATAGTGGTCTTCGTCCAGTATTTCCTGTGCCTTTTTGATATTAATTTCTGAGTCAGATTCCTTCCCCCATGGCAGCTCAACGAGCCAGTCCAGATAGGAACGAATATACGAAGACTCAGGGTTAAACTGAGACATCTGCGCTAGACGCTTGAGTTCTTTCATTGCTTTTTCCTCAACCTCTTTTGGCATCTTGGCCTTTTTGATCTTGTCCCGATACTCATAGACGTCTCGCTCATCACTCTTGGTTCCCAGCTCTTCTTCAATCGTCTTCATTTTTTCACGCAGAAAGGTTTCTTTCATATTCTTTTCAAACTTTTTCTGCGTCTTGTTTGAGATGTTCTGCTCAATTTCAAGAATCTTGAGTTCACGATTAATATACTCAACCTGCTTTTTCAGACGTTTTTTAATGTCTTCTTCTTCCAGCAGTTCCTGTTGCTCTTTACTTTTTATATCAAGCACCATAGCCACTTGGTAGGAAAAGTTAAGTGCATTATGAACGTTAAGAATGTTCATTAAGAACACAAAGTCAACCGTTTTTCCCAAATTAATAGCCTTCTTAATCTGAGCTGAGATGTACTTGACCATTGCCTGCACTTCCTCATCTTCGATGTTTTCTTCTTCGACTTCAACGGCGGTGCCTTCAAGATAGGGATCAGTCTTGGTCAGCTCTTCAAGACTTACTTTTGTTTCTCCTCGTACTAATGCATTGATCTCCCCTTTTTCTCCCACCACAGTCTTTTCGACACTGACAATGACGCCGGTTTTATACAGATCGTCAAAGCCTGGGTCGTCAATGTTACTGTTCTTCTGCATGACTAAGACCAGTTTTTTGTCTTTCTCAAGAGCCTGGTTAATTGCAGCAATACTCTTATCACGTCCAAAGACAAGAACATTTTCAGTATTAGGAAAGATAATGCCATCTCGTACCGGCACAACCGGATAGGTAAGTTTGTTATTTTTCGATAAAAATGCCATAGGCTTAGCAGTATAATATTTTAATTGCTAAATGTCAACCACCAGAGAAAAAGGAGTTACTCGAATATGCGAGTTACAGCGTCATAATCGGTAAAACGAGGTCTGGTGACGAGTGATGAGTCGAGAGGAAAGTTCTCCAGTTTTTCGTGGAAAACAGGCGTATCGACCTCGTAAATGACACCCAGCGGAAACTTCTCTTCGATCACTTCGCGGGTCTTTGCCATAGCAGCATGATAATTGGTTTTATCATACCCTTCTTCAAGCACATATGCCCGTTCAAGATAATACGAATAGGTGTCTATTTTGTTAAAGGTAACACAGGGTTGCAGAATATTAATCAACGAAAAGCCCTTGTGATCAATAGCATGCTTCATGGTTTCCTGGAGATGATCAAAGTTGCCGGCAAAGGTCTGTGCCACAAAACTTGCCCCTTGTGAAATGGCGATTGCCATGGGATTTACTGCCTGTTCGATAATACCGGCAGGAGTTGATTTGGATTTGTAGCCCTGTTCTGCAGTGGGGGCGACCTGACCGGTTGTCAGACCATACACGTTATTGTCATGCACAATCATGGTGATATCGTGATTTCCGCGGCAGGCATGTAAAAAGTGATTGCCACCTTCTCCATACAGACCACCATCCCCTCCAATTACGAAGACGGGCATCTTATGGTTGGCAATCTTAGCACCAATTGCAGCCGGCAAGGAGCGTCCATGGAGACCATGGAAGCCGTATGCATTCAGAAAGTCGTTCATGTTGCCCGAACAGCCAATATCAAACACTACCATGACATCTGAGGGGGTATATCCTTTAGCCGCTAACGCTTTCTTGATCGCGAGGATAATTGCCCAGTCTCCACAGCCGGGGCACCATGTTGGGTTTGTTCCGGAAAAATCTTCATGATATGGCATAGGTAGTATATGTTATCTGTTCTGTTTGAGATAATTGGCAATGTCTTCGGCCATATGAGGTCGGCCATCATACCGTAACAGTTTTTCTTCAATCTGAATCCCGGTATCCATGCGCAGCAGCATACCAAACTGGGCTTTTGCGTTGTTTTCTATGAGAATATATCGTTTCCCCTGAGTAAAGACCGGTGTAACTGTATCGGGATCCATCGGGTGAATATAGGTAAAATGAATATAGGCAGTTTTGATACCTTCCTGCTCGAGTAACCGTTGTGCTTCAGTGATTACTCCTTTATTACCACCCCATGACACAAATACTGCTTCTGCCTGATTAATGTCACCATAGACAGCCGGCGGTTGAAAATGCGTTGCGAGGTAGGTTTTTTCTTTTCTGGCCCGCTTATCAACCTGCATCTTTCGATCTTCGGCTGACTCTGAAGTATGACTATTTTCTGCATGTTCATATGAATTTGCCTGATAAAAGTGTCCTTTTGCACCGGGAATCAATCGTTCAGAGATACCGTCTTCTTCGTTACGATAGCGCAGATATGGCTCTTGCATTGTTTCAAAAACGGTTTTACCGCGATTTTCGGGATGGTTCGTGGCCAGATTCATGATCTCTGCTTTGATATGAGACTGATGCGATTCACTGAGGAGTTTGTCGGACATCACAATCACCGGTGTCTGATAGATATCGGCGTAATCAAATGCCTTTAAGGTCAGATCAACCATCTCATAGACATCGCCAGGTGCGAGTACAATCTTTGGGAACTCACCGTGTCCTGAGTTTACGGCAAACAGCAGATCTCCCTGCTCTGTCCAGGTAGGCATACCCGTAGCTGGTCCGGGGCGCTGACTCAAGAACAGTACCAGCGGCAGCTCGGCAATACCGGCAAACGAGATAGCTTCGACCATTAATGCAAATCCCCCACCGGAAGTTCCCACGGCTGCACGTACTCCCGCATGTGTTGCACCCAGAGCAGTAATAACCACGGCAATCTCGTCTTCGGCATGACGGACGATCATCCCCGTCTTTTTTTCCCAGCCGGCGAGAGTCGATAATACCGTAGAAGATGGCGTCATGGGATACGCTACATACATACGGCAGTCAGCCATTACACAGCCAAGCGCAAACGCATCATTACCGGTCATCACCAGTTGTGCCTGGGCATCCGCCTTACGGGTAAGGATCGGCTTTATTGCTGATGCATAGTTCTGTTTTACATGTTCATAACCGGTCAAAGCCAGTTTCTTATTAAACTCAACAACCTGTTCTCCTTTGCGCCCGAACTGTTCAACCAGCATTTGGTTAAAAAGCTCAAAGTCAGCATCCAGTAATGCCAGGCTGGCTCCCATCGCAATCGTATTAATCATGATCTGTTCTACCTTAAACTCGCGTTTGAGCTGTTTAAACGGAATACCAACACCAATACATTCGCGATCAAGCTGATACTGTTCTGAATCGTAGACTACGATACTCTGGGTGTGGAGACGATGTTTATGAAGATCATATGTCTCTTTATTCAGACAGACAAGCATATCAACATCATGTTGATACGCGGTTGCGGGACCGTCGGAGATCAGTACATCGGTAGTATTGTTACCACCACGAATTAATGAAGGATATTCAGTGTAATCATAGACGTTATAACCTGAACGTGCGGCCAGAGTCGAAAACAACAGACCAGTCGTCATAACCCCGAAGCCTGCCTCGCCTCCAATTTTCCAAAGAAATTTCATGTAACAATTCTTGTATTTATAACGCGTTATTCCGGGTAGACCTGCTGTCCATTTTCGTCATGAATAGCGATAGCAGCAACGGGACAACCGCGCGCTGCATCAATGATGGTTTCATCGGTATCGTTGTCTGCTGTCTCAAGTACTATTGCCTTTGCTTCCGAATCGAGATGAAAGGTATGGGGAGCAATAGCAACACAGGTGGCAGCACCGATACATAAGTCTTTATCAACGGTAACAGTAAGATTGCGAACTTTTACCGGTCCATGAGGATTATTGGGGTCTTTAAGATTTGCGTCAGACATCTTTCTCTGATTACTAATAATTGATAGTACCAGTGTACCATTTTTTTTTGCTTATATCACTTTATGTACGGCCTCAAGGGAGAGAAGCGCACATTTCAGCCGGTTTGGACTGAGTGTTATATGAAGCATCTCCATAATATCATTTTTGTCGAGTTTTTGGACTTCTTCCTTCGTTTTACCGATAATCGATTCGCTCAACATTGATGCACTGGCGATAGAGATGGCACATCCAGACGCAGAATACCCTACTTTTGTAATTACGTTTCCTTCTTCTTTTATCTGGAGTGTGATTTTGTCTCCGCAAAGAGGATTGGTGAGATCTACACTACTCGTGGGATCACTCAGCAGTTCTGCATTGCGCGGATAACGGTAATGGTCAAGAATGATATCCTGATAGATTGACATAGACGTATTATACCTTGTTATAACACTGCGGTAACTTTCTTAAGACCTTGAACCAGACGGACAATATCCTCTTCGGTATTATAGAGATAGAAACTGGCACGAACGGTCGCAGCAATCGACCGGCTTTTATGCAACGGCATGGTGCAATGATGACCAGCACGCACTGCCACACCAGACTCTCCTAAAATCTGTGCAATATCATGCGCGTGGTATGGTCCAAATGTAAAACTGACAATACCGGTTCTCGCTGCTTGTTCTGTCCCCACAATCTCAATCTGACTCCCAAACGCTTCTTTCAACTGCTGAATTGATTTCAACGCCAGGTACGATTCGTACTCTTCAAGTGCAGTATATCCAACAGCTTCCAGATACCGTACTGCCTCCTGCATCGCTATCACACCTGCAATATGGGGAGTGCCCGCTTCGAACCGGTGGGGCGTGTCTTTAAACTCAGTGTATTCAACTGAAACATCCCGGATCATCTCACCACCATACTGGTAGGGTCGCATGCTATTAAGCAGGTCTTTTCGTCCCCAGAGTACTCCCACTCCCGTCGGACCAAGCATCTTGTGGGCGGAAAAGACAACAAAATCTGCGTCCCATTGCTGAACGTTCACCGCCGTGTGAGGAACTGCCTGTGCGGCATCCACCAGCACGGTCAGATTCGGGTTTAACCGGCGTGAGGCTGCAATAATCTCTGTTACCGGATTTTTGGTACCGAGGACATTAGAGACAGCAACAAAAGCCACAATCCGTGTTTTTTCGGTAATATACTGCTGCAACTGCTTAGTGTTAACAGTAGTGCCATCCTCGTTCAGGATAGCCAGCTGAAAATCATCACGGAGGGGAATTACGGACAGTTTCAGGTTTTTTCGTTCAGCCAGTTGCTGCCAGGGTACAAAGTTGGAGTGATGCTCGGTGATAGTCACGACGATCTCGTCCCCGGGTTGCAACGCATCTTCTGCAAACGAGGAGACCACGAGGTTTACCGCTTCGGTTGCGTTCCGGGTAAAGATAACTTCGTCAGCGGAGGGTGCGTGAATAAAGCGTGCTACTGCTTCCCGGCTTTGCTCGTATGCTTCTGTAGCTCGTTCGGAGATGGGATAGATCCCCCGATGAATGTTAGCACTATACTCTTGATAATACTCGAGTTCCTTTTGAATCACGGACTGCGGTTTGAGTGATGTCGCGGTACTATCCAGATACGAGAGCTGCGGATTATTTCGTAATAACGGGAAGTCCTGTCTGAATTTCTGAAGATCGATCATAGGTATAGTATAGCTTATGCGAGCGTGATCGGTTGGATAGCGCCCGAGACCTTCTCATTTACTTTATCGATTACCTCATTCGCAAACCCCTCGACTAACAAATGACGGGCTTTCTTGTCATTCAGTCCACGGGTCTTGAGATACGCAATTTCGTCTTTGTTCAGCTTACCGGTTGTTGAGCCATGCGTGCAAAAGACATCATTGGCCAGAATCTCCAGAAAGGGATTTGATTCGACAAAGACATCCTTGGACAGAATGAGATTCTGGTTTTTTTGATAGGCATGGCTCTGCTGTCCTTCTTTTTCTATCCGGATTAAGCCCTGATAATAGAACTTTGAAGCATCATCAAATACGCCTTTAATAAAGAGGTCAGAGTACGATCCTTGTGCCTTATGATGTTGAATTGTCTCGATTTTATATTCATGAGCACCTGTTCCGGTAAATAAACCGAATATATACAGGGTGATACCACTGACGTTCATCTCAAAGTCATACTTGCCGGAAATATTATGAAAATACACCACATAATCGCCTGGTGAATCAAAGACAAATGGCTTATCCGGGGTTTCTGTAACATGTATAAATTGCATATTATCCGACACTGCCCTCCATCTCTAAATTAATAAGTCTGTTTAACTCAATAGAGTACTCCAGTGGAATCTCGCGGGAGACCGGTTCGATAAACCCGTTCACCAGCAGTCCTTCTGCTTCAGCCTTGCCAATACCACGGGACATCAGATAAAAGAGTTTTTCCTCTCCCAGCTTTTCGACCGTAGCTTCATGCTGAATCTCAACATCCTGATTTTTGATCTTCATAAATGGATAGGTGTCCGACCGGGAATGTTCATCCAGCAACAGCGCATCACAAGATACATAGACTGATGAGTTGTGCGCCTGCGGGCTCACCGTAACCAGTCCGCGATACGAAGTCTGCCCACCAGCCTTACTAATCGATTTCGAGACAATGCGTGATGAAGTATTAGGAGCCATATGAATCATCTTTGCGCCCGCATCCTGAATCTGTCCTTTGTTGGCAAACGCGATCGAGAGTACCTCTCCGCGGGCTCCTTCTCCTGCCAGCTGTACTGAAGGATACTTCATGGTAATCTGTGAGCCAATGTTACAGTCAATCCATTCCATAAACGCGTTCTTTTCAGCGCGCGCACGCTTGGTAACAAGGTTGTAGACATTGGTGCTCCAGTTCTGAACCGTCGTGTAGCGAACCCGAGCTGATGGTTTTACAAAGATCTCGACAACGGCAGAGTGCAGCGAGTCGGTGGTATAGACCGGGGCGGTACAGCCCTCGATATAGTGCACATCTGAACCTTCTTCGGCAATTATCAATGTCCGTTCAAACTGACCAAAACGTTCGGCATTAATGCGGAAGTATGCCTGGAGCGGAAGTCCAACCTTTACGCCTTTAGGAACATATACAAATGATCCCCCTGACCAGACGGCTGAGTTAAGTGCAGCAAACTTATTGTCATGAGGCGGGATTAAACTGCCAAAATACTCTTTTACAATCTCCGGATACTTTTTGAGGGCAGTATCCATATCGCAGAAATAGACGCCTTTTTTCTCCAGCTCTTTATTTACGCTTTCGTAGACGACTTCACTTTCGTATTGGGCGGAGACACCGGCAAGAAACTTTTTCTCTGCTTCCGGTACGCCAATCCGGTCGTAGGTATCCTTAATTTCCTGAGGCAGATCATCCCAGGAACGGGCCTGTGTCTCAGTCGGCTTAATATAGTAATAAATTTCATCAAAATTAATCTTGCTTAGATCAGGACCCCATTTAGGCATCTGCTTTTCCATAAACAGACGATACGATTTGAGACGGAAGTCTGTCATCCAGCCTGGCTCCCCCTTCATCATTGAGATCTCTTTTACAATCTCTTCATTTAAGCCTTTTTTTGCTTTGAAGGTGTAGTTTTCCGGCATCGAAAAGCCGTATTTATAGTCAAACGAGATATCTTCTTGTTCTTTCTTCGGTGCCGGGACAGGTGCTGATTGCTGTGTCATAGCTTATTGAATACTTTGATAACCCTTGTCTTCGATCTGTTGGGCAAGCGTGTGGTCGCCAACCTTTTTTAATTCACCATTCACCACAACGAGAACATTATCCGGTTGCAGGTAATGCAAAATCCGGTTGTAATGCGTAATAATCAGATAGGTTTTATTTTCTTTGTGTGCATGCAGGTACTCGGAGATAGTCCGGAGCGCGTCAACGTCTACTCCGGTATCAACCTCATCAAAGATGATAAACTGCTTATCCAGAACCATTGCCTGGAGTACTTCCATCTTCTTTTTTTCTCCACCGGATGCACCTTCATTCAGGGAACGTCCCAGCAGCTCTTCTGATATTTTCAACTCCGTGGCAATTTCTTTTATTTTTTTTCGCATCTCGACCGGGTTCATCTTGCCATTTAGGGCCAGTTGCAAGAGCTGATGTACTTTTACACCGGACAACGAAAGCGGACTCTGAAAGGACAGGAAGATCCCCTGTTCTGCACGTTCCTCTGCCTCCATCTCTGTAACATCTTCTCCGTTATAAATAATCTGCGAACCGGACTGGATCTCATAGCCAGGGTGTCCCATTATCGAGTAGGCAAGGGTTGATTTACCGGAACCGTTTGGTCCCATTACGGCATAGATTTTACCGGGTTCAAAATCAAACGAAATGTTCTTAAGAATCTGTTTTTCTTCAACATTCACGGAAAGGTTTTTGACACTAAGCATAGTATGATATATAAAACTTCTGTTTCCTTAGTTTACTTGATACAGCACAAAATTCAAGTGGCGCAGAGGACCAATGCCATTATCTAACATCCTCTACCCGTTGTTTCATAAAACGCGATGGAGAGTGTACCGTTTTAAATGCCGGAAAGGATAACCGGGGAATGCGATCAAGATGCTCAAGATCTGTCACAAACTCCTTTTTTTTATACTTATACGAAGCAGCAACCCCAATCATAGCCGCATTATCGAAATTCAGATACTTATACGGAGGGAAATACACGGCAATCTTTTTCTCTTTTGCAAATGCCCTCATTAGAGTTCTCAACCGTTTGTTTACGGCTACTCCTCCGCCAACTACCACCCGGGTGACTCCCGTTTTCTCAACAGCTTTCCGTACCTTCCGGAGAATACTATCAAAGGCTGCTTCCTGATAGGAACTGGCAAGATCGTGTAACTGCGCTATCTTCTGTTCTTCTGACAGTTTACGCACGGCATACAGCAACGATGTTTTAAGACCGGAAAACGAAAAATCAAAGGACTGCGATTTGATCATCGGACGGGGGAAACGGATTAATTCCTGGTTACCGGCTTTTTCGGCCAGATCTTCTATAATCTGTCCACCTGGATAGCCAAACCCTAAAATCTTTGCCCCTTTATCGAGGGCCTCACCAACCGCATCGTCGACCGTTCGTCCTATCACCTCGTACTCGAGATGGTCACGCATCAGTACCAGTTCGGTATGCCCTCCGGAGATCAGCAAACACAGATAGGGAAACTCAAACGGACGTTCCGGATTCCCTTTACTGTTTTGTACAAAGTTTGAGTAAATATGTCCTTCCATATGATTTACCGCAATCAATGGTTTTCCCCAGTGTGTTGAGAGCTCTTTTGCCTTGTTGATCCCCACCTCGAGCGCAATCGCCAGTCCGGGTCCGATGGTAACGGCAACCGCATCTAGTTCTGCCCCGGTCAGCTTTGCTTTTTTAAGTGCCTGGGTAATTACTCCATCAATCCGTTCTACATGAGCGCGTTTAGCTACAGAAGGAACTACTCCCCCCCAGTTTCCATGTAATACTGCCTGAGAGTAGACCACATTCGCGACTACCCGGCGATCTGCAACTACTGCCGCGGACGTCTCGTCACAGGATGTGTCAATCGCAAGAATCTTCATTATGAAAGATATGAAATAGTGATATCACGCGTGTGCTCGTTAACATGAGCAATCTCAACCATGGCTGTTTGCGCACCCTTCATAAACTGGTCATAGGCGTTTCCCATGCGTTCTCCCCACTCAACACAGACAATTGCCTGTTGTGCTGCAATCTCTTCGAGTCCTAACTGTTCAAATTCTTCGTTATGTTGAATATTGTATAAATCAAAATGATACAGCCGCTTATAGATGTCAGATCCGGGAATATCGTATTCGTAATAGATTACAAATGTCGGAGAGACAATATCTGTCAATGCAAACTGTCCGGCAACCCCTTTGACAAACTGTGTCTTACCAGCACCCAAATCCCCTTTCAAAATAATGACGATCCGTCTCCCCTGTGCCTCTTTCATCAACTCACGAATAAGACCGGCTCCAATCTCTTTTGTTTCTGTTTCCGAGGTCGACCGTCGCGTTTCAGAACGCTGAGGAATGATATCGCCGCTCCGCAACACCTGGATATCGCTTGACGAGAGATCAATGACTGTGGATGGTTTTCGAACCGGCAGTTTCCCTCCATCGACAATTACATCAATGAGCTCTTTTTTTTCTGCAGGAAGCGAATGCAGCAACGACTCCACTGAGTAGTGGGGCGAAGTACTGCTGAGGTTGGCGGATGTGGCAGTAACTGGACTACCAAAGGCAGCCACAAGATCTGTAACAAATGGCACGTCAATATACCGCAAACCCAGAGTCCCTTTCTCTGACTCCAGTAATGGATCAGTGTTGTGGCGCGAGTCCAGAACTACTGTGTAAGGACCTGGTAATAAACTGTTGAGGAGGCCTTTTTGACTGTCAGGAACCACTGCATAATGATGCAACATCTCAAAACCGGATACAAACACCGAGATCGCTTTTCCTACGGGACGATCTTTAAACGCGAGCAGTTTTTTTACTGCTGTTGCGCTTTTTGCGTTGACGAGCACACCGTAGACGGTATCAGATGGTGCAATCACCAGACCGTCGTTATGTAAACATGATACGACCTTGTTAATGATCTCTTTACCATCCCCCTGATTTAATTTAAGCTGTTGGAACGCCATAATAATTTCTATCAATTTTACCAGATATCTGATAAAATAACCAAAACTATGACAGACACTGAAAAAACTACAAAAGAACCCTCAAAAAAGAAGAATAAAGAAACCATTTTTAAGGCTCAATTTAAGTTTGATGTTCGTACAGTGTTCATCATTCTATTTGGGATTCTCTTCTTATTTTTCATATACTCTTCCTACTCCAACGGCACTCCTTCAGGATCAGAGGCACAGTCAATCACCAAGATCATCCGTGATATCCAGGATAATAAAGTAAAAGAAGTAGCCGTCAGTGGCAACAACGTTACGGCAACATACAAAGATGGCACCGAGATTAAGGCAACAAAAGAATCCGGAGACAGTTTTATTGCGATGCTCCGAGATTCGAATGTCGATCCACAGAAAGTTCCTATTACGGTTGAAGATACCGAGTCAGGTTCTCTGTTAGCTACATTTCTGGTAAATCTGATACCGACACTGATCGTGGTGGGTATTCTCTACTTCCTTTTCCGTCAGGCACGAGGGGCACAGGATTCGGTATTTTCGTTTGGACAGTCACGCGCAAAAAAGTTCAATAAGGATTTACCAAAGGTAACGTTTAAGGATATTGCAGGTATTGACGAAGCAAAGCGCGAAACAGAAGAAATTGTTGACTTTCTCAAGAATCCGGAAAAATATCGCAAAGTTGGTGCCCGCACGCCAAAAGGGGTATTGTTTGTGGGTCCCGCCGGTACCGGTAAGACCCTGCTTGCCAAGGCAGTGGCAGGAGAAGCGAATGTACCGTTCTTCTCTATTGCCGGATCGGAGTTTATGGAGATGCTGGTCGGTATCGGTGCCGCCCGCGTCCGGGATCTGTTCCAGACTGCAAAAAAAAGTGCTCCGTCCATTATCTTTATTGACGAAGTAGATGCTATTGGACGTGCCCGTTCAAATGGAGTTATGCCGGCTCATGACGAACGAGAACAAACCCTCAACCAGATTCTGGTTGAGATGGACGGCTTTACACCCAACGAACAAGTAGTCGTGATTGCGGCAACTAACCGCGGAGACCTGCTTGATCCTGCACTGCTGCGACCAGGTCGTTTCGACCGGCGTATTGTAGTTGATTATCCTGATGTAGAAGGACGACGAGCGATCATTAAGATCCACTCCAAAGGAAAACCTTTTGAAGATAATATTAACTGGGACTACATCGCAGACCGGACCGTCGGTTTTTCAGGCGCGGATATTGAGAACATGCTGAATGAAGCTGCTATTGGTGCCGCCCGTGTAGGAAAGGACAAAATCTCATTTGAGCATATCGAAGAAGCAGCTACCAAAGTTAAACTGGGTCCGGAAAAGAAACGTCTCCAGACCGATTTTGACCGTAAAATTACCGCGTATCACGAAGCAGGTCACGCGCTCGTTTCGCACTATCTGCCCCATACCGATCCAGTCCACCGTATCTCTATTGTTTCCCGTGGTATGGCCCTGGGCTTCACTCTGATTCCACCTGGACGGGACCGATTACATATCTCCCGCACCCACTTACTGGAACGGATTATGATGATGATGGGAGGACGCGCTGCAGAAGAAGTTGTCTACAATGAAGTAACGACTGGTGCTTCCAATGACTTTAGTCAGGCAACCCGTGTCGCCCGTGCGATGGTAGTTGAGTACGGTATGAGTAAACTGGGACATGTTAACTTTGGGACTCTTACCGATGTCACGGATTCATCCCGTCCACTCATGGAGCAGCAGCAGTTCTCTCAGGAGACCATGGCTCAGATTGACACTGAGATCAAGAAGATTGTCGAGGAGTGTTATGACAAAGCAGTCGAACTACTCAAGAAACATCGCAAGGAACTGGATGAAGTAGCTGACGCACTGATGCAACATGAAAATCTTGATAAAGATGACTTCGAAAAGATTGTCGGTAAAAAAGGAAGTGAAGCAAAACTCCCTGAACAGGCAGAAAAACATATCGAAGCATAACTATGAATAATTCATCTCTCTCGTTTCTCAATCCACCGGATTGCAGAAAACAGAACTGGCAGCTTGATGCCTATATCTCTGCTGAGATGACAACTGCCGAGAAAGCCGAAATAGAATCTTCTCTCTGGAAAACAGTCCTGCATGACACCGGGAAGGCACCTGAGCCACCGTTTATTGTGCCTTTCTTTGAGAATGCGACACTCATCGGATCTGGCTGGGAATGGGCAGTCTACCTGCAAAAAGAAACACAGCGGGTATATAAAATCTCCCGTGATATTTTTCCGTTTCTCAGGACCAAAGAGTACTTTCGCTACTGGGAAGATTCATATCAATTGACCGCACAGTACCTGAAACCGTTTCTGGTTCCCACAACCTGGCATTCAGTAGTGCATAACGATCAGGAGATATACTATTTGGAACAGCCATATCTGAATGCCCCAGTGTTTGAGTCCGTTACAATCCCAGCTCTATCCGATACGCAACGTTCACAATTAAATAGTCTCGCTCACCAGCTCCTTTCACTGCTTACAGATCATCGCTGGCTGCCTGATCTCAATATCCGGAAGATTGATCGAGATGGGATTCCAGTGTGGCAGCTTCAGAACACCATCTGGCACGATAACCGCTATCAGATTATTGATATTGCTGCACCCTATGATGTATTCTGTCTGTATCCGGAACGTACCATAACAGAGGTTGCTACGAAAAAAGCTGACCTCAAGGCTTTTATAACTGCACTTCATGAGTGATATTACTAATTGATTTTTCTCTATGCGAAGATTACTGCTTATTGACGGTCATGCCATTATTCACCGGGCTTTCCATGCCTTGCCTATGCTTACCACCAAAGACGGGATGCCTACCAATGCCATTTATGGTTTTTTTGGCATGCTCCAAAAAGCACTTGTAGACCTGCACCCTGATCAGGTAATCGTCGCGTTTGACACTCCTGCGCCGACCTTTCGTAAAAAGTTACTCGAAGAATACCAGGCCAAACGACCTTCAATGCAGGATGAACTGAAAGTACAGATTCCCGTAATCAAGGAGTTACTGGATGCAGCACCAATCTGCCGGATGGAACAGGAGGGGTTCGAAGCAGATGACATTATTGGGACACTCGTTGAGTTACATAAGAACACCGATACTGAGGTACTTATCCTCACTGGAGACCGCGATATATTACAGCTGGTAAACAGCTATACCAAGGTTATCATGCCAAAAATCGGACTGTCTACCATCTCGATCTTTGATGCACCGGCAGTACAGGAAAAACTGGGTATCGGACCGGAGCTGGTAGCAGATTTTAAGGCACTTTCAGGTGATGCTTCGGATAACTACGGCGGGATTAAAGGACTGGGACCCAAGACGGCAACGAAACTGCTTCTTACCCACGGCACCATAGAGCAAATCTACGCACAGATTGATACTGTCCAACCTGAAAAGCTCCAGAACCTCTTGAAAGAGCATCAGGAACATGTTATTCTTTTAAAACAAATTGCTACCATCAGGCGGGACGTTCCGGTAACGCTTCCTGCATCGTACGATGTACCGCATCCGTTTTCAGAAGAACTCAAGCAGCGGTTTATCAGCCATCAAATGAAGTCATTGCTGAAGAAATACTATAACATCGATCTCAATACCCTGAATCAGCCAGCAAAACAACCAGCCAAGTCAGCAGCGAAAACACCGCCTGACGACTCACAACCAAGTTTATTGTAACTCTATGATTAACCCGGATACACAACAGAACATATTGTATACCGCATACTTTCTGGTGCTCCACAATTTTTTCGCGCTTCTGTTTGCGTTTGGTATCGTCTGTTCTGTCGTGTGGGCAATTTACCGTCCTTCCCGCCCTGCTGTTTTGATGATCGTAGGATTTAGTCTCCTGCTATTGGGATTTGAATACAACAAGCATATTATGGAGCCGCTCATGGAACAGACAAAAAACTCATTGATTACTGAACGTCAGTCATACCGGATTGCCCGGGTAGTAGAGATTGTGCTCGGCAAGCTTCTTCCGGTAGGATTTTACGCAGCTGGACTGGCCTCAGTAGGCATTGCTGCCTTCCTGTTGATCTTCCGTAAAACAACGCCGAAACAGAGCCGAACTTGATATAATGGGTCATTACCAGTACTTCTCCAGAACATGTGCGGAATCTTTGCGTATAAAGGGACGAAAACTTCAGCCGGAACACTTATCTTACAAGGTCTAGCCTCGCTTGAATACCGTGGGTATGATTCATGGGGAGTAGCGGTAAAAAAGAACGATGGATCAGTCTACCTCGAAAAACATACCGGTAAAATCGGTACTGCGTCCTTCCCCGAAATGACAGCCTCAATCGGCATTGGTCATACTCGATGGGCAACACATGGTGGTGTAACAGAACAAAATGCTCATCCGCACACCTCTGCCAACCAGGAAGTCATTATCGTGCACAATGGCATTGTAGAAAACTTCGAAGAGATCAAAGCTGAACTGGTATCGAAGGGATATACCTTTGTCTCCGAGACCGATAGCGAGGTAATTGCGCATCTGACAGCAGAGATGAAACAGACAACCCCCGATCTGAAGGAGGTTGTGTTACAGGTATTTCACCGGTTGGAAGGTATGAATGCTATTATTGTGTTCTTCCCCAAAGAAGAGGCATTTTACGCTATAAAAAACGGTTCTCCGATTGTGTTTGGTACTACCCCCGGTGAGATGTTTATTGCGTCCGATGCATCTGCACTAGTACCCCATACCACGCATGTTCATTTTATGGAAGATCAGGAACTGTTAGAAATCAGTGGAGATACGTATGCCTTTTATGACAATACTGGTACTCCAAAACAGGTTGAGTTTATGGAGTTGCAGTATACCGCGGAAGACGTTAATCTGGGTGAATTTGAACATTTTATGCTCAAGGAGATTCATGAACAACCAAAGGTGCTTCAGTATATTTTAGATACACAGCAGGAAGAAATTCAAAAGGCAGCAGAGATTATTAAGAACGCGTACGGAACCTATTTTATTGCCTGTGGAACCGCATTCTACGCGTGTCTTGCCGGAACATATCTGTTCTCGAAAATCGCGAAACGACATGTCAATGCTTCTATCGGTTCGGAGTTCAGTTATCATCTGGACTTTCTGAAAAAAGAGTCGCTGGTAATCGCACTCTCTCAATCCGGTGAAACTATTGATGTTCTTTCGAGTCTCGAAAAAGTAAAACAAAAAAACTCGACCGTCATAGCTATCACCAACGTACTCGGCTCCAGCATGTATCGGATGGCAGATCATGCCATGCTGCTCAATGCAGGACCGGAAAAGGCCGTATGTTCAACAAAAGCGTATCTTGCAAAGATTACGCTCCTCTATTTAATTGCGCACACGCTTGCAGGATCCTTGGAAGCTGGCCGGGCCGATGTCGAAAAGGCTATTGTGGAGATTAAGCGCATTCTAGACAAAGAAGCTCAGATTAAACAACTTGCCAAGCATATCAGCTCCAGAGAACATATGTTTATTCTGGGTCGGGGTGTTTCGTATCCCACTGCACTGGAATCATCACTAAAGATTAAAGAAGTTTCGTATGTGCATGCAGAAGGCTTTGCCGGCGGTGAGTTAAAACACGGAGTAATTGCACTGATAGAAAAAGGAACCCCGGTAATTCTCTATAATCCCGAAGATGAAACGTATCATGATACCCTGTCATCAGCCTACGAAGTAAAAGCCCGGGGAGCCTATGTCATTGGTATTTCCAGCAAGCCGAACGATGTGTACGATGAATTTATCGAAGTGAAAAACTGTAATGATGCAACTATTATGCCGAATGTCGTGATCGCCCAGCTTTTGGGATACTATCTGGCCCTTGAGAAAGGATATGATCCGGACAAGCCACGAAATCTGGCAAAAAGCGTCACGGTGAAGTAGTGGGCTGGTTTTCCAGACTCTTCCAGAGATACCGGCAGGCAATACTGCGATAAGGATGCCATTGGTCAGCTATTGCAGCAATTGCCTCAAGATTGTCCCGATCGACATGATATAGCCTGGCTACGGCGTTTCTTAACCCGACATCCCCCATCGAAAAGACATCCGGACGCTGAAGTGTAAAGATTAAGGTCATCTCAGCAGTCCATCGACCAACTCCTTTGAGCTTGGTCAGTACAGTAATTACCTCTTCATCAGATAGAGCAAGCAGGCGATCGTAGTTGAGCTGTCCTACCTGCATCGCTTCCGCAATTCCCTTGATGTACTTGATCTTGCTATACGAAATCCCGGAGCTGCGCAGTACTTCGTCTGCCATTCCCAGGATAAGTTCTGGAGCTGCAATTGTAGTTAGATTGAAGAGGGCCTTAAATCTACGGCTTATCGTATCGCCTGCCTTTTCAGAGAGTTGCTGTCCAATAATTGATTCTATCAGTTGATCGTACAACACAGGTTTTGAGACCCAGATTGGTTCCGGATACCGCTCTATCAGAGAAGCCATTACCGGATCTTGTTTCAGGTGTAATAATGCTTCCTGGTGCAGATGCCGCATAGCTTATTTACGATTACGCTTTTTGCGCTTTTTCTTTTTGGACTTATTACTATGTTTCGGGCGCGCCGGTTCATCGTCTTCGTCCTCAGAAACCTCCGCATTGGTTGACTGCATCTGGAACGTACTTGTGCCAGCTGCTGCCTGATATTTGAGTTCCTGTTCCCGGACTGCGGGCTTTGCTTCGATTAGCGGGGTAGCTTTCTGATCTTCGTATCGATCAATCTGAATATGCAATGTTCGACGGGTAAACTCATACTTGATACCCGAGATCAGCTCTTCAAACATTCTAAATGCTTCATTTTTGTACTCAACCAGTGGATCAAGCTGTGCATATCCACGGAGATTGATTCCCTCACGCAGATCATCAATTGCGGTCAGATGTTTTGTCCAGTTCTGATCAACAGTTGAGAGGAATAAGCTGCGAACCACCTGGTTCCAGGTATCTGCGCCGACTTTCCCTTCCCGTTTGTCATACTCTTCCTGACTACGACTCGTAAGGTATTCCAGCACCTTATCTTCATCGTGATCGCGGAGAATCTCACGCAGCTTCGGCAGCTCACCGGGGAACATCACCTCGAAGTCTTTTACCAGGGTTTCGGTTGGATCAGGCATTTGACCTTCTTCTGGTACTTCTTCGCCTTCGGACTGCAGGTGCTCCATATTCCCGGCAATTGCAAAGTAATTGGTTGCAAGCTGAGTGATTGCCTCGTTAAACTGTTCAAAGACTACCCGCTTAAACTTCTCAGGATCCTCTTCAGGTAACATCAGGAACTTACGACGAAGCGCATAGATGATGTCACGCTGTTTATTGAGGACGTCGTCGTATTCGACCAGTCGTTTGCGAATATCAAAGTTAAAGCCTTCCACTTTAACCTGTGCCTGCTCTATCGCGCGTGAGACCATCGGATGACTGAGCGGCTGATCTTCCGGCAGATTAAAGAAGGTCATCAGACGAGAAATCTGTTCGCCACCAAAGATGCGCATCAGATCGTCTTCCAGAGATACATAGAACTTTGATTTACCTGGGTCTCCCTGACGGCCTGAACGACCACGGAGCTGGTTATCAATACGGCGCGACTCATGTCGCTCGGTTCCGATTACATATAACCCTCCCAGCTCAATCACTTCGTCGTGCTTCTGTTGCCATTCCTGCATCTTCTTCTGAAATTCACCTGTTTCCATCTCGGATTCGACCGGCTGCATGCCCCCCAGTACGATATCGACACCACGGCCGGCCATGTTGGTGGCAACGGTGATTGACCGCTTCTCACCAGCTTTGGCAATAATCTGAGCTTCACGTTCATGGTTCTTTGCGTTCAACACTTCGTGGGGAATGCCCCGCTTGGTTAGCAGTTTTGAGAGATGTTCATTTTTATCAATTGAGGTGGTACCAATCAAGACTGGCCGGCCTTTCTCGTATTCTCGGGCAACTTCTTCAGCAATCGCATTGTATTTTCCGGCCGTAGTCTTATAAATTTCGTCAGCAACATCTTCACGCTGGACACCCCGGTGAGTAGGAATAACAACGACTTCTGTCTTGTAAATCTTGTTAAACTCCTCCGCTTCCGTTGCCGCGGTACCTGTCATACCGCCCAGCTTTTCATACATGCGGAAATAGTTCTGGAGCGATACAGTTGCTAATGTCTTGGACTCCTGTTTAATCTGGACACCTTCTTTTGCTTCGATTGCCTGATGTAGCCCCTCGGAGAAGCGGCGTCCCTGAAGCAGACGTCCCGTAAACTCATCCACGATAATCACTTCACCATCCCGGACGATATACTCCTTGTCGTTGTGATAGAGCGCATGTGCTTTTAATGCTGCTTCCAGATGGAACACAATATCAAAGTCCTGCTCATAGATATTCTCTATACCCAGTATCTGCTCTACCCGTTTAATGCCTTCTTCAGAGAGATGAGCGGTCCGCATCTTCTCATCAATCACAAAATCAGTCTCGGGACTGAGTCGTTTGATGACCTTAGCATACTCGTAGTACTTTGAAGTATCTTCGTCGTAGGGGGCAGAGATAATATGGGGGGTACGTGCCTCGTCGATCAGCACCGAGTCGGCTTCGTCGACAATCACAAAGTAGTAGTTTCGCTGTACGAGTCGTTGTGGATTCTGGACCATGTTATC
Source organism: uncultured Gammaproteobacteria bacterium (assembly GCA_964412815.1). GTDB lineage: Bacteria > Patescibacteriota > Microgenomatia > UBA1406 > GWC2-37-13 > JAOAFZ01. The sequence continues at coordinate 69,427 of CAYPQF010000026.1, forward strand.
GCGCAGATAATCAAATCCGAATTCGCTGTTGATGCCATAGGTAATATCTGCTTTATAGGCTTCCTGGCGAGAGACCGGCTTCAGGTGGGTGAGGCGCCAGTCGTTGCCGTTCTCATCTGAATAGTCGGCATCGTACAAAAATGATTCATTGGAAATCAAGGCAGAAGTCGTCAGACCCAGAAAGTGAAAGATGGTACCCATCCAGCCGGCATCACGGCGTGCGAGATAGTCGTTGACCGTGACCAGGTGAACACCTTTCCCCGTTAAGGCATTCAGATACAAAGCCGTAGTTGCAGTTAACGTTTTTCCTTCTCCCGTTCGCTGTTCAATAATCTTTCCTTCATGCAGTGCGATACCCGCAATAAGCTGGACATCAAAATGGCGCATTCCCAGAGATCGACGGGCAGCTTCCCGAACAAGCGCATAGGCCCATGGCAGCAATTCGTCCAGTTTTTTTTCTCCAGAGGAGAGTTGCTCTTTAAAACGGGTTGTCTCAGCAGCAAAATCTTCATCTTTGAGATCCCGCGCCTTGTCTTCCAGAGCATTGATCTGGTCAACTAACTTACGATAACGGAAGAGGTTTTTTTCATTGAGGTCAATAATGCGTTTAAAGAATCCTAACATATGTGCTGTTAATTATAAGTTGATTACCCGTGAAGTCAAGAATATTATTCCTTAATAAAATATTCCTGGGGAATGATGATGGTTTTAACAGCTGCAAAGCGCGTCTGATCTTCTTCTGAACTGCTTTTGGCATAAAAATGTATATTATCGCCTTCTTTGAGCTTGGAAAACCCTGCTGACTCCAGGTTCATTGTTTTAATATCGAGAATCTGCTGTGTGGTGCTCTGTTCAATATCCAGAATATAGGTTACCTTCTCTTGTGTCTGTACACGGACATAATAGGTGTCAGCGTTTACTTCGATAATTTTTCCTGATCTGACAATGTAGTGAGTATCTTTATAAATAGCATTTGCCGTAATCGTTTTACCAATCTCCGGACCGGAGACCAGAATATAGTCGTTCTTCTCAAAGTCATCCTTTTCCAGCTCATCCGTGGTGTTGTTCTGAATCTGGAAGAACTGCGTGAGTTCGGGATCAATATCAACCGTCAGATCTCCTTCTTCTGCACGAAGTTGCATCGTGTTATCTTTAATATCAACAATATAGCCTGCATAGGTGGTCTTATTCTGATTTTGGAGTTCAGAGACTTTAGACTCTACTTTTTCACGGAGTTCCTGTACTTCTTTTTCAACCGCGTTTTTCTCTTCCTCAGGTTTTGCTGTTGGTGATGGCGTTGTTTCTGCTTCAGTTTTTTCTCCTTCCGGAGCTTCGGTGGGTCTGTTTGGACTATTCGGGACAGAATTCTGTGCCTGCACGGTATACACGGTAATACTACTGAATGAAAGCATGAGTGCAACCAGAGGAATCGTAATCAATGTTTTTTTATTCATTTTTCAGGTAGAAAACTCGTAACGTCTTTTCCTGGTAATTATTTGGAGAACCTTTCGGATAGAATGTCAGGTTAATGATGTTTTCTCCGAGTGCCAGGGGGAAATCAACTTCAAAGGTATCCTGCTCTGTTTTGACCACTGAGTTTGATAAGGGCGACTGGATCACCAGAAGACTGTCTTTGGTTGCGCTGCCTTTAATCGTAATGCTATTTGATGAAACAGTACTGTTGTTCGTTGGGCCCCTAAGTTCAAAACGGATTGCACCGCTTTCGTTTTGCTTTGCGGCGGCAGTCTGTTGGAGATCAAGCTCCGGGGTGTTGACTTTGTTCTCGCCATTCGGGCGCGTCGTATTGAGCAGTATTATCACTCCTACGGCGATGCCCAGAAAGACACCAAGCCCAATCGCAATAATGGTTTCTTTTTTCATATTTGTATCTGTAATTTTTTCAAAGTATCAGGTACTTTGTCAATGAGATTTGCAATGGTAAACCAGTTTCCTTTATTCTCTGCAAGCTCATCAGCTGTACGCTTGAGAAGGTAGGATGCAAGCGCTGCTGAATGGAGTGCACTGTTTTTAGTATAGAGGGCAGCAGTTAATCCCGCAAGCACATCTCCGGTGCCACCTTTTGTTAACCCGGGATTCCCCCCTTCAACAATGAAGGTTGTAGAACCATCGGTAATGATATCTTTCACTGCTTTCAGCATAATTACCGCTCCGTATTGACGGGCTGTCTGGGTAACTGCACTAATCTTGTCTGTGAGTGAGAGTTCTTTAACGGGTATCCCGAAGAGTTTTTCAAACTCCAGTTGATGAGGACAGAGTATGGGCGGTGTCTCCAGTTTCTGTAACCAGTCCGGATGCATCATCTGTAATGCGCCGGCGTCAAAGACAAAACGTTTTCTGGGAAACCGGGTAATCAGATAGCGGGTAATGTAATACGTATATTCTGCTTCGTCAGAGATCTGGAGAATCTCTTCGTAGGTTTTTTCTGGCAGTTCACCTTCTACGCTCATCCGCACCATTCCCGGTCCGACCAGAACCGAGTCATCTTCTTCCACATAGTAGGGAATATCTTTTTGCTGCACAATGATGCCGTTCCGGAATTTGTACTTGAGTGACTGAAACAGCTCCGCATTCTCGACTGTTGAGGCATAATGAAGCATATCAACAATATATGCCGCGACTTCGGCAGACCACAGAGATGAGGCATGAAAGAGATGCGACCCACCGATAATCAGTGTTTTCCCGTTCTCTCCCTTATGTGTCTCGTCGTCCGGAATATAGAGTTCTTTAAGAATCGGCGCAATGGTCTGCGCGTCCGCTGTATATAAATACTGTTCCATAACCGTATCTATAATTATACTTCATTTGCTATAATGGTGGCTATGATAGGACATCGCGAGCTACGTACCAAAATAACCTCTTTCTGGCAGTCAAAGGATCATAAACTCGCCCCTCCTATTCCTCTTGTTCCGCAGAACGATCCGACGACCCTCTTTACCGGTTCTGGCATGCAACAGTTTGTCCCCTACCTGCTCGGAGAAAAACATCCCTTGGGAACCCGTGTCTTTAATATTCAGCCGTGCCTCCGTTCGCAGGACATCGAAGAAGTTGGCGATAACCGCCATACCACCTTCTTTGAGATGATTGGTAACTGGTCATTTGGAGACTACTTTAAAACAGAACAGCTTCCCTGGGTTTGGGATTTTCTGACCAGTACCGAGTATGGTCTGGGCATTGATCCGCAGAAACTCTATGTCTCTGTCTTTACCGGAACAGACGAAATTGCCGGTGATACCGAAAGTATTGAGATCTGGAAAAAATTGTACGCAGAAAAAGGAATTGAAGCGTCTTCGGTCGTTATGGGCAGCGAAGCGAATGCCGCCAAAGTCGGCATGCAGGGCGGTCGGATCTTTGCTTACGATGCCAAGAAAAACTGGTGGTCCCGTGCCGGAGTGCCGGAGAATATGCCGGCAGGTGAACCGGGAGGACCTGATAGCGAAATATTCTATGAGTTTACGCTCGTAGAACACGATCCGGCATTTGGTGAACACTGTCATCCCAACTGTGACTGTGGACGCTTTCTCGAGATAGGGAATTCGGTTTTTATGCAGTATAAGCGCAACGAAGACGGCAGCTTCAGTGAACTGCCTAAGCCAAATGTAGACTTTGGTGGTGGTCTGGAACGTCAGCTTGCCGCAATTACCGATAATCCGGATGTCTTTACCACCGAGCTCTTCCAGCCGATTATCAAAAAGATCGAAGCGCTTTCGGGTAAGTCATATCAGGAAGCAGAGTTACAACAGTACTTCCGTATTATCACCGATCATATTAAAGGTGCGGTCATGCTGATCTCTATTGATATCTATCCGTCTAACAAGGAACAGGGATATGTCGTGCGCCGCATGCTGCGCCGGGCCATCTGGATGGGCTACCAGTATCTGGGCATTACAGATAACTTTACCGCAGAACTGGTCGATGCCGTGGTTGCTATCTATGGAGATATCTATACCGAACTGGAAATCAAAAAAGACGCAACTAAAGATACGTTGCACAAAGAAGAATCCAAGTTCCGCAATAACCTGATGAAGGGCATGCGCGAAGTTCCGAAGATTGCAGAACGCTATGCGCGAGAACACTCTACTAATAACGCCGTGTATAACGAAATTACCCGTGAAGCCACGGGCGAGATGCTCTTCTTTATCTACGAAAGCTTTGGCTTCCCGCCGGATTTAACAGTCGCCATGCTCGAAGAACAGGGCTGGTCCTTTACCAAGACCTTTACCGAGGAGTTTGAAAAAGCCAAAAAAGCCCATGCTTATAAATCACGTGCTGGCGCCGAAGGTAAGTTTAAAGGTGGTCTGGCAGACAATAGTGAGCAGGTGATCAAGTATCATACCGCAACTCATCTCATCCATCAGGCACTGTTTGATGTTCTGGGGTCTGAGGTCCGTCAGGAAGGTTCAAATATCACCGGTGAGCGTTTGCGCTTTGATTTTAAGGCAGATCACAAACCAACGCCGGAAGAGGTTGAACAGATTACTGCCATTGTCAACCAAAAGATCCAGGCTGCGCTACCAGTCACTTTCCAGATGTTGCCAAAAGAACAAGCAGAACAGGTAGGCGCCAAGTCATTCTTTAAAGAAAAGTACCCCGATACCGTTAAAGTGTACTTTATTGGTGAACCTGAACACGCCTATTCAAAAGAGTTCTGCGGCGGTCCTCATGTACAGAACACCGCAGAGATTGGCTCAATTTCCATTCAGAAAGTGGAAAAGATCGGCAGTAGTATTTTCAGACTGTACGCACAATAAGTTATTTATTCCGTTGTATACAACGGCTTATCATTTTATGAAAAAACATTTCATCCAATTTCCCGACTTTTTAAATCTTGATATTCGTGTTGGCAAAGTAGTCGATGCCAAGCGACTCGAGTCTTCAAACAAGTTGCTGGAACTCCAGGTTGATCTGGGCGAAGATTATGGAGTGGTTACCATTCTGGCCGGCATGGCTCAGTTTTTTGCTCCGGAAGATTTTATCGGGAAACACTTTGGGTTTGTTGCCAATCTGGAGCCAAAGGAAATGGCCGGTTCCACTTCCAACGGCATGATACTAGCTGCCGATGTTGAGAATAAGCCGGTGCTGCTTGAGCTTTCCAGCAGCATTCCACCGGGCTCCACCATCAGATAATACCGTAACAGCTCATGCATTCGTGAAACTGAACGAGTGACTTCTCTCCTTTTGAGCGTAGACACCATTGACAATCGTTCAATACGTATAGTATATTTGACGTATGAGTAAAGAGCCCGCAACCACTAAACCCGCCGCGGCTAGTTCAGCAAAGGCATCAGCCGGTACTGACACAGCACAGGCAAATATCTTTAATCAGACATATTACTTGTTCCTGATCTTATTTGTTCTTCACTTCTTCTTCTCGGTATACCTGTTCTACAAAATCAAAGGTATCGAAAAGAATGGGGTTGCCGCTGCTCCCACCCAGGGAGTCAACGATCCTTCGGCAGCTGCTCCCGTCCCTTCAACCGACATCACTGTTAAAAAACCAACTACCGATGAACCATGGAAAGGCGAAGAAAACGCACGCTATGTTCTGATTGAGTACTCAGATTACGAATGTCCATTCTGTCAGTCTATTCATCCGGATCTGAAAAAACTGGAAGAAGAGAATACTGATGTTGCATGGGTTTTCCGTGACTATCCTCTTTCCTTCCATCCAAAAGCACAGAAGCTTTCTGAAGCCGCCTACTGCGTTCAGGACTTAGGAGGAAATGAAGCATACTGGACAATGAGTGATGCCATCTTTGAACGTATGCCGGACCTTGAAGTCTCTGGTGTAGCCGCACTCGCGGGTGAACTTGGATATGATCAGGCAGCGGTACAGCAGTGTCTGGATAACGACACCCATGCAGAACGGGTAAAAGCAAATCAGTCTGAAGGTGCAGCCGCTGGCGTTGCTGCCACCCCTACCACCGTCATCTATGACATGGAAACAGACAAGCAGTATAAAATCGAAGGTGCACTTCCGTATGATAGTCTGAAGCAGACACTGGAAGATTTTAAGGCAGGAAATATCTAAGAATCGTCTTATTACCAATAACCCCGGGCAGCAGTGCCCGGGGTTTTTTGTTGGTCCGCCTGGAGCCGTAACAGAAACTGCACTCCTAGAGGAAGAACAGGAGCCCAATCCAGAAGGCCATGGTCGTGGCCAGGCCGAGGTTCAGGAGCCGGGCGGCGTTGGCGGCCAGCCCACCCGTGGCCGAGACCCCCAACCAGCTCCACGCCAGCTGGAGCAGCACGATCGTCATGTAGAGGGTGACATAGCTCTCGACGCCGAGCACCTGCTGCAGGAGCAGGAAAATCAGCAGCCCCTCGAACAGCTGCACCGCGGTTGATGAGAGCAGCACCATCAGGGCCACCAGGTACAAGCCCAGATGCAACCGCGCCCGCTTGAGGTCGCGGTACAGGTTGAAGGCCGTCTGGAGCAGTGGCACCAGCAGGCTTGCGCCGTAAAGCGCCAGCCGCACCTCTTGCCCGATCTCCATCGGCCAGGGACGGAACATCATCAGCGTGTTCAGGATCAGCATGATCAGAGCGAGCCCGAACGACACCCAGAGACTGCGTGCGGGCACCAGATGATCCAGATAGATTTGCTGGATCCGTGACTCGATCTGCTGCACCCATTCTACTGCGGGCAGGAGTGTCTGCGCTTCCGCGCGCAGTGAGTCAATCTCCGCCTGGGCTTCGGGAGTAAGAGCAACCTGTGACATGGCTTCCTTCCTTTATTCAGACCACGTTTCGATGGCGCAATTATACTATAAGTTATTAAGCTATACAACCATATAACACGCATGGGAGAGGGTACGGAGTGGGAAACGCAGCGGTGAAAACAAGATGTGACCCCAACGGGATTTGAACCCGTGTTGCCAGGATGAGAACCTGGTGTCCTAGGCCACTAGACGATGGGGCCGGTCACTTTGTTGACATTTCAAGGGAGAATGTGTTATATTGTAGCAGCTATCCCCCAGTTCGACAAGTTGATTGGGGATTTTTTTTATCTATGAAAAAAATACAGGTTACACAAGAAGGTTTTGAAAACTTACAGAAAGAGTTAAAGGAATTAGTTGATTTCAAGCGTCCCGCAGTTCTGGATCGTCTCGCCAAAGCACGTGCAATGGGCGATCTGCGCGAAAACAGTGAGTATAGCGCATCGAAAGAAGAACAGGGTTTTATTGAAGGACGTATTATGGAGCTGGAACAGTTGCTGAAGAACGTCGAAATTGTAACGGCATCCGGTCAAGCCGGTACCATTGAGATTGGCACCGCCGTCGTGGTAGATACACCAAACGGAACAGACACCTTCTATATTGTCGGAGAATTTGAGGCCGATCCCATGAATAAAAAACTTTCACAGACCTCCCCTATTGGAAAAGCATTAATCGGTAAAAAGGTCGGAGATACCGTTGAGGTAGAGGTACCTGCAGGGAAACTGACCTACAAAATTATTGAGGTCAAACATACCTGATCACCTCCTGCCACTTCATCAGCTATGGAAATTCATCACGATTGGTATCGTAAGTTATTTAGTAATCCCCATCGGTATTGGGAGTATCTCTCATCAGTGGAAATAGCCAACCTCCAGTTTCAGGAGGAACTTGCCATGGCTATTGCTGAGTACGATCCCATGGAAGGTGGTACCCGTCGTGCGGCAGTTGTGGTTGGTAGTGACGGCAAAATGGAACGGCACGCACAGTCGAAACATGAGATTGTACTTATTGCGGACAGACCCTATGAGTACGCCTATATTGTAGGACTCCAACAGCATCTGCTACGTCATCGGTTTCATATCCCGTTTGAGTGGGGGTACAATGTACCCATTGAGTCTAAGAACCTTGACCAGTCTGCTCCCTTCAGCTTTGTTGAAGATGTCCGGACCCTGGTATATCCGGATCGTATTCTGAATGCCCGCGTGGTAGTTGGCGATCCGTCTATTTATACCGAAGCCCGGACCCGCTGTCTGGTCGAGCTTGCAGGACTGCATCCGGAAAGCAAACATATTGTAAAAGAAGTAAAAAACCAGGTAAAAGGAGCTGTCAAAGTACTGAAGACCGGTTTTTCCCGTGAAACGCTACAGTTTTCGGAAGCAACCGGCGAACAGTTCTATGATGAAAGTGTCAAACCCGGCATGTTCGGTTTCAAAACCGGACCAATGCGACTGGCACAACGGAAACTGGATCTGTTGACCGCAGATCTGATGCGTCATTCGTCCTCTGATGAAATCGGGCGGTACGCGGTAGAACTGCCAACAAACACCTGTGAACGGCTCGATTACGTTGCCAGAATTGGCTTTATTGACGCCGCGTTTGCGAACCGTGTATCACAGGCATATACCTGGTTTATGCTGCAATATCACCTTGCTCAGGAAAACTACAAAGCAAGTGGTATAATGGCTGTAGTCCCATTTGATCAATCTCAATTTAAAATGTTTAGTCAGCAGTTACTGGAATTTGAAACCCTACGCGTATGAGCACTCAACCCCTTTCTGACGACTTTCTCGGACAACGACAACGCCGTATTGAGAAAGTACGGGAACTTCAACAGTTAGGAATTGATCCCTATCCTGCCCGCTCACAAAAAGACTACCCCAATATCGAAGTTCATCATCAGTTTGAATCGCTCGAAGGTAAATCGGCATACCTGACCGGACGACTGATGACCTGGCGTGACCACGGCAAACTGCGCTTTGCAGATCTCCAGGACCAGTCCGGTAGTATTCAGCTCTACTTCAAAAATGATGCATTACAGGAAGATCTTTCCAATGGATATCTCCCCTGGGATAAACTCAATATGATTGATGTTGGTGACTTTGTTGAAGCATACGGGATGATTACCCGCACCAGCCGCGGGGCTATCTCACTCCTGGTACACAACATCCGCATCATCAGTAAAACGATCCGTCCCCTACCAAATACATTCGAAGAGAAAGAACAGCAGTTTAGACGTCGGTATCTTGATTTGACCATCAACCCTGAACGGAAGAATGTGTTTCTGCGCAAGGCACTATTCTGGCAGGTCTCCCGCCAGTTTATGTACGACAAAGGGTTTATTGAGGTCGAAGTACCGGTACTGGAACATGTCACTGGCGGAGCTGACGCACGTCCGTTTGTAACCCACCACAACGATCTGGACGAAGACTTTTTTATGCGCATCTCCACTGAGCTGTATCAAAAGCGTCTCATTGGAGGAGGCTTCGAAAAGATCTTTACCCTGGGACCGAACTTCCGCAACGAAGGTATTTCGGATGAACATCTGCAGGAATACAGTCAGCTTGAATGGTATTGGGCATACGCAGACTATCGTGACAACATGGAACTAGTACGCGATATGATCCGTGAAGTTGCTCAGAAAGTCTATGGAACCACACAGTTCTCCACACGTGGACATACCTTTGACCTCGCCGATGAATGGAAAGAGATCGATTATGCACAGGTCATTCAGGAAACTCATGGAATAGATATCTTTACTTCCACTGACGAAGAGATGAAGACCAAATTGACACAGCTGGGGGTTGACCTGCCGGGTGCCATTAACCGTAACCGACTGATTGATAATCTCTGGAAAGTCATTCGAAAAACCATTGCCGGACCTGCCTTCCTCATAAACGAACCAAAGTTTATGTCACCATTGGCAAAATCACGCCCTGATAATCCTGAACTGACCGAGCGCTTCCATATCATTATCGGTGGCAGTGAACTGGGTAACGGTTACTCAGAAATTAACGATCCACAGGATCAGCTGGAACGCTTTATTGACCAGCAGCGTATGCGTGATACCGGTGACGACGAAGCACAGATGATGGATATTGATTTTGTCGAGATGCTTGAGTACGGAATGCCACCCACCAGTGGTTATGCACACAGCGAACGGCTATTCTGGTTCCTGGAGGACGTCACTGCCCGGGAAGGAACACTCTTTCCTCAGTTAAAGTACGAAATCGAAGGACTTACCAGAAAAATCTATGGAGAACGGTTGAAACAATATAATATCACTTTGGATAAAGAAGCCAACATCCCTGCGCAAAGCACCGCAACAGAAAAAGCCGATCTGAAGCTAACCCGTGAGATGGCATTCCAGATTGTAGATACCAATATCGAAAACAAAAATCTGGTACGTCATTGTGTTGCTGTTGAGGCAGCGATGCGCGCCATTGCCCGTCATTTTAATCAGGACGAAGAGTTATGGGGACTGGCTGGATTACTGCACGATGCCGACTGGGAAAAAACCACCCAGGATGTCGAGCAACATACACAAGAAACTACTAAATGGATTAAAGCCGCCGGCGAAGAGAATGAACAGCTGATCAGAGCAATTCATGCGCATAACTATCACGTCAATGGAATTGAGCCAAAGACAAAGATGGAATGGGCATTGTTCACCTGTGATGAGCTGACCGGACTGATCACTGCAACCGCATTGATGCAGCCGAACAAATCTCTGACCGAGGTTGAGCTGTCCAGCGTTAAAAAGAAGTTCAAAAATAAAAAATTTGCAGCCGCAATTGACCGTGATCAAATTGCGCTCTGCGAAGAAAAGCTTGGTATTCCTCTGGACGAATACATTGAACTCGTACTCAACAGTATGAAGCAGTCAGCATCACAGCTGGGATTGTAATTGTTTTACCATGTCAACCGGTCTCGTATTGTTTATTCTCGGGCTTCTGTTAGTCAAGCATTATATTGCTGACTGGATTATGCAGACAACCCGTATTGCCCTGGAAAAAGGAACAAACGCGTCACTCCTCCTCCTGCACAGCTTGCACCATGTCATTGGCACTGCCATCGCCCTGGTCTGGTTTGTTGAACCCTTCCCGCTGCTCCTGATCTGTTTGTGCGAGTTTATCCTCCACAGTGTGATTGATTACATCAAATCCTGTCCGACGATGCTCGGACAATATAAGTATCCGAGTCAGCAGTATTTTTTCTGGATGGGGTTTGATCAGTTATTACATCAGCTTTCCTATATCGCCATTGTTGTCTTTATCATGGGAATGTAATATCCCTGAGTTCCATCTACTACCTATTCAATCCTATTTCCGCTACAATGAGTGTGATGCAGGCTCAACCTTGCATTTTGAAAATTTTCGTCTATAATTAATTATGGTGAATGGTACTACAATCACTCAACCTTTAGCCGAGCTTCACGCTCATTTATCATCTTCGATCCCTCCTGCGGTCTACTGGCATATCGCCCAATCCGAAGGATACAAACTACCCAAACGCGACTACCGGGAATTTGCAGAATATATCGTTCTCTCAGAAGACCGGAAAATGACCCTCCGCGAGTATCTTGACGAAATCTACCATCCGATCCTTGATAAACTTTCAGCTGGTGCTCCTGCACTGGAAAAAGGGGTCTACGAAAGTTTGAGCGGCGCATATCGTTCAAACAACATCACCGTTCTGGAACTCCGGATGAACCCGATGAAACATAACCGTGAAGGTGAGGTAGACCTGGATCATGCTATTATGGCAATGCTCCGGGGAATGGATCGGGCACTACTGGAATATCCGAAACTAAAAGCCGGCTTTATCTTCTGTCTGGATCGTCAATTCCCGTTTGAAAAAAATAAAATTATTGTAGAAAAAGCAATTAAATATCATCGACGCGGAGTACTCGCAATCGACTTTGCCAACTATGTCTTCGAGAATCACAATCCCCATAACTTCCATCTGAAAGACTACGCGGAACTGGTACAAAAAGCACGCGATGCAGGACTCCGGGTCACCTGTCACTCTGGAGAAGCCAACGATGCCAATAACGATATGTGGGATGCCGTTGAGTACATTAAGCCGGACCGGATTGGCCATGGTATCAAGGCAGCCTACGACGAACCCCTCATGCGCCGTCTGGCAGAAGAGCAGATCGTGCTGGAAGTCTGTCCGCTGAGTAATCTCATGACAAAAGCAGTCGCCGATCCAGATGAAATGCGGTATATCATGAACCGCTTCTTTGAGTTCGGAGTCAAATTTACGGTCAATACCGACTGGCCCGAAACCGTCAAAGATGCTCATCTCAGTCAGCAGTTTGAGTATTTGAGAAAACACCATATATTAACTGAAGAGCAGATTGCTCAAGTTATCCAGTGGTCATTTGAGGCCACCTTTATCAATTCTGAAAAAATGAATGGCAACCTCTATCTATAACGATAAATTTCTGTTCAAAGGCTACACCTTTGATGATGTTCTCCTGGTTCCCGGCTACTCTGGCTTCTCCCGCAGTGATATTACCCTGGAGACCAAACTGACCAGGAAGATTACCTTACAGATTCCTCTGGTTTCCTCGCCAATGGATACCGTTACCGAAGCCCGTCTGGCCATTGCTTTGGCTGAAATGGGTGGCATCGGTATTATTCACCGCAATCTGACGATTCCCGATCAGGCTGCTCATGTCAAACAGGTGAAGGAAAAAGGTCTGCTGGTAGGCGCCGCCGTCGGTGCCAGTGCCGGTGTCGAAGACCGTGTAAAAGCACTGGTCGAGGCTGGGGTTGATGTAATCGTGGTAGATTCAGCTCACGGCAACGCAAAAAATGTTATTGAGACAATTAAACATATCAAACAGACCTATCCGAATCAGGAAGTAATCGGTGGCAGTGTCGCCACCTACGACGGCGCAAAAGCCATGATCGACGCCGGAGCTGACGGTATTCGCGTAGGAATGGGTCCAGGGGCAATCTGTACGACCCGCATTATCTCGGGTATGGGCGTACCCCAGATAACCGCAATCATCGATACCGTCCGTGCCGGGAAAGAAGCCGGGGTACCAATTATCGCAGACGGCGGTATTAAGTACAGCGGTGATATGGTCAAAGCCATTGCAGCCGGTGCACACACCGTCATGATGGGTAGCTTCTTTGCTTCTTGCGAAGAATCCCCGGGAGAGATCCATGAATTAACCGCCGATCAGGTACCATCCCGCTTCAAGAGCATTGTCAAAAAAGATCAGCAGATCTACAAGTTTAAGTCATATCGCGGGATGGGCTCAATTGGAGCCATGCGAAAAGGAACCGAGATTAAGTCAGAAGATGAGTTCCACGGAAAAAGCTACAAAGAACGCGTACTGGTCGCCGAAGGTGTTGAAGGTCTGGTTCCGGTGAATGGTACCGTACGGGACGTTGTTGAACAGGCGCTAGGCGGTATTAAGTCCGGTATGTTCTATGTAGGTACACCGACGATCGAAGAGTTGCGTGAACAGGGCAAGTTTATCCGGATTACCCAGGCATCGCTCGTCGAAAGTCACCCGCACGATATTCTGGTTACCAATGGCGGAGAAAATTATAAATAACTCTATCTATGGACTACTCTTTTATCACCAATAGCTTTAAAGATGCTCGGGATATGTTGCTGGAGACATTACGAATGTTTCCCCGCTCCAAAGAACATGAACCAGTGGTAGAAGAATGGTCTACCCACGATCTGATCGCACTTCATATCGGCTGGGAAACCCATTATGCCGAAGTTGTCGAGGCAGTGATGGAAGAAAATCAAATAGAATCAATTGAAGACACCAATACCTTCGATCAGAAAGTGGTGATGGAGCATCAGTCAACCAGCTGGGACGAGCTGATGGCACAGTTCGAGGAAAGCAGCTCGCATCTCTTGATGTCGATGGAGTTCTTTGATGAATCTCAGTGGAGTGCTCAGCCATATATGGACTCTCCCAAAACCATGCAGGATATCATGATGGATATTATTGCTCATTATAAAAAACATACGCAAGTTATTTCCAAACTCATATGATTGTTATTGTCGATTTCGGTTCCCAGTCAACCCATCTCATCTCCCGCCGTCTGCGCGAGATCTCCGTTCCGTCTGTCTTAGTTGAGCCGGAGTCTTTTTTTGAGAAGACCCAGGGAATGGAGATTGACGGGATTATTCTGTCGGGAGGGCCACAGAGCGTCTACGACGACAACTCTCCAAAAATTGATAATAAAATCTATGAGCTGAACAAGCCAATTCTGGGTATCTGCTATGGATTACAGTATCTGGCACATACCATTGGTGGGAAAGTCGAACCGGGAAAACATAAAGAGATGGGACCTGCAACACTCACCATCCTCAAAGAAGATGATCTGTTTAAGCTCACCAAAGACGAATACATTGCTGCTACCTCAACCGTCTGGATGTCTCATGGCGATCAGGTAACGGCTCTGCCCGAAGGGTTTGAAGTGATCGGCAAAACCGAAACAACCGATCTGGCAGCATTCTCCAACAAAGCCCGTCAGATGTGGGGTGTACAGTTTCACCCGGAGCTGGTACATACCCAGTTCGGTATGCAGATTTTGCGAAACTTTGTCAGCTTCTGTGGTCTTGAGCCCAAGGATCAGCAGATTAACAAAGAGTTTGTTGATGGCATAGTTGCCGATATTAAAGATTCCATCAAAGAAGGAACGGTTATCAGTGCTATGTCCGGCGGCGTCGACTCTTCTATCGCTACCCTGCTGGTTCACGAAGCCATTGGAGATCGTCTGACTGCAATCTATATCGATTCAGGACTGATGCGCGAAGGTGAGACTGATACCCTACGCGAGGTGTTTGAGAAGCACTACAAAATGCAGATTAAGATTGTTGATGCAAAAGAAGAGTTTTTGCACAACCTGAAAAACATTATTGACCCGGAACAGAAACGGAAAGTCATTGGAAAAACCTTTATTGATGTCCTCGAACGCGAAGCACAAGAGCTGGGTGCCGACTTCCTGGTACAGGGTACCATCTGGCCGGATGTAATCGAAAGTGCCGGGAGTAAACACAGCACCGTCATCAAGAGTCACCACAATGTTGGAGGATTACCGGAAAACATGAAACTGACACTGGTCGAACCGATCCGTAACTTTTACAAAGACGAAGTCCGGGCCATAGGTTCGGTACTGGGGCTCCCCGACGAAATTACCCAGCGGAAACCATTTCCTGGTCCAGGACTGGCAGTACGTATTGTGGGAGAAGTAACCGAATACAAACTGGAGATTCTGCGACGAGCCGATAAGATCGTTCAAGAAGAGATCGCACACTATCCGGAACAGGATAAGCTTTGGCAGGTATTTGCCATCTTTACCGGAGTAAAATCAACCGGGGTCGGCGGTGATTACCGGTCATATGGCGAGTGTATCGCCATTCGCGCGGTCGAGTCTATTGATGCGATGAGCGCCCACTGGTCACACCTGCCATACGAAATTCTCGGCAAGATGTCATCCCGTATCGCCAACGAGATACAGGAAGTAAACCGGGTCGTCTACGATATCACCGATAAACCCCCCGGTACGATTGAGTGGGAATAACGCTTAATGTCCCCGATGCGCATTTGCGATGACATAGGCGTCAGATGTTACTACCCGATGGTTTCCGTGTCCGTATTGTGCAATATTACGACGCAACTGGCTAATACTCTTTGCCCGTTGATCTGCCAGTGCACGACCCGCAAGCATACGCTGACTTAACCAGGCATCAACAACAGAGTTCTTGGAACGGTCCTTTTTCATATAGTTCGGCTTACCTTCTACCTGCTTCAGACGACCAGCTGCATCACGACGACGCATAGCAGTAATCTCATTTGCTTCGGCTTCGATCTGCTGCGTAACAGCACTTGCACTGCCCGGATACGGCTGCACAATAATTTTATTGGCATGCTGGGCAAACAAACCTCCTGTCTCAATACCACCTGCAACTCCGCGTTGATTCATCGAAATAACATCAAGCATCCCCAGCAGTGGTCCGATACTAGAACCGGTACCTCCTTCCAAACCGATTGCTACCCGACGGAACCGAGGATCAAGATACATGAGATACATCAGTTCCAGACCGTTGGCAGCACCACCAGCTTCCAGTGAGGTACAATTTTCTCCTCCGCCATGGCCGGCAAGCAGTGTATTCACATCAATATCCGGTTGAGTCAGTTTGAGTGCCTGGGGAATATCAACAAATGGTCCTACACAGATATGGGCATCCGGGAACCGCTGACGCAGTTCATAGGCAGTGTTAATGATACGACTGTCAGGATTGGTGGTATAGATACGGAAGGAACGGCAGCGGGCATCATAGAGCGCCTGCATATCCTCTGCAATCTGTTTTGGATTAATACAACCAACCGAAACACCAATCTGTCGCAACACGATATCTTCGATGTCGTCATCCAGTTCAAAGCCGTAGATCGATTCACGGGCAGCCTCAAACAGCTTCAGCTGCATTTGAGGATTGTCAGCATAGATACTGTTATGAGGAATGTAAGATCTCATATACGACATAGCCGAGGTCACCAATACATCTTTCCAGCCGGTGACTGGAGGCATACCACCCAGCGCAAACAAGGAAGTTGGGACTCCTCCCGATTTTACAAACAGTCCGTAGGTTCCGGCCTCAGTACGACTCATATCTTCATCCGAAGACATGCGGGCATATCCCAGTTCTTTGGTAGCGGCAGTACCTAAAATCTGTTCTACTTTGCCCCAGGCACGGTCAAGGACAGTCTCAGCATCCAGATCGGTAATGACATGATCCTGTTCGTCTCGGGCTTCTCCTGCTTTAATTTCAGCTTCGGTTTTACGGGTAATCTTCAGCAGCAGATCCATTACATCTGAGGGTACCCCCGGGCGTTCAGCAATCGGCACTCTACCGGAGTCGATTCCACGAATCAGCTCGTACATTCTAGGACTATGATGCGTCTGATACTCTACTAAGCGGGCAGCCAGTGCCATCTTGGTTGCTTCCGGACCCATCTGCCAGAGGATTGGCTCATCACTCGCATCCAGATCGAGGCGTTTTGGCTTACCGTTCATATCACGAGCCTTATCCCAGGGAGTAATTATCAATCCCAGACTGGGACTATCAGCACCGGGGACAATGCGTTGTACATGGCCCTTACCAATAGGCAATTCCTGATAGGGTGGGAATTCAGCGACAGTCAACTCAGGATTTGGCTCATTGCCACGAATGACTTCCAGATCGTAGGCAAAACGCAGTGCCCGTTCTCCCCGTTCCAGTTCTTCCATACGCATTGATTCAAGCTGGAGCTGATACGGTTCCGGCAGCTGGTAAATCCAGTTCGGATCTTCAGGAGGATTTTCACTCAAACTCTGTAACGCAATACGACGGGGTGAAAGCGGGTCCTTAAAATCTGGGTTGATCTCACTCAGTTCAGCATAGGTTCGTTCAACACCATCCCAGTCGGGCAGGTTTTCCTGTCCATCTGGAATAAACATATCGTCCCAGCCGAAGCCGCCTGATCCCCGGGGTTGATCAGCTATCTTACCATAAACAGTTCCCGGCCAGACAATTACATCCTGTCCGGTGTCATAGGCGAACATCACCCGGGCCACTGCCCGCTGGTCCCCTGCTTGTGCAGCCATCTCACACCAGCGGCGTCGCATGTCAGGTGTTCGGGTAAATTGATTAGCAAAAACACCAGGTAGACCATCTAGACCTGGAAAGGCGAGAGAGGTATCTTCGACAATCACTCCTTGATTTTCATTCAATCTCCGACCTTCCCGTGCCTTGGCAATTACCACTTCTTCCGGAGTATCAGCCTGAATCTCATCAATTTCAAGTTTTCTTTCGGGTCCTAAAATCTGTTCTACCGGGACACCCATCATACGGGCAATTTCTTCCAGCTTGTTTCTATTAGAAGTAGAAAAAACAAGGTTAGGTTTTTTTGTTCGTTCACTAACAACAGTATTTATTCTTGGAGCAGTTTCTATAGGTTTTGGCATAGGGGTATAAATGAGTCTCTAACGTCCGACTATTGTAGCAAAAGCCTCTAACTGATAGTAGTTATCATATCTATTTTTTACATATCATCTACACACAGATGAAATCTGTGTCATTACACTAAAATACCTGTGAAATATTTCAAAATAGGTGTATACTATAGCATACTAGTATGAAACTACTCATAGCTACTACTAATCCCGCAAAAGTTTCCGAGCTGAAAAAGTATCTGGCACCCTTACTCACACAGGGGGTGGAGATTGTTTCACTCAAAGACCTGCCCCTCGAGATCGAAGAACCGGAAGAAACCGGTACCACTCTCGAAGAAAATGCCGAACTGAAAGCGCGCTACTATGCCACTCATACGGGTCTGCCCGCTCTGGCAGATGACGGTGGATTTGAGATCGATATTCTGAACGGTGAGCCGGGAGTAAAATCGAATCGCTGGCTGGGCTATAAAGTAAGTGATGAGGAGCTGATTGCGTATACGCTGAAACGACTTGCAGGAGTTCCCTTTGCACAGCGAACTACCCGTGGCGCTTTGGTCCTTTGTTACTACAACCCGCAGACCGGCACAACACACCAGGTCCGGGAAGGTATTGAGGGATATATGGCTGAAGAGACAAGCGGCAGGGTTATTCCCGGGTTTCCCTATCGGGCTCTGTTTAAAGTCAAAGCCTTCGACAACAAGTACTACGATGAACTGACAGAAGAAGAACATAATGCCATTAACCACCGCAAAAAGGCGGTAGAGCAAATACTCCCGCTGATTCAGCAAGATTTGGTACAATAGCCTATGCTATCAATCGATTTCATCCGCGCTAACCCCGATCTGGTCAAACAAGCGGCTCAAAACAAGAACCGCGAAGTTGAGATTGATCGGATTCTTTCATTAGATGAAGTCCGTCGTGACCTGATCAAGCAGGCACAGGTACTTCGTGAAGAGCGCAACTCACTCTCCAAACAGACATTCAGTGAAGACGTAAAAGCACGTGGCATCGAGATCAAAACCCAACTGAAAGATATCGAAGGAAAACTGGACGAGACCGAGACCGAGATGAACAAGCTGATCTCGTTTGTGCCGAATGTACCGGATGCATCAGTGCCGGTAGGAAAAGATGAAAACGACAATGTTGAGATTCGTACCTGGGGGAATCCTCAGACTCCAACATTCCCCATTAAATCACATATCGAGCTAGGTCAGGACCTGGATATCGTTGATTTTGAACGGGGATCAAAAGTTTCGGGTTTCCGCGGTTATTTTTTGAAAAATGAAGGCGCACTGCTCCATATGGCAGTGATGATGTATGTCTTTCAAAAACTGATTGCCAAAGGCTATACCCCAATTGTTGCCCCAGCTATCACCAAGGGTTTCACCTTTTTTGGCACCGCACAGTTCCCCTGGGGACAACCTGAGGTATATACCCTGAACGACGATGATGCGTATCTGGCTGGAACCGCCGAAGTACCGGTCACCTCGTATTTTGCCGGAGAAACGCTCAACGAAAAAGATCTGCCGAAACGGTTTGTAGCCTTTTCACCGTGTTTCCGTCGTGAAGCCGGATCACATGGAAAAGATACCAAAGGACTCTACCGCGTACACGAGTTCTGGAAGATCGAACAGGTAATTGTGGGAAAAGCCAGTATGGAAGAAGCGTATATTTTGCATGAAGAACTGCAGCAGAACAGTGAACAGATTCTACAGGATCTGGAGCTGCCGTACCGTGTTCTTTTGATGTGTACCGGAGATATGGGAGAACCACAGGTAAAAAAGTATGATACCGAGACCTGGATGCCATCGCGAGAGACGTACGGAGAAACAATGTCTAATTCGATAATGGGAGACTTCCAGGCACGCCGGCTCAACCTGCGCTATAAAACACCAGAAGGCAAGACTGAATTTTGTTATACCTACAATAACACGGCACTCGCATCTCCACGCATCCTGATCGCGATTATGGAGAATTACCAGCAGGCAGACGGTAGTATCCTGGTTCCAAAAGTACTCCAGCCGTATGTCGGTAAAGAAATAATTTCCCGCGCAAAGTAACTCTTTATAAGAAATAAGGTGGCGACCAACCGGCCGCCACCACCGAACAACCGACCACGGAAGCGTGACGCGCAGTCTGCGCGATCCTTGCTTTGCGCTCTTCTGCCGTTGGTGTCGCACCTCCCTCATCTATATTCGACCTCCCCTTGGTTACCAGGGCCAGTCGAAGACCACCGGGCTGATCACCAGCTCCCAGTCCGGGAAGAAGAGCTCGTAGACCGGCCCGATCAGGGGCAGCTGCGCCATCTCCGACCCGAACAGCAGCCAGGTCAGGATCAGGCAGAGGGCCAGAAAGGCGCCCTCACTGGTCTCCTGCCCGCCCTCACGGAAGGTGTAGCCCACCAGCGCCCGCCACCTGACATCACCGTCGATGTCACGGAAGCCGCGAGAGATTTCGATGCCGACGAACATCAGAACCACGATCACTGCGATCGGCCGCCCGCTGAACGCGCCCGGCAGAGCGAGGATGAACAGTGCACCCGGGATGTCCTTGAAGATGTCCACAGGCAGGTTCAGAATGCCGTTCCGCATGTTCCGCCAGATGTAGAAGAGCCAGGTCACGATCGACGTGAAGAACAGTGGACCGAGCGCCCCCAGCAGCCGGAAGAAGTTCGCCAGCCATTCGAACAGGTCAGCAAAACCCTGAAACAGGTCTTCCATCAGTGCCTCCTCCATGCAGTCACTACACAAGGTGCATAGTGACTATTACAGGTTGAACAACAGTATTATACAAGGAGGAGAGACAAACGAATAAATATAAATATTATAGGTAGGTAAGAAATGGTGGGCGCGCCTGTCACGCGCCCGTCCTGTCCAGGAACCCGTGCTGTTATCCGGAGAGTTGTGTGATTGCTTCCTGTAGCAGTCTGACAGCCTCCTGTCCCTCGCGTTCGCTGAGCGGGTCGATCGACAGCGTATCCGCGATGCAGTAATTTGACACCTGGAGCGTGTCAACAAGACACCGGACTTCGTGCGTCTCCGAAACACGCACCCGGACCTCATGTGGCTGGACAAAGACCTTGCCATACAGCAACTGCCGTGTCCTGAAGTTGCAGAGCCGGATTACGGTTCCCGCACCGACACGAATGGCATTGATTGTCTGCTCACTGACCTCGCGCTCCTGATCCTCTACTTCTTTCTGCCGCTGGCTCAGGATATACAATCCAAACGCGATTACCAGTACCGGGACAAGCTAGAAAATCGTGTTGAGGGTATATCCTTCCCGTTGAACGTAAAGCAAGACCAGCGCAACGGCGACACAAACAGCAATCCCGACCTGCTGGATAAATCTGATCAGCCATCCCACGACAGCCTCCTTACGGTTTCCTGTTCAGCTGAGACAGTATAACACATATTTATATTGCTGCAATAAGCCGTTTCATATCATCAAGCGTGTGCACTGGAAAATTCGCAATACGAATATGCTGATCTTTCCATTCTCCATAGCCATACCCAATCTCCATATCCTTCTGTAATAACGATTCAACAATCTGTTTTGATTCTCCCTCGGTTTTGACTACGATCAAGGTCTGAGATCGAAGCGAATGGTCTGAAATAAATGGCTTATAGCGAGGATGCGCGTCAAAAAACTCATACAGCAACCGGGCTTTCTGTTCTGTCTCAGTTCTGATCTGAGTCAGCCCGCGTTCTGCCAGATCCTGTGTTACTCTGCCCAACAAATACAGATTCAGAACGTTAGGTGTTTCTGTTGTTTGAGATTTGGCAGCATATTTAGCCATCTCATGAAAATTGTGATATGTACCCACCATCGCCCTTTTCTTATAGAGTGTCTGAGATTTTTCAAAGGCCTGCGGACTCAGAATACAAACGCCCAGACCGGCCGGTAACCCAAACCCTTTCTGTACGGAGAAGTAGACCGCATCAAGTTTCGAGTAATCAATCATTGGATACGGAACTGAAGAAACCACATCAAGGGTAATCAGCATCTGTGGATACCGATCCTTTAATGCATGAACATCCTCCATTCTCAGCATGACGCCGTTACTGGATTCATTATGGGTCAACCCAACCAGTTCCACATCGTCGGGGATCTCGGTTGAGTCAAAGTCAAAGCCGGTTCCAAAGGGTCGCTCGTGTACTATCACGTCTTTCTGTAACATCTTGGCTGCCCAGGCAAACCGTTCACCAAAGACACCATTTACAAAATGAAAGCTCTTTTTTTCGACACAGTTTTCAATCAACCGTTCCCAGATCTCTGTGGCAGACGAAAAAAAGAAAATATGGTGTGATTCCGGAATACATAAGAATTGTCTGAGCGAAGAGACCGCGTTCTGGTAGACTTCTGCAAATTCCGGTCCGCGATGCGAGATTGAGGGGATCTGTGCTTCCATAGCAGCCTGCAGGTGCTGTGGAACAGTGGTGTAATATTGTGATGGTCCAGCGGTAAAAAAGATTCTTTTTTTCATGGGTAATAGATGCAAATTAATAAAGAACACGCACCCGGATGGTGTCCGGAATCGCTCTTAGTTTTTCAATTACTTGCTTTGAAGCTGCTGTACCGACATCCGTGATAACATAGCCGATTGTTTCGTTTGTCTTAAGATACTGTCCTTCAATATTAATCCGCTCTTCAGCAAGAATGTTTGTAATAAGTGCCATACGGCCTGTTGTATTGCGATGAATATGAATAAACCGCGATTTAGCAGATAATGCAGGTAACTGCAAGTTTGGAAAGTTGACAGAGAGCGTTGTATCGCCCAAATTCACAAACTGAAGTATCCGTTGGGAGACAAAATGTGCAATGTTCACCTGAGCCTCTTTGGTGCTGCCGCCAA
This sequence comes from uncultured Gammaproteobacteria bacterium, assembly GCA_964412815.1. Classification (GTDB taxonomy): domain Bacteria; phylum Patescibacteriota; class Microgenomatia; order UBA1406; family GWC2-37-13; genus JAOAFZ01. The sequence goes on from CAYPQF010000026.1 coordinate 91,995, forward strand.
TATGCGGTGTCAGAATGACATTTGGTAATCCCTGGAGTGGTGTTTCGAACCGTTCATCATTTGATTTTGGTTCGTACGGGAAGACATCTACTGCCGCACCACGTACCTTTCCTGCCCGGACCGCAGCTGCCAGCGCGTCCACATCAACGACATGACCACGGCTCGAATTGATCACAATAACCCCATCTTTCATCTGTGAAAACTCTTTCGTACCAATCAGGTTGGCATTCTCTTTGCGTCCGTCCACATGGACACTGATGACATCACACGTCTTGAGTAGTTGCGTAAGAGAAGCAGCTTTGCGCGCGTTTCCCAGTGCCAGTTTTTCAACTATGTCATAAAAATACACTTCCATTCCGAGTGATTCTGCCAGAACTGATAGTTGTGAACCAATGTTTCCATATCCGATAATGCCTAATTTCTTTCCCCGGACTTCGTGAGCTCCATCGGCAGATTTATCCCATACCCCCTCATGCAACTGCACACTTTTTTGATAGACCTTTCGCATTAATACCATAATCTCCCCCAGCGCAAGCTCGACTACGCTCCGGGTGTTGCTGTAAGGAGCATTAAAGACTGCTACCCCATGTTCTGCAGCTGCTTCCAGATCGATCTGATTGGTACCAATACAGAAGGCTCCAATCGTAAGCAATTTCGGCGCATGCTCCAATACCTTTCGTGTAACTTTAGTTTTTGACCGGATTCCCAGCACCGTCACATCCGCAAGAGAGGCAATCAATTCTTTCTCTCCCAGCGCTGAGTTCATTGTCTGTACATCAAAACCTTCTTTTTCAAAATACTCCACCGCTGTCTTGTCAATCTTTTCAAGCAAGAGCACTTTGATGCGGTTTTTTGGATACGATACTGAAGCAGGAAGGTTATATCGATAGAGCAGTTCATCAAAGTTGGGAATCTCACGATCAGCCTGAGCTACTACCTCAGGGCGATGTACATTTTCGGTAAAAGCAAAAAACTTGTGAGCGGCTCCACTGAGCTTGATTTCGAGGTCCGTATAACCATCACCAATTACGACAATTGTTCCCTGCAGGTTGAGCTGGCGTACTGCGATACTCTTACCTCCCGTCTGAGAAACAGGAAGAGTGGTATCAAACCCGGTAATCACTCCTTTCTGATTATAGATAAACCGGTTGGCTAGAATATGATCAGGCGCGATACCATATGCTGCGACCACAGGTTCTATATACTCTCGAAAGCCGCCTGAAATAATGTAGATCCGATCTGCATACCTGGTAAAGAACTGTTTATTTCGTTTAATGGACGGGGTAACATGTCGCTTTAGATGAGAGACGAGCTGAGCAATATGGGTGCGGTCTGCCTGAAAAAGCGGGAGCCGTTGTTCAAGCGATTCGCGGAATCCAAGCGTGCCTGCCATCCCCTGCCTGGTGATCTCCTCTATCTGAGCTTGAATCCTGGCTTTATCCGGGTGGGATTTGAGTGCTTTTCTCGCCAGTTCATCGAGAGCTTCGAGGGTGACAAAGGTACTGTCAAAATCAATAATGAAGTAACGGGTTGTGTCCGATCCGGACGCATTACGAACGCGGGTTTGGGTTAGTTGTTTCTTTTCGAATGGAAGAAAGTAAATTGGTAACTGTTCCCATTATACACCTCTCCCTGTTTGCGTCAACAAGAGTTGTACTATGCCTGTTCTATTCGACTGCAACCGGAACTTTTCACTTAGATATGCCTGAGGATCTGCTCGGTCATCTCGGTGGTGTGGAGCGGATTGTTCTTGTCTATATCCTTTGTGCCATGCCCTTCAGCCAGTGTTTTCTGAACAGCGTGGTGAATGGCAGTACTTTCTTCTTTCATACCAAAGCTGTACTCAAGCATCATTGCGGCAGAGAGAATCGTCCCAATCGGATTTGCAATATTCTGTCCGGCAGCCTGAGGATACGATCCATGAATAGGTTCGTAGACGGAGGTTTTCAACCCGATTGATGCGGATGGTAGCAGACCGATCGAGCCCGTAATAACAGAGGCTTCATCAGTCAGAATATCTCCAAACATGTTTTCAGTTAACACAACATCAAAACTGTTTGGCCCTTTAATAAGCTGCATCGAAGCATTGTCTACAAACATAAACTCAACCGAGACATCGGGATACTCTGCAGCCATCGCCTGGACAGTTTCCCGCCAGAGCCGTGAGGTCTCAAGTACATTTGCTTTATCTACCACTGTCAGTTTTTTTGCACGTTTCAGAGCAGTTTCAAATCCAAACGTGGCAATTCGCTGGACTTCAGCCCGTGTGTACACAGAAGTATCATAAGCGGTGTCTCCATTATCCCGTCGTCCCCGGGGTTCTCCAAAATAGATACCGCCTGTCAGTTCACGGATAACCACAAAGTCAGCATGTTCTACCAGTTCACGCTTAAGCGGGGAGGCATCAATCAGACTCGGGAAGGTAAAGATCGGACGGACATTCGCGTACAGTCCCAGAGACTTACGCATCTTCAGTAGTCCTTGTTCAGGGCGAACGGGTGCCGATGGATCGTTATCATATTTTAGTGCGCCGATCGCGCCAAAGAGCACGGCATCACTTGTTTCGCAGAGAGTATGTGTTTCGTCTGGATAGGGATTGCCGGTTTCATCAATGGCAGCTCCCCCGATCAATCCGTATTCGTATGTAAAGGTATGATTGTATCTTTGTTCGACAGCATGAAGCACTGCCTTCGCAGACTCAATAATCTCAGGACCAATTCCGTCTCCAGGCAACACTGCAATATGTTTTTTCATAGTAGTATGATAGCTGAGAACTTCCAAATAATCAATTTTTATCTTGATGCAAGAACCCATGCATTATCAACGGCGATAGTATCGAGTTGTACCGGCTGGTCAAAAAAGACACAAAACGATAATATGCCATCCATCTCCATATAATAGATAATCTCACCGGTAACATGGTAGGGCGTATATCCAATATGGCTGTTGGGACCACCTACCGGTCCCGTTAACAGCTCGGTTCCCGCAGGAACATCACACTGCATCCCGATATAGTTTTCACGGGTTTCTTTTCTTCTTCGCGGCCTTCTATCTCGCTCCATATGGAGGTATTATAAAAGATTACCGAATCATTAGAACAGATCTTTCATCAGCCGCTCAGCCAAGTCGTACAGCTGCGAATCAATCAACAGAGTTTTATCATCAAACAGTCTGCCGGTCTCCAGATACTCCTGAAGAGCATCTGAGTCTTCATCAATACTGACATACGGAGAGACCTGTAACCGGGACGCGATCAGTTCGGAACTCTTCCCTTTGCTCTCCTCCACACGGTTGATCACAAACTTCATTTTTTCGAGAAGCTCCGGCGCATGGGCTTTCAGATATGCGAAACCACGTGCCGTTTGCAGAATGGTGGTGCTGCGTGCATCGATCACACACAGGACAGTATCCGCCTGCTCCAACTGTGCAATATCGGCTATATCCCAGACTGCCGCGTGATCAATAATCGTTATCTTGTATAACTGCTGAACCGATCGTAACAGATTGCCATACTCTTTGGGTGAGAGTGGCGCGGCATGAGTATACTCTGTAGGCCCCGCAAGGAGGGAAAACCGATACGGGGTAGCGTACATTATGTTGGCAACTTTGGAATGTCCAACCGTTCCTTCCCGCAAGACGGGACGAATCGTATCCCAGCTGTATCGTTCGTCTATCTGTAACAATGCTTTTGCCACACCGAACGGCCGGTTCATATCAATCAGACTGACTGCATTGTCAGGAAAGAACGAACTTATTTTATGCGCCAGGTTGTAGGCTACCATACTTTTTCCGGTACCGTTTGCAAAAGACGTAACTGCTATAGTAGTTCCTGTGTCTCCAGACTGAGCCTTTTGCTGCTTGTGTGCAATAAAGGCTGCATAGGCTTCCCGGATAGCGGTCACTGCACGGGAAGTGGTCAGCGGCAAACTCAAAATCGTATAGGCACCAAACGGTTGAACCTTAGGATACAGTGCAGTAATGTTGGTATCGACATCTGCTAGAACGATCAGCGATGTGTTCGGATACAAGGACCGGTCAAATCGCTCCAATAATGTTTCGTGTACCAGCAGTACATCATAAAATCGCGTATTCTGTAAATCTTCAGGACGATGAATACGTGTAATAGTAATCCCGAGTTGTTGCAGTTCCTGCACCATGCTCTCGATAGTGTGTTTAGCGGGTAACAGGACTGCTGCTTGAATCTGTTTTTCCATAGTTATCTCAGCTGTTCCAGCTGTGAACGATACAATTTATAATGTGTCTCGTGTGTCTGAAATGCACCATCTGTGTAGGTAAAGATGGGAATTGTCTGAATAGCCTCATGCTTATCTCCGACCGGCTCAGCCTTGGAAACGGCGACCAGTTCGACAAGCTTCCGATGTCCGTCCGGTAATCGTTTTTGCTGAATCACAAAATCAACTGACCGTCTGATCCAGGTTTTGATAACAGATAACGGCAACTGCTCCATACCTGACATCAGCACCATACTTTCCAGACGCAGTAATGCGTCATGAGCCGAGTTCGCGTGCAGCGTGGTAAAGCTTCCGTCATGACCGGTGTTCAGTGCCTGGAGAAGGTCAAAGGCTTCTCCCCCACGAATCTCTCCAATAATAATCCGGTCCGGACGCATACGTAATGCATTCTTGAGCAGGTCCCGGATTGAGTATTCACCCTTTCCTTCAACGTTCGGTGGACGGGTTTCCAGATGGACTTTATTTTTTACCCGTTCCGGTAACTTAATCTCGGCAATCTGTTCTATCAGTACTACGCGATCTCCTTCATCGCCTCCGTTCATAAAATCAAGCAGTGCAGAAAGCGTGGTTGTTTTTCCGGCAGCAGTACTTCCCGAAACCACTATGTTCTGTTTTTTCTGTACCATTAGCTGTAAAAACTCATACATCTCACGGTTGATAGTTCCGTGCGTCAGTAGATCGTTCGCCGAGATTGGTCGCTCAGGAAACTTACGAATGGTGATAATTGGCCCCTGAAGCGAAAGCGGTTCAATCACGATGTTTACGCGTGAACCATCTGCAAGCCGGGTGTCCACAATCGGACTGCTCCGGTCAATGCGCCGGCCGGTACCTTCCAGCAGTTTTTCAATTACCGAGCGCAGTTCGTTCCGGTGACTAAACTGTACCGGCACCCGCTCTACCCCGTCACTAAAGCGACGCTTTATAAAGATATCATTCAGACCATTAATCATAATTTCCTCTATTGAGGCGTCATCCTGAAGTTTCTGAATCTGCCGCAAGCCAAATACCACTGTATCAAGCAACTCCCGTAGTAATTGAGAACGTTCCTGGGAGGTAACGTACACATTCGTTTTTTCAAATACCTGGTCAAGAATATGCTCAGCCACCTGTTCCTGTGCCTGACGGTCGTTAAAAGGAAAGTTGGGATAATCTTTGATCGTGTTTACAAACTCTGTTTTTACCACTTCATGTTGAATCTGTTTCATAGTGTTTTTACCAGCCGAATACATCTTTCAATGCCAGCGCCGTCGGTGCAATAAAGATAATGATGGCCACAGGAAAGTGAAAGAGCATTAAGGGAACTAATAATGTGGCAGATGCACGCTGCCCCGCTTTTTTTGCATTCTGAAACCGATCTTTGTGTGCTTCTTCTGCAAGTGTTCCAATCTTGGTGCTGATCGAGCCGCCGTAAGTATCAGCCAACCTGAGTGTTGCTACCAGATCTTTTGCCAGTGGCGTCGAGAATCGTTCATCCATCTTTTCCAGAAACGTATGCAGATCAACAAACCGGTACACGGCGGTAAGCTCACGCAACTGCCGTGCCAGCGTTCCTTCCATATTGCTCGCTACAGAGTACATTGCTCCACCGATATTCTCGTAAGCAGCCGATGCGGTATACAGATGCAACAGGTCGAGAAACTTGGGAAAATCCGTATGTATTTCGTAGTCAATCTGCTGAACTTTATCGTTTACGTACAGTTCTGTCAGAATAAATCCAAACAACCCCAGTGCCGGTATCAGCAGAATCATGGGAGAAAGAACTGTTTTAGTCGTCAGAATATAGGTACAGAGCCCTAAAATAAGCCCTGCCACCATGCCACATCCCTTCCAGAACTGATATTCAGTACGGGACATTCCTATCTTTGACAACGTCAGTTCACGGTCACGGACAACCAGGGAGACTCCGAACACTGGAGCAGTAAACTGTTGCATCAGATGGGTGCAAAACCACTTCTTAACCTGATGTACAACTGCTTCTCGAACCAGCGTCAACCGGTCTTTGTTGGTAAATAGGCGATCAATCCAATATGTGCGTGTCTGTATACGTCTCATAGCGTTACCCGTGCATTTTTTCTAATAATAACCACTCCGATCAGCCACCAGAAGATACACCCAATAAAGATAAGTCTTCCTGTCGGATTATAGAGAAGGACCTGCTGATATTTTGGATTGGTGACAAATGAGGCTATTACGATAATCGGGACAATCAGCGCCGATGCCATCGAAGAGAATTTACTCTGGAACATCAGATTCTGGATCTCGTCTTTAGCTTCTTTTCGTTGTCGCAGCAGCTGTGCCGTATGTTCAAAGAGATAGGCAAGATCTCCTCCTAATGGGATATTGATTCTAATAGACGTAATCACAAAATCCAGGTCCGGACTCTCGATCTTCTGTGCGACATAACTCATCGCTTCTTCGACGGTATACCCGAAACGGGAAAGTTTTACCATATCCTCGAACAGTATGGCAACCTCGCGGTCCGCGACATTCTTTGCAACTTCCTGCAACGAAATTCTCAGATCAGTATGAACCCGATACACACGCGCCATAATATCGAGAATCTCCGGTAACCGTTTTTCCAGTGCCTCCCGCTTGTTTTTCTGATTATGCTTCAGTACGTACCATACCACCGCCTGCCCTGCCATCAGGATAATCCAGATTGCATACCAGGGAATAGAGAGCAGCATCTGTGCATTCACACCCAGTACAATACAGCAAAGATTAATAATAAGTACCTTTACCGGTGTTATCTCTGCGAGAAGTGACTGTTCACGCGGCACCTGCGGGGAAGCTGACGGACGCGGAAGGAATGGTCGAACAACACGAAACAACCAGTCAGGTAAAAACAGCAGTACTCTGTCTGCTGATGTAGTGGTGGGGCTCAACCCGATCTGTTCCAGTCGCTCTACGGTACGAACCCGCTGCCTCACAAAAGAGCCATACTCACTTAAGAGCAGCAGTATACAAAGTATTACATTGATTCCGGCTATGGTGATTAATTCCATAATTACTCTTCTGCCAGGATGATTTTTTCCGCTGCACGTTCCTTAAACGTACTGCCGCCACCCATAAATACATTAGTAAATGTTTGATAATAGTCTTTTGCCCCGTCAACGGTTATCTGAGTATCTGTGCACTGGACCGACACCGGAGTAATCGTATGTGCCTTGAGAATAGAGACTGCTGCATCACGACACCGGGATCGTGCTTGAGACTGAAATGTTGCCTGTTTTTCTTTTACCTTTTCCCGCGCTTTTTCTTTGACCATCTCAGCCAGTTCTTCCGGCGTGGGAGGCGGAGACATGGTCGCAGCCTCGGCGATTGCTTCGAGTTCAGCTTCATCTTTTACGGTCTCGTACTCATCGGCAACTGATTTTTTATACTGTTTACCGTATGCATGGGCCCCTGCGCTTACCGCCAGCTCAACACCATTATTCAGCTGCGTTCTCGTCTGCATCATCAAGCCGGTCTCGATGACCAGGGTGACCATAGCCATTCCAGCTATAGTAAGAAACAGGACCACCGGTGCAACATATCCTTTTTCGAATTGATTTTTGTTTTTTTGCATTATATAATAGCTAAAATTTTAATGAATTATACCATAGCACATTATCAATTCAATTATAAAAATATAGTTGATGCTATAGGATTAATTACAATTTTATTACGCTCTATGAAACACTCTAAAAAAGGTCAGGCCGGATGGACAACCATGGAATATGTTGTTGGTGCATTTTTACTTATCACCGTTGTCGCAAGTGTGGTAGGAATTATCACCCAGGCGATTTCTGACAAAGGTGCCGAGGTACAGAACGCAATTGCAAACTAACAAATGAAACGTACCACCGATCACAATCCCAGACGAAACGCACTACAGGCACTGCTCAAACTGAGCGCTATTGTTATATCGTGCGGACTCCTTGCGGCAACCATCTATCTGTACATGAGACAGAATGACAGACAGGTGAGCACTGTAAAGGTTCTGGTAGCAAAACAGACGTTAAACGCACAGCAGCCGGTAACGGCAGAGAATCTGGGTGTAATGGAGTTTGTGACGGGGTACGAACCTCCTACTGCTTATACAGAAGCTGATGCCAAAACAATAATCGGTAAAAAACCCGTTATTTCGGTGCAGAAGGGTGATGTGATGCTGCCGTCTTTTTTTGGTGCAACAGATACCAAAAGCTCAATCGGCATTGCAAATCTGATCCCGGATGGATATAAAGTTGTATACATTCCCCGTGAAAATGCCTTTTCGTTTCCTCCCGAACTACAAAAACAGTCGGTAGTTGATGTACTCGTACTGAACCAGAATACAGAACAACGGAACGCGGCCGATGTACTGCTTGAAGGGGTAACCGTGTTCGATGTAATCCGGACTGGTGAGGATACGGTAGATGCGATTGCTTACATCGCACTGTTGTTAAAGAATGAAGAAGTACTGCCGCTTTCGGACGCATTGACAGATTCCTGGAAACTTCAGTTCGTGTTCCGTCCAACTGTTGAAACGGCATCTGCTTCTGCCTCGTTACAAGATCTCGATGTGTCAGATTCTGAAGCATCAGCAGCCGCACGAACAGATGAAGACGAATAATCTCCGCTCAGAACAGGGATACTCTACGGTTGAGTTTTTAATTACCTTTCCGGTAATTTTTGCGGTCTTTATTATGATTATCTACTTTGGCTTAATGATGAAATCGAAACTGGCGTTAACCAACGCAACACACGCCGCAGTTCAGGTTCTTTCGAAAACAAAAGACTGCGATAAAGCCTTTACGTACCTTAAAGCCAACTTCGACCGCCCGGGTGTAATACAGAAAAGCTGTAATGCAGGAACTGAGTCAGTCTACGAAGCAGAGTATGTCTACACAGGAGACACTATTATCTTTTTTAGTTTTCCACCCACTACACTCACTGCAAAGTCTGTTGCATTGACTGAAAAGGAATAATTAGCGAGGACCGATCGTTAACGTTCCCCATGGTCCGAGAAGTTCACCAAAAAAGTTTCTTCGTGCAACGTCTGCACTAACCGGATGATATTGATGGGGAATCTTGTTGTAAAACAGCCACTCAAACGTTTTTTCGAGCTGTGGCTGCGTTGGAGCGTAAAAGACTTGAATATGTCCGCCTCTTCTCAACCCGCTTAACATTCGATCGAGTATATGAATGTGGTATGAAACCGGGGTTTGATCATCGGGAAACGCTCCTACACTGAGTACCAGATCATATCCTTGGGGAACCATCTCCGGAAGACGGCGATAACTCCCCTGTACAAACTCAATGCGAGATTCTTGCATCATTACACCCACATTATGACGCTGTCCATAATCAACATTCGTTGTGTAATGCATCAGTGGAATATTACGGATGTCGTTCGCAATCAATCTTGCGTTCGGGTCTTCGTATCGCAACTGTGCTAAGGCATACGCGGCACTTGCACCAGCATCAACAACCGTACCTCCATGCGTGGCGGAAAGCAGTTCCGGAGCACCATCACTGTACAGGATGTCATAATACTGATCCAGTGTTCTACAAAAGTTAGTGCCGATTGCGGAGAGAAAAATACGATCTACGTGTTCATAAAATGGTTCTCTCGCATCGCGTTCCATTTGTTCGTCAGCCGCAATAGCAGCAGCAAGACCTCTTCTCCATTGTTCTGTGCGTGTCATCCCGCTATTATACTATAAGTTTTAATTTTTGTGAAGATACGCATTGCACATCTATAATTATATGTTATTGTATAATAATTAGCAGTTCAACTTTATTATGGTACTTATATTGATTATTCTTTCATTGTTACTACCCGGTAAAAGTGCAGCACAAGGTATACCTCCGGAAGATTTTATAGGTCAGTATGATCCGGATAAAACCTATCAATCCGGGTCAGAGTATATCGATACACCACCTGTTCAACGGATGCCACTGCATGAGTCAATTCAGCATAGAGATACTCAGACAGCGTTGGAAATACTTCCTCGTGATGATGTGGAACAACCGCAAAACGCCTTTCGTGTGAATCCCCTGTTCAGCCCCCTTCATACTGTGGGGATTGATATGTTAGCAGTTGTATCCTTTAGTGTCCTGATTTCATTGTTACAACAAATTAACGCAGCGATATCGTCACTGCGTTCACGAATAAGGAAATCCAACCATCAGAGTGCAGGTCAGGCACATTCTCCCCCGGGCACAGCTCAACAGATCACGACACTCCCTCCTGCCCTGACTTACGGGGAGAACAGTTTGTATCTTTCCCGGTTTCATGCTGACCCGGCTTCCGAAACGTTTCCCACAGAAGTTCAAGAAGTATTGAGCTGGGATCAGCGCTGGAACCCTGAACTCTACCCGCAGGACTACCTTCAGTGCACTACGTATGTCGCAATCACCTATCACCTCAACGGGATCACTCTTAAAGGGAGACTGCGGGGAGATGCCCGGAACTGGATACATCTGACAGACACCTTTACTGTGTATCGCAGTGGCGCCAGCAGCTCACCGCCACAACCGATGGATACCATGGTATGGGCAGAAGGGACCATGAATCATGTAGGAATCGTTACGCAGGTTCGCAACCATACGATTACCGTCGCAAACGGAAACTCGACAGCTGAGTATCACTCGTATCGCTATCGGACTACTGCCGACGGGAAGATTGAGATTACATCAATCAACGGAGAGACCGCGCAGAGCGCCTGGGTACCCAGCCACTGGCTCCGTCCAAAAGAATCAGTGCAAACTACTGATTAGCTCCAGTCGTTGCTTCGGTTCTGCTCAAATTCTTCCGTTTTCCATTTGAGCGCATGGAGATAATCCACATCGTCGTATCCATTCATGATGCACAGTTTTTTATATGCATTAATCTCAAACTCTTCGCTCATTCCGGGAACGGAGACGGTCTGTTTCTCCAGATCGATCTCTATGATTGTATCCGGATTGCCCTGAATCTCAGCAAAGATATGATTTAACATCTCCTGGGAGACTACAATAGGTAACAGACTGTTGTTTAGCGCATTGCTCTTAAAAATATCAGCAAAGAAACTCGATATAACAGCTTTAAACCCATAATCAACCAGCGACCAGGCAGCATGTTCCCGACTTGAACCACACCCGAAATTTTTACCTGCCACCAGAATCTCACCGGAATAGGTACTATCGTTTAAGATAAAATCGGCCTTTGGTGTCCCGTCAGGATTGTAGCGCCAGTCACGGAACAGGTTTTCTCCAAACCCTTCCCGGGTCGTAGCTTTTAAAAAGCGTGCCGGAATAATCTGATCAGTATCGATATTCTCGACCGGCAGTGGAACTGCGGTTGAGACAATTTTGTGGATTTTTGCGTGTGTCATATAGCTATAGAGAACTCTTAAATAAATTCGCGTGGATCACTGACAACCCCGGTTATTGCCGTTGCAGCGGCAGTTAACGGACTGGCCAGCATTGTTCGCGCTCCCGGGCCCTGACGCCCTTCAAAGTTACGGTTACTGGTCGAGACGCAGTATTTCCCAGCGGGAATCTTGTCCTCATTCATCCCCAGACAGGCGGAACACCCGGCACCGCGCAACTCAAATCCAGCCTCAGCAAAGATACGGTCCAGCCCTTCTGCTTTTGCCTGTTCCATCACCTGATAGGAACCCGGTACCAGAAATGCCTCTACATGATCCGCTTTCTTGCGGCCTTTGAGGATCTTGGCCGCCATCCTGAAGTCTTCGATACGGGCATTCGTACAACTGCCAAAAAAGACATAATCAACATGTTGTCCAATCATAGCCTGTCCTTCCTGTAAGCCCATATACTCCAGCGATTTTTGTAACTGACGCACATCACTCTCAGTTTCCATTTCGGCTGCAGTTGGGATAGTCCCGGTAATACCAACACCCATACCTGGATTGGTTCCATAGGTAATCCATGGCTCAATGTCACGCGCCTGGAATGTCTCGACCCGGTCATACTCAGCTCCCTGATCCGATGGTAACGTCTTCCAGTAGGCGACTGCCTGATCCCACGCTTCACCTTTCGGCATATACTCACGTCCTTTCATATAAGCAAAGGTTGTTTCGTCTGGTGCGATCATTCCACCTCTGGCTCCCATCTCGATACTCATATTACAGATGGTCATTCGAGCCTCCATCGAGAGACCTTCGATCGTATCTCCGGCATACTCAACAAAGTATCCTGTGCCACCGGCAGCAGTCAATTTAGTAATGATATGCAAGATAATATCTTTTGAAACTACCCCTTCCGCCAAGTCTCCCGTTACCTCTATCTTCATTGTTTTTGGCTTATTCTGGAGAATGGTCTGTGTTGCCAGAACCTGCTCAACCTCACTAGTACCGATACCGAACGCGATACTGCCGAATGCCCCGTGAGTTGAGGTATGACTATCACCACAAACCATCGTCATACCCGGTTTGGTAATCCCCAGCTCCGGTCCGATAACATGTACAATGCCCTGCCACGGATGACCCAGACCATACAATGGGACATCAAACTCCTCACAGTTTTTTCTGAGCATCTCTACCTGCTTGCGGGAAAGCAACTCTTTAATGGGCAGATGCTGATCCTTGGTGGGCACATTGTGATCCATGGTCGCATAGGTCCGGTCAGTTCGGAAGACCGGCATACTCCGGCGGCGAAGTCCATCAAACGCCTGGGGACTGGTAACTTCATGAATCAGGTGCGCATCAATATACAAAACGGCAGGATAGCCTTCTTCCTGATGCACCACATGAGCATTCCAGATTTTTTCAAACAATGTTTGAGGATGTGACTTCATGGGATCAATATAAAATTAACAATTGGTATAAAAAAAACCCCGCTTCTGCGGGGTTTTGCCATATCAATACTTCCCCGCGGTTTTATCCGAGGTTAAGAAGAAGTGAATTGATATGGGTATTCATACTGCTATTATAACAGATTATCTAACTGCTACTACCTCGATCTCAACAACAGCCCCTTTTGGGAGTGACGCAACACCCACGGTGGAACGTGCCGGTTTGTGGTCTCCAACATAGGCACCGTAGATCTCATTCACCGTAGGAAAGTCATTCATATCTACAATAAAGATAGTAGTTTTTACGATGTGCTGTTTTGTAAGTCCGGCAGCCGCAAGTACGGCATCAATATTTGCGCAGATTTGTGTAATCTGAGCCTCCAGACCGTCTTTCATTTCTCCTGTCTGCGGATCAAGCCCGATCTGACCTGAGCAGAAAATGAGCGAACCGGTGTCAATTGCCTGGGAATACGGACCAATAGCTGCAGGAGCCTGATCTGTGTGAAGAACCTTCATAGAGTGGGAAAATAATTAATAATGGGTGCGCCCTGCATACACAGGGCGCTTACTGCAACACGGCAGCGGGTTGTCTGGAACAGACGGTGTGTCTACAGGGACACGCGTATCGACAGGGATTGGTGCGTCGACAGGGACTCGGGGGTTCCATCGCGATCATTCCTTTACTGTTTCGGGCGGCGATTAACCATGACCTTCAGCTACTACGAGCCGCTGATCCTGATCTGGCGGCGCTGAATAACCCGCAGGAAAAACCTGCCGTTCTCCGCGGACGAGCGGACGGTGACGGGCGGCAGGGCACCCTTCTCGACCAGGAGCAAGGCGAAGTTAATCACCACGCCATGATCGACGCTGACAAAGACCACGAACTCAGACCGGGGATCGGTCCAGAGATCGTTGATCAACTGATGCAAGGCCTGTGCGTCGAATATCCGCATGTAGTCGAAGACAAACGGGCCAGGGATCGTGGGATCCTCCTGAATCAGCCTGAACACCAGCATCACTACATCCATGAGCGTTGGATTCGGTGGCAGGTTGCGGTTGTCATCAGGCGGAATCCGCTCTTGCTGTGTCATGGTTCCCTCCAGATTAGTGCGAACTGTTCCGGTAGACGTTGCAGCACCCATAAGATGCTACAGTCCTGCCGGAACGCGCGGTCCTTAACTGGTTACCGCTCCCTTACTGGCACTGGATACCAGCTGGGCATACTTCCAGAGTACTCCACGCTTGTATTTGGATTCGGTTGGTTTCCAGTCAGCTTTGCGCTTTTTCAGTTCATCAGCCGAAATCTCAAGATTTACTTCTTTTTTGGTTAAGTCTATATCGATGATATCGCCTTCCTGTACCAGTCCGATCATGCCGCCAACGGCAGCTTCCGGTGTCACATGACCAATCATAATGCCATGCGTACCACCTGAAAAGCGTCCATCAGTAATCAGCGCGACATCGGCACCGAGTCCGGCACCCATCAGTGCGGCCGATGGTGATAACATCTCACGCATACCGGGGCCACCTTTTGGACCTTCGTTCCGGATTACCAGCACATCACCTTTTTTGATCTTGCCGGCAATAATCGCATCCAGACACTGTTCTTCCCGTTCAAAGACACGGGCAGGTCCACGATGTCGTTCCAGTTCTTTGCCTGACAACTTGATGACGGCACCTTCTTCGGCCATATTCCCACGGATTACCATAATATGTTTTCCGGGAGCTGCGTATGGCTTATCGAGCGGCAGAATAACATCCTGACCTTCCGGATAATCCGGCGCATGTTCCAGGTTTTCGGCAATCGTTTTACCGGTCACAGTCAGACAGTCGCCATGCAGATAGCCACCCTTCAGCAGCATCTTCATGACCATCGGAATACCACCAATCTGGCTGACGTCATTCATCACATACTTTCCAAACGGCTTCAGATTCCCAATCAGCGGAACGCGCTCTCCGATCTTCTGGAAGTCGTCAATACTCAACTCTACTTCAGCTTCATGAGCAAGTGCCAGCAGATGCAAGACGCCGTTTGTGGAACCACCAAGAGCCATCATCACCGTAATAGCATTTTCAAACGCTTTACGAGTCATAATATCGCGAGCACGAATGTTGTGCTCCATCAGATAGAAAATCGCGCGAGCGGCATTGATACAATCAAGTTTCTTTTCCGGTGAGATATTGTTCTGTTCATCTGCGGCCACATTTGACGCACTACCAGGGAGACTCATCCCCATCGCTTCGATACAGGAGGCCATGGTATTTGCGGTATACATGCCACCACAGGCACCATTACCGGGACAAGAGGCGCATTCAACATCATGCAGACGGATTTCGTCAATCATTCCGGCACCATAGGCGCCAACTGCTTCAAAAATACTGACGACGGTCAGATCTTCTCCCTGTAGTTTACCCGGTCGGATGGATCCGCCGTAGAGGCAGAGACCAACCGAATTATTCCGGGCCAGCGGCATCAGCGACGCCGGAATTGTTTTATCACAACCACTCAGGGCAATAGTGCCATCTGAGGTGTAACCTTCCTGCATCATCTCGATACAGTCTGCAATCAGGTCACGGCTCACGAGCGAGTACTTCATTCCTTCCATTCCCATGGTCTCTCCATCCGTAATCACCGGAGTACCAAAGATAAACGGCTTTCCGCCACACCGGGTGACTTCATCTTCGATCATCTTCCCCAGTTCGAAGATATGATTATTACAAGGAGAAACGTCGGAGTACGGAGCGGCAACACAAACCATTGGCTTTTCAAAATCGGAGTCGGTATAGCCTACCGCGCGCATCATTGCACGTGCCGGCGCCCGCTTTGCCCAGGTATCTGCACCGGGAATGCTGGTAAGTTCAATACTACGATTTTTCAGTTGTTTGGGTTTGTTATTTTTGCAGCAGTCTCCATTACCGCAGCCACAGGAATCACTCATAATAAGGATATGAAAAGGTAATACTATAGTATAACACAAGCGCAACGCATAATTACTAAATTAGATTGCTGAAAAGCAACAGATGCAGTGATATCTTTTAGGGAGTATGTCGGGGGCGCCACGAGTTGGCGCCCCCTGGGTGAGTGACTGCAAGGAGCAGACAGGCCTGTCTACTCTAAAAGCACGAGCTTTTAACGCACTCACTTACCCATAGCACAACATACTATAAGTCTATTTGCAACTTATTTATTCTTCTGCCAGTTTTCCGGGCGCAGTTCGCGGACCTTACGGCCGGCAGACCACATCTCGGAATCGTGAATTTCTTTGAGTTCTACCTCAAGCTTTTCACGATAATCGGGTTGACTGTTTTTCTCCAGTGTAATCCTGGCTTCGGTTCCGTTGGCAACACTTTCGTACAGATCAGTAAAGACCGGTGCGACTGCGTCACGGAACTTATTTTTCCAGTCCAGCGCACCGCGCTGTGCGGTGGTAGAACAGTTGGCATACATCCAGTCCATACCATTTTCACCCACCAGTCGGATCAGACTCTGGGTCAGTTCTTCGACGGTTTCGTTAAAGGCTTCGGATGGGGAATGACCATGCTTGCGCAGCTCGTTGTATTGAGCCTCCATCACACCGGCAAGCGCACCCATCAGGACACCGCGTTCTCCGGTTAAGTCTGAGTAAACTTCCATCTCGAAGGTGGTTGGGAACAGATAGCCTGAGCCCAGCGCAATACCCAGGGCAATTACTTTTTCTTGTGCCTTTCCGGTGTAGTCCTGGAATACGGCATAGGAGCTGTTAATGCCACTGCCATCTAAAAAGTTGCGGCGCACAGACAGTCCTGATCCTTTTGGGGCAACCAGAACAACGTCGATGTTCTCTGGCGGGATAACACCGGTTTGATCCTTATACGTAACCGAGAATCCATGTGAGAAACAAAGGGTTTTCCCTTCGGTAAGGTATGGCTTGAGGGTTGGCCAGTATTCTTTCTGTCCGGCATCAGAGAGCAGGAACTGAATGATGGTTCCCCGCTTGGCTGCTTCTTCCAGATCGAAGAGCGTCTCTCCTTCTACCCAGCCATCTTTTATGGCCTTTTCCCAGGACTTGCCTCCCTTGCGTTGACCGACAATTACCTTGATGCCGTTATCACGCATATTTAATCCCTGTCCCGGTCCCTGGACACCATAGCCCAGAACGGCGACAACTTCATCCTTGAGCACTTCCTGTGCTTTTGAGAGAGGGAATTCCTCGTGAGTAACGACGTTTTCTGTGGTTCCGCCGAAGTTGATTTTCATAATAAAAAATAAAAATTGATAATTAATTAGTAATGGCGATAGATACTGTTTATTTCATCTGCAATAATCTCTAATCCTTTTTGTACGACTTCATCCTTCATGCTGTACGAGATGCGGATACATTCATGACGATGCTGCCAGTCTTCCGTAAAACCAGGGAAAAAGTACTCTCCCGGCACGACAATTACACCGCGTTTCTTGAGGCGTTCGTACAACTCCATAGAGGTAATCGGCATATTTTCGCACCAGAGCCAGAGAAACAACGCTCCTTCACTTTTGTGCAGATGCCACGGAATATCATTCCGCAGGTGCTGATGCAACGTCTTGATAGCGGCCTCTGATTTTTTCTGGTAAAACGGCTTAATGGTATTCCGTGCCAAATCAAGCACCTCACCTGACTCAATCAGATTTTTAATCAGGTACTGCCCGACGGTACCGGTTGAAAGGGAAATGATTGCGTTCAGCGCTGAGAGCGCCTTTACTATTTCCGGATTGGCAATCACAATCGAGGTGCGGGTACTGGGCAATCCGATCTTGGATAAGCTCATCACATAGATCATATTCCCTTCGTATATTGGTGTTGCCGGAGTAAACAGAATATCCGGAAACGGCAGTCCATACGCATTATCCAGAATAAACGGAATGCCATGTGCGGTTGCCAGTTGTGCCAGCTTGCGTGTTTCCTCATCGGTGATAACATTTCCGGTCGGGTTGGTCGGACGGGAGATCGCAATTGCCGCAATCTCGTCGGTAATTTTCAGTGCCTCAAAATCAATACCGTATTTATAGGTATGACTGTCGATATGGGTAATCGTTGGCTTATTCCCGACAAACATATCGGAACTTAATCCCTGATCGGCATAGCCGATATACTCCGGCACAATCGGAAACAGAATCTTTTTCTGTGTTCCGTCCGGCATTGCGCCAGCCAGCATATTAAACAGAAAGTAAAACGAAGTTTGACTGCCGCCCATCACCGCAATGTTCTGTTCTGAGACATTCCAGTTGTACTGCTTGTTCAAAAATGCAGCCATCACCCGGATAAACTCTGCATCGCCCTGGGGCGTAGTATAGTTTGCCAACATCGTATCAAATGAGGTTCCATCTTTAAGCATCTGTTCCATCTCACGGCGCCAGACTGCCTGCACGGCGGGAATATGGGCGGGGTTGCCTCCTCCCAGCGAGAGCTTATCACCACTAGATAACGCTTTTCCCAGATCATCCATCAGCTGGAGAATGCCGGACTGTGAGGTAAACTTGGTGCCAAACGATGAAAACTTCATAGATTAGACAAGAATTTGATAATCCTGATCTGCGGTGGTTAATCTTCTAAACGGGATTCCGTGTTTGATCATCCGCTCCATCAGCGGTTGGAGATCGTCTGCATTTTGCAACTCCAGACCGATTAAGGCTGGCCCGGTTTCTTTGTTGGTTTTTTTTATGTATTCAAACCGAACGATATCGTCGTGCGGTCCCAGTACCTGCTCCAAGAACAGTTTTAACTGACCCGGTTTCTGGGCAAAGTTCACAATAAAGTAATGCTTTAAGCCCTGCCAGACCAGACTCCGCTCTATCACCTCCGGATAGCGCAGAATGTCGTTGTTGCCTCCGCTTAAGGTACAGACAACGGTCTTCCCTTTGATCTCATCTTTGATATGATCCAGTGCCGCAATCGCCAGTGCCCCCGCCGGTTCCGCAATAATGCCTTCGTTTTGATACAGATCGATCATGGTCTTGCAGACCTGGCCTTCGTCAATCGTCACGATATGGTCCACATACTTCTGACAGATGCCCAGTGTTAGTTCACACGTCCGTTTCATCGAGGCACCATCAACAAAGGTATCGATGGTGTCAAGCGTAACCAGTTCTCCGGCTGCAAGAGAAGCCGTCATCTCGGCGGCGCCGGCCGGCTCGGAACCGATTACCTTAATCTCAGGGTTGGTTTCTTTCATATAGGTGGCAATCCCCGAGATCAGACCACCCCCACCCACACACGCGACCACATAATCAATTTTTCCTTCCAGCTTTTCGTAGACCTCTTTGGCGATCGTTCCCTGACCCGCAATTACCATGGGATCGTTGAACGCATGGACATAGACCAGATTATGTTCTTTGGCATACTCCTGTGATGCCGCTACTGCTTCATCAAAGTTATTGCCGATCAGATGCACAGTCACATACTCCCCACCAAACATCTTGACCCGGTTTACCTTTTGTGCCGGAGAAATAGCCGGCATAAAGATTGCTCCGTTAATCTTGAGTTTGTTACAACTCCAGGCGACGCCCTGGGCATGATTGCCTGCACTGGCACAGACAATGCCGCGTTCCCGCTCTTCCGCGTTCAGCGAACTGATACGGTTATAAGAGCCGCGAATCTTAAAGGAACGTACTTCCTGCAAATCTTCACGCTTCACATAGACGTTTGCGCCATAGTAATCTGATAAATGTTTGTTGAACTGGAGCGGAGTCCGGTTCACGACGGCAGAGATATTTTCTGCTGCCTGTTCGATGAGTTGTTTCGTAACCTGCATACCGATTTAGAGAACTTTATTTAATGCGTCAATATACGCCCTGACAGAGGCGACGACGATATCGGTATCTGAACCGAAGCCGTAATAGGGCCGACCATTGTAATGAATCTGGACATGTACCTTCCCCGTATCATCACTGCCGCGGGTAATGGCCTGCACCAGGAATTCCTCCAACTCGACATGTTTTTTTACAATCTGATCTATGGCATGGAACGCTGCATCGATCGGACCATTTCCGGTCGCGACTGCTTTATGCTTTTTGCCATCCATCTTGAGGGTAATAGTAGCCATCGGAGTAACCGGATCGCCACACAATACCTGTAACAGCTCCAGTTTGATCTCGGAATGCTTGGGCCGTTCTTTCCCCATCAATTCATACAGATCGTCGTCATTTACCTCTTTCTTGGTATCAGCGACCTCCACAAAGCGGGTATAGACTTCGTCCAGTTCTTCTTTGCTCAGGTTATATCCTAAGCGTTCCAGATGGTGCTTAAGCGCCGCACGTCCACTGCGAGCGGTCAGAATAATCTCTGACTGCTGAATACCGACATCTTGCGGATCGATAATTTCATAGGTCTCGCGCTTATTTAACACTCCATGCTGATGAATACCAGATGAATGCGCAAAGGCATTCTTTCCCACAATTGCCTTGTTGGGCTGAACCGGCATACGCAACAACCGGGAGACCAGACGGCTGGTAGGATAGATCATCTTGGCATTGATATTGGTATCTACATCCAGATCTTTCCGGGTGCGCAGAATCATCACCACTTCTTCCAGCGCGGTATTTCCCGCACGCTCACCCACACCGTTCATGGTAACTTCCACCTGGCGAATACCATTAACAACTCCGGCAATGGTATTAGCAGTTGCCAACCCCAGATCATTGTGACAATGAGCAGACAGGACTACATTCTCAACTCCCCGGACATTCTCCCGGATGTACTTGATCAGATCGCCATATTCATGGGGTAGACAGTAACCGGTGGTATCGGGGATATTTAGAGTAGTAGCTCCTGCCTTGATCGCAGCTTCCAGCACACGGGCCAGATACTCCCGGTCAGAACGGCCGGCATCCATCGCAGAAAACTCAACATCTTCGACATACTGTTTTGCATGTTTCACCGCGGCAACTGCCCGCTCCATAATATCTTCGCGGGTGGTCTTGAACTGATGCTGAATATGGATATCTGAGGTACTGATAAAGGTATGAATACGCTTTTTCTTGGCGTACTTAAGCGAATCGGCAGCACAATCAATATCTCCCATCACCGCACGTGATAACGGACAGATAATCGGTTCGGTAACCGCTTTTGAGATCTCGACTACAGACTTAAAGTCCGCTGGACTGGAGATCGGAAATCCCGCTTCGATCACGTCTACGCCAAGAAGCTCGAGCTGCTTTGCCACTTCAATCTTTTCAATGGTGTTTAATTGACAGCCCGGGACCTGTTCTCCGTCGCGCAGGGTGGTGTCAAAAACGATGACTCGATCTTTCATACCGTCTTAAAACTAAAAAATAATAAATAAAAACATTACCGTGTTATCGCAATCCGGCCGGAGGCGATGTACTCGGTAATCTCGAACTGTTCGAGTTCTTTGTAACATGCGTCTATCTTTTCTTCCGATCCGTCAATCTCTACTACACACATGGAATCGGTTGAGAATCGTTCCAGAATGTGTGCCCAGTACTGTTTACAGATTGACTCAATCTGTTCTTTTTCCTGAGGACTCTTTAGTGCAATGCGAACCAGCACGATCTCGCGGGCAATCAACTCATCATCGGCATGCACTTCCACATGCGTGACCTCGATAATACGTTCCAGCTGACGTGCCAGCTTATGAGCGGTTTCCTGATCGACGTGCACGAGAATGGTAAACCGTGAGATGCCTTCTTTTTCCGTCTCCGAAACGGTTAAACTCTCTATATTAATCTTCCGTTTGAGGAACAGCCCGGAAATACGGTATAACAATCCTGGTTTATTTTCGGTAAACACTGAAATCGTAAATTTGTTTTGCATAGTGGTTAAAATTTATATTGTGCTCTTTGGCACCGCACCTTACTGTTTTTGCGGCGGTTTTAAGATAACTTCATCAACAGCCATACCCTGGGGAATCATCGGAAACACATTTGCTTCTTTTTCCACTACGATCTCTAACAGGTATGGTTTTTTCGAATCCAGCATCCGGTCGAGAGCATCACTCAGATGTTCCCGCTCGGTTACCTTCTCAGCATCGATAAAAAAGCCTTCTGCCAGCTTGATAAAGTCCGGATTCTGCATATCCACAAATGAATAGCGCTTCTCAAAAAACAGTTGTTGCCACTGGCGGACCATGCCCAAAAAGTTGTTATTGAGAATGATGATCTTTACTGGCAGTTGCTCCTGCGAGATAGTCATGAGCTCCTGTAAGGTCATCTGAAATGAACCGTCACCAACAATCGCAATGACCTGACGGTCAGGGGCTGCAACTTTGGCGCCGATGGCTGCCGGAATGCCAAAACCCATGGTTCCCAGTCCACCCGAGGCAATAAAGCTGTCCGGTTTTGCACATTTAAAGTACTGCGCGGTGATCATCTGATGTTGTCCTACATCGGGCACCACAATCGCATCTCCCTTTGTTTTTTCAGTTAGATTACGGATTACCTCTCCCATCTTAATT
This sequence comes from uncultured Gammaproteobacteria bacterium, assembly GCA_964412815.1. Taxonomy (GTDB): domain Bacteria; phylum Patescibacteriota; class Microgenomatia; order UBA1406; family GWC2-37-13; genus JAOAFZ01. The sequence goes on from CAYPQF010000026.1 coordinate 114,441, forward strand.
TGTCCTTCTTCAGGCATCGTTTCCGGTTTGATTACGGTTTCATATTCTTCTTTGTCGTACTTCTTAAATTCAGCAATCCATTGTGAATGGTCCTGCTTTGTTACCAGTTGCGTCAGGGCGATCAAGGCATGTTTTGCGTCCGCTGCGATACCAACATCCGCTTTTACGTTTTTATTCAGTTCTGCCGGATCAATATCGACATGGATAATCTTGGCTTTTTTCGCATAGTCAGCCAACCGTCCGGTTACGCGATCATCAAACCGCATACCGATCGCCAGAATCAGATCTGCCTGATTTGTCAAAACGTTTGGACCGTAGTTGCCGTGCATTCCTACCCATCCGACATACTGCGGATGTCCGTTAGGGAACGCAGAGATACCGTGTAACGTGTTAGTTACCGGGATGCCAGTTGCTTCGGCAAAGGTCAGCAGCTCCTTGGTTGCCCGGGAGATGAGAATACCGTGACCAATCAGCAACAGTGGCTTTTTTGCGGTGTTGATCAACGCAGCTGCCTGCTGGATCAGATCCTGATCCGGTTTGATCTGCGGCTGAAAGCTTTTTAATTCAATATTCTTGGGAAAGTGATACTCCATCTGCTCAAACTGAGCGTTCTTGGTAATATCAATCAGTACCGGCCCCGGACGGCCTTCCATTGCAATCTTGTACCCCTTGGCAATGGCTTCGGGAATCTCGGCAGCATCAGTTACCTGATAATTCCATTTCGTAATCGAGGTGGTAATGCCGATCACATCAGTCTCCTGAAACGCATCGGTACCAATCACTGCCTTCGGAACCTGTCCGGTAATACAGAGCAGCGGAACCGAGTCCATCTGAGCATCGGCAATTCCAGTCACCAGATTGGTAGCACCTGGTCCGGAAGTAGCCATACACACACCTGGCAGTCCGGTAATACGGGCCTCGCCTTCGGCAGCATGCGAAGCTCCCTGTTCGTGACGGACCAGAATATGGCGAATCTTATCCTGATAATCATAGAGTGCATCGTAGACCGGCATAATAGCACCTCCCGGGTACCCGTAAATATTTTTTACGCCCAGATCTACTAAGGTTTGAATTACGGCATGTGCGCCTGTCATTTTCATAGGGTATATATTCGTAATAACTTATTTTGTCGGAACTTTTGTGCACCAGTCTGCGTATTTCTTATCATTGCCCCGCACTACCTGGAAAAACTTGTCCTGAATTTGTGATGTAATCGGACCACGGGTGCCATCTCCCACCACGCGATGATCGATCTTTTGAATCCAGGCAACCTGTGCCCCGGTTCCACTAAAGAATGCTTCGTCAGCAATATACAGCTCCGATCGGTCAATGCTCCGCTGTTCCGTCTTGATGCCCATATCCTGAGCCAGCTGGATGATAGACCGCATCGTAATACCCTCCAGAATATCATCAGAGACAGCTGGATAGATCAGGGTGTTATTGCGTACCATAAAGAAGTTCATGGCAGAGCCTTCGGCAACATGCCCGGCATCATTTAAAAAGATTGCTTCTTCGTGACCGTTGCGGTTGGCTTCCTGTTTTGCTAATGCCGAGTTGATATAGGCACCCGTAATTTTCGCACGGGACGGAATGGCATTGTCTGCAACACGACGCCACGAACTGACCATAACTGAGATGCCTTTATCCGTCGGAATGTAGTCACCTAAGGGGATCATATATTCTGCAAAGGCAAATTCATGATCACGCTCCAGATTCGGAGAAAGATTGGTACTTCCGGCGAATCCAAACGGACGGATATAGGTGTCAGTATCAGGATTGTTCTTTTTCATCAGTTCGATGGTGATATCGGCCAGCTGTTCTGCGGTATAGGGAATGGTCACACCGATAATCTCAAACGACTGAAGAAAGCGTTTGAAATGATCATGGATGCGGAAGATTGAGATATATTTACCATCTTTATTGTAGTACCCGCGCAGTCCGGCAAAAACTCCCGTGCCATACTGGAGTGCGTTGGTCATTATAGACACATTGGCTTCTTCGACCTTGACGATCTGACCATTAAAAAATGCATAAGGATGGGCAGTGGTTTGTAAGTGTGCCATAGTGTAAATAGGTAATAAAAATAATAAATAAACCCCGTATACGAAAAAAACCGCCCGGGGGCGGTTGCTGCTGTTTTTCACTCAGTACGCATCCGCCCCTTTCAGGGAATAAGGACGAGGACGATAATGAGTGCAAACACTGAGTTCATAGCATTATGATAGCATACGTATCAGAAGAATACAAGAAGATTATCTGCGGCGTATGAAGAAAAACTATAAGATGAGGCCTGTCAGTTGGGTATTCGTCCAATTATATTGCTGGTTAGCTACGAATAAAGGGCGGGATCTCGATCTTGCCCTGCTCACGCACACACGCGGCATAGATACCGATAGAAGTGGTCGTAATGAGAATAGTTCCTTCTTTGTCGATACCGATCATGCCACCGCGACCACCCAGGGTTCCAATCTGTTCGAGTACTGCGGCAGACGCCTGTTCGAGTGTTTGATTCCCGTACTTCATGCGGGCATAGACATCGTGTGCGGCAACAGTACGGATAAAATACTCTCCCTGACCGGTACACGAAATAGCACAGACCTCGTTATTTGCATAGGTACCCGCTCCAATGATTGGTGAATCACCGACACGGCCATACCGCTTCAGCTCCAGTCCTCCGGTTGAGGTACCCGCCGCCAGATTGCCATGCGCATCTAACGCCACCGCGCCAACGGTACTGTGCTGAGCTTCTTCCTGTTTGGCTTTGGCTGCCAGATGCTGTTGCCATTTAGTTTCGTTAAAAAAGTATTCCGGTTCGACCATCTCCAATCCGGCCTCTTGTGCCAGACGCTCTGCTCCCCGACGGGTCACCATCACATGCCAGGTATGCTCGTAAACTTTACGAGCGCCGGAGATCGGGTTTTTGATTTTATTCACTCCGGCAACTGAACCTGCTTTTAACGTAGCTCCATCCATAATAGATGCATCCAGTTCGTTTTTCCCATCATACGTAAAGACCGAACCCCTCCCGGCTTCAAACAGCCCGCAGTCTTCGAGCACCTTGACCGATTCTTCAACTGCGTCTAGTGCCGAGCCATTGCGGAACAGAATATCTGAACCGACGGTGGCAGCGTGTGAGAGTGCTTCGTGATAGAGCTGGTCTTTTGCAGCATCATGGTCGTGTGTACCAAAAATAGCACCACCATGAATGATGAGAGTTGGTTTGGACATGAAGATATTATACTCCTCGGTTCGCAGATTTACAGGAGCGATTGCACATATTGCTGTACCGCCCCAACACCCTGTTCCTGAATTTTCTCAAGAATGGCACTGCCAACTACAGCAACATCTGCATGGCCAGCCAGTGCCTGTACCTGTTCTGTGCGACGTATGCCGAAGCCAACAGCCACCGGAACGGTAAAGCCATGTCGTAACCGGTCAAGATACTCGTTTAACCGGGGATCAAGTTCTGTTTGCGACCCGGTAACGCCATACCGGCTGCTGGTATACACAAAGCCCCGTGCCAGCGCGGCATTGGCTGCCAGACGTTCTGGTGTTGATGCAGGTGAGACAACCCGGATCGCATAGATGCCGGAAGCTTCACACTGCGTGATGAACTGTTCATGCGATTCTTCCTCAGGTGGAATATCAGGGACAATCAGCCCGCTTACCCCGATCTCCGCAGCTTTTTTGATAAATGCTGCTGTTCCATAGGCGAAGATGGTATTGTAATAGGCCATGATCAAGACCGGAATCGAGAGCTGGGAGGTAATCTCTGCAATAGTGTCCAGCGCACTGACAGTAGTGACACCTTGCGCAAGGGCATGATCACAGGCTGCCATAATCGTTGGACCATCCGCGATGGGATCTGAGAAGGGTATCTGGACCTCCAACAGGTCAGAACCACCGGCTTCAAGAGCTCGCGCGAGCGGAACCGCTTCGGCAAGCGAAGGATATCCCACAACCATATGGGTCATGAGACCGATGGTGCCACGTTGTTTGATCTGTGACAGTGCGGCGTCAATCGGATTGCGCATTGGCGACGAAGTTCTTCCCTTCGATTGTTGACTTGTAGCGTCAGTACTTTGTAAATTATGTTTCCTGCTCATACTGCTTTCCTTTATTGATAACAAACTGTTTCCATTTTTCGTCCCCCAGTGCCTCGGCAATAATAAAGATATCTTTGTCGCCACTTCCGGACAGGTTGACCACCACGATCTGATCTTTTGCCAGGGTAGGTGCGAGCTTCAGTGCATGCGCGACGGCATGGGTCGATTCCAGTGCTGGGATAATACCCTCGTGTTTGACGATCTGGCGGAATGCATCCAATACTTCGGTGTCAGTTGCATAGGTGACATCAATTCTCCCCTTCTCTTTGAGGTATGCCAATTGGGGACCAATACCCGGGTAGTCGAGACCGGCAGAGACACTGTGCGAGCTGGCAATGTTGCCACTCTCATCCTGCAAAAACATAGTTTTGTAGCCTTCTGCCACTCCCACTTTGCCACCCGAAAACCGGTAGGCATGGTCGCCGACCTTGCTTACCCCCCGACCACCTGCTTCCACACCAATAATATTGACAGATTCGTCTTCGAGGAAGCGGTAGAACAATCCCATGGCATTACTGCCCCCACCCACGGCCGCGATCAGATAGTCAGGTAAGCGTCCTTCTGCTTCCTGCATCTGCTCTTTCACTTCCTGCCCCACCACCGACTGAAAGTCCCGGTTCATACTGGGGTAGGGATGCGGTCCAACCGTTGACCCCAGTAGAAAGTGCGCATCAGGATTGGCAATCCAGTCTTTCATCGCTGCGTTGACGGCATCTTTGAGGGTCTGGCTGCCGAACTCAACCGGTACTACCTTCGCGCCCAGCTGTTCCATCCAGAACACATTGGGACGCTGTCGCGCCACATCTTTGGCACCCATATACACGGTACATTCCATACCAAACCGTGCCGCAATGGTTGCCACTGCCTTCCCATGCTGTCCGGCTCCAGTATCGGCGATTAACCGGGTTTTTCCCATCCGTTTTGCAAGCAATGCCTGCCCGATACAATGGGTTACTTTGTGTGCTCCTGTTAAGTTGAGTCCTTCGTTTTTCAGATAGATCTTTGCGCCACCCAGCTCCCGGGTCAAATTCTCGGCAAAGTAGAGCGGTGTCGGTCGACCGGAGTAGGTGTTCAGCAGATGGAAAAACTCTTTCTCAAAAGCCGGGTCCTGTTTTGCCTCAGACCAGGTCTGTTCCAGCAGCTCAAGTGCCGGAATCAGCATCTCCGGTGAATATCGTCCGCCGAACTGTCCAAAGTGACCGGTCTGGTCTGCATCGTACTTCGTTTTGTAGTTAAAAAATGTCATAGGTTAATGGTAATTCGTAATCAGCATTCTACCTCTCGCTATCCGTTAATCATCTCGACGCTGATATGGGGATTTCGCCGTTTACATGCGCGAACCAGCTCCTGGATAGTCTCCCGGTTATACTTTTGAATACTCAGCGTTATTGTTTCCTGGTCAGTAATAAACGACAACGTATCTGTCCGTTTTTTATCCCGCACCCGGGACTCTTCGCTGATACGCGTAATTGTCATAGTATCCAGTGTGCGGCGCACCGGTATCAGGGTGAGCATAAACTGAAACGTAATCTGTTTGCCCTCTATTGTGATCGTCTCCATAAGAAACGTAGGAATCACAAACAGAAAAAACGGCGCAAAGATCACCAGATAGATCAGTAAAGAGACTAGAATCGCACCGATATCAAAGCCCGTTGCCAGAATTAAAAACGCAAATGTAGCCACACCAAATACCAGCGGGGCAATCAAAAACTGACGTAATTTGGTTTTATCCGGACGGACTATCATATCTGAGCGTTCCGTACAAACTGGGTAATTTTCTCAAGATCTGTTTTCCCCTTGGTCTCAATTCCCGATGCTACATCAACTCCAAACGGATTCGCAATGAGTACGGAGTTTTTTACATTCTCCGGGTTTAGACCTCCTGCCAGAAAAAACTCAAACTCGTTTGTCAGTTCACGGACGGTATTCAGATTGAGAGGTTCTCCTTGTCCCTGCTCTGTGCGATCAAGCAAAAAATAGGGGACATTCTGATATTCGCGCATCTGTCCTGCCAGTTCTTCCGCGTCAAAATCCTGTTCCAGCGCAAAGGCCTTGATAACCGGGCGGTTCACCTGTACCGTGTATTCCGGTCCTTCCTGGCCGTGGAGTTGCACGTAGTCCAGTTGCAGGGTATCTGCAATAAAGGTAACGGTCTCCACCGGATCGTTCTGAAATACACCGACATACTTCACTGTTCTGCCAATCTGTTGCATAATCTCCTGAGCAGCAGAGAGTTCGATATACCGGCGGGAGGACGGAACAAAGTTAAAGCCGATAAACGTTGCCCCTGCTTCTACCGCAGTCCGTACTGCTTCGATTGTTCGTAATCCACAGATTTTTACATGTGTCATAGAGTGTTAAGATGTTGCGACTGATAATCCTTTTAATTGCTCTACCGTCTGTTGTACCTCAGTTGTTCGCATAAGGGTTTCTCCTACCAGTACGGCGGAAGCGCCGGCATCACGATACTGCTCGCAATCAGACCGGCTTTTTACCCCAGAAAATCCAATAGCCCGTCTGCCTGCGGGAATCTGTGCAATCAACTCTGCGGCTACCGGAAGATTCACCTCAAAGGTATCAAGGTTTCGCGCGTTCACACCGATTACCCGTGCATTGGTTGCCAGTGCCGCTTCCAGATCTTCTTTATTGTACACTTCCACTACTGGTTCTATCCCGTACAGAAAGCAAAACTCGACAAATGAGTGCAGCAGCTTGGGTTCGAGAATACGGGCTATCAAGAGCAGCGCATCAACCTGCCGGACCGCCGCCTGAACAATCTGATAGGTGTCGATTACAAAGTCTTTTTGTAAAACGGGAATCTCTACCGCGGAGAGTAGTTCAGGCAATAACTCCGGATTTCCTCCAAAGAATTCCCGATCAGAGACATACGAGATCGCATCAACGCCGGCCTGCTGGTACTGCTCGGCCCGTGGCAGAATATCGGCTTCGGTCCCCAACACTCCGGCAGACGGTGATTTAAGTTTAATCTCTCCAATTATGGCAATATCACCCTGCGTCGGATGCGCGATGGCCTGGTAAAAAGACTCGTTCATCTCCTGAATCATCATCGATTCATACAGACCCGCTTCAGAAACCTGCTGTTTCTGCGCAGCTATCTCCTTTTTTTTATGCGCCACAATGGCATCAAGAATATCGTTCATAGGTATTGGTTATCTCAATAAAGCGTTCCAGAAATGCGGCTGCCTCACCCGTATCCAGCACCCGGCGGGCAAGCTCCACCCCCTGGACTGCGGTCTGTACCTGGTTAGCTACCAGGAGTGCATAGGCAGTATTCAACACAACGACATCACGCCGTGCGCCCCCTTCACCCGCCAGTATAGCACGAATGATCCGGGCATTGTCTTCTGCTTCTCCCCCGGCCAGTTCACGCAGCGGAGCAGGGGGAATACCCAGCTTTTCCGGGTGAATCGTAAACTCCCGCACTGTTTTACCTTTCACTTCAAACACCTTGGTTGGTGCATTCAGACCAATCTCGTCCATCTCCTCTTCGTTGGCAACCAGCAGCAAATGATCGTAGTTAAGACCAGTTGCTACCTCTGCCAATAGTTTTGCAATTTTTTTATGGGGAACACCAATCAGCTGCCGTCGCACCCGGGCAGGATTCAGAAACGGTCCCAGCACATTAAAGACTGTCCGAAAACCCAGCTCTTTGCGAACCAGCGCCAGCGGTTTGAGACTGGGATGATACAGCGGCGCAAACAAAAACACCAGTCCAGACTGATCAAGTACGGCTGCGGCATCTTCAGGTTTGAGATAGATATTCACTCCCAGTGCCTCCAGCACATCCGCGCTGCCGCATTTACTGCTGGCACTTTTGTTGCCGTGTTTGGCCACCTTCACTCCGCAGGCAGCAGTCAGAATAGCAGTCGCCGTTGAGATATTAAAGGTATGCTTCCCGTCTCCACCGGTACCACAGGTATCGATTACCATACGCCCATGCGGGATGGTCTGCATCCTGCTCTGCATTGCGGTAATAAATCCGCGAATCTCGTCGGCTGTCTCGCCTTTGACACTCAGAGCAGTTAAAGCAGCCGCGGTCTGCACCGGTGACATTGTTTCATTTAACATCTCTTCCAGCAGGGTCTGTGCTTCTTTTTTCAGCATCGACTCACCCTGTACCAGTTTTTGTAAAAGGTATGGATGATTCATGGTTGGGATAAGAAATTACGTAACATCTGTGTACCGCCTTCGGTTGCAAACGACTCCGGATGGAACTGAATCCCCTCGATCGGATACTCCGTATGACGCAGTCCCATAATCTCGGCGGCGCCGTTTGACACCTCACGCTTGAGCATAGCGGCATTGACCTGCTCCAGCTTTTTTTGATGATACGGAATATCGCGAATATCTGTCGTTACTTCCGGCTGTGGTTGCTGAGAAACGGTAGCGGTTATCTGTAAACACTTCGGCAATGACGCAGGTTCGGCCACCAGCGAATGGTATCTCATTACGGCTATGCCCTGTGGCAATCCGGTAAATAATCCCTTTGCGTCATGCAGAATCGTGCTCGTCTTGCCATGCATCGGCAGTTTTGCCCGAACAACCTTTCCACCAAAATAGTGCGCCATACCCTGCATCCCCAAACAGACACCCATCACCGGCACGGTTTTGCCGATCGTCGTCAGTACCTCGGCGCAGACACCAAAGTACGCCGGGTCGTCCGGACTGCCCGGTCCGGGTGAGATGATAATCCGGGTATAGCCTTTCTTTTTTATCTGGGAAACTGTTATCTGGTCATTGCGTACCACATCAAGCTGAAACCGCTTCATCTGCGATTTAAGAATCTCCCCAGTGTACTGGTACAGGTTGTAGGTAAACGAATCGTAATTGTCGATAATCAGGATTTTCATAATGGTATATATATCAGGGTTGTCTATCCCCTTTTTACTGCGCCTCTGCGCGCAGCGCAGCGAAGCATGTAAAAAGGCGGTCGACGAACCCATATAAAATGCTAATTGAGAAGATGCTACTTCTCGAACTGTTTCATCACATCCGTGATCGCTCCCATCTTCCGTTGCACTTCGTCATATTCGTTTTCGGCTACAGAGTCATAAACCACCCCGCCGCTGGCCTGGGTATAGGCATACTCTCCATCAACAAATAAGGTCCGAATCGGAATCGCAAAGGTACAATTGCCATTAAAACCAAAGTGACCCAGCGCTCCCCCGTACGGGCCACGCGCCGCTGGTTCATGACGGTCAATAATCTTCATGGATTCGATCTTCGGAGCACCGCTTAAGGTCCCGGCCGGGAAATTGGAGGCCAGCGCCGAGAACATGTCCTCCCCTTCCTTGAGAATGCCGGTAATCTCACTGGAGATATGCTGGACATGACTATACTTCTTGATATCCATCAGGCTCTGGACTTTGACACTGCCAAATTCTGCTACCCGGCCAATATCATTCCGGTGTAGATCCACCAGCATATTGTGTTCGGCAATCTCTTTGGGGTCGTTCAGCAGCTGCCGTGCAAGTTGCAGATCTTCTTCCGGAGTTTTACCACGTCGGACTGTTCCGGCCAGCGGATATGTCTCCATCACTTTATCTGCCATCTTAAACAACAGCTCCGGACTGGCACCAATAATCTTTTTTTCGTTAAACCGGACATAGTACATAAATGGTGATGGGTTGAGTTTGCGTAACGCGCTGTAGATCGGCAGTGTATTCCCTTCGATGGTAAACTCCCGCTTAAACCCGACCTGGCACTGGAACGTGTTTCCCGCCCGGATCTCTTCTTTAGTCTGCTCAACAATCCGGGCATGTTCTGCTTGAGAGAGGGTGTCACCCGTGCAATGTACGAGCGGATCGTGCAGAGTCGTCTGTTGTTTCAAAAGCGGTGCAACCTCATTCAGCCGGCTGTCTTCGTAATAAAAGTAAAACAGCTCGTTGGTCATGGTATCGTGGACAAAGCCATCGGTATACACCCCGAACATCAACGGAGCAAACCGGTCATGCTGTTTGAGCTGTAGAGACGGTTCGAAGAACATCATTGCCTCATAACTCATGTATCCCACCAGTCCTCCGGCATAGTTGCGAGAGATCGTATCCTGCGGAATGAGCTCACGTAATGCATAATAAGGATTTTCAACCGGATAGGTGGTGCCATCAATAATCAGCGCATCGGCAGAGGCAGTAATGATATGTTTGGGTGCAAAACCGATAATGGAGTACCGTGCCAGATGGCCCTCGTTCCCGAGCGATTCCAACAGATAACAGGTATTGTACGCTTCGTGGATCGCCTCAAAAAATTGATACAGATCAATATCCTCGGCAAATTTCCGGTAGGTTGGCTTCTTTCCGATCGTAAGTGGTGGCAGTTTCATAGGCACAAAAAAAACCTCATCATTACCCATCATACACGAGGTGTATGGTGAGCAAGGACGAGGTCTTTCGTGGTGCCACCTTGCGATTGTTCACGCATTACTGCCTGAACCTTGGTAACTCTCTCTACTACTTAATTCGCGACAAGAGTCTGCACTGTGATAACGGAGTGCGTCCGGAGCTGGCTACTTTTTTTAGTGCGTTACCGCATCTAAAACCGGTTCACCAGTCAGCGTCGTCGGGCCCATTCTCCCGACTTATCCAGATGGAATGCTTTTCAAATACTATAATAACAGACCATTTGCAGAATGCAAACAGGAAACTGAGAGCTCTTGCTTGTTACTACGTAGGCTATAATAAAGTATGAGCTTGGAGTTATCACACATCGGAAGGGAAGATCTAGCATTAACAGGTTTCGAAGCGAACATGAAACAACTGCTTCGTACCCTGGAAAAAAAAGGAACAGAATTACAGGCAGGCCCGTCGTTTGTTGTTTCAAGAGGCGATAAACCTTCTCTACAAGTAACTACTTTTGTTGACGGAAAGTACTATTATGTGATCGGCAGTGTTAACGGGCAGTTTGTGGGACGCCGCGTAGCAGAACGATCTGACAAAATGTTCAACATCGAGTTTAATGGACATATTCACATGTCACCTCAACATCCGGGCTTTTCTAATCAGTTGGAACAAGCATTTCATTATCTGCTCCAAACCGTTGCCGATGCAGAACATAAAAAAGTAACGGTCTATGCAGAAAATCAGAACCGACGAGAGATGGAGCTCAGCGACTTGATGGGCGTACAGGATCAGGCAGCATTTGCAGCTGAACAGAAGCGCTGGCAGAGTATGTGGGGCGTGGATGGTAAACTCGGTTTTAAAAAAGTTCCTCTCAAAGAAAAAGGGTATAAAGATTTCAAACCGCGCAGATCAACTCCATTAAAAGCCCGCACCGAGGTTCATCTGTCTGTATCAGACATGCAGGAAAAAGGCAGAACACTCTCGGTACCTGTGGTTACGCAAGTTGTACCGCAGCCTGAGGTATCTGCAACCTTAACTCAAACCGAAGTGCAGTCATTACAGACTATGATTCAATCCGAACTCAACCCTCCTCCAACTGCGCAGGCAGTTAACTCAGTTTGACAACAGTATCATCATCAAGTAACATACTAATTATGAAGATGCAATCAGCATGGACATTTTTCTTCTTTTACTTTTTCCGCGTACAGCGGGGAGTAGCTCTATGCTGAAAAAGCAGAAGAAGAAACACCCCGCCGCAAGCGGGTTTTTTTTTTGGCCCTCACACCAGCAATTATTATTTTTTTAGCCGTATGAAAAAACCCAACCTCACCATCGTCGCCGGTCCCTGTTCGATTGATGAAAACAACATCAACGAGATTTATGAGATCGCCGACATCACCATTACCAACACCGCCGGAATTTCCCAGCGTGCTATTGCCGGTACCCGTGTGGTAGGCATCAAGTCTCGTACCGAGCTGAACTCTCAAGGCAGCGGAATGGGAATCGATTTCGATGTCTTTATGCGAAATATGAACGCGTTGACCACTGGAGGATGTGTTCGGGAACTTGAAGTTCCTCCCAGTGTGCTGATGGCAGAACGGATTTATAAGGACACGGGAATGTTGATTGCGACAGAAGTCATGAACGCATTGATTCAATTACCTCAGTTTGGCGGCCGGATACCGGAAGGAAAACTGATGCCATGGAATCCGGCTGTCGAACAGCTCGGCTGGCCGATTCTTCAGACCGCAGAGATCTGCCGGAAGTATGGCTGGAACCTGGGTATCAAGAACGGAAAATGGGTGGGAGAGCACGTTCATATGGCCAACACCGAAGACTATACCGGGGTTACCACCATGGAGAAAACCTGGTCCGGTCTTGCCAGCTATGCGGGCAATCTGAAGGGAGATATTGTGCTGATCCATCGCGGGGTTGATGTACCGGATAAAGGAGACTACCGGAATGCGCCTGTCCATAACATAGCAAAGCGCACAAAACAGGCAACAGGAGCAAAACTGTTCTTTGATCCCAGCCATGCCTATGGGCCCAAGATGCAGAAGCATATCGTCTATGCAGTCGTAGATGCCCTCGAGCTGAAAATGGAAGACGGCAGCTTCCTGTATGATGGTATACTAATCGAAACAGGAACATCGCAGACTGATACAGACCAGCACATTACGGTTAATGAGTTACGCTCACTGGTAACAGAGATTGCCCGGTTCAGAGAGCTGGTTAGTCCGGAACAATTGTAATACACATTTATCTTATCTATGAAAAAAGTCGCGTATCTGGGGATTCCCGGTTCCTACTCACACCTTGCTGCCCAAGGCTATTATGGTGATGATGCCACCTATGTTGGCATGAAAACATTCCGGGATATCTTTACTTCAATCGAACAACAGGAAGTCGCGTATGGCCTGATTCCCGTTGAAAACAGTCTGGCAGGTTCCGTCTACGATAACTACGATCTGCTCTACCATCATTCGGTGGCTGTAGTTGGTGAACATTACCTGAAGATTGATCTTCAGTTGCTGGGTACTAAATCGCAGATGCCACGGGAAACACGGATCAAACATATCAGCAAGGTCGTCTCTCACTACAAGGCACTGGAGCAGTGTGAAGAGTACCTCACTACCCATCCGTGGATGAAAAAGGAAGTACAAACTGATACCGCAGGCTCTGCTAAATTTGTCGCTGATCAGAAAGATCCCTTCCTCGCCGCCATTGCCTCACGGGAGACCGCAGAAATCTACGGCCTGGAGATTATCGAAGAGAACGTCCACGATAATCCCTATAACTACACCCGCTTTCTGGTGATAGCACCAGCCCATGAACAGGTGATTGATGCCAATAAATGCTCACTCATATTTACGCTCCCTCACACTCCGGGCAGTCTGTATAACGCACTTAAGGTACTGTCAGCCGCGGATCTGAATTTGATCAAGATCGAGTCCCGTCCAATTGCCGGAAAGCCGTTTGAGTACATCTTTTATGTTGATATTGAGTGGAAAGACAAGACTGTCGAGGATGTTCACCGGATTATCAATACCTTTGAAGGGAACACCAACACATTAAAAATTCTTGGCTTTTTTAAGTCAGGGACCATTCCCGTCCTCAAATGAGTACATTACCGGAGTTACGTGAACAACTTGATGTGATTGATACACAGATTTTGCAATTGCTTGAACAACGATTCCGGATTACTGACGAAGTTGCCGTGGTCAAAAACCGGGAAAACGCACCCCTTACCGATCAGGTACGGGAAGATCAACTGATCGCACGTCTCAAACAGAAAGCAACCCATCCGGCACTCAAAGAATATATCGAGGATATCTATCGTCAGATTATGGAGTTAAACAAAAAAGCCCGACTGTTTAACAAAACACAGACTCTCCCGGTATCGCGCATCGGTATTATCGGTCTGGGAATGATTGGCGGATCAATCGTCAAGGCACTGAAGTCTAAAGGGGCAGCGGTTACCATCTCTACCCTCCATCGCGACTCTGATGACCACGCGTATGGTCGCGAACACGGATACATTGATACTGAGTATTCTTCGTTACAGGATCTGGCAGAGCAATCTGACCTGCTGATTCTGGCAACACCGATCAATGTCACCCTGCAACTGGCAACAGAACTTGCCGCACTTACTCTGAGTCATCATCTGATCGTGATGGATGTAGCAAGTATTAAATCCAAGATTGCCCATCTATTTGAGACACAACAGAATACCAATATCGATTTTGTCGCCACTCATCCGATGGCTGGATCGGAACAGACCGGCTTTGCCAATGCCAAAGCGATGATGTTTGTGCAAAAGCCTTGGGTAATTACCCGGCACGCCCACAACACAGAGAACGCAATTGAGACCGTCGAGTCCTGTATCGGTTACCTGGGTTCGCTGGTTGAACACACCACACCGGAAGAGCATGACAAACTGATCGCGTCTATATCCCATCTAGTCTTTATTGCCGCAACCGCACTCTTTGCATTCTGTAATGATCGTCATCCGGAAGCATTAAAACTTGCCGGTAGCGGTTTTGAATCTACTACCCGGCTGGCAAGCGGTAGTGCGGATATGCATGCTCAGATTGTTCACCATAATCAAACCCATATTACCTCGATGTATCAGGAATTTATTACCTTTCTCCAGCATATTTCTGTTACAGATATGACGAAGCAGGAGTACTTTGGAACGTATAAACAGGCACGGGACCAATACATTGCATCCCGGGAAGGATAAGCTGAGTCCGGCGCATGCACCGGACTCAGAGAGGCGTGGAAAGGACAACGGCATCAGGAGCCGTTCCCCAGCAGCGCCCGAAAGATCGCCGGCCCTACCACGGGGTGGCTGCAGAGGGCGACGATCGCGGCCAGAGCTCAGACCAGGAAGGTCTGGAACGTGAGCGTGGACTTGACCTGCGGATGGGCGTCCCTCGAGAACAGACGCACCACCAGCAGCAGGGCGGCACACGCTACCAGAATGGCAGCGCCGACGTAGCCCCAGTTGGTCCCCGGTGGGAGAACCTGGGCAAGGGGCAGCAAACTCAGAACCATCGCGTTGCTCCTTCACGAGCCAGTTGAGAACCACTATTATCAGTATTATAACTTATAGTATGAAATCAGTCAGCATAACAATTCCAGTACCTACACAGGAATACGAAATCATAATCGGGAAAGACCTTACCAGTCAGATAAATACCTTTATTCAGTCCCGGGTATTTTCGAAGGTATGTATTGTGACTGACGAGAATCTTGCCTCACAATACGGCAAGGAGTTATATACCAGCATCGAAGCCACTACCCATCTGATAACCGTACCCGCCGGAGAATCGAGTAAGCGAATTGAGACAATAGAAAACATATGGAAAGAGTTATTGTCATACCAGGTAGACCGTCATACGTTGGTACTCAATCTGGGCGGCGGTGTGATTGGAGATATGGGAGGATTTGCGGCAAGTACCTATATGCGAGGAATTCCATTTATACAGGTTCCCACGACGCTCCTCTCAATGGTAGATGCCAGTGTAGGTGGAAAAACGGGTATTAATTTTGGTGAAATAAAAAACTTAATTGGATCGTTCCAGCAGCCGCAAAAAGTATTTATTGACACAACCTATCTCAAATCACTGTCTGACCGGGAGTTTTCATCAGGTTTTGCAGAGATCATTAAACACGGACTCATAGCAGATCCTGAATATTTTCGACAGGTAACGGAAAAAAAACCACGCGCATACTCACACACCGAACTGGAGGAGATCATTGCCCGTTCCTGCTATCTCAAGTCTTTAATTGTGGAGTCTGACGAGCAGGAAGCCGGTCCCCGAAAAAAACTGAACTTTGGACATACCATCGGCCATGCCATAGAAGCACTTTCTCATGAATCGGGTGAGCCCCTGCTGCATGGAGAAGCAATCGCCGTGGGAATGGTCGCCGAGGCGTACATCTCACAGCAACAGGGATACCTCGAACCCGAGGATGTTGCACTCATTGAAGAGTCTCTCGAAAAAGCATCGTTACCTACCCGCTTCAAAGGTGCATCCACAGCACAGATCGAAGAGAAGATGAAACATGATAAAAAGAATACGCAGGGTAGAATCAAATGGACATTACTGAAAGCGATGGGAGAAGCTGATTATAATATTGAGGTCGGAGAAACATACATTCAGGCCGCGCTCGAATACATCCGCTCATGATACAGTACGAACTTATTCCGTTGACACAGCCAGTTCATGCAACTATTGCCATTCCGGGCTCGAAAAGCTATACCAACCGAGCATTGATAATGGCGGCCTTGACCAAAGGTCCGGTCAGTATTATAAACCCGCTGTTTAGCGATGACACCGAGGCTCTCATCGAATGTTTGCAACTTCTTGGGATTCAGGTTGATGTTACTTCATCCACGATTGTCGTACAGGGAGATGTTTCTCAGGTAAGCGATAAAGAATATGAATTGTTCGCACGGGATTCGGGTACTACGATACGGTTTTTACTGGCACTCCTCTGTGTCACCCCGGGCACCCAGATTCTCAAAGGTAGCAAGCGGTTACAGGAACGGCCGATCCGTGATCTGGTCGATGGATTGCGCCAGCTTGGCGCGGATATTGAGTATCTGGAACAGGATGGCGCTCCCCCGTTACGCATTCGTTCCAGCAGTCTGAATCCCGGGACTGCCCGTTTAAAAGGAGATATCAGCAGTCAGTTTTTTTCAGCAATTCTGATGATTGCGCCGGAAGTAGGTGCCGTCACCATCGAAGTTGAAGGCGAACAGATCTCAAAACCGTATATCGAGATGACCATCGACTCAATGCGTCAGTGGGGCATACAAGTACGAAACCGATACTTCGAACGATACGAGGTACCACCAAATCAACACTACTCCCAAACCAGCTATCCCGTAGAGGGAGATTTCTCCAGTGCCGGATATTTTCTTGCCGCAGCAGCCCGTACTGGCTCTACTATTACACTGACCAACCTCAATCCATTTTCAAAACAAGCAGACCGTGACCTGTTGGATACCTTAGAAGAACTAGGGAGTACCGTGCAAAGAGATGATCAGAGTATAACTATCACCGGAGCTCCTATCCCCAACATCGATATTGATATGGAGGACTTTCCTGATCAGGTTCAGACAATGGCCGTGCTCGCCGCCTTTGCACCCGGAAACACCATTATTCGGGGTGTGCGCTCACTGCGGGTCAAAGAGACAGAACGGGTACTGGCACTTCAGCATGAACTCAAGAAGATGGGAATCAGTACCTCGGCAACCCACGATGTCCTTACTATAGCCGGTGGATCACCACAAGGCGCAGAAATCGATACCTATAACGATCACCGTATGGCCATGTCATTCGCCATTGCCGGACTGACACTTCCGGGAATACGGATCAACAACCCTCATGTGGTCCAAAAAACATTTCCGGATTTCTGGGATAAATTGCAACAGTTAGGCGTTCATATCAATAAAAAAGAGCTATAATACAACTATGAAATATGTGCTTATCGGGTTTATGGGTTCGGGTAAAACATCAGTCGCGACTGCGCTGGCCCAGAAGCTTGGGTTTTCGGTGATTGAGATGGATACCCTGGTCTACCAGAAAACGGGGTGTGCCGACATGAATGAGGTCTTTGCTAAAGGTGGCGAACTCCTGTTAAGAGAAACAGAGATTGCACTCGCAAAGGAGCATCGAGCAGCTTCCCACGTTGTCATCTCAACAGGCGGAGGGGTTGTAATGAATAAGATTATTTTGGATTATTTAAAGGAACACCAGGGACAGGTTATCTTTCTTGAAAGCTCGTTCAAGACTGTTGCCGAACGGGTAGCAGCCGATAGTACGCCCCGTCCGCTGTTCCAGAACCTTGCTCAGGCTGAAAGACTGTACCAGCTGCGATTGCCGTTGTACCGCGCCTATAGCGATATTCAGATACAGACAGATAAAAAGACAGTCGATCAGATTGTCCAGGAAATTACCCAGTTTATCGAATCATATGAAGATTAACGGTGCCACACAGCTTTGTATTATTATTGGCGATCCGGTAGCGCATTCGCTGTCCCCTGCAATGCATAATGCCGCGTACCAGGCACTGGGCATAGACGACCAGTTTGTATTTGCTGCAGCCCGTGTTCAAGGTGAAGATCTAGAGACTGTTGCACAAGCGGTCCGGGCAATGGGAATCCGCGGATTAACCTGTACTATTCCGCACAAGATAGAGATTATGCAGTATCTGGACGAAGTAGATCCGGTCGCACAAACAATTGGCGCAGTCAATACCGTCGTCAACAAAAACGGTAGACTGGTCGGATATAACACAGACTGGCTGGGAGTGGTTACCCCGCTTACCCAAAGAACGTCACTTAAAGGAAAACGGGTAGCATTGATTGGAGCCGGAGGGGCAGCCCGGGCTATGGCCTATGGAGTTACCGCACAGGGAGCAGAACTTTCGATCTTTAACCGGACCCGCGAGAACGCTGAGGAGATTGCTCGGGATCTGGGAGGTTCGGCATACTCATTTGACGAGCTACCGCAGGTACAGAATCACGATATTATTCTCAATGCCACATCCGTAGGTATGGGAGAACAGGAAGGAGTCTCTCCTGTTCCGGCATCCTATCTGCATGAGGGACAGATTGTCTTTGATGCCGTCTATAAACCACGACAGACACGCTTATTGCAAGACGCCGCTACAGCCGGAGCTGACTGCATCGAGGGCTGGGAGATGCTGTTACATCAGGGTACCGCCCAGTTTGAACTTTATACCGGAAAGCAGGCACCGGTTGACATTATGAAACAGATTATTACCCCATGAACATGATTCGAATTTGTGTACCCGTCACCGGTTCAACCAGACAGGACTTTTTTGATGCACTCGATCAGGCGCAAACACAGGCTGAGTTTATCGAATTACGGGTTGATTACTGTAGTGAATTTACCCCGCAAGATATCCCGTCACTGAAACAACGGGTCCACAAGCCCGCCATCTTTACCTGTCGAAGTCAGGCAGAAGGAGGATTCTATTCCGGGACCGAAGCGGAACGTATACAGATGCTTGAAGCAGGCATAACAGCTGGTTTTCCCTATGTAGATATCGAATGGTCTACACTTCAGAACAGCCAGCTATCCCGCTCACCCAACACACAGCTCATTATCTCCTATCATAATTTTGAACGTACACCTTCGTTTTCGGATCTTGAACGTATTATGCATGAGATCGCTTCATTTGATCCTGATATCATCAAGATCGCCACCATGACTCACGAAGATCAGGATGTACACACTCTCTTTCGCCTGCTGGCACACCGTACCCAAGAGATGATTGTACTGGGAATGGGAGAACCCGGTAAAATTGTTCGCATACTCAGTCCGTACCTGGGAGGCTATCTGACATTTGCTTCCAGCGTTGCCGGAACAACAGCCCCTGGACAAATTGATATTGAAACACTTACACAACTATACCAATCTATAAATTCACATCTGTAATATGTTACGGTTTATCACATCGGGAGAATCACACGGAAAAGCGGTACTGGTTACCATCGAAGGAATGCCATCAAATGTCCCCATATCCCTGGAAGAGATTCAGGCAGAGATGCGCAAACGACAAAAGGGCTCGGGTGCCGGTGGTCGGATGTTGATCGAGTCGGACGAAGTGGAGATCCTTTCCGGTGTTCGCTTTGGAAAGACTATTGGATCCCCCATTACACTGATTATCAGAAACAAGGATTTTGAGAACTGGGGCGAGAAGATGAGTTCTGCAGATCAGTCTGACGAAATAAAAGCCTCAGCACAGGTAACCAATCCCCGACCGGGACATGTTGATCTCCCGGGGGTGCAAAAATATCATTTTGATGATGTCAGAAACGTACTTGAACGGGCATCAGCACGGGAAACAACCGCACGTGTTGCCGCCGGCGCTGTCTTTAAGCAGTTGCTCGCGCCGTTTGGTATCGAAATAGCCAGCCATACCCTTCAGATTGGCGCTGTTCGTCTGGAAAAAGCGGACTATACTTTTGATGAGGTCAAGCTGAGTTATCAGGAAAGTCCGGAGATCCGCTGCATAGATCCCGATACGGCAATGAAGATGGACGCCGCTATTATGCAAGCCCGACAGGAAATGAATACTCTAGGAGGGATTGTCGAGATCTGGGCAGTTGGCGTACCCGTCGGACTGGGAAGCTATGTCCATTATGACCGAAAAATAGATGGTCAGATTGCACAAGCTTTAATGAGCATTCAGTCAGTCAAGGCAGTTGAGATTGGTGAAGGCGTAGACGCAGCCACCAGATTTGGTTCTGAAGTTCATGACGAGATTCAGTACACACACGATAAAGGATATCACCGGCTGACGAATCGTGCAGGAGGCATCGAAGGTGGTGTTACCAATGGAATGCCGATTGTGGTTCGCGTGTACCATAAGCCGATTTCTACCTTGTATAAACCCATGAACACTATCGATATTCAGACCAAAGAGACAACCAAGGCGACCGTTGAACGCTCCGATATCTGTATCGTTCCACGGGGGGCTGTGGTATCAGAGAGCATGCTAGCGTTTGTGATTGCACAGCAGTTACTGGAGATGTTTGGAAATGGAGCGCTGGAAGATATTAAAGCAGCATATGATCAGTATTCTTCCCGTATTAGCCGTTCGTAACCTAATATGACCAATCCATCACACATTGTATTTTATGGAGCACCCTGGTGCAGCGACTGTCGCCGATCAAAAGCAGTATTCGCCGAGATGAATGTTGCATACCATTATATCGATCTCTCAGTCGACCCGTCCGCGGCAGAAACGGTTACCACGATAAATAACGGCTTTCAGAGTATTCCGACCATTGTATTTCCCGACGGGACCATTCTGGTAGAACCGGAAGATGAAGAACTGAGAACTGTGATTACCCGGAATACAACTGCATAGTGCGACAGGTGATTAGTTTAACGGCGCCCGGGGAGTGATCGCAAATGGCTTTCCGCAGCCCGCCATATATTCAGTACCGGCGATAAAGACCTCTGTTTTTCCGAAACATTGTTGCTCTATAATATTTGCAGGCTTCTCATACCATTCCTGTACGGTAGTATAGTCTTTATCCTGATTGAGCAGGAACTCCATTACCCGATGCCAGATTGGCGCTGCTCCGGTAACACCAGAGACTAGATACTGATTCATGGGAGTATTATCATTGTTGCCTACCCAGACCGTTACCAGATATTCCGGTGTATACCCGATTGTCCAGTTATCCTTCAGATCGTTGGTAGTACCGGTCTTAACCGCTACCCGATGGTTTGGAATCTCAAGCAACGAGCCGGCTCCGAATGCGGATTGTCGGGCAACATTATCTGACAGGATGTCGGATATAATATAGGCGACACCTGAATTCATAACCAGTTTCGGTTCTTCTTTCTCAAATTCCAGATTCGCGTTACCTCTGGTATCAATTGACTTAATGCCATTTGCTTCGTTCCAGTATCCACCACTGGCAAACACACCAAATGCTTCAGCCATATCAGTCATACGAACCTCACCCCCGCCAAGCGTTATGGACAGCCCATAGCGGGTGCGATCAGTCCATGTATCAATTCCCATCTTTTCAGCATGGTTCAGAAACCGGTCAACTCCAATACTTTGCAGTACTTTAACAGCTGGAATGTTGTAAGAGTTAGCAAGTGAGTTACGCATAGTAACCCGGCCATGGAAACGTCCATCATAGTTCACCGGAACATACGGTTCACTACCGGGGATATCAATTCGAGTTGGAACATCATCAATGAGTGTTGCTGCTGTATATCCATTTTCTAGTGCCAGAGAATACATTACCGGCTTGATGGTACTTCCCGGCTGCCGGAGTGCATCAGTCACATTAAAGGCACCGTTTGGTTGCTGGAAATAGTCAACAGATCCAACCATGGCAAGAATCTCTCCCGTAGCCGGATCAGTCACGACAATAGCTCCATTCGATATATTGGCATACTTCACTTTTTCAATCTCTTCTTTGAGAATCTGCTCAGCCTGTTGCTGAATCTTGAGATCAAGTGTGGTTGTTACCCGTAATCCTCCTTCTTCAACCATCTGAACTCCATATTTTTCTTCCAGTTTTTGTTTAATATAGAACACAAAATGTGGTGCTTTAATATCTATCTTCAGTGGCACTATAGCCAGTTCTTTCTTGGTAGCAGATTCATACTGCTCGGGAGTAATAAACTTTTCGTCGCGCATTCGTCGCAACACTTCGTTTCTTCGTTTCTTTGCCAGATCAGGATTGAGATAGGGCGAATAGAGTGACGGAGCCTGTGGTAATCCGGCAAGCAGAGCTGCTTCTTCCAGTTTGAGATCCTTAGCTGGTTTTCCGAAGAAGGTATTGGCCGCTTCTTCTATGCCATACGCTGAGCCGCCATACGGGACCTGGTTAAGATACATCTCGAGAATCTGATTTTTAGAGTACAGTCGCTCGGTCCATACTGCAAGAATCACCTCTTTTACTTTGCGTTCAATAGTTCGTTCCGGTGTCAGCAGAGATGACTTGACCAGCTGCTGAGTAATCGTTGATCCTCCCTGCAGTTCTCCGGTTAAATAGGTATCCTTGATTGCCCGAACCATACCTCCAAACAACGATATGCCAAAATGATAGTAAAAATCCTTATCTTCGACCGCGATAGTAGCTTGAGAAATATACTCAGGAAGCTCATCTAAAGAGACCGGGGTACGATTCTGATCCCGATAAATCTCATACAACAGTTCTCCGTTCCGGTCATAGATATGAGTTGATGTCGGAAAGTTCATCTTCCCGATATTACGCGGAGAAGGTAATGCTTTGACGAAAATGTATGACTGCCAGATAACGACACCTGCCACTACAAACAGGGCAGCGATAACCACATACATAAATCGGTGAGAAACAACAAAACGACCGGTAGCTTTCATCCCACGCCAGATACCCGGAAAGATATTAACCTTATTCAGTATCCAGAGAATCCCATTTACAAAGGTGCGGATTGCGTGAGTAATATGATAGATGCGAAGCCGGGGCAGAGAGATAACTGGCTTGTTTATCTGCGGGAGTGTTACCGAAGGGAGAGTTACCTTGGGCATAGTCACATTCGGGACTACCAGCCGGGGCATGCGCAGTTTTGGGAGCGACACCGCTGGCATCGAGAAACGGGGACGTTTCAATTGAGGGATAGACAATTTCTGCAATGAAAACCGTATCCGGGGCAGCGTTGGTTGAGGCATCTGAACCTGGGGAAGTTTTGGCAGTGAGAGACGAATCTTGCTGGCTTCTTGCGCCATATTGCGAACGATAGTCCAGATTATTGTGACAATGTAATATGGTGTCAGAATAACTTGCAGTATTGCCTGTCCAATAAAAGAAGTCGCCTGTATAGTTGCATAGGCGATAAAAAAGAACGGTTCAGATAGCAGTCGCAGAACTTTTTTTAGATAGTACACAAGGACGTAAAACATTTCCACTATTATACATCATATTATAGGATATTACAATAGAGTTAGAGATTTGGTAGATTTTTGAGTTTTGCGCGAACTACCAAGCGATTCCAGTAGGTGCCAGGCGGGACACAAGTGATCACCGTCAAATACGATGCGTCATACCGCTGTTCAAGAACTGATACTTGTTCGGGTTTTACTACAAACATCTCATATACCTCGTACTCATACTTCTCCCCTAACATTGATATCTCTATTATATCGCCTTTTTCCAAAGATGGAAGGTAAGTGAAGATCGTTTTGTAATCTTTGGGATCATACAGTTGTGGAAGGGTTGAGTGACCGAAGATCGCAACATTCCCGTATTCCCCAGGCAAGGAAGTAGGTAAGTAGTGTATCAAACTCTGTGAAAGATCATCAGAACCTACCTTAACTACTGCATCCTGGATATTGAGTTTCGGGATGTTAAGGGTATATTCTTTAACTGTAATCTCATTGGAGACCAGTACTTGTGGTTTTGAAGGAAACCAAACACTCGCCTGCACAAAGTCGCGGAGGTTGCTGGAAAAGACATCATAACTTCCCAGCACGGAGTTGGCTTCTTCTACCGATGTAGCCAGCTGTGTTCGAGGAATCGGACTGGAGACTCCTTGTTCGATAAAGAGTCGGGAATAGATTTCAAATGAAATTATAGGATAGAAAGACCAGAACATTAAAATCGCACCGAATGTAAGAAAAATATACGAAAAAGATCTCACCAGATCCTTCTTTACACTAGAGGTACGTGGTTGTTCTTTGACGTACGCGTAGAGAGCCATAGACTACATATTACACTGTTTTGAAGTTCAATTCAATGTTTTTTGGCAGAAATGGCAGCATACCGTTCAAAATCAGAATGGGAGAGCTATTTGACTGTATTTCCACGTTCTCCGCTTCGAACTCCCGGCGCAGAATATCTCGAGCCGTATCAAGATTTTTACCGGCTATTCTATTCAAAATTTCTTCCTTATTTACTTTTTTGACGATGGTTGCATCACCTGAGACAGCTAGCTCTACCCGATTACTTTTTGCATCTGCCTCACGGATCTTATATGAAAGACTGCCTTTATCTACCGTAAACCCGCTGGGGGCACTCTTTTCCAGTTCTGATGCGACGGCAGCCGCCAAGTCTTCCTCGTTGTAGGCATAGTACTCTATTTTTGCCGTTGCGGTAACAGACACCTCATTCGATTCTGCTCCGACTTCACCGGAATACTTCTGGTTTGACAACTCTACCTTGGTCAAATCGGTCAGGACAATCATATCTCCTGCGGCACCTTTTTTAACTTCTTCATTTGCTTTTTCTTTCGAGGCCTTTTCTAATGCTTCATCTAGCAGTTCAATATCACGTGCAGAGATTGTTTTGAGCGTTTTCTTGGTTCCTCCAGAGATTGAGCCTTTGGTGACGGCGTTTGTTCGGGATGGGGCACCATCTACTGAAAGCACTTTATCCCCTGCAATATTATATTCATCACCTATCTCTGCAGCTGTTACGGCTACTTCTTTTACCTGAGCCTCGATGGTATTCCCCCGGGCACTGGCTGAAGCAATGGTTACGTCTGAATCAAGGGTATACGAGAGAGATCCGCTCGTTATTTTAGTGCCGGCTTTGAAGGTTAGGGCCCGGTCTTCAAAGTTATTTAGGACAACGGTTCCTTTGGCTTTTTCTCCCACTTCCCGCTCACCTGATGTTGCCAGTTTGTCTTCGATGGTCACATTGACTGATTTTTTGTCAATGGTAAAGCCCCCGTCTCCACCTCCGGAAGAGGCAGATAACGAAACGTCCTCTGAGATCGTATCTGCAGGTAATGTAATATCAATAGTTGCTTTGTGCAAAAAATATTCTGCTGTTCCTGCTCCAGCAAGTACTAGAATCGCTATCACCCCAATAATGATGTTCCGCTTCATTACGCCATTGCTGACACCAGCAACTCGGGGAACAGTACTGGAAGCACCCTTTGGAAAGCTGAACTTAGGCAGCATCGCCGCAAATGACGGCAGGGTGAATCCAGGTTTTGTACCAGACTGCTTCGGCGGTTTCACCTCAGTGTGTTCAGTTACATCTTCACCGATTACAAAACCCATGCGGGATGCTTCATCCGGTTCATCGTCATCCGGAACCTCAGCTTTCGCCGATTTTTTGCGAGACGGTTTTTCTTCCTCCGGTTCCGGGGCCATTGCTGCTGCCAGTTCCTCATCCGGGGCTGCTTCTTCCAGAGTTTCCGGTTCCAGGTCTTTCTCAAGCTGCAACATAAAAGTATTGCTCAATCCGGTCAGCAACTCTTCGCCTTTCAACATCTGGACCCGCGGTGTCTGAATAAAGATATCATCATCCCAGGGATGTTCTTTAATAACGCGCGCTTCCTTTTCGATATGACTGGTACCATACACAATTACCTTCGAAGGCAGGAGGTATTGCTCTTTTTTGCGGTTGAACAGTTCATGCAGATCGTCTGTGGTACTGTCTGTACGGGAGGTATTATCGCTATGGATCATCTGTCCACCTTTATAAATATAGATGGACAGATGCTGCTGATCCATCTCGATGATAACACCATTCAGGGGTGATGCATCACGTTTTTCGATCATATCCTTTACCGATTCGTGTGCTTCGATAAATCCTAATGGTTTGAGGTCCAGTTCTTTGGCAATCTTCTTCATTATCCCTTTGTAGGGCTCTCGAATTTCCTGGGTTTCCTGATCAATAAAATAGGAGTAGACAAAAAAGATTGTTTTATCGACATGAATATTGGTCTCGTTCTCAAGCACTGCCAACAGTTCATCAATGTCATCAACAACCCCTTCCCAGCCGTTGCTGAATTTGCAGATTTCTTTAGCGACCAGTTCTACCTGACCATCCGTTATCTGGAAGATAAAACCCACAGCACTATCTCCACGGAGAAAGAGTCCGAAGTATGAATCTGGTGTTGTATTTTTTTTAGAAAAGAATCCGGGAAGATTCATAATAGATCATTTTAGCAAACTTATTGTGGTTGTGCACCACCTGTAGTATTTCCCGCAGCCGGGGTTGTTGCGGCGCTACCCAGTCCAAATCGCTGAAAAACCTGCTGTACTCCTTTTTGCGCGGTATCCAGTGCTTGTGAGTATGCAACGCCCTGAGCAGTCGCGTTTATAGCATTTTCCAAATAGGCAATGTTTTCATCGTTCAGACCTTTATCGAATGTACGCGATGACAACGGTAAACTCCGATAGTATTCAGCCTGCTGAATCACCGGCCCCAGGTATTCATGTTGTGCCAGGGTATCTGCCAGATCGATTCGGGAATAAGCACTGCCAAAGGGACGGGTTTTGCTTTGTTCGGCAAAAATCTTCTGCTGACTTTCCGCCGATGCCATAAAAGTTAAGAGTTTCCAAGCCTCTATCTGATTCGGGCTGAACTTTGATACTCCCTCTACCCAGTATGTTGCAATTGAAAGTGGCTGTCCATCAAGTCCGCGTGGAACTGGTGCGACTTTTACGGGAATATCCGGGTTAATGGCTTTGATTGAGAGTATCTGCCAGGAAGGGGCAATGATAATAGCCACTTTTTCCTGCGCAAAGGCCGTGATATTGTTAGGCATGGTATCGTTCCAGATATTCTTTTCAGCGAACTCACGGTACACCTGAAGTGCCTCCTGAGCCGCTTGAGTGTTAAGAGCAGTGATAGATCCGCCATTTTGTAACAGCAGAATCCCGTAGATCTCTCCAAAATGTTCTATATTCGTTGCCGTTCCCATTGCGATGCCAGAAGTAACAATCTGCCCCTGCTGATCCTGCACTGTCAGTGCTGTCACTGTCTCCAAGAGATCACCAATCCAGTTGGTGGGTGCAGTAGTAATTCCTGCTTTCTTAAAGAGATTATCGTTATAGATCATTACCAGTCCGTCGATCGAGAGTGGAATTCCATAATAACTGCCATCAATCCCCAGATCCTGCTGCTGTATTTTGTAAAAGGTTTTTTCATACTCCTCCTGAGACATAATCTCCTTGGGAATGGGGGCCGCTACCTCCTGAACCTGAGGCAGCCAGGTATTATGAAACCGAAAGATATCAGGACCTTTTCCGTTGCGGCTGCGTGCAATTAATTTTTCCCGATAATCAACTGGGTCCAGTTTCTCGTAATTGATAGTGACATGAGGGTTCGCTTTGGTATATTCATCAAAAACGGGCTGAAGTACTGCCTTATCCTCCCACAGTCCCCAGTAGGTCAGTGTCACCGGGTCTGGCGTTTTGTTCGCTCCATTTCCTCTGTTTAACAGTACCGCAAGAACCACTACAAAGATGATGATAAAAAACAATATAGCTCCTCCTATGATAAAATATTTCGTCTTACTTTCCTCATAGACCGGCGGCAGGTCACCGGTTAACTCCGGTGGCGGCGCGTTCAAAAAGGCATCGCCCGCAGTTTCAAGAGGCGGCGGCGCAGCCTGAGGAATTTCCGGTTGCGCGGTAGGTATGTTCTGAGGAATCTGCTGGGGAACGTCATCGTATGAAACGTTCTCAAATATCGCGCCGGATTGATTTTCGGGCGTATTTGATTTATTATCATTCATAGATTTAATGATACCAAAAGTTCTAAAAACTCACATCCATAAGGTGCGTAAGCATCTCAATATTCCCGCTATTATCGGGCT
Organism: uncultured Gammaproteobacteria bacterium; assembly: GCA_964412815.1. GTDB lineage: Bacteria > Patescibacteriota > Microgenomatia > UBA1406 > GWC2-37-13 > JAOAFZ01. The sequence continues at coordinate 142,515 of CAYPQF010000026.1, forward strand.
TTCTCTTCTATTGGTACTCGTGATAACCAGTGCTGTGGTAGGTATTGCGCTCTTCCGTCAGGATGAACAGTACCGGAATGTCATCTACCCGAACGTCTCGGTAAACGGAGTTGATGTATCCGGTAAGACAAAAGAACAGGTGATCGACCTCTTTCAGAAAGATACCTCGGAATACAAACAGGTAACCTTTAATATCCTCTACAAAGAAACACAGATTGCAACTATCTCCGGAGAAGAGCTGAATATGAAAACTAATATTCAGGATATCGCGACCCAGGCTTATCTTATCGCCCGGACAGAACACGGGCCGACACGCCTCAAGCAGAAACTCGAACTTCTTTTCAACACTGGATCCTATCCATTCGAAACGACTGTTCAGTACAATACTAAACCGTTTGATGAGTTTATTCGTATAACAGCTGATACCTATTACAAAGCACCCAAAAACGCAAAATTTACTTTTGAAAATGATCGGGTATCCAGTTTTGAGGCAGATGAGCCTGGTCTTGAGATTAATAAAAAACAATTTCAGTCAGATCTGGAAAAAGCTTTAAAAGAAGTGGAAAATAAACCAGCGGACAAAACAATAGTGGTCAAGGATCAAGTACTGGAACCCGAGATTACTCTGGCAGAGACAAATCAGCTGGGGATCGAAGAGTTGATTGGTGAAGGAGTTTCTGATTACTCCGGATCTTCTCCTGATCGTATTTATAACCTGACACTGGCAGCTTCCAAGTTTAACGGGGTAATTATTCCACCGAATGAAGAATTCTCGTTTAATACCATTATCGGGGATATCTCTTCCAGTACCGGGTATCGTCCATCCTACATTATCAAAAATGGTCAGACGGTTCTGGGCGACGGCGGTGGTGTCTGTCAGGTCTCCACAACCGCATTCCGAGCTGCACTCAAGACCGGGCTCCCCATCACCGAACGCCATGCTCATGCATATCGGGTCAGCTATTATGAAAACGATGCGAAACCAGGATTTGATGCTACGATCTATACTCCTTCCGTTGATTTACGGTTTAAGAATGATACTCCTTCGAATATTCTGATCCAAACAGAAATTGATGAAGAAAACAATATCCTCTATTTCCGACTGTACGGGAAAAAGGACAACCGGGTTGTAGAGTTAAGTGATGCCACGGTATGGGACGTTGCTCCTCCACCGGAACCACGCTACCAGGATGACCCAAACCTGCCGCAGGGTCAGACCAAGCAGGTTGATTATGCAGCCTGGGGGGCCAAGTCAAAATTTACATATAAGGTAACAAAGGATAATAAAGTCCTACACGAAGAAGAGTTCTACTCCTCATACCGGCCATGGCAAGCGGTCTTCCTGGTCGGCAAAAAACCGTAATCTATGCAAAAACACACAATCGTCTTTGACTTTGACGGTACGATTGCCAATTCGATCACTATTGGATTGAAGATGGTTAACTCGATTATCGCCGGTCTGGGCATGGACGAAATCACCGAAAACGACTTTGAGATCATCCGCGGGAAACCGTATTATGACATCATCAAGATGTTTAATATCCCTATCTGGCAGATTCCAAAGCTCCTGCTTCAGCTTCGTGATAAGATGAAAGAGAATCTGCATGATGTTCATCCCTACCGCTATATGCCGTATGTTCTAACTGAACTCCAAAAAGAAGGATACCGGTTATTTGTCTTAACTTCCAACAGCCGTGACATTGTGGAGAACTTTATGCAGGCCCATGCCATTGAGGTTTTTGAGGATATCTACTCCGAAAAGAATATCTTCGGAAAAGCAGCCGCAATTAAACGCTTTCTCAAACTGCAAGGGATTCAAAAAAGTGATGTGGTCTATGTCGGCGATGAAGTCCGTGATATTGAGGCCAGTAAAAAAGCAGGAATTCCGGTTATTTCGGTAACCTGGGGTTTTAATTCAGAAGATATTCTCAAGTCTCATTCTCCTTCGGCTATTGCTCATGAACCAAAAGAACTTCTAAGCATTATTCGCGATTTAACACGCTAAACAACAACGCTACGTACAGAAGTTACCGAAACCAGTCAGCACGACCGAGTTTGTAGTTTAGCTTTTCCAGCGCTCGTTTCCCAATCTCTTTGGCAGGAACACCGCCCACAATTGTTTTTTCAGCTACATCTTTGGTTACTACGGCACCCGCAGCCACCACTGCTCCCTTTTGAATGGTTACGCCCGGTAGAATAATAGCACGTGGTCCGACAAAGACATAGTCCTCGATTACCACCGGCTCCATAGTATGGGAAAATGTTTTGCTCGCAATATCATGCTGTGCATTGTAGATCATAACCTCTGATGCCAGATCAACATGATCGCCGATCTGTATCGAAGCACGACCATCCAGAACAGCACCCTCTCCAATGATGGTATCTGAGCCAATACTGATTCCTTCCGGACGATAGAAGCGTGCACCGGTATGAATCGCCGAACCTTTGCCTATGCGGATTCCTGAAAGTCGATAGGTGAGATTTCGAATGGTATGGGAAGGAATACACCCAATCAAATGCAGAAACAGTACTTCAAATTCAAGCAGGGTTTTATAGATACGAAAGGTGATCTTCGAGACAACTGTATCCGGGGTTAAGACGACTCCGTGTTTATCTTTGAATGTGAACATAAAATTAGGTATAAAGGGGTTGGCTATCCCCTTTTTACTGCGCCTCTGCGCGCAGCGCAGCTAAGCATGTAAAAAGGCGGTAGACAAACCCTATTGAACTAGAGCTATGTGGACATTCATAGCTACACACTATTATACCCTTAATAGCTGTAATACTCAATTTCCTCTTCGTCTGGAGACCTGATAAAGCGGGACTTAATTCCTTCCATTCTTCTCCCAAACATAAACCGGCGCCGGGCAAAACTTAAGAAGAGTTTTTTCATAGCGCGCGTAATGCCCACATACAGCAACCGTCGTTCTTCTTCCAGCTGATATACATCGTCAATTGACCGGGAATGAGGGAGAATCCCCTCCTCCATTCCGACAATAAAGACATACGGGAACTCCAACCCTTTTGCCTGGTGCAATGTCATTAAGCGAACTCCTTCCTTTGATTTTCCGGTCTTCTCGCCTTCCGAGTACTCAGATTCAACCAGCGCTACCTGTTCCAGAAAGGCCACCAACTCCGGAAATGCCACCGCGACAGACTTTAACTCTTTGATGTTTTCCAGACGGGAGTAATCTTCTACAATCTCGGGATTATACAGATCCAGATAGCCCGTCGCAGCAAAGATACGGTCAATCAGATCTGACGTTGCAAGCTCGGTATGTAGTTGTGGGTTTTGCTGATAAAATGCGACAAAATTTGTCCAGCGCCGCTTCCCCAGCTTCATGATACGATCGGTCGAGATTTCATCGTTGGGGTTCACAAATAAACGGAGATACGAAAGAATATCCTTAATTTCCTTGCGTTCGTAGAAGCGTACCCCTCCGATCAACGTATAGGGAATACCGTAATGCAGAAATGCCTCTTCGATGGCGCGGGACTGGGCGTTGGTGCGATATAAAATTGCACAATCAGCGTATGAAAATGTCGGCTTTGCACTCATCTGCTCAATCTGAGAGATGACATAGAGCGCCTCTGATTGTTCATTCTCAGCCTCATGAATAATAATCTCTTCACCTTTTTCGTTTGCGGTAAAGAGCTGGAGAATCGGATGGGTCTCGTTTTTCGAGATAATGTCATACGCGTAATCAAGAATGGTCTGGGTAGAACGGTAGTTCTGTTCCAGATACACTGATTTTGCTCCTGGAAAGTCCTGTATAAACTTTTCCAGGTTCCGGATATCTGCGCCACGCCAAGAATAAATACTTTGTGAAAAATCTCCCACGGCAGTGACATTCTGATGTTTTTTTGCAAGCAGCCGGGTCAGTACATACTGGGCAAAATTGGTATCCTGAAACTCATCGACCAGCAGATGCTTATACCGGTTCTGATACTTTTCCAGTACTGGCGGGTGCTTGGTAAACAACTGCACCACTTTCATGATCAAATCATCAAAATCAACCGCCATATTCTTTTCCAGCTCTTTCTGGTACTCGTAATACACATCAGCCACCTCTGCAGCACGATAGAAGGCAAAAATTTCCAGATAGCGATCCGTATCTACCAGCTGATTTTTTGCATCGGATATCTTATTGAGAAAGTAGGAAGGGGTTAACTTGGTTTTATTTTTTTTCTTGAGAATCTTTTTTATCAGACTGATCTGATCATCGGTGTCATAGATCGTAAAGGTACGTTCCAGACCGATATGATGCCCGTCACGCCGGAGGACCATACAACAGAACGCATGAAAGGTTCCCACAAACCCCAGCCTGAAGTTCTCTACTTCGGGCAGTGCCCGTTCAATACGCTCTTTCATCTCACGCGCGGCTTTATTCGTAAACGTGATCATCACAATAGACTCAGGCAGCACATCGTGATTCATCACCAGGTTCAGCACCTTGGCTATCAGAACACGGGTTTTCCCTGATCCAGCACCCGCAAGTACAACAGAAGGACCGTTCGTAATTTCTACCGCCTCACGCTGATGGTCATTGAGAAGTTTAAATATATCAGCCGACATAGGTTATAATACTATCATACAATACCTGCAAATTCGTTGACAAACTCTATGAAATATATCATCGCAAACTGGAAAGCGAATAAAACTCTTTCTGAATCACAAGACTGGATTACTTCGTTTACCAGCCTGCTCACCACTGATACATCACTCATGGAATCACTTACCCAGAACAGGGTTGCAATTATCATCTGCCCACCGGACGTCTATTTGCCGCTCCTCAGCACTGGATTATCTAACCTCACGAATGTCCATATTGGAGCTCAGAACGTCTCGGCGTTCGAAAAAGGGGCGTATACAGGAGAAACGACAGCTATTCATTTAAAAGACTATGCGACCTACACACTGATCGGTCATAGCGAACGACGCAGTAACTTCGGCGAAACGGATGAGGTACTCGCCCGTAAAATACAGATGGCACAGGCTCAATCCATTACTCCTATTCATTGTGTCCGCGGACAGCAGGATGCGCTTTTTGAAGGTGTTTCAATGATTGCATATGAACCAGTTGAAGCAATTGGTACCGGGAAGAATATGCCTGCAGAAGAAGTCGTAGCCAAAAAAAAGGAGATGAATATCCCTGAGACCACAGTCTTTATCTATGGGGGGAGCGTTAGTGAACAGAGTTGCAGCGAGTACTTACAGAAACCCGAGATTCATGGATTACTGGTGGGCGGAGCATCTCTTCTTCCTGAATCATTCCTGGGCATCGTTCGCAGTGCCGTTTCGATATGAGAAAAAAACAAATAGGGATTCTGATCGCCATAGGGGTACTTTTTGTCTTATTTGCCTACATGCAGATAAAACCTTACTACATCTTTACTACTCAGACGCTGGGAATTTCTCCCCTCAGAGTTCTGTTGAATCAGCCTCAGCCGAAATCTACGGATGGGGTGGTCAACGTACTGATTCTCGGGAAACCGGATATAGAAAATTACGGTCCCAATCTGACTGACTCAATTATCGTTGCCAGCTACGACATGAGGGATAACACGGTGATGACGATCGGTGTTCCCCGTGATATCTGGAGTCCGACACTGCGTGATAAAATCAACTCTGCGTATGCGTATGGAGAAGAAAAAAAAGAAGGCGGCGGTGTTCTGCTTGCCAAGGCAGAAGTGGAAGACCTACTCAATATTCAGATTCATTATACTGCGCTCATCAGTTTCAGTAAATTTCAGGAACTGATTGATGTAATTGGAGGAATAGAGGTAACCGTTGAGCGCTCTTTTACTGATACCAGATTTCCGATTAAAGGAAAAGAGAATGATGAGTGTTTTGGTGACAAAAACTATGAGTGCCGTTATAAAACCGTATCATTTGAAGCAGGCAAAACGAAGATGGACGGAGAGACTGCGCTCACCTTTGCCCGTTCACGAAATGCTGAAGGAGAAGAAGGCAGTGATTTTGCACGGAGCAAACGACAGCAACTGGTATTAAACGCGGTTCAGGAAAAACTCCGGGAGACAGCTAAAACCGGAGATATTGCCCTTTTTACTGAACTCTACCAGTCCCTAAACGAGTTAATTGAACGGGATATCACGAACGATGAAGCAGCAGTGCTGGCACGACGTGTTGTTCTGGGCGGTGAGATAAAACAGGCTTCGGTTCAGATTCCTGATACATTTTTTATAGTTCCGGATTTTGAAGACTATGATGGTAAATATGTATTGATCCCCGAAGATCAGGATAAACTGGATGAATTCTTTACCTGTATTTTTGAAAAGAAGAATACTGATGCCTGCTACACTCCTGAAGTTACAGGAATAGAGCAGTAATTATTGTAGCTCCAGCAACAACCACTGCAAGAATACTTCCTCCAATCGATCCAGCTACCGGCATACTTTTTGTTTCCGTTGGCTGAATTTTTTGAGTTGTAGGAGATGGTGGCTGTGTTGGTACAAAGGTCGGTGTCGGGGTATTAGTGGGTTGTCCAAGGCCGGTATCAGGCAATGCTGAGGTTGGAGCGACGGTCATTGTCGCACCTGAGGTACCTTCGAGACCTGCAGCTGGCTGGCGCGTGCCGGTGGCAGACGTAGTTGCAGAATCTGATGCCCCGGAACCTGTTCCTGGATCAGGGGTTGGGTTAGCATATGCAAGGGTATTGTCATTTTGCGGTATTACATCTGTATCAACAGGAAGATCTGTTCCGTTTGAGCCAGGTGCAGACAGACCATCTGCACCAGTCGGGGCAGCAGCGGGATCAGGGGTTGCACCATCTCCCAGGTCTGTTGCCGGTTCTGCAAATGGATCTGTAAACGGATCTTCTGCAGGGTCAGCTCCTGGATCAGTGGTATCAGGATTCGCAGGATTTGGGGTTGTAGTATCAGTTGCTGGATCTAGATTATTTCCTACTTCAGAGGCACGGGTATTGGTTGTTAACGGAGCATCTGTTTCGCTGGTGAGGATAATTGAGACGTAGATGGTACTTCCTAGCAACAATAACACAACAAAAAAAAGAACAATAGTGGTGACTTTTTTTGTGTTCATAAAAATTATTGTAATGTATTCGTATATGTTATGCAATCGAGACTCACAACATAATGATGGCGCCTGCACCAACTATTAACAGTCCCAGTGCCGTAAAGGTAAACAAAAGCCCGTTCCCTCCACTAATGGGTGGGATCGGAGTTGCAGTCGGACCGTTTGGCAGCGTGGTCGGGGTCACGGCTGCAGTTACCGAAGGGGTAAGGTCTGCCGGATTTCTGGTTGGTTCAACCGTAGGAGATACGCCGGTCGTTGGCTCGGTGGTAGGCATGGCCGTCGGAGAGAGCGCTACTGTCGGTGAAGGCTCCACGGTCGCCTGTGGAACGACGGTCGGTGATAGTGCTCCCGGCCCGGTTGCATCACCCAGTACCTGTTCCCCACTTTTTGCCATGACAAATGTTCTATTGAGTACAACGGACTGCTGCTGGGCATCAACAGTAGACATACTCAGATAATATGTTCCCGGTACCAGGGGTCGGATCAGATTAGCCAGCCAGCCACCACGGTCATCTGCAACAGTTCGCATTGAAAGAGTAGTACCCTCCTCGGAGGTGAGTGAGATATCGACAATGCTCCCTGGTAGTGCGGTACCCTTGATCAACGGCTTGGATCCGGGTATTACAGCCTGATCACGCGGGAACAGTACATCGATGGTTTCAGCAACAGAGACTTCGCTCCTCCGGGACGTGGTTGCAGATAGTACTTCTTCTGTTTCTTCCTGTAAAAAGGTGTAATCATCACCCAGCACTACCGATTGAGGAAACGGATTGGTACGCTTAACCAGAATTTTTATTCCTGAATTCATTAAATCATCGTTGGTGATGTAGACTGCCAGTTCGTCATTCTGGTTGAGTGCTACAGGAGTTCTCGATTCCTTCTCGATCACAAACTGAAGCGGAATCAGCCACTCTCCCGTCGACTTGGTCATAGAGACGAGTGGATATGACTCTCCCTTTCGAATAAATACCAGCGCTCCTTCGGCTGGTTCTCCGGTCTTAAGCACTACTTTGCCATATGCGGGCTTTGTCGCTCCAACCGCAGAAAACTGTTTTACCGTTTTGAACTCAAACGGCTCGCCATTGTTATCGATAACTTCGTTGCCGCTTACAATCTGATAATAGTAGGTGGTGTCAGGTTTTAAACCTTTCAACATAATAAAATGAAGCTGTCTCGCGGCTTTTTCATCTTCGGTATCACGTTCGTCTGAGGCAGTATACCTGAGTTCATCAGCGCTTTCGCCATACACGATCCAGCCGGTCTCTTTCTCTTCGGATTGCCAGTATATACCTGCCTGATTATATGAAAGATTCACGATCTCCTTCTGAACAATCGTCTTTTTTGAAGCGCGTGTCTGCGTTGGCTGGTAGGTAAACATAAATGCACCAAATCCCACAAAAGCGACAACCGCGATTGCGCCAATCACAGCGGTTAGAGGGCTTCGACGTTTTTGGAAATACAGATCGCTATACATGTCCGTTTAGTTATATATTATGGCTGTTTCTCACGTAACTTGTCAATGACGGATACATCAATGTCATATTTTTGAATCTTCGGCAAGGTAATGTCCTCTTCCGGTGCAGAAGATTGAACTTTGTATACCTCCACAACTACCCACGCTACAATAGTCAGGAAGATGCCGATCGCAAGTAAGAGAATTTCTTTCCGTTTCATAGATAGTATCCTTCTACTTCTAGAGTAACACGAAAGACGGCACTGGTGGTGGCAACTTGTTGAGAACTGGACATTGCCATTTTTTTGATTAGTTTGAGACGACGCTGATTAAAAGTCCGTGCCAGCAGATTTTTCGTCTCTGTCATATTTGACTCAATATCAAACTCGACCTTATAAGACTTGTTTTCCTCAACCTGTTTACCGGCTGTCCTTTTTTTTGGCGCGTCGTTAGCTCCGCTTTTGTTTCCCTGTGTTCCATCGTCTTTCAGAACGACCTGACTAACCTTCAGGTTCCGGATAATGATTCCGCTATCTGATGCTGCTTTTCGAATCTCATTCACCATAGCATAGATCTCAGGTGATTGAGGGATAGCTTCTTCGAGGAGATAAAAGCTGTCCCGTGTCTGTTCCAGAATGGTCTGATACTCTACGATATTTAGAATAATGCGTTCATATTGTTGATCCTGAAAACGTAGTTCCTCAAGTTCTGACTGAAGTCGGAACGCAGTAAGAAGATTCGGTCGAATAGCAAAGAATACAAATACCGCAAAGATCAAAAAAAAGAATACCAGGAATGAATAATCCTGTACTTTTTTATTGAGTACTTTGCTTAAGATATCGTTTTTGTTCATGTGGCTGAGACAGGGGCCTGATAGGTTTCCAGCTTCAGGCCGAAAATAAATCCGGTATCTGTCTTACGTACATTATATAGTTCCACGCTCTCAAAACGTTTCTCATTTACCAGTTGCTGCTGAAAGTTTTGAATTGAGGCAGGATTCACGGAGAATCCTTCGCACTCAATTTTATCCAAAACAACGGTAATGGAGGTAATGGCAATGTCAGAGGGAACTGACTTGGTAAAGTAGTCAAATGCCATATAAAAGCTGTCCTGCTCCGTAAGGACATCTTTCATATTGGTTGTCTTGCTTTCCAGATACGATATCTCTTCGAGCATCGTATCGGTAGCTTCAACAATTTGTTTCTTTTGTACCAGCCCATCTTTGAGATCTACAATCTCCTGATCCACTTTGAATCTATAGAAAAAGACACAGATTACAACAAACTGCGTAATCACCAGGATATAGCGTAAATAATGAAAGGAAAAGTACATTATTTTGTCTACCAAATCCTGTTCCTTTTGTGGAAAGAGATTAATGTAGTATTTCATTGATGTTACTTAGCAGCAGCTAATATACTGACCTGACTCTTCAAACGCGCAGCCTTGTTCTTATGAACTACACCTTTCTTTGCAGCTTTGTCAATATTTGAATGCATTTCTGCTACTGACTTTTTTACATCGGCTGGCTTCATCTTTTTAATCTTCTTCATTCCTTTTGAGATAGCAAGACTGTAGGTTTCGTTTTCTGCGGTACGAGTAACTGTCTTTCTCACACGCTTCTTTGCTGATTTAATATTTGGCATTTATGAACACACCCCCCTTCCTGTGTTTTAAACAAATTTATATTTTATACGTTTTCTCAAAGATCCGTTCTCCGTATTCACCTTTGAACAGCAGGACAACATTCACTTCACCGGTTGTCAGCACATGATAGGTACAGGTTGCTGAACAGGTTCCCAGCTTAATCTCAGCATCTTTTTCTCCTTTAGTCGGATCAATCTCTGCAAACTGACCATCAAGAATCGGATCACCTGACTCAGGGTCCTTACGTTCATATGAGAGCGATACTTCAATTACTTCGGTATTTGCTGGAGCATTATCAACACTGATCTTTACATCTTTTCCATCATTCAATGTTTCGAACTCTACTTTCACAGATGAATCTACGGTTGGAATTGGCTCATCTACTTCTTCTCCTTCAGTTGTTTCCTGTGCAGTATTTGCAGCTGAGCTCCCATTCATGAAATAGATACCTGCTCCAATTGCAAGAATAATGATAATGGTACCGACGATAAATGCCGGTTTATTTTTTTCAAACAGATCCTTCATACTTATAGTGAAATTTATAATAAGTGATTCAGGAAAAACACAGGTAATTCCTCGATCTTCATTCGTGTCTGATTCATTGAATCGCGCTCCCGGACAGTTACGGTACCATCTTCAAGGGATTCATAATCAATTGTAACACAATACGGTGTTCCAATTTCGTCCTGATAGAGATACCGTTTTCCAATGTTTCCCCGATCATCCCAGGCAACATTCGTCTGTTTACTCAGGAGGTGAAAGACCTCTTTTGCTTTTTCTACCAGTTCCGGCTTATTCTTGACCAGCGGGAATACTGCGATCTTATAGGGAGCAACTCGAGGATTCAGTTTAAGTACAGTCCGTTTCTTTTCTTCATCATACCAGTAGGCATCCATCAGGATCATTAAAAAGATCCGGTTTATACCTACTGCAGGTTCAATGACGTGAGGAATAAATTTCTCTCCGGAAACCGGATCGGTATATTCCATGCTTTCACGGGAATGCTCCTGATGCTGTTTTAAGTCATAATCGGTGCGATAGGCAATCCCCCACAGTTCTTTCCAGCCGAACGAGAACTTATAGTCGAGATCGTAGGTATCTTTACTATAATGGCTTCGTTCTTTGTCAGTATGACGACGCCAGCGCAGGTTATCTTCTTTAATACCAAGTGTCTTGGTAATAAAGCTCCACATAGATTCTTTCCAGCTGTCCATTAACTGCTGCCAGTCTGAGACTTTGGGGTTAAAGAAATACTCTATTTCAGCCTGTTCAAATTCGATGGTGCGGAACACAAACTGTCCAGTAGTAATTTCATTCCGGAAGCTTTTTCCAATGTTCCCAACTCCAAACGGTAACTGTACCCGGCTTGAATTCACAATCTGTTTAAAATCGGTAAAGATACCTTGCGCTGTTTCTCCCCGAAGATACACCGTCGATTTTGAACCTGAGACAGAGCCAATTGCGGTCTCAAAGAGCAGGTTAAATGTCTTTGGTTCTGAAATTTCGTTGCCGTCAGGACTCAGAATCTTATGTTCGGTAATAAAGGCGGCCATCTCATCAATCTTCATATCTTCGATCACGACGGCATCATACAAGGATTTACCTTTATTTTTTTGTCGTTCAATCCAGGCCTCAATCAAGTGGTCGGCACGGTACCGTTTATGAGTCACTTTATCTTCGACCAGCGGATCGGTAAAAGATGCAACATGCCCAGAAGCAACCCAGGTCTGGGGATGTAAAATAATCTGAGTATCCAGTCCAACCATATCGGTACGACGATGGATAAACTCTTCCCACCATAAGTTTCGAATATTACGGAGGAGCTCCGCACCAAGTGGTCCGTAATCATATGAGTTTGCCAGTCCTCCATAAATTTCAGATGAAGGATACACAAATCCCCGTCTTTTACATAACGCAATGAGTTCTTCCATAGTATTAGATTATATCATGAAGCGGTATTTTTGCGTCGATAACTTGCTCTGTAAAGCCAATTAAGTCCTCCTGTTTCTGATCATCCAGAAAGCCAAGATACCCGAGAATTTTTTCCAGAAAACGATAGAATCGAGCCAGGTATGTTTGATCGGTATGTTTTGAAAGATAGGTTATGTAGGCTTGCAATTCTGAGTACACTTCCGGTTCAGGCTGTTGTTCTGGCAATATATGATCAAGAACAAACAGGGCAGCGTATAAGAATTTAATCTTGAGGTAATCCTCTTTTAGTCCTCCGAATGCGGAAATGAGGGTAGTTTGCTGCAACACCGATAAATTTGATTTCATTAAGACTTGCAGCGTAAGAAGATTACCCGTCTGCAGATGTGCTGAACGTTTACTGGAAGCTTTGCGTGCCCCTTTTGCAATCATTGCAATTTTCCCGAATTCACGGGAAAACGCAACAATTACCTGATCATAGTGCGGGAGATCTTTCTTCCGGAGAATAAACCCCGTACAGGAATTACTCTCGCTCATATACGCTTATTTTTCGATGGTCATGTCGACATTGAATGGACCATCATACTTTTTCTTTCCATCAACGACGATCTCAATTTCCTGTTCGCTGACTCCACCCTGCTTCTGAACCAGCAGTGTATAGTTGTCCTTGGTAATGGTATCCGGCAATGTATAGGTAATTGTTACTTCGGCACGACCTTCCGGATTCACACGCATAAAGCCTTCAAAAACAGTCTTGCCCAGATCATCATAGGTTAAGACATCTGTCTCAGAACCTTTAAAGTCACCCAGTTCAGAACCTTTTGGGACATAGAACCGGATCCAGTTACGGAGGGTTGCGTTCAAACAGAGACTACTTCTTTCCAGATTACAATCTGAGTGTGGATATGGGTTCTTAAAGACAATCTTGACTTCACGTTCAACCTTACCGCCTTTAAAAGTTGTTTTCGATTCAATTTCTTCGGTTACAAAGAGGTTAGACTTTGCTCCGGCAAAGTTGACATTATTGATATGCAGATAATCACCGTCTGTTTCGGCAATTCTTCCGCCATAATTCATTTTCTCTACTGCTTTCTGCATCTCAGGATCTTTAAAGTACAACAGAATATGTTTTTCGTCCATATTCTTAAACATCTCCTGTGCCATCGGACCCCAGTACTGTGACGGAGAGAATCCAATTGCCTTCTGGAACAGAGCGTTCATGAGTGATCCGAGAATACCTTTACGATCTTCACGGATGTAGTTTACCGGACGACCGACGTTATCGAAGATTGCATAAATTGCCTGCGGACAATCACAGCGTTCATCCTGCTGTGCAGAAAAGACCTGTCCTCCTGCTTCTGTATCACCAAAGATACGTAACATATCAACCAGCACATGCGCATTCATTGAGATAATGCCGTCATATTCCTGAGCAACAGAACTCTTCTCATACAGCGATTCAAAGAGCTTGATAGATTCAACATAATCTGGAGACAGATTACTGTCACGGATATAGAACTCATTTACATTCACGTGATACTGTTTAATCTTCTCGGGAGCTGGTGGATGGTTGGCAATAGCATTATCAAGATCATAGATATTGGTTGAATCCTGAAGTTCAATCTTTCCATCTTTAATCTTAAAGAAGGCATACGCTGTCAGGAATCCTCCGGTAGCACGACGTTCAAATTCGTTTTGGAAGATAACCAGATATCGCTTCTCTTCATCTTTACCCAGCATCTCCGGTAACTGCTTGATTAATGGCTTCGCTTCTACAAAGAATGTAGCTGCGGCATTAAACTGTTCTTTTCCCTGCACCAGACGTGCACGGACAACGGTATTTCCTACTTTTTCTGGATATCGGTTTGGATCAATCTTTTCGATCTTCTGCTGTGCTTTATCAACATTATCTGAGATCGAATCTACCTTGGTCAGCACTTTATCCAGTGTTAAGACAGCTGTCTGCAGACGTTCTTCCGCAGACTTGTCTGAAAAAGAAGCTTCTCCTTGCTTAAATCCGATAAGATCAGCATAGGGATAAATTGCATCTATAGATTGTTGACCTGCAGTAATCAAATAGCGTCCTGCTTCAATTCCATTTTTATAATCCGCCACATAAGGAACAAATGCTGCCCAGTAGACAGATTTTGATTCTTTTTCCAGATCTGCGTATTCGTTTGACAGCTGGGTCATTTTATTTTTTACCCGGTCAATATCATTTGCCTTGAGATCTTCTTTCATGCTTTGGGCGGTAGCATAGACAACCTTACCTTTTGCCTGAATACGTTGCACCGGCATATACACAAAGAAGAACAGGAATGATGCAAGAACTACTAAAACGACAGCAATGATGCCGACGATTTTGTAAGCGTTATTTTTTTTCGTTTTTATCATAGGAATATGTGGTAATTATATCACATCCTGTTACACGGCTCCTTTTCCGGTAACCATTACCCAGGGGGTTCTAAAACAAATAGTAAGATCAGTCATTAATGATACTTCATCCACATAACGCGCGTCAATAACGATTCGTTCATCAAAATTAATCTCCGAACGGCCAGATACTTGCCAAAGTCCGGTCATTCCCGGCTTCACAGAAAGCACCTTTGTTACCAGCTTCTTGACATGAGGAAACTCCTGCTGCTGGTTTTCCAGTTCATCCGCATAATATGCGCGTGGACCCACGATACTCATCTGTCCCAGAATTACGTTAATCAACTGGGGAACTTCATCGAGTGAGTGTTTACGGATAAATTTACCAATTCGGGTGATACGCGGATCATTCTTCAGTTTATAGCTACTTTGCTTATACTCTTTAAACAGCTCCTTAAACTGAGGATCGGTACGTAACAGATAATGGGCATTTGTGATCATGGAACGGAACTTGTACATCTTAAATGTCTTCCCATCCTGTCCAATTCTCTCAGGGACATCAGCAAATATCGGTCCTTTGGAATCAAGCTTTATCGCTATCGCAAGTATCAGACAGATAGGTGAAAACAGAAGGAGTAAGGAGACTGAAGCAACCAAGTCAAACAAACGCTTGACATAGCGAAGGTAAAAATCTCCTTTAAACAAACTGAGTGGTGAGGCCATGAAGGGCATGTAAAACTATTATGTTAACTCTTCGTATTCCGTGCCGTGCAATCCCTCAACAAACTCTTTCACTTTAGAGATAGACGATTTATTTGCAACAAGCACAACATCGTCAGTATTAATAATTACCACATCGTGTAAATCAATACCGACCACGAGTTTCTCATCGAAATTATACACTAAATTGTCCTTCGAATCTTTTAAGGAGACCTTTCCACGGGTAACATTGTCATCACGACGATGAGATAACGCTTCTTTCAGTGCTTCCCAGGCACCGATATCACTCCATCCGATATCCTCAATCACCACGTAGGCATATTCGTGGGACATCTTTTCCAGGATCGCTTTGTCAAAGTTAATCTCAGGTACCTGCGGATACAGTTCTTCAAGCTTTTGCTGGAATGTTTCGGGGTTTTCCTGTGCTGCAATCTCACTGGTTATCGCATGAATCTCCGGTGCATATTCCTTAAACAAAGAGTCAAGGAACGAAGGAGTAGTGACAAAGTATCCAAGGTTCCAACAAAAGTTTGAGTTGGAGAAGTAAGATCGTGCCAGTGTTTCATCAGGGCGATACTTGAAACCGGCAAATGTCCGGAACGAGACGCCGTTCTGCGCTTCGGCAACTGCCCCTGTCTCAATCCATCCCAGATTATCAGATGCAAAACGAGGCTTTTGACCAATAAAGATCATCTTATTTTTGTCTTTTTCGAGCAGTTTTCCCGCTTGCAGGATAATATGTTTGAAAGTCTCTTTATGCTTGACCAGATGATCACTCCACAGAATCACAATCGGTTCATCAGGATTCTGTTTGGCAAGAATCGAAGTAATTAATCCGACCGCAGCGCCATTATCGCGCTTGGCAGGCTCTCCAATGACGTTTCCGGCTGGCAAATCAGGTAACATCTGACGGGTTCGTTCCACGTAATTTGACCCGGTTGAGATAAAAATATCTTCAGGTTTAAATTCAGGGTACAGTCGTTCAACGCCCAGTTCTAATGTAGATTTGTTTTCAACAATTTTTGCAAACTGTTTCGGAGATTCTTTGCGGGAGAGTGGCCAGAGTCTGGTTCCAACCCCACCGGCAAATATGACGGCTTTCATGAAAAGACGAGAATTGATAATGTTACGTTGTCTCAAGGATCGATCTGAGATCATCAAGGTACATTTTTGAAGAGTATCTCTCTTCTATTAACGGGGCATGATGTTCAGCGTAATCCCTTACATTGTAAGTTACCTGTGAGAATCTTTCAAGCGCAGCACCAAGTCCATCTACGGTTTGCGGAGTATACAATATCCCGTTTTTGCCATCTGACACCATCTCTGCAATACCGCTTTGTTTGTAAGAGATAACCGGACAGCCAAAAAACAGCGCTTCCAGTGCAACATAACCGTAATCTTCCTCCTGCGGGGCAATAAACGCCTGTGCATGAGAGTATAACCATGCCAGCTCGGTATCACTGACGCGGGAAAACCAGCGAACATTACCCGGAGCCTGTTGTACAAGGTTCTTATATTGTGACCCGCTCCCCACTACAACGAGCGTCTCAGATGGCCGTTCTCTGAACACGGCGATCGCCTGCTCAACCTTTTTATATGGCTCGAGACGTGCGACAAGCAGATAGAATTTTCCTGCCGGAAACCGCTTTTCTATTCTTCGTTTATTCTGTTTCATCTCTGTTCGTACCGTTCTCCAGTGCGCGGAGGGAAACGGAGGATGAAGAACTTTTGCGGGCCGGTGATAAAAAGTCTGTATACGATCTGCCACCAGCTTCGAAATGGCAATAAGTTCGTCGGGTCGTTGTGCGGCCAGGTAATCCCACGGGCGGAGAAACTGCTGAAACAGAGCTATCAACCATGAAAACCACCGTGACCGCGCGTACTCATGTGGCATTACCCACAGGAACCGTGTCGGTGTCAGAATAATCGATAGGTGACGGGTACCAGGCTTCGTAACTATCCCTTTCGCAAACGAAGACGTTACTGATATAACTATGTCGTACGACGAAAAGTCAAAGGATTCAAACGCAAAGGGATATAAAACTGACGAGAGTATCCGGTTCTGCTGAACAAACTGAGGGAGGCGCTGCATAAACGATGCACGGATTCTCCATTTTTTTGCCCAGGGAGCCGTCTTCTTATTGTAGTGAGCTGTATATACATCTGCATCGGGAAAAGCCTCGTACAACTGCAATAACAGCCGTTCTACGCCTCCCCACTTATCAATCCAGTCATATACCAGCGCAATTCGAGGGCTCATAATCCCAACACAGACTGGTAAAGTGCGGTCGTCTGCTCTGCCATCGTCTTAAATGAATAGTATTGCCTCAGATCAGAATAGTCCGGTGACGGTTTCTCCTGAATACATTGTTTGATTGCCTGTGCAATGCTTTTCTCTGAACGTGGATCAAACCATGTGTATTGGGTTCGTAACAGTTCCCGGAACACGGGAATATCAGATGCAACAATCGGCGTATCAAACTGCATTGCTTCTATCAGTGGTAATCCAAATCCTTCAGAAAACGATGGATGAACCAATGCGGTCGCATTGGCGTACAACCAAGCCAGATCCTCCCGCTCAGGTTTAGCGAGAAACCTGATCCGTTTGGTGAGGCCACCTTCTTCGATTTCCGCCCGGATACGGGCCGCAAAAAAGTCTTCAGGTCCGGCAAGTACCAGCGCATATGGTTCTGGTACACGGGAAAAGGCACGGATCAGGGCAGATACATTTTTATGCGGATAAAAGTTTCCCACGTACAAAAAGAATGGCTGTGTAACAGTTGTCGCCATCTTGTTGTTAGGTTTTACGTTTATAAATGCCCTATCTACACCCTCATAGGTTACCATGATGCTACTCGCCGAACGGTGAGGAAAGCGTTCCATTACTTGCTGCTTTACTGTTTGAGTTGGTGTGATAATATGTTCGGCTCGGGCAATTTGCTGAGAAAGCACAAACTGAAATGCCTGAAATTTCAGGGCGTACTTGAGTGGATTCCGGGTAGACGCCTTACCTGTTTTAAAATAGAGCGGAGTCAGATCATGCACCGTTGCTATAAAAGGCCGGTGATAAAACACAGGGTAACTAAAGTAGGTAAAATGCATGCCATCCAGTTTGTCATTATTGAGCTGTTGCAGAAACCCTGACTGCTCCTGCAAGCTGTGCCAGCGATACGTTCCCGGACGGATAACGGTCCCGGGTAGATCCTTACGAACCTGTGCGGCATCCTGTTCCATCACATATACATACAGCTCAACCTGTTTTTTAAATGACACTGGCAGATAGCCTAGCAGATTCCGGACATACGTTCCGACACCCGTTTGGTTGTACAGACGGGCATCAATGCCAAACCGCTTCATATACGTTTCATAATCGTGTTGATAATACTGTACACGATACTATTGACGAATCCTGGGTATTGAGACTGGTAATGTTTCTGATAGAAGATCTTCATTGAGTGATAGAAATGCCGTTTAATTTCTTTGCTGATCACCTCATTTTTTGTCTTGATGCCGCTTTGATACTTTAGATGTGTTACATCATACTTCGGATAATAGATATTTTTGTATCCAGCCTCTTTAATACGATAGTTCAGGTCAAGATCTTCACCATACATAAAGAAGTCTTCGTCAAAGCCTCCCAGACGCTGCAACATTTTCGTTCGGGCTAGAAAATATGCCCCGCTGATTGCGTCAACTTCGTGAACCTCGTTTAGGTCTTTCCCCATCAGGTGATAGCCACCGAAGATGCTATTGATATAAGGAACAGATGCGGTAAGTTGTTCTAGTTTTGAGTAGTAGGTAAATGTTCGCCAGAGCGTGGGAAATCCACGATGGGACGCTGGATCGATGGTATCCGGAGTAAGGTTGACTTTTACCGTAAGTGAGCCGATATTTTTATCATTGGCCATATAGGCAAGAAGCTCATCGTAGTTTACGTTATTATGAATAACATCTGAGTTCAGATAGAGAGTAAACTTCCCTTTAGCATGAGCCAGCCCCTTGTTATTGGCACGACCGAACCCGATATTCTTGGAGAGGAAGATCGGTTTGACAGGATACATCTGGATCAATTCCTGACTTCCATCAGAGGAGTTATTATCAACAACAATAATCTCGTAGGTAGTTTTCTGACAAAGCTTCAATGCATGAAGTAATGAGTCGAGACACTTTTTTGTAATCTCCTTTGTATTGTAGGAGATGATTATGATGGAAAGATCTACCATAACGATTAACGTTTTGGTGATTGCTTTGCTCTACGTGCCTTACCTCCAGTACCGACTTTTCTTCTTTCACGAGCGCGTGGATCGCGAGTCAAAAGTCCTTCCTGTTTTAAGACTGGCTTGTATTCATCGTTATCGACTAAACAAAGAGCTCGTGCAATACCATGAGTAATAGCATCCAGCTGTCCAGTCTGTCCTCCACCGCGGGTAACAATTGAGATGGCAAAACGATCATCATTACTGGTCAGTAACAGAGGCTTCAGCAAATGCTGTTTTTGATATTCATGGGTAAAGATTTCCTCTAACGGGCGGCCATTGACAAAAATCTGTCCCTTACCAATTTTCTTATTATTAACTGTAACACTCTTCTCTTTGGTAGTCAAATACAGACGGACACGTGCAACAGATTCTTTTCTTCGTCCAACTGCTTCGTAATAGTGTAAGTTTTTGATTTTTTTTGCCATATGCCTATATTAATAATTATGAAATTCTATCAGTAAATGGATGATCTGCGTCAGCAAATACATGCAGGCGTGATAATCTCTGATCGCGTAACTTGTTTTTTGGGAGCATTCCGGAAACTGCGTTGCGGATAATTTTTTCCGGTTGTTCTTTAATATACCGTTTAAATGGAATCTCATTCAGTCCACCTGGGTATCCTGAAAAGATCTGATAGGTTTTTTCATTCATCTTTCGACCGGTTACTTCAACATGAGAAGCATTGATGACGACCACAATATCACCATTATCGATGTAGGGGGCGTAGTTTACCTTCTGCTTACCCATCAGTAAGGTTGCGATTTCGTTTGCAACTCGTCCAAGGACCTGATTTTTAACGTCGATTACATGCCATTTACGCTGAATCGTTTTTGCCGAAATTGGTGTTGTTGATTGTGTAACGTGTACCATATGCTCAAATGCGAATTATTATTTAGTCTCTGTTGCCTCCGCTGCAACTTCTTTCTTTGGTTCTTCTGTTGGCTCTTGCTTCTTTGGGGCAGCAGTCTTAGCTTCTTCTTTCTTTTCAGTTTTCGGAGCTGCTTTCTTTTGAGCTTTCTTTTCTACCTTTTCTTCTTTTTTAGGTTCTTCAAGCGTAATTCCATGAGCCCATGTGAGCTGAGACATCTGCGAACCATCATTGGAACGAACATGTTTTCGAGTAATAGTAACATACCCGCCACGAGTCTTTTGAGCTACCGGTCCTGCTTTTTCGAACAGAGCATTCAAGATAGTCTTATCCTGAATATAGCGAAGAATATAATTCTTGTTACTTTCTGTACGTTCACTGGTTTTACTTACGAGCTTATCAATCAATGACTTTAGTGCTTTTGCGCGCTGATGGGTAATTGTAATAGTGCCCTGAGTAAAAAAGTTATAGCACAGCTTGCGGAACAGCATATCGTTCGCATCTTTTCCATTTCCAAATTTAGGTTTTCGTGACAGGTGTTTCATACCGATTTAATCTATAAATTACAGTTTAATATTCATCTTCTTAAGTTCTTCTTCGACCAGATCAATTGACTTACGTCCGACACCCTTCAGTCCCACGAGGTTTTCTTTACCACGCTTAACCAGGTCTCCGACAGTCTCGATGTTTTCACGAAGTAACGCGTTAATAACACGTGATGGAAGATTCAGTTCGTCGATGATCGTATCATAATACTTTGCCTTTGCTGCATCATCTTCTGAGCTGACATCAACTCCTCCAACTTCTTCCTTAACCGTATCTTTTCCTGAGAAGACATGACTTACATAGGCTCTCATAGTTTCTACAGCCTTATGCATAGCTTCTTCCGGAGTCATACTTCCATCAGTCCAGATCTCAAGAATGAGACGTTCAAAGTTTGATTTACGACCTACACGAGCTTCTTCAACCTTGAAGTTAACCCGTTCAACTGGAGAGAAGGCAGAATCAAGAGTAATATATCCGGTCTTGGTCTCTTCTTTTTCTTCAGAAGCAATGTAGCCGTATCCGGTTTCTACAATAGCTTCAATCTCAAGAGAAGCTTTATCATCGGTGATTTCTCCCAGATACAGATCTCCGTTAACTACTTCAGCTTCGCCCTTAAATTCCTTGGCATACACTTTTCCTGCTCCCTTAACAGACAGAGATACAGAATAAGGTCCTTCACCAGGAACTGAGAAGCGGATCTGCTTCATGTTTAATACGATATCAAGGACAGATTCCTTTACTCCCGGAATGGTTGAGAATAAATGTGGTGCCTTGGTAACCTTCACATAACCAATTGATGCTCCTTTTAAAGAAGACAGGAGAGTGCGACGAAACGCATTTCCCAAACTGTTCCCAAAACTTGGATGCAGAGGTTCAAACACAAACATTCCATAATTACCGGACTGATTCTCTAATTTTGTCTGAAAGATAGGTTCTAACATAGGTAAATGATACTAGGGTAAACAGTATAACAATTAATAAATTATTTAGAATAGAATTCAATTACTAAACGCATGTTAATCATTTTTTCAACATCTTCTGTTGTTGGCATTGCCATCACTGTCCCCTTGTCTTTGTTGCGTTCAAGCCATGCTGGCATGATATAGTCGGTGCGTGAGAGCGCCGCATCAATTGCCGGGATTTTAGCTGTCTTTTCAGATGAGAAGGTAATGATTTCTCCCTCTTTAACCATGTATGACGGGATATCAACACGCTTGCCATTTACCTTCACATGACCGTGATTAACCAGTTGACGGGCAGCTGCACGGGTTGGGGCAAATCCTAACCGATAGACAACATTATCAAGACGACGTTCCAATAATGTTACGAGAATTTCGGCAGTATTACCTTTTGTCTTAATAGCTTTTGCAAAATAATTTGACAGTTGTGTTGCAGACAAACCAAAGAGGTAGCGAAGTTTCTGCTTTTCACGCAGCTGACGACCCCATTCAGTAGTTTTACGACGATTTTTTGCACCATGTTGACCAGGAGCAATATTCATCTTCTTAAGCAATAAGGCATGTGATTTAGATCCTAATGTCTTGAATCCAAGATCAATTCCTTCTCTTCGTGCAATCCTGTTTTTTGGTCCGATTTGTCTCATACTGTCTTTTTATTTAGTCTAATTATAACAATGTAATATTACACACGTCGAATCTTTGGTGGACGAACTCCATTGTGTGGAATTGGTGTAACATCTGTAATCTTTTTAATATCAAGGCTCGTTGCTTTGATTGCACGGAGCGCTGCTTCACGTCCAGGTCCAATACCTTTCACATAGATATCAACTGTCTGGAGACCATGTTCATTAATAGCTTTCTTCAGAGCAGAATCAGTAGTGATCGAAGCTGCATGAGGAGTAGATTTTCTTGTTCCTGAGAATCCGAACATCCCACATGAGTGAGTCAGAATCGGATTACCCTGCACATCAGTAATAGTAATCAGCGTGTTATTAAACGTTGACTTAATGTAAATTCTTCCTTCTTCGATGACTTTTTGAATCTTTTTCTTTTTCATAGAAAACTAAACGATAAATAATTACTTAGATGCGGCTTTTTTCTGTGTCTCTTCTAACTTTGCCCATGCTTCCTTTGTCAGTGCTCCTACTGTCTTTCTCTTACCTTTTCTGGTACGAGCATTTGACTTGGTGCGCTGACCTCGGGCTGGAAGACCCATCATATGACGCATACCGCGATAACTTCCAATATCTCGCAGACGCTTGATGCTTTCTCCCCGTTCTTCACGAAGATCTCCTTCTACCTTGAAGGATTTTTCGATAACCTGAATAATGTTTTTCTGTTGTTCTACGGAAAGGTCCTTAACACGTGTCTTTGAATCTATCTTCAGCTGTTCAAGAATACCCTTTGATTGACTCCAGCCAATACCATAAATAAGCGTTAATGCATACTCAACCCGCTTGTCATCTGGTAATACGATTCCTAAAATACGTGCCATAGTTCTTTAAATACAAATACAATAATAATTAACCTTGTCGCTGTTTATGCTTTGGGTATCTATCGCAGATTACGCGCATGACGCCCTTACGAATAACAACCTGACAATCCTCACACATTGGTTTGACTGATGCTTTTACTTTCATGTTATTTTCTATAAATAATACGACCTCTCTCTAGATCGTATGGTGTTAATTCAATTCTAACTTTGTCTCCCGGAAGAATTTTAATGTAATTCTTTCTCATCTTACCAGACAAATAGCAGATAATAATCTTATCTTCTGCGTCTTTAGCCTGACCTTCGATATTGAGTTTTACCCTAAAAAGGGTGTTAGGAAGGTTCTCAACAACTTCTCCTTCCACAATAATAACATCGTCCTTCTTCATAGAAGGAATATTGTACCACAGATTTATGTCAAAATAAAACGATTTTTTTCAAAGAACCCAATCGTTCTTTCAAAACAGGCAGAAAGGCTGCCATCTGCGGTCACAATTGACCATGCATCTCCTTTTTCATGAGCAATATCTTCTGTGCCCATGGAATAGATTACTTCAACTGCAATAACTAATCCAGACTCAATTTTTGGTGTTTTATCAACTGGTCTATCAAGGAAACCGGGAACATATGGTGGTTCATGAAGCTCTTTTCCAACTCCATGTCCCGTCAATTCTTCGAGGATGTGGTATCCATGACCATAAATCTCGTCTTCGATTACTTTTGAGATTTCGCCGATGTACCCTCCCTGACGACCTGCTTCAATTGATTTTGCAAGCGTTTCTTCTCCTACCTTCAAAAATTTCTGTATCTTGTCGCTGCCTTCGTTTCCTACAAGAATAGTGGTTGCAAAATCGGTATGGAGATTATCATAAAACATACCGATATCAACCGTAAATACATCTCCGTTCTTCAACATTTTATCAGACGGTGGCGTATGGACAATCTGTTCATTTACACACAGACATGTTGCCCAATCATACCCGGGAACCTTATCAAAGGATGGTTCTCCCCCATGCTTACGAATGAGCTCCTGAGCAATTTTTTCAACATCCATGGTGGTCATTCCCGCTTCAATCTGAGGAATCAGTTCTGCAACAACTGCATTCAGCCGTTTTCCTCCTTCTTTCATCGACTCAAACTCTTCTCTTGTCTTCAAATCAATCTTCATAGATTAGGTAAAATATACAATCCGATACACTTCTTCAAGTTGATCATAAAAGTCTTCAATCGATGAGTCGTTTTGTATAAAGAAATCAGCAAATGCAATGGTTGGCCCCATGTTTGTTTCGATCAGTTCGTTGACATCCCGTTCTTCTCCGAAGAGATTAGAACGATATTTACGCTTCGAAATTCGCTTGTAACGATTTTTCTTATGAGCAAACAGAGCCAGCACATAGATGCGGACTTTCGGGAACTGTTCTTTCAAAAAGGTTAGCTCTTCCCATGATCGCATTCCTTCTATCACGATCATCATATTCCGTTCTAGTGCTTCAGATACCTTTTCTTTATTTAAGACGGCCATTGCACCTTTGCCATGCTTTTCACGGAACTCAGTACGAATTTTGCTGTGTACCGATTCTGTATGCTTTAACTTATTCTTATCAATGTACTCGTTAATTACACTGGAAAAAGAGATAACTTCCAGTCCTTTCTCTTTAAAAAACCGTGCTGCTTCTGTTTTACCTGATCCTGGCATCCCTACCACTGCAAGAATTGTTTTATCTTTCTGCTCCCATGCCTTAATGTGGTTTCTAATCTTTTGCTTTCCCAGGTTCTTCAGAATCTCATCATTTACTTCTTCAATATCTTTTGTGCCATCAATAGTTGCCAGTTTCCCCTGCTCAGCATAGTATTTGAGAACAGGTTTAGTGTGTTGATGGAACAGTTCAATTCGCTTCCGGATCGCCATAATGGTATTGTCATCCCGTTCTTCATCACGGTATGCCAGACGCCAAAGGGCCTCCTTGTCATTGATGCGAATCTCGATCACCTTATCGACGTTGTTTATAAACTCTTTTGCCTGTTTCAGGGTTCGAGGGAAACCGTCCAGGATATATCCATTACGATATTCAGGACGGGACAGATAACTGTTGACGATCTCAATTGTCTTTTCATCCGGAATCAGTGTTCCGGTAGTGATTAACTCTTTCACATACCGACCCATCTTGGTTTTCTCCTTAGCCATCTCTCGAAAGATATGACCGGTTGAAAGGTATGGAATATGCAGTTGTTTAGACAATAAGTTCCCCTGAGTTGATTTACCTGCTCCTTGTATCCCTATCAGAACGAGTTTCATACGTCATTAATCTAATTTTTTCTTCATTTCATGTAACGTATGTTTACCAAGGACAGGACTATACTTGCGTACCTTCAGTTCCTTTACGTTCATTTTATTGATTGAGGTAACATAATTCTGTGCTCCTGATTCTGAACAAACCAGTGCTACCAGAATTCGTGCGCTTTTCTTTGCCATAACTATAATTGCAACTGATAATTATTTTGTATATTTATCGTAACTTTTCATCACTAACTGTGCGTTTACGACTTTGAAAGTCTCTAGTATAACAGATACTACGATTAAAATACCAGTTCCTCCAATTACCAGATTACTGATACCGGTCACTGCTGAGACTAAGACGGGCAGCACCGCAATTAATCCCAGGAAGAGCGCTCCTACACTCGTAATGCGATATAACACACGTGCAATATACTGTTGCGTTGCTACACCGGGGCGAATACCGGGAATAAACCCCCCATGCTTCTGAATATCTTCTGAAATCTTTTGCGGGTTAAAAATAACCACTGTGTAAAAGAAAGTGAAGCCGACAACAAGCAAAAAGTATAGCACATTATATGTTACAGAAGTCGGATTAAATGCCTGTACCAGGAATGTTGCTACATTTCTGACAATCTCGTTGGATGAAAAGACAAAAAAATTACCGATAATCTGCGGGAACAAGACAAACGACACTGCAAAGATAATCGGGATAACTCCTGCCTGATTTAACTTCAGTGGTAGATAATTTGTCGCTGCCTGATACATCTTGTTGCCCTTAACCCGTTTTGCATAATAAATCGGGATCTTACGTACCGCCTGGTTAATAAATACCACTGCTGCGATGACAATTACAGACAGTACCGCAAAAATGATGAAGTTAATCACTGTTTCCTGAGTAACGGTAGTAAAGCTTTGCCCGAGAATACTGGGAAGTGATCCCACGATACCAGCAAAGATAATTAATGAAATACCATTTCCCAGACCATATTCTGAGATCAATTCGCCAAACCACATCAGAATATAGGTTCCAGCCAATAAGGTCAGAATAAATGAAGTAAACTCAAGAAAGTTCAGATTCGAGATGATATTCTGATTCCGAAGCAGTACGTAAATTCCGATACCCTGCATAATAGTTAATGGCAGTGTCAGGAACCGTGTATACTGATTAATCTTTCTACGGCCGTAATCTCCTTCTTTTTGTAGTTCTTCGAGCTGGGGGACAACGATCGTTAATAGCTGCAGAATAATCGAGGCGTTGATATATGGATTTAAGCCCAGCGCCATTACAGAGAAGTTAATTAATGTTCCTCCTGAAAAGATATTTAAGAGTGAGAGAAATTGACTCTGAGAGAATAATGTTCGTAATGCTTCAAGGTCAATGACCGGTACAGGAAGAAACACAAAAAATCTGTATACCAGGAATAATCCAATAGTGAACAGAAATTTGCGACGGAGCTCTCTATCGCTCCAGAACATCTTCAGTTTTTGAATGATTTCTTTCATACTGATGCTACATTCCCACCAGCTTTCTCAATCGCTTTTTGAGCACCGGGGGTAACTGATATTGAAACAGTCAGTTTCTTTGTTAGCTCCCCACTCAAAATTACTTTAACATTTTTCTTGCGTGCACTTTCGGTTACCAGTCCTTTTTCAATGAGTGTATCGATTGAGACAGTTTCACCATCATTATACACATTCAAATCCTTTAACCGTAAGGCTAATGAACGGAAAGAATGAGGTTTGTTACGACCTTTTCCACGAAGTAATGGATATTTTTTTACCATACGTGACTGTCCTCCTTCAAAGTGAAGCGGGACCTTCTCACGTGCTGTCTGATGACGGGTAGTACCACGACCTGACTTCATACCCCGGCCTGATCCATGTCCACGTCCTAAACGTTTCTTCTTTTTTTCTACTGTTTTTGGTAAGTTCGAAATTGAGATACTCATACTTGTTTCTTTTGTTGTAACTGACCTAACGCCTTCATAACTGCATATGCATTGGTTGTCTGATTTCGTGTGCCAATAATCTTGCCTGAAGCATTTTCTACACCGCTTAATTCAAGAATTGTGCGGGCAACGCTTCCGACCTTCAATCCGGTACCTTCCGGAGCCGGCTTTAATAAGATTTTTGCAGATTTATACTTGGTGATTACCTGATGAGGAATTGACTGCTTAGCCATTGGGACAGTAATCATTCTTTTTTTGGCTTTCGCAATTGCCTTCTGGATTGCGGCAGGAACTTCAAGTCCTTTTCCGGTTCCCAGTCCGACACTACCTTTTCCATCTCCGACAACGACAAGTGCAGTGAATGTAACATAATTACCACCTGATGTTTTCTTTGATACACGCTTTACCAGTAATACATCTTCACGCATTTTGTCATCCGATTGTCTTGAGTGTCTTTCCATATACTATAAATAAGTTAAATCTTAATTCCTGCTTCTCGTAATCCATCAGCAAATGCTTTGACATTTCCCTTATATGCATTTGCTCCACGATCAAAAACAGCAGTCTCAATCTTGGCAGCCTTTAGTAACTGAGCTAATTGCTTTCCTAATTCAGCAGAATTTGCTACTGTAATTTTTGACATATCAGCTGAATCTTTCTTTTTGGCCAATCCAGAGATTGCAGCAATAGTGTTTCCTGCCACATCATCAATTGCCTGTGCATACAGATACTTATTTGACTTGTGAACGCTGATGCGTGGACGTTCTGCAGTTCCACGAATAGCGGTACTAACTCTTCTTTTTCTGCGACTGATTCTGTTGTGATCAATGTTCATATATATTCACGAAAATTCTATTACACCTTAGCTTTCTTTCCTGGCTTCAAACGGACAACTTCATCTTCATAGCGAATTCCTTTGCCCTTGTATGCATCCGGTTTCTTTAGTGACTTAATCTGGTATGCAATCTGCCCAACCAGCTGTTTATCACTACCGATAACCACTACTTTATTATTTCCTTCTACTTTATATTCAATACCTTCAACTTTATTAAAGATAACAGGATGAGAATAGCCCAGCTTAAAAGCCAGATCCTGTCCCTGCAACTTTACATTGTATCCGGTTCCTACCACATGAAGACGCTTCTCCCAACCTTTTTCGACTCCATGCACTGCATTTGCGATCAAACTGCGGAATAACCCATGAAGAGCTTTTACATCTCCACGTTCATTTTCACGACCTACAATAATTGTCTTTTCTTCCTTTTTGACGTTAATCAGTTTTGGAATCTCAAGAGAAATCTGACCTTTTGGTCCTTTCACATTGACAGTTTCTTTGGTTACTTCAACTTGAACGGGGTCCGTTACTTGAATGTTTTTATATCCTATCTTTGACATGTTACCAAATGTAAAATAGTAACTCTCCACCTGTATTCTGCTTCTTAGCTTCAATATTGGTCAAAATTCCGTTCGGGGTGGAAATAATTGCATATCCCATTCCACTCATAACTGGCTTCAGCTCATTTACCGGGATATACATACGCTGTCCAGGCTTTGAAATGATTTTGACATCATTAAACTTATTTGAATCATCACTTACTAAATCAATAGTAAACTTCTTTACAACTTCACCAGATACCGTGAAATCATCAATGTATCCAAGCTTCTTCAGCTTTGTTAAAACAGCTTCTCTAAATTTCGAATATGGGGAAGTAATGCGATACTTCTTTGCCATATATCCGTTTTTGATTCTTATTACAAGATCGGTAACAGGTGACATAACAATAATGTGAAATAGTAAGATTAGGTCTTTGCCTCGATACGCTTGGTGATCTTACCGTGCGTTCTAAAGGTTCTGGTAGGAGAAAATTCTCCTAAACGATGACCTACCATTGATTCAGTAACTAATACTTCAATAAACTTTCTTCCGTTGTGAACAGCAAACTTATGTCCAACAAATTCAGGGGCAATCTGAGAGCGACGTGCCCATGTCTTAATGGCATCATTCTTCTTGGTTTCTTTTTGCTTCTGGACTTTTAACATTAACTTTTCGTCAATATATGGTCCTTTTTTCTGTGATCTACTCATAGTTGTTACCAGGAAATTTTACGAACTCCAGGAATCTCACCCTTTAATGCTTTCTCTCTAAACACGATTCTACTCATTCCGAAACGACGCATATAACCGCGTGTACGACCGGTGAATGGGCAGAAATTATGTTTACGTGTTTTAAACTTCTGCTTCTTCGATAACTTGGTGATAGTTGATAGTTTTGACATAGTATCCTTATTAATTTGTTTTAAATGGTATTCCTAATGTTTCGAACAGCTTACGACCAACTTCGCGATTACCAGCGGTAGTAACGATCGTTACCTGCAGACCTCTAATTTTATCAATTTTATCGTATTCTATCTCAGGGAAAATAGTCTGTTCATAGAATCCCATGTTCAGATTACCATTCTGGTCAACAACTGAAGGTTCAACTCCCTTAAAATCACGAATGCGAGGGATAATGATACGAATCAGCTTTTCAACAAAAGCATTCATCTTTTTACCACGAAGGGTAACTTTTACACCGATCGGGAACCCTTTTCTGATCTTAAATGCAGAAATTGATTTTCGAGCAAGCGTAACCATAGCCTTCTGACCCGCGATCTGACTCAGCTGCTCCTGTGCTTTTTCAACAGCATGTTTGTTAACAACTGATTCTCCGACTCCAATATTCAGAACTACTTTCTGAATTTTTGGCATCATCATCGGGTTTTTTAAATTCAGTTCTTTTGCTAATTTTTCCTGAATTTCTTTGGTAATAAGACTCGTACTCATAGGTATGTTACTTTAAAACTGTTTTACTCTTTTTTGCGACACGTACTTTTTTGTTGTCTTTCATTTCAAATCCAATCTTTGTTGGCTTACCAGTCTTTGGATCTTTCAACATTACTTTCGATGCATCAATAGGTCGTGGGAGTTCAACGATCCCTCCATTTGGCATCTGTTCGTTCTTGCGAACGGTCTTCTTGTATACATTAATATCTGGAATTAGCAGCTTGTTGGTCTTCTTGTAGACACGTTCAACTGTTCCTTCTTTGCCTTTATCTTTTCCGGTAGTTACGATGACTGTGTCACCCTTCTTAAATTTCATAGGATTAATAGATCTCTGGAGCCAAACTTGCAATCTTATTATATCCATTATCTTTCAGTTCTTTAGCGATAGGTCCGAATACACGGGTTCCTTTTGGATCCTTGTTATCCTTACCCTGGATAATTACACATGCATTGTTATCAAAGCGAATATAGCTACCATCCTTACGGCGCTTTTCTTTGCGAGTTCTTACAATTACTGCAGAAACAACTTCACCCTTCTTGATCTGTCCGAATGGTAATGCCTGCTTCACCACACCAGTGATGATTTCACCAATATAGGCGTATTTTCTGTTTCCTTTTCTCGGGATGCCAATTAACTGAACGATTTTGGCGCCAGTGTTATCTGCAACTTCGAGCATTGAACGTAACTGTAACATAGGTATTTCTTAACTTATCTTTTCGATAACAATAAAATGTTTAAACTTGGAAATTGGACGAGTACTGCGAATGGTTACGGTATCGCCTTCCTTAACTCCATCCATTTCACAATGTGCTTTATAGTTTCTGTGCTGCTTGACAACCTTCTTATATACAGGATGGCGGAATTTTCGTTCAACACGAACGACCACTGTTTTTTCCATTTTGTCTGAGACAACAATGCCGGTGAGTATTTTTTTCATAGTGGTTACTTAACTTCCTTCTTCATTGATAATGCTGTTTTCAAGCGAGCAACGTGTTTACGCTTTTTATGTAACGTGTTACTGTCTTTAATAGGCGTTGCATATGAATCAAGAGCCATCTTTGCAATCTCTTCGATTGTTTTCTGAATCTCGACTGTCAGTTCTTTTACATCCTTTTTCTGGATATCTTTCATTACCTTTTTCATAATTACTCAGTGACAACTTTTGTTTTCACCGATAATTTCGATGAAACGGTTTGTAATACTTTCTTTGATTCTGCTTCAGTTAATCCGTCAACTTCAAACATAATTCTTCCGGGTACAACAGATGCCACAAAGTGTGAAACATCTCCTTTACCGGCACCCATGGTTACTTCTGGTGGTTTTTTGGTAAATGGCTTATCCGGGAAAATACGAATCCAAAACTTACCATTCTTTCTGGTTGCACGAGCTAAGACTACGCGGGAAGATTCAATTTCTTTATCTTTGATCCATCCCTGTTCCATACACTTTAACCCATAGCTACCAAAGTTCAGTTTGTTTCCTTTAACAGCGATTCTTCTCCAAATGCCTCTGAATTGTTTTCGATGTTTTTGTCTTTTTGGTGCTAACATGACTTATTACTTAAATATTTAACCTTGCTGTTTTTTACAGAGCCAAACTTTTACTCCGACGTATCCTGACTTTGTTAATGCAGGAGCAATTGCAAAGTCTACGTCTTCACGAATAGTTGAGGTCGGAATCGTACCAAGGAAGTACTTCTCACGACGGGAAATTTCTGCACCGGCAATACGTCCGCCGAGCTGAACCTTAATTCCCTTTGCACCACTTTCCATTACACGATCCATTGTCTGATGAACCACTGAACGATGGGGAAACCCACGTACCAGTTTATCTGCAATTGCGTTCGCTACGTAATGAGCATTAATATATGGTTTCTTTACTGGTTCGATCTTTAATTCAATCTTCAGATCTTTCCCTTTTCCTTTTGCTTTTTCAGTCTTAACAAACTTCAGAATATTCTTTTTTACTTCTTCGAGTCCTTTACCTCCACGGCCGATAATCATTCCAGGTTTTACTGAGTGAATGATGACTGTCAGCTTGTTAATAGCGCGTTCAATATCGATCTGTGTAACAGAAGCGAACTTAAACATCTTCATCAGATGTGTGCGCATCTTAACATCTTCGATCAGAGACTTTCTATACTTGGCCTTGTCTGAGAAAAACCAACGAGAATCCCAGTTATAGATGACTCCTAATCTTAATCCTTTTGGATGTACTTTTTGACCCATACTTATGATTTCTTCTGAACTTGTGATTTCGATTCTGCTTTTGCTTCAACCTTCTTTGGTTCTTTTTTTGCTTCTTTCTTTGGTTCTTCTACCTTCTTATCCTCTTTTTTTGCAACAGAAGAAACAGGTGCACGTGAGCCAATAATGATCTTAGCGTGTGAAAATCTTCTGTAGAATGCTTTTGCCATTCCGCGGCTTCCTGGGCGGAATCTCTTCAACTTCTGACCTTCTTCTATTGTCAAAAGCTTAAATTCTAACATATCTTCACCTACTTTTAAAGTCTGTTTTGCATTTGTGATAGCAGACTTTAGCACTTGCTCAAGAATTGAGGCTGCTTTCTTTGGCGACTGTGAAAGAACACCAACAGCTTCTAATGGTTTGTTTTTGCGAACCATGTCTGCAACTTCACGCAACTTGCGTGGAGTGATCTTTAGATTTTTGAAATAGGTACGTGATTCCATATTACTTTTTTCTTGATACGATTAACTTTTTACTCCAGGCATACTTATTACGTGTTCTCTTACCACGAGCTTGCTTACCCCATGGAGTCTTTGGATGCATACCTTCACCTGAACGTCCTTCTCCTCCACCGTGTGGATGTGAACGAGGATTCTGGGCGGTACCACGGACAGTTGGTCGAATACCCATCAGAATCTTGCGTCCGGCTTTTCCAATCTTTTCGTATTTCTGTTCAACGTTCCCGACACGTCCAATAGTTGCCCAACAGTCTTCGAAGAACTTCCGAACTTCTCCTGAAGGTAACTTTAATTGAACGTACCCTGCATCACGGGCAATTACCACCGCTGATGTTCCAGCACTGCGGATGATTGTTCCACCCTGTTGTGGATACATCTCTACATTGTGGACTTCGATTCCGATTGGAATATTCTTTAACGCGGTAGCATTACCGGTCTTAATATCAACGGTATCAGCTGAAAGGACCTTATCACCTACATGCTGATCTTTAGCGTGTAGAATGTATCCAACTTCGTTGTCTTCGTAACGTACTAAGGCGATATGAGCATTTCTATTTGGATCGTATTCAACACGATCAATAGTTCCGACAACATCTCTTTTTGCACGCTTAAAATCGATAATACGATAATAACGCTTTTGACGACCACCCTGATGTCGAACGGTGATTGATCCAGTATTATTACGTCCCGAATGTTTTTTCAAAATCTGAACCAGTTTCTTAACCGGCTTCGTGTTTGAAAGTTTTAGTTTTGAACTCATATCTTCTTAACAGAACTTATTACATGTTCGGGAACAGGTTGAGTGTACCCTTTTTTAACAGAACGTACGCAATCTTCTTTGATGGCTGTTGCTTACTCATCATCTTACGTCCGACACGCTTCACTTTACCTTTACGTGTAATAACACGCACCTGAGCAACTTCAACGTTATACATCTTTTCAACAATCTCAGCTACCTGAAACTTATTTGCATCAAGGTTAACCTGGAAGGCATACACCTTCTTGGTTGCCATTTCTGATGACTTTTCTGTAATCAACGGTTTAATGATAATCGTGTCTGCTCTCATGCTTGTCCAATGAAATGCGTTTGTAACTGTTCAACAGCATCTTCCATAATTACCACTGCTTCGTTAGTAAGAACATTGTATGCATTGATACTCTGTGCATCAACTACCGTAACATTAGGAATATTTCGTGAAGCCATATGGAAATTTCCCTTTTCTGGCTTTGCGGTGATAATTAATGTTTTTTTATCAGATAAATTCTGTTTCTTCATGAATGAAGCAATACTTTTGGTTTTTGGCTCCATCTTCATAGTTTCTGCTGCAAGAGCATAGACATCTCCATCCTGTTTCTTTAATGTAAGCGATGAGAAAAGAGCTACTTTTCTTTGCTTTTTATTGATCTTAAGATCAAACATACGTGGCTTAGGTCCAAACGTAATACCTCCACCAACAAAGATAGGAGCTTTACGGGCACCATGACGTGCTCCTCCGGTACCTTTCTGACGATAAATCTTACGGGTTGATCCGGTTACTTCACTACGAGTTTTAGTAGAAACAGTTCCCTGACGCATGTTCTGCTGATATACGCGAACATACTGTGAAATCGTTGAAGGACTTACTTCTGCATTAAAGATTTCGGTAGGTAAATCAATGGTTTTAAGAACAGAGCCGTCGAGTTTAAGAACATCAAGTTTTGCATCTGTTTGTTTCTTCGTTTTCGTAGTTGCCATGTTTCTGATCGTAAAATGTTATATGCTTCGTGAGGTAATTTCTAGTAATCCGTTTACATTTCCTGGAACCAGACCTTTAACCGTCATCTGGTCATCGTTAACACTTACAACGGTCAGACTTTTTACGGTAACGCGATCGGTACCCATACGTCCTGCCATACTCTTACCTTTGTAAATACGACCTGGGGTTGTACCAGATCCGACTGATCCTGGAGCACGTTCTCGATCTGACTGACCGTGTGTTCGTGGTCCTCCTCGGAAATTATGACGCTTTACAACACCCTGGAATCCTTTTCCTTTGCTGGTGCCGGCAACATCAATAATATCTCCTTCTTTAAAGAACATGGTTGGAGTAACTTTATCTCCAATCATCAGCTTAACTTCCTTCATCTGAATTCCCTTCTTTCCTTCTTCTTCGATAATGGAAACATCAGGTGAGTGAAAGGTAAACTCTCTAAAAAAACGAAGCGGGGTTTCGATTCCCGCTTTTTTCAGCTTTCCTTCGGTTGGTTTGTTAGCTTTCTTTGCAACACCAAAACCTACAATAATAGCACAGACTCCCGGACGAAGCGTACGGACATCAGTTACATAACAAGATGAGGTATCAACTAACGTAACTGGGATACGTTTTCCTTCAGTATCAAACATCTGTGTTTGTTCGTTTTTAGTGCCTAAAATAAAGCCAAACATAATAAATTCAAAAAATATTCAAAGGTATATTATACCATCACTTAATCAATATATGTAGATAAAAGAACGAACCATCATTCCTATCTCACATTCCTCACATCTTCACTTCAACCTCGACTCCTGCTGGTAACTCTAAATGCATGAGCGAGTCAATTGTCTGGTTGGTTGGATTCATAATGTCGAGGAGACGTTTATGAATCTTTAATCCGAAATGCTCTCGTGCATCTTTATCGATGAATGTAGACTTATTTACTACGTACACCTCTTTCTTAGTCGGTAATGGGATGGGCCCCACAACTGTTGCACCAGTTTTTATAGCTGTATCAACGATCTTCTGGCATGTTTCATCAACGAGCCTATGATCGTAGGCTTTCAGTCTGATTCTAATTCTTCCTTTTGGCATAACTATAAAAGTGCAATGTTTAATTGGGGGCTCATCCCGCCGATTTTATTTCTTATTTAATAACTTTGGTGATAACACCAGCTCCTACGGTGTGTCCACCTTCGCGGATAGCGAACTTCAAACCTTCTTCCAGAGCGATCGGATAGATCAGCTTAGCGGTGATCTTTGTATTATCACCAGGCATGATCATCTCAACACCTGCTGGGAGATTCAGTTCTCCGGTAACGTCAGTTGTACGGATGTAGAACTGAGGGCGATATCCAGAGAAGAATGCAGTGTGACGTCCACCTTCTTCTTTTGTTAATACGATGATTTCAGCTTCAAACTCGGTGTGTGGAGTGACTGAACCTGGCTTGGCGATAACCTGACCACGTTCTACCTGAGTCTTATCTACTCCGCGGAGCAGCAGACCGGTGTTGTCTCCAGCAACTGCCTGATCAAGAGTCTTGCGGAACATTTCGATTCCGGTAACAACAGTCTTGATTGAGTCACGAATACCGACGATTTCAATTTCTTCGTTTACATTCAGTGTTCCACGTTCAACACGTCCAGTGACGACAGTTCCGCGGCCTGAAATGGTGAAGACGTCTTCAACCGGCATAAGGAATGGCTTATCAGTTTCACGAACAGGTTCTGGAATGTATTCATCAACCTTGTTCATCAGTTCTTCAATAGCCTTCATTGCATCTGCATCATCTTCAGTTGCCTTCAGTGAGGATCCACGAACAACAGGGACTTCATCACCTGGGTAACCGTACTTGGTAAGCAGATCACGGACTTCCATTTCGACCAGCTCGAGAATTTCTTCGTCCTGAACCATATCAACCTTATTCAGGTAGACAACGATTGCCGGAACGTTAACCTGCTTAGCAAGCAGAATATGTTCACGAGTCTGAGGCATAGGACCGTCTGGAGCAGAAACAACAAGAATAGCTCCGTCCATCTGAGCTGCACCAGTGATCATGTTCTTGATGTAATCAGCATGACCTGGAGCATCAATGTGTGCATAATGACGCTTATCTGTTTCGTATTCTGTGTGAGAAATATTGATGGTGACTCCACGTTCTCTTTCTTCTGGAGCATTATCAATATCTTCGTATTTCATCTCTTTTGCAAAACCTTTTTTTGCAAGAACATGATGAATAGCTGAAGTAGTGGTAGTTTTTCCATGATCAACGTGACCAATGGTACCAATGTTCAAATGGGGTTTGTTTCGCTGAAACGTACCTTGTGCCATAGTGGTGTTTTTATAAACTAAAAAATAGTAATAAATTGCTTAACGCTAGAGGGATAATAATACCGATTTAACTCAAAAAAGTCAAGACTATTTTAAGTTGTGGTACCAGTAATAAAGATCCTTTTCCTAACGAATATTGCAAGTATACACTACTCCCTGAAAGAATACCATAGGTTTTTTTGCATATTTGTTCTATACTTGCACAAACAGGGGCAGGAATCTCCCCCATCGGTAATGTATAATATATATCTCGAAAATGAACAGTACTCTTTTTGACACAGAACTGGCAAAACTAAATCCTGAACAGCGTGCTGCTGTAGAAGAAATTGAAGGACCGGTAATGGTAATTGCGGGACCCGGGAC
Organism: uncultured Gammaproteobacteria bacterium; assembly: GCA_964412815.1. Classification (GTDB taxonomy): domain Bacteria; phylum Patescibacteriota; class Microgenomatia; order UBA1406; family GWC2-37-13; genus JAOAFZ01. The sequence continues at coordinate 179,998 of CAYPQF010000026.1, forward strand.
CGGTAAAACTCAGATTCTCACCTTACGTATCGCCAATATTCTCAAACAAACCGACATCTCTCCGGATAATATTCTTGCGTTGACCTTTACAGAAGCAGCTGCATTTGAGATGAAGTCCCGTCTTGCCCGTATTATCGGGACTGCTGCGTATCGGGTAAAAATTGCTACCTTTCACAGTTTCTGTAACGATGTAATCCAGGAACACAGTGTCTACTTCCAGGATCTGATGATGGCCGAAGCAATTACCGAACTGGAACAGATACTGCTGATGGAGGAAATCTTTGGGAGCATAGAGCTCAAAGAATTGAAGCCGTTTAACAAGGCGGAACTTTATCTGCGTCCTGCACTGCAATCAATCGGAAATCTGAAAAAAGAAGGAATAACTCCCGCTCTCTTTGCGGAAGCAATTGATAAACAGGAAGCAGCCATACGTTCTGCCGAAGACCTCTACTCCACCCGTGGCAAAACAAAAGGGCAGATAAAAAAAGAATACCAGAAACAACTAAGACAGGTTGCACGAAACCGGGAACTCACGATTGTGTATCAAAAGTATCAGGAGCAGCTCCGCTTACGCAAGAGATACGACTTTAATGACATGCTGATCGAGGTGATTGAAGAACTCCGTCGAAATGAAGAGCTGTTACTCGCCGTTCAGGAACAGTATCAGTATTTTTTAGTCGATGAACATCAGGATACAAATGCTGCACAGAATGCGATTGTCGAACTGCTGGCAAGTTTCCATGACAATCCCAATCTCTTTGTAGTCGGTGACGAAAAACAGGCTATCTTCCGGTTCCAGGGAGCGTCTCTGGAAAATTTCCTCTACTTTACCAGCCTCTACCCAACTGCCAAACTGATTAATCTGGTGAACAACTACCGGTCTTCACAAACTATCCTGGATGCTGCTACCAGTCTGATCAGAAACAATCCGGCCAACGCCACCCTTGAGTCCAGCCGGGTGCGCTTACTGGCACAGGCCGATCGACCGGTACATGGAATTAAGATTGCTGCTGCTGAAAACTACCATACTGAATACTACTTTGTTGCTGACACCATTCGTACCGCAATGGACCAAGGGACTCCCGGAGAAGAGATTGTCATACTTGCCCGTAACAACAAAGACCTGAAACCAATGATGGATGCCCTGGAAAAAAGCGGGGTACAGTTTTCGATCGAAAGCGACACCAACCTGCTTCAGGATTTCACTGTACAAAAGCTGATTCAAATACTTCGTGCGGTGAGTACCCTGGGTACAGACGAAGATTTGGTCCGCGCATTGCATATCGACTGTCTGGAAGTTGACCCGCTGGATGTATACCATCTGATTCAGCTCTCAAAAGAGAAGAAGATCAGCTTATGGGATCTGATCGATAAAAGGATGTATACCGACTCCCTGCTACTCTCCAACTCAGAAGCCATGGTTGCCTGTTTGCAACGATTTAAGGCGTGGAAAAAGATGAGTTACAACAGCTCGTTTGATTATCTGTTTACCACTATCCTGCATGAGTCCGGGATTCTGGAACAAGTGATGCATCTTCCGAATACCATCGATGTCATGGATAAACTGGTTACCCTGTTTCAGGATATTCAAGTGCAAATGCAAAACCAGCGGTTTTATACCCTTGAAAACTTTTTAATGTATATCGACTCGCTTGATATGCATACTATTGCACTTGCAACAACCGCCAAGACTTCACAGGAGAACGCAGTTCGGTTAATGACCGCCCATCGTTCAAAGGGCCTTGAGTTTGATATTGTCTTTGTGATCAATGCATTTGATGGTCACTGGGGGAACTCCCGCAAGAAAAGTGAACTGATCAAGATTCCCTGGGAACATTTGACGGTAACCATGACCGAGCAGGCTGAAGTCGAAGCAAACGAGGATGAACGGCGACTGTTTTATGTAGCACTTACCAGAGCCCGAAAAGAGCTGTGGATCACCTATGCGAAGCATACGCTGGAAGGCAAAGAGCAGGCTCCCAGTCAGTTTATCTCGGAAATCGATCCGGCATATAAGACCGATGTTTCGCTAGAAGAATACGAACAGACCTTTATCAAAACCAGAAACCGAATCTTTACCCCTGTTGCCAAAGAAAATAAGGGATCTCAAAGCTTTTTAGAAAATAAAGATTATTTTGTAAAACTCTTCCGGAAAAAGGGACTCTCAGCCACGGCTCTCAACCATTACCTGAAGTGTCCATGGATCTACTTCTTTAAGGATCTGATCGGCATTCCAGAAATAAAGGTAAAACAGCAGATGTATGGGACAGCAGTTCATTATGCCTTACAGCGATATATTAATGAGAGTAAAAAGCGGGACGTTTCGGTAGAACAGATGATCGAATGGTACCGGTATTCCCTCTCAAATGAGCCACTCACTCAGGCAATCTTCGATGAACTGGATGCACGCGGCGCGGAAGTACTCAAGGGGTACTACACTACGGTTATGGGAGAATGGCAACACGAACGGCTGAGCGAACAAAAGATCGAAGGAGTCCGGATCGGTGAGGGAGTTACGCTCAAAGGTAAAATAGATATGATTGAACTATTGCCCGAAGAGGATGGATCACCATCGAAACAGGCAATTGTCTATGATTTTAAGACTACCAGACCTAAAAGCCGTGGGGAGATCGAGGGCACCACACAGAAGAGTACCGGAGATTACAAACGCCAGCTCGTATTCTATCAATTGTTGATGAACGAGTATTACGGACAGAATCGGCAGATGCTACAGGGCGTGATTGAGTTTCTTGAACCGAATGAATCCGGCTACTATAAAAATGAAGCATTTACCATTACCGATGCCGAAGTCTCTGAGCTGAAGGAATTGATCACAAAAACTGCCGAAGAGATCACCACGCTTGCATTCTGGAACAAAAAATGTGATGATCCGGACTGTGAATACTGTCGTATCCGTTCATTTATTACCGATGATCTGACCGATCAGGAATAGCTTCTTTCCCAACGTGCTGCCATACTGTATCATGTATAATGGAGACTTTCATTTATGTCAGCTAAACTATATCATTTTATAACAAATAGATTCGGTGAGATTATCATCCCCTTTCTCACCTGGGTTGTCATTACCCTCCCGATCTGGCTTTCGCCCTTTCATCCGGCAATTGTCGCATACTTTATTATTGCGTTTGATCTCTACTTTCTCTATAAATCGGTTAAGACAACATTTTTAGCCGCAATCGCCTACCGGAAAATTCAGTTGATCTCCAAAGTATCGTTTGATAAAAAGATTACCAAGAAGAATCTGGAGGATATTCATCATTTTGTCATCGTACCTAATTATAAAGAGCCTCTCTACAAACTGGAAACAACAATCCAGTCATTTGTAGACAACGATTATCCGCACAAAAATATCTATCTGGTACTGGCCTTTGAAAAACGGGAAGATGAAGCAAAAGACAAAGCCAAATACTTTATTGATAAATACAAAGATGATTTCCGCGATATTATTCTGTCCTATCACGAGCTGGTAGAGAACGAAGTGCCCGGAAAAGCCAGTAATCAGACCTTTGCCGCCAAAATTGTCGATGCGTATGTCGAAAAGAAAAACTGGAACCGGGAAAACTGTCTGATCACTATTTGTGATGCCGATAGTATCCTGCCGACCAACTATTTCTCATATCTGACCTACAAATTTTTGCGCGATCCGGAGCGGAAGTATCACTTTTACTGGGCTCCGGTACTACTCTATAACAATTTCTGGGAACTCCCGTTCTTCGTCCGGATTCAAGCCACCCTCTCATCTATCGTCAGACTTGCCTTTATTATGGAAAAGGAAAAGCTCATTCATATCTCTACGTATACCACGAATCTCTGGATGCTCAAGAAAATAAATTTCTGGGATGTCGACATTATTCCCGAAGACTGGCATATCTACTTTCAGGCCTTTTTTACGTTTGGTGCCAAAGTACGCACTATCCCGCTTTACACGATCATTAATGGTGACGCTGTTTATTCCGGCAGCATGGTAAAAACGTTAATGAACCGGTACGAACAGGAAAAACGCTGGGCATGGGGAGTTACTGATGTAGCATATACCTGGAACAAGATGTTCTCCACTCCTCATATCCCCTTAATGGATAAGCTGAAAAAAATCTTTATCGTTGCTGAAACACACTTTCTCTGGCCAACCTCATTCTTTATCTTAACGGTGAGTGCCTGGTTTCCCCCCATGATTAATCCGGAGTTCAAACGTACCGTACTAGGATTCCTCCTTCCGGAACTCTCAGGATTGATTTTGACCTTTTCAACGGGACTCTTGATTATTTATACCTATCTTGACTTTAAACTGCGCTCGAAGCTGAAGATCGAACGTAAAATTTATTTCCTGCCGCTGCTGATTGTACAGTGGTATCTGCTGCCTGTTGTCTCGTTTGTACTCTCATCCCTGCCGGCACTGGAAGCACACACACGACTACTGTTTGGAAAAAAGATTACGTATAAAGTTACCGAAAAGGTATAAGCATGCTTCAGTATCTGTTTTCCCAGACTCCACTCCGATTCTTTGTTGAAGACCTCTGGCGCGATGAGGCTTTTTCCTATTTGTTGGCAAAAATGCCGGTACCGGAAATCCTGCGCATCACCGCACAGGACTTTAATCCCCCCCTTTATTACATTCTGCTGCATTACTGGATGAATCTGTTTGGGACCTCGGAAGTGGCGCTGCGCAGCTTGTCTTTTGTATTTTACGGACTGGGGTTGTTCGCGGTCTTTGAGACTATGAAGATTATCTATAACCTTTCTTTCCGTCAAAGTTTTCTATACCTGGGATTGTTTATTCTTAACCCCCTGGTGATGTTTTACGCGTTCGAAGCACGGATGTACAGTATGTTGTTTTGTCTTGCGATGTATTCCTGTTACTTTTTTCTAAGAGAGAAGAAAGGTGCCTATATTGTTGTTACCATTCTCGGACTCTACACGCACTACTTTATGATGCTGGTTATCGGAGCTCAGGTATTGTATCTGCTGCTTCGGCATGAATCAAAGCGTCAAAAGGTGATTGATTACGTAAAAAAACTGATCATTCCTGTACTCTGCGGACTCAGTTTTATTCCCTGGATTATCTTTTTTCTGATGCAGAATGCATCTCTTTCGGGTGATTTCTGGATCTCAAAACTAACATTTGAACAGATATTCTATCTACCAGCGTATATCTACACCGGCATCCTGAAAGATTTCTGGGTTCCGCTTAAAGAAGATCAGGCAACCAGAGAACTTCTGCGCAATGTTGCTATCTTTATCTACCTGTGTCTTCTCTTTGGTTTTTTTCAGTTTCGTCAAACCAAAAAAGAGCATAACCTCTTTCTTTTCTTTTTACTACTGGTAGCAGCACCCATCTCTGTGATTGTGCTGGTCGATATAACCAAGCCGCTCTTTCTTCCCCGGTATCTGATTGCGGTGGGAGCCAGTATTTCGTTGCTTATCTTTCTGGTACTGAGCAGATTAAACAGAGCACTGCGAACTCTTTTGATTGCCATCTTTCTCGTCTTAAATATTCAGCTTCAGATGACGCAGATGGAGTATCGAAACAGGGGACATCTGAGAGAAACGATACAAACAATTAAACAAAGTGCTACCGAAGCAGATGTTATTTATGTAACTTCCGAGCTGAACTTTATGGTTGCTCAATATTACTTTGATGAGAGAAAAGTATATATCTACGGGAAACCATATGAAGAAATACCCAGCTATGTCGGTAAGGTTCTGATCCCGGCCGAACAGGTTACGCAGGAGTTTCCTCCGTATCCGCAAAAAGCATTTGTTATTCAGGATGATCTCAGCTACAAAGTCATGTCTGACTTTTATTGATCAGCTTGTACACTTCTCCCAGTAGATACAGCGATCCGGTTATCACTACCGTCTGATGAGTTGTTGCCAATGAGTTCAGGGCCTCTTTCAAATCCGGGACCACCTCCACCTGTGAAATTCCTGCTGAACGTGCTGCTGCAGCGACTTCTTCTACCTCTGTGGAAGTATGAATCATATCATTGGTGGTATTGGTAAAACGCGAGATTACCACTTCAGAAGCATGGGGAGCGATTAAGCGTAACATCTCATCAATATCCTTCCCTTGCTTAAAGGCAACTAAAAAGGGAAATTTCTTTTTTGGATATAATGTCGTCAGACTCTTGAGAAAGGCTGCCATCTTTTGCGGGTTATGTGCCCCGTCAGTTATGAGTGCTGCATTTTGATACCGGAATGTCTCAAAACGCCCGGCAAAGGTAACCGTCCTCAGTGAGGTGCGGACAACCTCTTCAGGGATTGGAAATGTGTCCCGCTCACTCAGATACACTACGGCAGTCAACGCCAAAGAGGCGTTCTGCGCCTGGTACCTGCCTGAAAGGCCAACCATAAGGTCCTGGAACGCATAGGTACCGTACTGATAATCAAACAACACACCTTCGGTTGTCTCTCCGTGTATTGTATAGGTTTCGCCTTCTGTCAGAAACCTCAAATGTGACCCTTTTTCCTGTGCTATCCGGGTAAAGACTGCGGCTACTTCCGGCTCCTGCGGTACGGAGAACGCCTGATTTCCCCGGTGCATAATATGCGCCTTCTGAAAGGCAATCTCCGGCAGTGTTGATCCAAGAATATGCATATGATCGTAGCCAATGGTTGAAAGTAAGGCTACTTTCAGGGGATTTTCCACTACATTCGTGCCATCCAGCAGACCTCCCAGTCCTGTTTCCACCACGGCATAATCTACCTGTTTATCTGCAAATACTGTAAACGCCAGTGCGATGATGACGTCAAAGTAGGTGGGCTGTCCATACCGGGTCGTTCTAACTGCCTCTATTACCGGTTGGATCTGTTGCAGGTAGCGTACAAATTCTTCTTCGGAGATCATCTGCTTATTGATTTGAATACGCTCGCGGACGGTGACCAGATGCGGAGAGATAGTCAATCCGGTGGTAAACCCCAGATCAGTTAACAGTGCATGCAGAATGGTCGAGACTGAGCCTTTACCCGACGTTCCCGCGATATGAATAATCTTTACCTGTTCCTGCGGATTTCCCAACTGCTGCATGATGTATCTGGTTCGTTCCCAGCCCAGTTCACCTGGGAATGCGGTAGAACCCATTTTAGGAATGTAGTCGAGGATGTATTCTTCGGCTTCCTGGAACGTTTTCACTTTCATAATAATCCACAGTTTACCATGCTCTCAGACAAAAACAATATTGATTGATTTTTAAGTTCTACCGTGGTATTTTTGTAAGCATGAAGTACCTACCACATATTGATCCCGTAATATACGACCTCATCAAAAAGGAGGAACAACGTCAATCTGATACCCTCATGATGATTCCTTCGGAAAACATTGCTTCAAAAGCGGTCGAAGAGGCAGTTGGATCAGTGTTAGGCAACAAATATGCAGAAGGCTACCCTGGTAAGCGCTATTATCAGGGCCAGGAATTTGTTGATCAGGTCGAATCAATCGCTATTGACCGGGCAAAACAGCTGTTTGGTGTTGCAGCAGTTAATGTACAGCCACACTCTGGCTCTCCAGCCAATTTCGCGGTCTTTACTGCTGTCATGAAGCCGGGAGACACATTGATGGGCCTGTCACTTTCTAGCGGTGGACATCTCACTCACGGAGCAAATCTGAATGCCAGTAGTCTCTATTTTAACTCTGTCCCTTATGAAGTCGGCAAAGACGGGTACCTGGACTATGACGCGATCCGTGCACAGGCAAAAAAAGTACGACCAAAAGTAATTATCGCCGGAACAACCGCCTATCCTCGGTTTATTAAATGGGAGATCTTTGCAGAGATTGCCGAAGAGGTTGGAGCATATCTGCTGGCCGACGTATCACATATCTCCGGTCTGATTGCGGCAGGCGTCTACCCTTCTCCGGTCCCCCATGCGCATATCGTTACCACTACCACTCATAAAACACTGCGTGGTCCTCGTGGCGCCATGATTATGACAACAGAAAAAGGTCTGGCAAAAGATGCAGATCTGCCAAAAAAGATTAACAGTGCCATTATTCCCGGTATTCAGGGTGGACCGCATATGAATGCAATTGCCGGTATCGCCACGGCTTTAAAAGAGGCTGCTTCACCTGGTTACACTGAGTATGCAAAACAGGTAATGACGAACGCAGCTACTCTGGCATCAGAGTTAACGACCCACGGATTTGATCTGGTAACAGGTGGAACAGACTCCCATCTGATTCTGGTTGACTTGCGCAATAAAGACGTGCTCGGTAACACCGTTGCAGAAGCACTTGAACATGCGAACATCGTCCTCAACCGAAATGGAGTGCCATTTGACCCGAATCCACCGTTCTATCCGTCAGGTATTCGCATGGGAACTCCCGGAATCACCAGCCGGAACATGAAAGAAGGCCAGATGAAGACCATTGCAGCGGTAATGAATGATGTGGTCACGGCATTAGCGGCTACCAAAAAACAAAAAGGATATACTCTGGAAGACGAAAAGAAACGTTCCGTTCGCAAGGAACTTATCGATGCTACCCCGGCTATTGCAACAGCGCAGAAAACGATTCTTGCACTCTGTAAAGAGTTCCCGATCCAGCCGGAATACTAACACACAGTTCGGCGCTTTCTGTGTTTCCTTCGCTTACATATAAAATATCTTATATAATAAAGGTATGTTTATCGCCTTAATAATAGCCGATGTTATCATGGTTGGTGCGTTTGCTGCAGCCTACATGAGAATGCCGCCGCAACTGCCGCTCTTTTATTCGCGACCCTGGGGAGAAGATCAGCTGACCGATTTCTGGATGATTTTTCTGCTGCCCGTACTGATGCATATCTTCTTTTTTCTAAACTACTGGATGATAAAAAAGTACTTTTCCTCAAAGGATCATTTCATGCATAAACTGCTCTCTGTCTTTAATATTGCGCTGGTCACTGCAACCACCGCGATCTTTTTACGAATTATTCTTCTGGTCGTACTATGAATCCCATCATTATTATCGCCGTCTCAGCGTTGATTTCCGCGCTGCTGACCATTCCCACTATGGCGCTCGCCCGAAAGTATCAACTGGTGACAGACAAAAAGAAGCGCTTTCATCCGGCTCATACCCATAGTGGCGTAATTCCTCGTGCCGGCGGTATTCCGATATACGGGGCGTTATTGCTCTGTGCCATCATTTTTTTGCCTCTCAATAAAATAATTATTGGTATTCTGATCGCTAATTTTCTGTTATTGCTCCTCGGGCTAGCTGACGACTACTCTGATATCTCTCCTTATACCCGGTTTGTCGCGAATATACTCATCTCACTGGTTGTGGTACTGTTTGGTCTGGGGATTCCGTATATCTCCAATCCCTTTGGCGGCGTTATCCGCCTGGATCAGATCGTCTTTACCCTCAATCTGTTCGGAAACAGTCACACCATTCTGCTGATCGCAAACTTACTGGCAGTTATCTGGCTTACCTGGATTATGAATATGGTGAACTGGAGTAAAGGGGTGGACGGTCAGCTTCCCGGCTTTGTTGCTATCACGGCGTTGTTTCTGGGATTGCTTTCCCAGCGATTTACCAGCCACGACATCTCCGCACAATCTGTCGCAACACTTTCGTTTATTGTTTCCGGAGCCTATTTAGGTTTCCTGCCCTTTAACTTTTTCCCGCAGAAGATTATGCCCGGCTACGGAGGAGGAGCTATTGCAGGCTTTCTCCTGGGTATTCTTTCGATTTTGTCGTTCGGTAAAGTGGGTACCGCTATCCTGATTCTTTCTATTCCGATGATTGATGCAGTCTATGTAATGATCCGCCGTATCAAAAATAAGAAGTCTCCCTTTAAAGCCGACTGGGGTCATTTTCATCACCGGTTACTTGAGATTGGCTGGGGAAAACGTCGCATTGCCATCTTCTACTGGATCATCTCTTTTTTCCTGGGTATCTCCAGCCTGTTCCTGGCAGGGATAGAAAAATTTGTTGCCTTTATCGGGATTGCGATCATGCTTATTTTCTTTATCATCATCATTGAAAAAGTAAAATGGGGCATTAAGTCAGACGAAGCGCCCGCCTCATAAGGTCGCTTTTCTCATATTATCGTTGTATAATGCGTTCACACTATGAAGTACTTCATTAAAACATTTGGGTGTCAGCAGAATGTAGCAGATTCTGAACGGCTTGAGGCCTCGTTTCAAGGGCGTGGCATGACACCAGCAGAAGGCTACTACGACGCCAACTATGTCATCGTTAATACCTGTATGGTCCGTGAATCTGCCGAAAACAGAGTGCACGGACTGGTACACAATCTTGGCAAGATCAAAGAAGCGAAACAGAAACGCAAAGAACTGTATAAGATTATTGTTACCGGTTGTATGGTGGGGGTCGCTTTCCGTGATAAGACAGGTAAATATCTGAATAAGATTAGATCACAGATGCCGGCCGTTGACGAATTCCTGCCCATCGAGGAAGTCGGCTTTGATAACGAACCCGTTCGACAGGATAAAACACATGCCTGGGTACCCATCTCGAACGGCTGTAATAACTTCTGCACCTTCTGTATTGTCCCATTTACCCGAGGTCGAGAGATTAGCCGCCCCTACGAAGATATTATTGCAGAATGTAAAAAACTCCGAGAGAACGGGTATACATCGGTTATGCTGCTTGGACAAAACGTAAATTCCTATGGAGCTGATCTCATAGTAGGCGAAAACAATGTCCAGGTCATGCGCGATATCTCAAAGACCTATTTCGAAACTCACGCAGAGGATATCAAAACCTATACCGTAAACGGTAAAGAACTAAAACCAGTCTATGTTCAGCACCTGGGCAGACATCGTATTCCAACACTCTTCCCCTATCTTTTGGAAGAGGTAGCACAGATGGGCTTTACAAAAGTTGATTTTATCTCCTCCAATCCCTGGGATTTCTCCGACGAACTGATCGCAGTTATTGCCCGCAATCCGAACATAACCCGTCAAATACATCTACCGGTGCAATCCGGAGACTCGCAGGTGCTCCGCCGGATGAATCGCTGGTATTCAAAAGAAGATTACCTGAATCTGATACAGAAGATGAAAGAACAGATTCCCGGTGTCAGGTTTACCACCGATATTATTGTAGGCTTCTGTGGCGAAACAGACCAAGAGTTTCAGAACACCGTTGATCTGGTACAGAAAGTCGGCTTCCAGCGCGTCTATGTCTCGATTTATTCTCAACGGCCGATGACAGCTGCAACCAAGGTCTTTGCTGATGACGTGCCGCACCCGGTAAAAAAACAACGCTGGCAGATTCTGGAAAATCTGGTCAATAAACCGAACATGGAACATGAACAGTTTTATAACACCTATGGATCGAACTAAATCCTTTTTAACCACCATCACCAAACAGGCAGGAAGAATCCTGCTCGACGCAGCTCAGAAACAGGCCGTCATCACCGAAAAAGAAGGACTGGGAAACTTTGTTACCGAGACTGACGTCAAGATTGAACAGTTTCTCATTCATTCAATCTCATCAGAGTTTCCGAACGACGGCATTCTATCAGAAGAAACCCATCAGGATATTGCAGCAGCTGAACAGGCAGAGCATCTCTGGATTATCGATCCGCTCGACGGCACCAGCAACTTCGTGTATAAGCGCAATTTCTCAGCCGTCTCAATAGCATACGCCTATAAGGGAATCGTGAAGATGGGATGTGTCTACGATCCCTTTAGCGAAGAGCTATATTATGCAGAGATCGGAAATGGCAGTTATCTGAATGAGGTTAAACAGTCTCTCCCCGAACGTCCGGAAACACACCGTCTGACCATCGGAACCGATAACTCGTACAAGCCGGGAACCGTCAAAAAGCATCTCCAGCTTGTCGGGCAGATTGAGCCCAGCCCCTGGGTAAGCATGCGGGGCTCAGCGGCTCTCGCGTTGTGCTGGGTTGCGTCTGGTAAAATTGATGTATATTTACACACTGACCTCAAACCCTGGGACAGTGCGGCCGGTCTGCTGAATGCACAGGAAGCAGGGGCAATCGCCGTAAATCTGGAAAACAGCCCAATAGACTGGCGATCACCGGAAGTGCTTGTGGGAGGATCAGCTGTTATTCAATCAGTTATTTCACAGTTTCACATATGAATATTCTTGTCACGGGAGGAGCAGGATTTATCGGGGCTAACTTTATTTTGTACTGGTTAAAAAACCATCCTGACGATACAATCGTCAACCTTGACAAGCTGACGTATGCAGGCAATCTGGAAAATCTGAAAGAGGTTGAGAAGAACCCTCACTATCAGTTTATACATGGCGACATTTGTGATAAAGATGTGGTAGATAAAGCGATGCAGGGCATCGATACCGTGGTCCATTTTGCGGCGGAATCCCACGTTGACCGCTCAATTCTGGATGCAGCACCTTTTATTAAAACCAACGTCGAGGGAACGTATGTGTTACTTGAAGCCGCGGTCAAGCACAAGATCAAACGGTTCCACCACATCTCAACCGACGAAGTCTTCGGTTCTCTCCCGCTCAACTCGGATCTAAAGTTTACCGACAGTACCCCTTACGACCCTCGCAGTCCGTATTCAGCATCGAAAGCAGGGTCAGATCATCTGGTACGCGCCTATCATGAGACCTACGGACTGCCTGTTACCATCTCCAACTGTTCAAACAACTTTGGACCCTATCACTTTCCGGAAAAGCTGATTCCTCTGGCAATTACCAATCTGATGGAAGGGAAAAAAGTACCGGTATACGGAGATGGATTGAATGTCCGTGACTGGCTGTATGTCGAAGACCACTGTCGCGCTATCGAAGCAATTCTGGAAAAAGGAACTATCGGTAAAACATATCTCATTGGTGGCTTGACCGAGGATATTCCCAATATTGAGGTAGTAAAACGAATTATCAAACACATGGGCATGAATGAAGAGATGATTGAGTATGTCAAGGATCGTCCTGGTCACGACAGACGCTATGCTATAGACTGGAGTACCATCAACACAGAACTGGGCTGGAGTCCCCAATATAGCTTTGATGAGGCACTCGAGTCTACCATTTCCTGGTTTAAGGAGCACACCGACTGGTGGCAGCGGGTAAAGTCAGGAGCTTATGCATCCTATTACGAAACACAGTATCATACAACCACATGAAAACGCTGCTACTGACTGGTGGAACCGGTCTGGTCGGGTCACGCATAACAGAGCTTCTTTCTGATGAGTATCGCTGTATAACGCTCTCTTCAGCGGATTTTGATATCACCAATGCCGCGCAGGTATCAGAGGTTATTGCACAACATCAGTTTGACTATTGTCTCCATCTGGCAGCCTACACAAATGTGGATGGGGCTGAAAAAGACTACGATACCGCCTATGCATTAAATGTTACGGGTACAAAACATGTATTTGAAGCAGTACAACAAAAGCAAGCCGACTTTGTACTGTTTTCGACCGACTTTGTTTTTGATGGAAACACACCTCCCTACACCGAAGAAAGCCCTACCAATCCAATCTCAGCATATGGAAAGACAAAATTGCTGGCAGAGGAGGTTGTTCAGGGTAAGGCAATGATTATCCGGCTCTCATTTCCGTATCGTGCCAAGTTTGAAAAGAAAAAAGACTTTGTTCGCACCATCATTTCCCTGCTAGAACAGCAAAAAGAACTCAAGATGATCACTGACTCGACCTTTACTCCGACCTTTATTGACGATATCGCAGAAGCAACCCGGCTGCTGCTGCGTAACTTCCAGCCACAGGTCTATCATCTGATAGGAGGATCATCCCTCTCTGTCTATGATGCCGGCAAACTCATTGCCAAAACCTTTGGTCTTAACGCCGATCTCATCTCTGAAACAACCTATAACGAGTTCTTTGCGGGCCGCGCACAACGCCCCCGCTACTCCGAAGTTACTTCTATAAGAAATACGTATCCCATGAAGACGTTTGAAGCAGGACTGCAAGAAATAAAATACCAGATTGAGGAAGCCGTACGCTAAAACATACTTGTTATTTTCTAGGTTATTCGTTATTATTAGTCTTTATGACAATCACATTTATAGGACACGGGTATGTGGGACTTGTGACCGCATGTGTCTTTGCAGATTTTGGTAATACCGTATGGGTTGTAGGAAGAACCCCGGAAAAGTTGGAACGCCTTCGTAATGGAGACCCGATCATCTTTGAACCAGGCCTTCAGGAACTGCTCCAGAAAAACGTAAAAGCAAAACGCCTTATCTTTACTGATGACTTTAGTCAGGCAATTCCTCAGTCAGACGTCGTATTTATTGCAGTCGGCACTCCGCCCGGCAAAGACGGACATGCAGACCTGTCTTCAGTCTATTCCGTTGCTGAAGATATCGGAAAGAATCTTAAGCAGGGCTACACCGTCGTATCTTGTAAGAGTACGGTTCCCGTTGGTACCAACCTGGAAGTAAAAAAAATTATTGAAGGGGTTAAGCCGGAAGGCGCTGAGTTTGATATGGCATCCTGCCCTGAGTTCTTGCGTGAAGGAACCGGTATTAACGATACCCTCTATCCAGATCGTATCGTTGTTGGATCTTACTCTCAACGTGCTATTGATGTTGTTCTGGAAGCCCATAAGTCTCTGACCGGTACCCGTGTGGTAACGGACCTTGCTTCAGCAGAACTGATTAAATATGCCTCAAACTCTATGCTGGCAACGAAAATTTCGTTTGCAAACCTCATCTCTCTCTACTGTGAGAAGACCGGTGCAGATGTAGAACAGGTACTCGAAGCAGTCGGTATGGATAAGCGCATTGGTCGTTCTTTCCTCTATCCCGGTGTTGGCTATGGCGGCTCCTGTTTCCCGAAAGATGTTCAGGCACTCATCAGTACCGGAAAATCAATCGGCATTGACACAGCGCTGCTTGATTCAGTAGAAAAGGTAAACGAACAGGCAACCGCCAACTTTATTGAGAAGATTAAAGAACATGTGAAAGGTAAAAAAGTCGCTATCTGGGGTCTGAGCTTTAAACCTGATACTGATGATATCCGTTTTGCACCATCTCTCAAAGTAATTCGCTATCTGGTGGATAACGGCTACGATGTCCATGTCTATGATGCAGAAGCACTTGACCATGTCCGCAACAAATTCGGTGATGCAATCCATTATTACACCGAACAGTACGAGGCAGTTCAGGGAGCAGATGCTCTTTGCATCATCACAGAATGGAACGAATTCAAGCAGGCCAATCTACCGAAGATCAAGCAGTCCATGACTACCCCTCTTATCATCGATGGTCGAAATATCTACCAGTCCGATAAGATGAAAGAGTTGGGTTTTACATATATCCCGACTGGTAGAGCCCCAGTTTTATAACTGTTATGAAGATTCTAATTACCGGAGGTTCAGGATTTATCGGGTCTCACCTTTCCCATCGATTGATCGAGGACGGACATGACGTGACGATTATTGATAACTTTATCACCGGTAATAAACAGAATGTTGCAGATATTCTGCATCATGAGCGTTTTACCTTAATCGAAGCAGATCTTACTACCTATTCGCTGGACAAACTCCCTGCATTCGATATCATATTTCACCTTGCCTCACCCGCATCTCCGGTGCAGTACTGGAAATACCCCGTAGAGACACTCCGTACTAATGCCGAAGGGACATATCACGTGCTTGAGCATGCCAGAACGCATCCGGGTACCCGGGTCGTGCTTGCATCAACATCTGAAGTCTATGGCGACCCGCTGGTACATCCTCAGACTGAAGATTACTGGGGTAACGTCAACCCGAACGGTATCCGTTCCTGCTATGACGAAGCAAAAAGATACGCTGAAGCCATTTGTTTCGCATACTTCCGCACTTATAAGATTGGCCTTCGTGTCGCTCGTATCTTTAACACTTATGGTCCGAACATGGAAAAAGATGATGGCCGGGTGGTCTCAAATTTTGTCACCCAAGCACTGAAGCATGAACCGATTACGGTGTATGGTGATGGAACTCAGACACGATCCCTCTGCTATGTCTCTGATATGGTCTCCGCATTACTTGCCTTGTCTATGACCGACGGTATTGACGGGGAAGTAATCAATCTGGGAAATCCGAATGAAAAAACAGTTACCCAGATAGCTGAACTGGTAAAAGATATGACACAAACCCCATCAGAAATCGTGTATAAAGAAATAGACGCCGACGATCCGAAGCGCAGAAAACCGGATATCACTAAAGCAAAAAAATTGTTACATTGGGAACCTGTCGTACCTCTTGAAGATGGGCTTGAGAAGACAATCGCCTATTTTAAAACTATTGTATGAAAAAAACGGCTGTTATCGTACTGCCTACCGTAAATGAAGCGGGTAACATTGAGACCGTGTTAAACGGTATTTTTGATGTGGCTCAAACGATTGAACGCTGGGATATTCATGTTCTGGTTGTTGATAGTGACTCCAGTGACGGTACCCCGGAACTTGTCGAAACACGTAGTAAAAAGAACAAGCATCTACATCTGCTGAAAACAAAAAAAGAAGGTCTGGGAAAAGCATATATCCGTGGATTCCGTCATGCTATCGACGAACTCAAAGCATATGTGATCTTTGAGATGGATGCTGACATGTCTCATGATCCAAAAAAAATCCCTGAGTTCCTGGCACATATCGAAAACGGTGCTGACTTTGTAATTGGATCACGATATCGTAAAGGCGGATCGATCCCCGCAGACTGGGCATTTCACCGGAAACTGTTTTCTTCGGTCGGCAACATTATTATCCGCTGTGGCTTTATGAATCTGAGAATTACAGATTGGACATCAGGATTCCGTGCCATTAAAAGCTGGGTTATTAATCAGACCATCAGCAAAGTTGATACCTATACCGGATACGTGTTCCAGGTGGCCATTCTGGACAATGCGAAAAAAAGTGGCGCCATGATTGCAGAAGTACCGATTCAGTTTATAGACCGCAAAGAAGGCAAGTCAAAAATTGATAGCTTTGAGTATATCATGCAGACCTTACTCTATGTTTTTTTTGAGTCTTCTTTTGTGAAGTTTGTGATCGTAGGAGGAACCGGCTTTATTCTGGACTCCACGCTGCTTTACATTCTGGTGCATCAGGCAGAACTGTTGCCGACATTTGCCAAGTTGATTAGCGCGGAGAGTGCTATTGTCAGTAACTATACATTGAATAATTACTGGAGCTTTTCACACAAGAAACTAGACCCCAGCATTCAGCAATATTTTAGAGGGCTCTTAAAGTTTAATATTGTTTCTTCCGGAAATATCTTAATCCAGACGATTGGCATTACCATCCTCACGAGTCTCTTTGGTACGCGTCTGATTCTGTTATTCAATGCTCTGATTATCTTTTTCTTTGTCATTCCATACTCCTACTTCTTCTACAATAAATTTATCTGGAAAGACTCTAAATCAAAGAAATAACATCGTGTTTACGTGAGCAGAATAAATACTATGATTCCTCGTTACTGAGCAGGCTCGTCTGTAGATTCGTCCGCCTTTTCAGCATAATCACTTGAGATCCATCCCTGGGTGGTACTATCTATTTTAATTTTGTACCATCCCTCGGTTTCTTCGACCACTTCATATGTTTCGTCTGGATTAACTTTTTTAATCTCCTTAGCACCAACGTTTGGCTCTTCACGTACCCGGAGCCAGCCGGTAGGTGTATCGAGAATGGTAACGGTAGTTGCATTCGGATCGGTAGTTTCGGTCTCTGAGTCACTTTCTGCAACTTTTGCACTGCCGCTTGCTTCTGCTGCTTTCTTTTTTTCGGCTTTCTCTTTTGCTTTCTGAATCTCTTCTACACTCTTTTGTGTCTGATCCAGTGCCAGCTTAAATGAAGTATTCGTTCTAAAGGCGGGATCTACGTTAATTTTATGAGTACGACGGAAGAATCCGGGCATAAATACTGAGACCTCGTGATCGCCCTTTACCACGTCTTTAATCAATAGAGGAGAGACTCCTTTCTCATCATTGTTCAAATACACTATTGCCCCACTGGGTTCTGTTTCTACATATATTTCTCCGGTACCTTTTTCTGCCGGCTTTTCTTCCATTGGCACGACGGAGAACATCTCTCCAGCGGAGGTAACATCAGACGAACCAAGTTCTCGGTTAATATACGTTACAGATTTGTTATACACTCTTACTTTTCCCTCCCAGGATACGGTATCTGAGGCAACCCCTTCCGGAATCAGCTTTACCAGATATTCCCCTTCATCCAGCTTCTGTTCAAACGGAGTTTTTCCCATAGCAACATTATCAACAAAAACACCAGCGGTGGGTGACGCTACAATCTTGAGTCGGCCGCTTTTCCCTCTATTTTTAATGACAAATTCGTTTACAACGAGAAATATGGCGAAGCCAACAAGGAGCAGGAGAAGAAATAGTATTTTCTTTTTCATACGACCAGTAACCATTATTCTAATGAACTTCATTTGATTATGCAAGCCAGAGGGTATCTGCTAGAATGGACCCATGTATATTTGCACTGAATGTGGATACCAGACAGCCGGATGGATGGGGAAATGCCCAAACTGCGGCAACTGGAATACCTTGGTCCAAAGTCAAAACTCTGATAGCGGTTCGAAAGGAAAAAACGTGGAAAAACTGGGTCTCACTCCTCTTTCAAAGATCACTACCTCACGAAAAGACCGTATCAAGACACATCTCTATGAGTTTAACCGTGTTCTCGGCGGTGGGTTTGTAGCAGGAGAAGTAGTTCTTCTGACGGGTGAACCCGGTGTCGGAAAATCTACGGTACTACTCCAGGGGCTCCAAAACCTGAATACCCTGTATATCTCAGGAGAAGAAGGAGCTGAGCAGATTCGTGACCGGGCAGAACGGTTAGGTGTTGATCTCGAAAAGTTTACCTTTTCCAATACCGTGCAGGTCGAAGGAATTATCGAAGGAGTAAGAGAGCATGCAAAGTCATTTGATGTAGTGGTTCTTGATTCAATTCAGACACTGTACTCAGAAAAACTCGATAGTCAGCCAGGCAGTGTCTCTCAATTACGGGAAATTACCTATGGTCTGGTTCAGCTCGCAAAGGAGCTGCAACTGCCCATGATCATTGTCGGTCACGTCACCAAAGGTGGGGATGTTGCCGGTCCGAAAACACTGGAGCATATCGTGGATGCCGTATTCCTGTTTGAAGGTGAGCGCATTTCCCAGTACCGCATTTTACGTGCTCAAAAGAACCGCTTTGGGTCAACCGATGAGATTGGGATCTTTGAGATGCAGTCTAAAGGACTGGTAGAGATTAGCGAGTCGTTTGCCTTTTTCGAGGATCATGGAACCGTTCCCGGAAAAGCGATTGCCGGCATAATCGAAGGCAAGCGCCCCCTCTTTTTTGAGATTCAAACACTGGTTGTGCCAACTTCTCTTGCTATGCCGCGCCGGGTAGTAAAAGGTGTCGATTACAATAAACTGCTGCTCTTACTGGCAGTCATGCGCAAGCATCTCAATCTTCAGCTGGATAAGTTTGATATCTATGTGAATGTTGTGGGAGGAATTGATGTAAAATCTCCAGCCGCTGATGTTGCCATCGTGGCCTCTCTCATCTCATCTATGAAGAATGTTGCTCTTCCATCAGGAACCGTGTTTATCGGGGAAATGGGGCTGTTGGGCGAAGTGCGGGCCGTACATTCAGAAGGGAAAATTATTCAGGAAGCAAAACGATTGACGTTTAGGAATATTTACTCCTCAAAGTCAACAAAAAATATCAAAGCCCTTATCGCCGCGGTGACTCGAGAATAAAGACATCTTCCAGCACTGTCTGACGACCATTCGCACCGGTCACTTCTATTCGCAAGGTATTTTTACCTTCTTTGAGCGGAAAGTCGTATTCAAATACCCCCTGCTGGTTCTGATACACTCGGTCTCCAAAGATGAGAATGGTCGCATCTGACTCCGATTTACCCTGGATCGTTACTTTTTCTACCGAACGGAATGAACGTTGTTGTGGCTGCGTCAATTCGATCTGTGGCGGCTTAAAGTAGAGAGACAGCTGATAGCCGAAGAAACCGGCAAAGCCTAAGAAGAGAACGAAGAGCAATGCAAATACTACTCTTTTGGTTTCGGATTTAAAATACTTGGATTCAACCCGGCGTTTAAAATGAACATCCTCTTTCCGTTCGTAGTCACGACGGAAATACGCAATCATCTTATCGACATCGAGGTCGAAAAACTTCGAGTAGTTTTTGATGATTCCGGTGATGTAAATTTTGGAAGAAAACGCAGACCAGTTATTTTCCTCGATTGCCTCGAGAAACTTTTCCCGTACCCGAATCTGCTTTTCAACCTGCTTAAGGGTTAATCCTCTCCGTTGCCGTTCTTTGCGTAAGATAGAACCAACTGAAAGCATAAGGATTATGATGCGCGTTCAACGTATTCTCCCGTTTCCGGGTTGACCACAATAGTTTCCCCCTGTTTGACGAAGAGAGGAACCTGAATCGTGACGCCTGTCTCCAGTACTGCCGGCTTTTTGGCTCCTGAAACAGTATCACCTTTTACGGCGTCTTCTGTCTCAACAATCTTTAACCGGACACTGGCTGGTGGACGAACATTGAGCGGCTGTTCGTTGTGAATATATACGTAACAGATCTCGCCTTCTTTTAAGAAATCGGCAGTCTCTCCAACAACATCCAGTGCAATCTGGAACTGGTTGTATGACTGCTGATCCATAAAGTACAGAAATTCTGCGTCCTTGTACAGGAACTGCATCTGAATACTCTCTACTTCTACAACTTCAAGTGTTTCCATCGACTTGAAAGTAGGGTCGACCTGCTTACCCGTTGCGACGTTCTTGATACGGGTTCGCATTAAGGCTGAACCTTTCCCCGGAGAATAGAATTCTGCTTTTTGAATTTGATAAATTTCATCCTGATACTTGATGAACTCTCCTTTTTTTAGATTACCTGCATTGACGTTCATAGTCTGAAATATTGTTAACGAAAAGATATAAGGCGGGTGTCTTCGATCGAAGTGGTATCTGCAAAGATCATGCCCAGACGGTCAACTCCAATGGCGATACCGGCACAATCAGGAAGTCCTTGCTTCAACGCATCGATAAATCCCCAATCCACTAAGTGATTAATTTTACCAGATTGTTCGCGCTCTTTCTGCTCATTTTGAAAGCGTAACTGCTGTTCTTGCCAGTCAGTCAATTCACTGTAGCAGTTTCCCAGTTCGAGACCGTCGATATAAAACTCAAACCGCTGCGCAGTCTTGCCGTCTGGATTGGGCTTTGAAAGGGCGGCAAACTCTTTGGGATAATCGTAGAGAATAGTTGGAAATCCGTTTTTACCCAGATGCGGCTCAATCTCCTGTGCATAGATCTGGGAAAATAGATCCTCATAAGAAAATCCCTCCACTACGTACCCTTTTTCTGCCGCCTGTTTCAGGAACAGCGTGTGATCAAACAGCGTGGCCTCATTGATCCCGGCATATTGTTGAAACACCTGCGCAACGGTAACCTCTTCCCATTTCTCCAGTGAGATTGTGTTGCCTTGATAGGTGATCTGATCGGGTGAACCATATATCGACTGCGCAATTGCCCGGAGCATACTCAATACTTCTGTAGCAATGTCTTTATAACTTGCTCCCTGTTTATAAAACTCAAGCATCGTAAACTCTGGAAAATGGCGTGGAGAGTGTGGCTCGCTGTTGCGAAATGATTTGCCCATGTAGTAACAGTCCCCGATACCAGCCGTCAGTAGTCGTTTGATAAAGAGTTCAGGAGAGGGTGTTAGATACAGATCCTCGCGCGAATCCATGTAGGTAAAGGTAGTCTTGAAGATCTCCAGGTACCCTTCAGGAATCAACACCGGAGATAAGACGGGTAGTTCCAGTGGAAGATATCCTTTGTCCCGTAAATAGGAGTGAATTGCATCTTTGACCTGAACTGTTTTCAGATAGGCCTGCTTATTCTGAACAGTAGTAGAAATATTCATTACTTCAATTCCTTCTCTAACTCCTGTAACAGTTTTTTTGCTTTTCCACTGACCTGTTTTGGAACGGTGACCCGGAAGATAATGTACATATCCCCTTTTCGGTTTCCTCCTTGAGGATATGGAATACCATGCTCCTTCAGGCGCATCACCGCATTGGGCTGTGTTCCTGGTTTTACTTTCAGCTTAACCGGCTTCTCAAGGGTGGGGACCTCCACCGTGCCACCGAGTGTGGCCATGGTAAACGGAATCTCCTTTTCCAGAATCAGGTTCTGATCTTCCCGTTTAAAAAACTCATGTGGTTTAACATCTACCTGGATATCAAACTCGTCAAACCGGATCTTCATACCGGAATCAACACCAGCTGGAATCTTAATCTTTCTGTTTTTACCAGAGATCACCGCTTCTTTTTCAATTCCTTTTACTGCTTCGTCAAAGGTCAGTGTCATGGTATAAACCGGCCGACGCACCCGTTGTCCCTGGGCGCCAAACGGAGATTGTCCCCCAAAAAACTGCTCAAAGATATCAAAGGGGTTGGAAAAATCAAAGTCGAAGTTAAAATCCTGGGGATTGCCGGTGGTATACGTATACGTAAACGGCCCCTGTCCTCCATACGGATTTCCGCCGGCTGGACCACTGGCACGACTGCCATACTGCTCGTAGGCGTTATGTCCCAGTTGATCGTAAACGCGTTTTTTCTCCGGATTCGATAAGGTTTCGTAGGCTTTATTAATCTTCTTAAACATCTCCTCCGCTTCTTCTTTATTATCTTTGTTACGGTCGGGATGCCATTTCAACGCCAGCTTGCGGTAGGCTGATTTGATCTCTTTTTCGGTGGCGGTCTTGGAAACACCTAAGAGCTGGTAATAATCTTGCATAGGGAATTATAGTTCATACAGATATGGAGATGCATAGGGCGCATCTCCATTCTGTAGAATTAACAACAGGGAATTACGAAACGACTTCACCTTCTTCGGCATTCTTGGTATCTGCCGCATTCCGGTCTTTTTTATCAGACGGCGTATCATCGGTCTTTTGCTCAGCACCATCTGCTGCCGGTGCTCCCTGAGGGGCATCAGGCTGCTGAGTCATATACTGACCAATTTTCTGTAACGAGTCAGATAATTCACCGGTCTTGGTGTCAATCTCTTTGGCAGAACCCTTTTCAAAGGTATCCTTCAGTTCCTTGATCTTGGTCTCGATCTCGGTCTTCAGCTCTGCCGGAACTTTCTCTCCCGCATCTTTCAACGATTTCTCTGAAGTGTAGATAAGGGCATCAGCTTTGTTTTTGGCTTCAACCTTTTCGCGTGCCTCTTTATCAGCTTCTGCATTTTTTTCTGCATCTTCCTTCATCCGGGTAATCTCGTCTTCGGTCAGACCGGTTGAGCCCGTAATCTTGACACTGGCATCCTTTCCGGTAGCCTTATCTTTTGCAGTAACTTCCAGAATACCATTTGCATCAATATCAAAGGTAACTTCGATCTGTGGTACGCCACGGGGGGCTGGAGGAATACCTTCCAGAATAAAGCGTCCCAGTGACTTGTTCTGATTTGCCATCGGACGTTCTCCCTGGAGAATATGAATCTCTACCTGTGTCTGATTATCAGCTGCGGTGGAGAATACTTCCGACTTTGAGGTCGGGATCGTCGTATTGCGTTCGATCAGGGCTGTCATTACCCCACCCATGGTCTCTACCCCAAGGGTCAGCGGAGTAACATCAAGCAGAACGACATCCTTGGATTCGCCGGTTAAGACACCTGCCTGAATAGCAGCCCCAATTGCGACGACTTCGTCAGGATTTACCGAACGGTTCGGTTCCTTTCCAAAGAACTCTTTTACCTTTTCAACGATTTTCGGCATACGAGTCATTCCTCCTACCATCACGACTTCGTCCACTTCCTTGGCCGAAATTTTTGCATCCTTGAGGGCTGCTTCCACCGGTTTGAATGAGTTGTCAATCAGTTCTGCAACCAGTGCTTCAAACTGGGCGCGGGTAACCTTCAGCACGAGATGCTGCGGTTGTCCGTCTTTCACGGTAATAAATGGCAGGTTAATCTCGGTTTCGGTAGCAGAAGACAGCTCGACCTTTGCTTTTTCAGCAGCATCTTTGAGACGCTGTAAGGCCTGGGTATCCTTCCGGAGATCCACACCGCTATCTTTCTGGAATTCGTTGGCAATGTGATCAATCAGTACCTGATCAAAATCGTCTCCTCCCAGGTGCGTATCACCATTAGTAGACTTTACTTCAAAGACGCCTTCGCCCAGTTCCAGGATCGTAATATCAAAGGTTCCGCCTCCCATGTCATAGACTGCAATGGTATGGGCATGAGCCTTGTCCAGACCGTATGCCAGCGCGGCTGCGGTTGGTTCGTTAATAATACGTTCAACGGTCAGACCGGCAATCTCTCCAGCCTGTTTGGTTGCCTGACGTTGCGCGTCGTCGAAATATGCAGGAACGGTAATAACAGCGCGATCGACGGTCTCTCCGAGATATGCTTCGGCATCAGCCTTGATCTTCTGGAGTACCATTGCACCAATTTCCTGGGGTGTATATTCTTTTCCTTCAACTTCGATAACGGCCATATCATCACGACCGGCTTTGACGGTATATGGCAACAGCTTCATATCGCGCTGTACCGAGTCGTCACTAAACCGGCGACCCATTAACCGCTTGGCAGAGAAGATGGTCTTTGTTGGGTTCATAACCATCTGACGTTTCGCAACGTCACCCACAATACGCTTGGTCGGGTCCACTACTGACGGAATGACATTGCGACCTTCCGCTGAATGGATAATTTTTGGTTTACCGCCTTCCATAACGGCAACCGCTGAGTTTGATGTACCTAAATCGATACCAATTACTTTACTCATATTATTTTGATGTAAATTTGTAACATGAATTACAACTTATAACGCCTTATTTCTGTCTTGAAACTTTTACCTGCCCATGCTGAATCACTTTTCCATTCAGACTGTAGGCTTTGCGAACAACTTCGACAACGGTGTTCTCTGAATCTCCATCGACTACCTCGATACATTCGGCAGTATGCGGGTCAAACTCTTTTCCCAGCAGTTCAATTTCCTGTACTCCATTCTGCTCAAATACCTGCTTAAACTGTTCCATAATCATCTTCAGACCCGGGTCTTTGATAAACATCTCGGCTTTATTTAAGTTGTCGAGTACCGGAAAAAATGATGAGATCACATCGGCTTTTACTTTTTGAGAAATCTCGGACCGTTCTTTGAACATGCGCTGTTCCAGATTCCGATAATCAGCTACCGCACGAAGATGGTTTCGCTTTTGCTCTTCAACTTCCCGTTGTAATACTTCTAGTTCGTTCATCTCTTGAGGAGCAGTCTGTTCAACAGCCTGTGCTTCAACTTCTTCGGATGTTTCCTGTTTTTTCGAGTCCTTCATAGCTATAGTCCAGAACAAATAATGGATTTATCCCTGTTGGCGGATGATCTCTGCAATCAGTGCCGAAAGGTGTTCAACCTGTGGAGTGACAACATCATATGACATACGCTTCGGACCAACGACACCGATAATCCCTTTTTTCGTACCGGTATCAAAGTCGGCGAACACACTGGCACAGGATTCAAAGACCGGATTATGAAAGTCCTCTTCTCCTAATACATAGATAATGCTGTCGTCGGTCCGGTAGAACTGACGCAAGATATTTTCCCAGAAAAATGTTTCATCCAGCAGCACAAATAGGTTGCGTGACAGATCAAGATTCAAAAACTCAGATTTGTCCAGCAGATTGGCCATACCGGAATAATAGATATCTCCGTTATCGGTTACCACCAGTGACAGCAGTCCGGTTCGCTTGGACAGTGCTTTTGCTGCATGATAGAGCAGGCGGTGCACGTTATTCCGTTCATCCCAGATACTGTTTTTATAAGCAACTTCGTCAAAGGTCGATAGTTCACGCTTCTTCATCAGGTTCTGAATGTAAAAACGGAATCCTTTTGCAGAAGGGACACGACCTGAGGAGAAATGTGTTTTCATCAGGTATCCTTTTTTTGAAAGTTCGACCATCTCATTGCGGATGGTAGCAGGTGAAACACCAAGCTTATATTTCTTTTCGAGCACTTCAGAACCGACCGGTTCTCCGGTCTCGGTGTACTCCTGAATAATTGTGCGTAAAATATCTATCTGTCGCTGTGTTAAGTCGTTCATAGTCATCAACACTACTTATAATAGATTGATTAGCAAAAATATATCAAGTCTGCTAATCAATGTCAAGAGGTAATTGCTATTTCTCTTGCTATAATCGGTATATGCAGCGAATCATCGGAGCCCATTTATCGATTAGCAAAGGATACAATTCGGCGCTAGAATCTGTACGGGAAAAGGGTGGAAACGCACTGCAGATCTTCTCTACCTCTCCCCGCTCATGGAGCCCAGCCGTCGTACCCGATACCGTTGCGGCTTCGTTTGTTGCGAAACAACAGGAGCTCGGAATCTCATATGTCTTTTTTCACGCCAGTTATCTTGTCAATCTGGCAGATAATGGGTTTATCGGTGAAAAATCCCGCTCAGCTCTCATCTCAGAGTTGCGACTTCAGCCTCAGATGAATGTCAAAGGCAGCGTGGTACATGTCGGATCATATAAGAATAATAAAAAACCAGGGTTATTTGATGCGGCAGAACAGGAAGCAAAGTACCAGGTTGTGCTTACGAATATCAGGGAAATTCTGGCAGAAACACCGGAAGACAGTATCTTTTTAATCGAAAATGATGCAACCCGGAAAGTTTGCCAGTCTCTCGAAACAATTGCACGAATCATCGAAGACATCGGCAGTTCGCGTATTCGAGTCTGCCTCGATACCTGCCATCTGCACGCAGGCGGGTATCCCATGAAGAGTAAGGAGGAGTTTAGCGGACTGATTGAAAAATTTGACCGTTTAATCGGTCTTGACCGTCTTGCTGTTGTGCATCTGAACGACAGCCGTGACCCTTTTGCATCGGGACGGGACCGGCACGAAAATCTGGGAGAAGGCAGCGTGGGCGAAGAAGTATTTATTCACTGGTTGAATCATCAGAAAACCCGGAATCTGCCATTTATCCTGGAAACACCGGGATTTGATGGCAATGGACCGGATGCACAAAACATAGAACGCGCCAAGTCATATATCGTATCATGAAAGATTTATATCACAATCTACTAACATCGTTGAAGGGTATCGCAGATGCAGAAATGCTGGCTGCAGGCCAGGCGTTTGTTGCGTCCACATCCAGTTTTTCCCGTCAGGAAAACGTGCATCATTTCTGTTCATTTATTGTGCCTATTCACCGTCCTTCACAGTCCGTTTTTATTGGCCACCACATTAAGGCTGATACCTGGATTCCACCGGGGGGACATATCGAACCTGATGAAGATCCGGTAGAGACCGTAATCAGGGAAGCCGGTGAGGAGATTCAATATACGCCGGACCGCGCGCAAATCACGTTATTTGACTTTAACATTGTCCCGATTGATGGGCGCCCTGACTGCAAAACACACTACAATCTCTGGTATCTGATCGATATGCCGGAAAAAACCGAGTTTCTCTATGATACGGGAGAGTTTTATCAGGCCGGGTGGTTTACTTACACTCAGGCACTCGAAAAACTGCACAATCATGCAGAGTTCTATCTCCCTGTTATGCGCCGTCTGAATACGTTATAATGGGCACATGGTGACACTTCCTCCCCAGGTAACTGCGTTTATGGAGCAGTTTCGACAGAACGGCTACACAATCTATGCAGTGGGCGGCTGCATTCGCGATGTCCTGCGCGGCCAGACCGTTAAAGACTGGGACTTTACTACCAATGCCACTCCTGAACAGATTCAGGCACTGTCCGAAGATTCGTTTTACAATAATTCATATGGTACGGTAGGAATACCCGTGGACGTTGACGGAGAGACCCATATCTACGAAGTTACGCCCTTTCGAAAAGAAGGCAAATATACTAATAACCGGCACCCGGATGAACTGGAATGGACCGACTCGGTAGAAGAAGATCTGGCCCGACGTGACTTTACCATGAATGCAATTGCCTGTGATGGCTCACAGTTGGTCGATCCCTTTGGTGGTCAGGAAGATATCAAGAACCACCAGATCCGCGCAGTAGGTATAGCAGACAACCGGTTTCAGGAGGATGCACTGCGCCTGATGCGCGCAGTCCGATTTACCGCGCAACTTGGCTTTACGATCGAAGCGGAAACCCATGCCAGTATCAAACGCAATGCGGCTCTTATCAGCAATATTTCCTGGGAGCGCATACGAGATGAGTTTCTCAAACTCCTGGCATCTGCTCACCCTTCCGAAGGGGTGATGTCACTCCGGGAAACGGGGCTGCTCAAAGAAATTCTTCCGGAAGTTGATACGTGTTTCACAATCCCGCAGGTCAGCCCTCAGCGTCATCATATCTACGATGTCGGTACCCATCTGGTGATGTCACTTAAACACTGTCCATCTCCTGATCCGATTACCCGGTTCGCGACACTGATTCATGATATTGGCAAAGCCCCTACCTTCCGTAAAGATCCTGACACTCAGATTATCACGTTTTACAACCACGAAGTAGTCGGCGGGCGAATGGCTGAAGCTATAGCTGACCGCTTCAAGTTATCCAACAAACAGACAGAACAGCTGGTTACCCTGGTTGCCAACCACCAGTTTACCGTTTCTGAATTGCAGACAGACAAAGCAGTCCGTCGTTTTATCCGGAAGGTTGGCCTGGACTATGTGCAGGATATGCTGGATCTCCGTACGGGAGACCGGATTGGTTCGGGAGCGAAACCAACCTCCTGGCGATACGAACTGTTCAAGAAGCGGATCGAAGAAGTACAGAAAGAACCTTTCGCGGTAAAAGATCTGAAAGTGACAGGTCACGATGTAATGACTATCTTTGGTATTCCTCCCAGCCGAATGATTGGAGACATTCTGGACAAGATATTTTATGAAGTTACTGAAAACGGCTTACCAAACGAGCGGGAAGTACTCCTGAAAAAGCTGGAAGAGATGAAGGCAGCCCAGTAACTGTATTACCCCGTATTACAACACCTTCTCCCATTCCCATCCTCTTTCAAACTGAACGGTTGTTTCTTCTCCATGGCCTGAGTAGATGGTTGTTTCCTCTGGTAATGCCAGAATAGTTCCAATGGATCGTTTGAGCTCCTCCTTATCACTATACGAAAAATCATATCTCCCGACCGACCCCATAAAGATTACATCACCAACAAAAACTGCTTGCTCTTCTTTCAGGTACAGACTAACACTGCCGGGAGTATGTCCTGGAGTGTACAACACTTCAAACGTAAACGGTCCCATATGTACTGGCTCTGTAGTTATATCGTGAAAGAGAGTAGGTTGTATCACCTGTGGATCATACCCGAGAAAATGAGTTGCAGTTTCTGCCAGTCTGTTGACTAGAAACCGGTCCTGAGGATGTAAATAGAGCGGGAGCGGATAACTGAGTTGAACCTCTCCTGCTGCCATCACATGGTCAAAATGACCGTGTGTTGCAATCATGCCAATTAACTCAAGCTTCCGGCGCTGGATCTCTTCGAGTAGAAAGTCTGCCGAGTCTACCGGATCAATCAACATGCACTTCCCTTCCTGCTCCAACAGATAGCAGTTTGCCTGCATCTGGCCTAATTGAAACCGATGGATATGGGTTCTCATGTATAGCAGTTGTTAAAAATAGCGTACTCGCTTTTTGGTAATCTCACATTTCTTTTTTTCCTGTGCCGAGTTTTTGACTGATTTGTTATAGAAGCTGATATCAATTAGTTTTCTAAGATCAGTCATTTTTTCAAGAAACTCGATACCCTCGAGGTGGTCGAACTCATGCTGAATAACCCGTGCTAACAGTCCATTACACACAAGCTCGAACTCGTTTCCCGCCAGGTCGTAGGCCTGAATCGTAATAGTTTTAGGCCGTTGTACAGGACCGAATACTGTTCCCTGCGCCACACTGCCACACCCTTCATACATAATCACATCGGCTGGCCAGAGGCGTGTGATTACCGGATTGATAAATATGCGAAGTTCATCGGTATGAGCTGCAGGACGTGATTTTGTTTTACGTATCTCTGTTAAAAAAACCCGGTAGTTGAGGCCGATTTGTGGGGCTGCGATTCCTACCAGTCCGGCTTCTCGCATGGTATCCGTCAGATCTTCCACCAGTTCAAGTAGGCGCGGATCGCGGAAGTCCGTTACATAAGCGTTCTTTTTTTTGAGAGCAGGATGCCCAATTTGGACAACATCTCGTACAGGCATAAGAAGTATAAATTACTTTTGTTTCTTTTTGCGGCGCTGCTCCAACCAGACCGCGACAGGAATCGAGACAAATGGCGAAGAGTATGTTCCAATGATCGTTCCAACCAGGAGCGCAAAAGCGAAATACCGAATAGTGTCTCCACCCAGCAGCATGAGTGCAAGCAACATAAAGACAATGGTAACCGAGTTATTGATAGAACGCATCATTGTATCTGTGATAGATTTGTTAGCAAGGGTGCGAACATCCTGAGAGCCGAATTTTCGCATATACATACGCATCTGATCAAACATCACAATGGTGTCATGAACAGAAAACGACATGGTAGTTAACGCCGCGGTTACAAACAATGTATCAAGTTCCGCTCCAAAGAAGTACGAAGCAAATGCATAGGCTCCAATCAGAATAAAGACATCATGAAAAAGGGCAACTACCGCACCGATAGCAAAGTTGACGTTCTTAAATGCGTAGGCAACGTAGATGAGAATACCGATAATTGCAATACCGGTGGCTACCGCAGTTTTGATCAGATTGTCTTGGCTGAGTGACGGTCCGACTGTATCGTTTGAGAGACGAACAACCGGAGTATCCAGTGCCTCACCCAGCGCCTGCCGAACCTCCTGTTCTTTTCGATCAGGGATAACTGCCGTTCGAATCTCAACGGTTCGACCGTCAACCATGATATCAACACTCTCCAGTTCCTGCTGTGCCAGAACATTTTGAATCTGCTCTTCACTCACCTCTTTTTCAAGCTGGTAGCGAATGTTTGTTCCTCCCACGAACTCAACCGAGTAGCGGAACCCCAATACAAAGATTGAGTAGATCGAGAGGACGATCAACGCTATTGAGATTGAGAGATAGATCTTATTCCACTTGAGAAACGGAATCATAGTTAGGTTTCTTTATAAAAAATTCGTATCAGCCGGCGGGTAATAAAGATACCGGTAAACAAACTGATCAGTACCCCGATGGCGAGCGTTAACGCAAAGCCGCGCACCAATCCGAACTGTGGCAAAAACTCCCAGTTCAGCGGGTTAAACAGTATAAATGCAACCAGTAACGTCGTTATATTTGCATCCTTAATCGCATCCATGGCACGACCGAACCCGAGCCGGACCGCATTGTTAAACTCTCGACCTTTTCGGAGCTCTTCTTTAATACGTTCAAAGATCAGAATGTTTGCGTCCACGGCCATACCGATCGAAAGAATAAAACCGGCGATTCCCGGCAGTGTAAGAACGATCGGAATTGCACGGAATATTGCCATCGAGACAAGACCATAGATAAGCAGTGCGCCACAGGCAATCAAACCCAGACGGCCATAATACAGGATCATAAAGAGCATCACCATGAGAATACCAACGATTCCGGCAAACAAACTCATGGTTACTTCCCGCTGACCCAGTGTTGGTTCGATACTTCGCTGTTCCACCAAGGCAATTGGTACGGGGAGTGCTCCTGAGTTGATTGCTACAACAAGCTGTTTCGCATCTTCTACCGTAAAGTTACCCGTAATCACTGCATTACCATCAAGAATCGGCTGTTGCACAATCGGACCTGACAGTAAAAACTGATCAAGGAAAATACCTACCGGCTTGCCAACATTCCGGCGGGTAATATCAGCAAACTTTTGAGTGCCTTCCGGGGTAAACTCCAGTTGCACCTGTGGTTCGCCAGTCTCCTGGCTGAATACCACGGTTGCGCGCCGAACATCAGTTCCAGTCAGGCCCGTTTCTTTTTCCAGCTGAGGAAACAGGATCGGACTGTCGGTTGCGATGTGTGCGGCAGCAGATGCTTCTTCTCGGAACGACAGCTGAGCAGTTGATCCGATTAACCCTACCGCCTGTTCAACATTATCAACACCTGGCAGTTCGACCGCAATCCGGTACACATCACCGGATTTAATAGTTCTCACATTGGGTTCTGCAATACCAAAGAGATTAACGCGTCGTTCAATAATATCTCTGGCTGATTCGAGTGCATCCTGTACATCCCCACCCGCAACCTTTGAGGTATCAGCTTCAAAAATCAGACTACTGCCTCCTTTCAGATCGAGACCAAGTTTCAGATCAAAGGTTTTGGTTGCCTCACCCTGGGGTGTTTGATACGTAAATGAAGGTTTTCGCAGAATGGTATCAACCTGAAGCGCACCATAATTAAACTTAAGTGGAACATCGCCCGGGAGGTTAACCCAGACAAGGAGCAGCAGTGCGATAACTGAAAGTCCAACCGAGAACAGCTTTTTCATTTTACAAGGTCTTCTTCAGATCCAATTAACATAATTTTCGGTTGACGAAGAAATCGCCAGATAAAGGGATCATTACTCTTCTTTCTGAATGTAAACTCTTCTTCTGTCATTACCGTGTAGTTGATTTCCTTCCCTAACTCCTCATCAACTTTTTGCATGATCAATTCTACTTCAGGTACCACGATAAATCCAACGAACATGACGTAGATTTCATCTTTTTTCATGGGCTCATCTTTCGCCAGGACTTTGGACATCACGACAAATTTCGTCTTCCCGATTTTAGAGATGTTCTTCTGGACAAGCTGATTCAGCAATGTCGTCTTGGCGAAAATACGGGTGAACTCATCATAAAAAATATAATTCTTATTAAGTGAGTAAAAAATTTTGTTTAACCGCTTTTCTTTTAAAAGAACCTTTGCTTCTGAGAGAATATCCAGTTCACGTTTCACCGCATTTACTTCCTCATTTACTTCCCTGACAATCCGCCGTAGATAAAAATTCTCTTTCGGATGATGGAAAAACAACTCCAGTATCTTCCGGCGGGCCTTCGATGGAATAATATTATGCAACATACAGCTTACGTGAAATGTACTCTATTAATAATCGACTTCATTCCCAGTTGGCAGTACAGAAACCCAGACGCGGCCCGGGCTGAACTCTACTTCTTCTCCATCAGCAGTAAAGGTAATAGGAGACTCATACTCTTCTTTTTCCCACTGAGCTTCAACGACTTTTCCGTCCATAAAGATCAGGGCATCACCACCACTGGTCAGATCGTACAGCAGATGTCCGAGTCCGTTATCGACAGCAGTTTCTTCTGCAAACATCACGACGACATTGGAAGCATAGATCTGTTCTTCTGTGTTTTTATCAAGATGAGGGGCTCCTCCATTGGTGCGCAGGTAAGCCTTTTTCTCTGCGTCATACTCCCATGCAACACCCATGCTGCTTACAGACTGGTCCCAGAATCCATAACTGATTGCGGTGACATCACCCGGTTTTCCCGCTTCTTTCTTAAATGTCCATGGTGTGAATGATTCATTCCATGCGGTACCTTCTTCATCCACATTAGTCAGCTTGCGGGTTTTTTCTGCATATGCCCAGAGTTTGTTTGTATCGGTGTATACGGTATGTTCTGTAGCAACGCCTGGTAGACGGTCATAATCTCTCCAGTAGTTCGGGAACGGTACGGAGAACTGGTTTAAGTCGTTGTAGTTTGCCCAGCCAAGATCACGGATTTCACCCAGCGCATCTGAGGGCCCAGGGGCATTTGCACCGCCGACATGACCGTAGAGTGGAAATTCACCATATCCCTGCAACAGGCGAATAAAGTAGATACGTGCAGAACGTACTGGTCCGACAATCTCCGGATTTTCACAGTAAAAGATACCCAGGAAGCGGGTAATGCCGCCTTCAGCAACAGCTTCGTAGACGATATCTGCGGAATTCAGTCCGGACTGGGGACGGGCATCAACTGAGTTTTCTACGGCAATTCCCAGGGGACGACGTGATTCCCATTTCTCGCGCTGTGCTTTAGAATACAGGGCGCCATTCAATGGACATGCCTCTGTCTTTGGCCCGCCATCTTCGCCACTGCCTTCGGTTTCTTCGACCGGTGGCTGGTAATTAGTAGCAATAGTCCGTCCCGAAAAGAATGAATACGATCCAACTGCAGCCGCAAGATACAGAATCAAACCAATAATAATCGTCGTTTTTTGGTTCATACCGATAAAAAAATGTTAACAAGAATGAGTTTTATTTTAACTACTTTACAAATTACTGTCAATCGCTGTACAATTCCAGCATGCCACAGAAAACTAAAAAACAAAAAATGAAATCAAAAGAGCGACACGAAGCTCTTCACGAAGTAAAGGCGGGAAATACCCCTTCGGAACAAGCTAAAACATCATTTGTTTTTTCTGAAAAACCGCCTGCTCCCGCTCCTGTTGACAAATCGGTACTGATTCCTTCAAAAAAACCACTAGTACAACTCACACAGGACAAAGAAAACCGTGCATACTTTATGCAGGACCTCAAAAAAAGCAGTCTGGTAATCGGCGTAGTCACCATTATAGAAATTGGACTCTATATTGCCCTTCAGGCAGGTCTGTTTTCTTCATTTCTCCCGCAATAAGATCGGGTTTGATTCGCAAATCAAATAAATCAATCCTTTTGAGGTA
The DNA here is from genome assembly GCA_964412815.1 of uncultured Gammaproteobacteria bacterium. Lineage (GTDB taxonomy): Bacteria > Patescibacteriota > Microgenomatia > UBA1406 > GWC2-37-13 > JAOAFZ01. The sequence continues at coordinate 214,557 of CAYPQF010000026.1, forward strand.
AGGGAACTGACGCCAGTTCGGTATACACCGGAAAGTTTCTCGTCAGCTCGCTCTGAAAGATGGTTAATTCCGTCACTGGAATCTCTACTTCAAGCTTAATAGACTTAATTTTCTTCTTAATCAAAAAATACTGTTGTTTAGAGGGAATCCGGTAGCTACCGATTGTGACATGCGGCATAAACTTCTTTTCCCGCTGATATTGAAGTTCAAAATCAATATTCTCTGCAAGTTGCTCCAACTGCCTCGAACGGTACAGGTCAAGGATAAAAGTCAGGTCTTCCCGCATAAACATACCTCCGCCGAACGTCATGGTTTCGAACGCGTCTACGTCAAACACAACCCGTTCCAATGCAGGAATCAGGTCCTTATACCCTGCGCGTTCTCCCAAAAAGGCAAGGGTGATGTGATAATTCTGAGGAGGGATCCAGGTAAAGTACGGATATTCCTTCTGGATCTCGGTCAGGCCCGCGTGTATGTGCTGTTTAGTTTCGTCAGAAAGCTTAATCGCTAAAAAGAGTCGCATAGGAAATGATACCAGATGTTGAAAAATTTGAGACGTGAGGTGCAACTTCCCGCACCTCTATTCCATATTCTTGTGCGTGTTCCTGTTTTTTCTGAAGGTGAGGATCTCCTTCGGTTACGGCGATTATGTCCGGTCGCACAGACGCAACCAGTTCTCCATACTGTGCTCCATCGGTAAAAAGTGGCAGTTCTATGACAACATCCACGAGCTCCAGAGCTGCCAGTATCTCAGCACGTTGACGTTGGGTATGTACTGGCTGTCGGTTTTTCCGCTGTGTAATAAAGGCATCAGACTCAAGGGCAATGATCAGCACATCTCCCGCTTCTTTTGCATGCTTCAAAAATGTATAATGACCATAATGCAGGAGATCGAAACATCCCCCGACCAGCACTGATCTTTTTTCTTTCCAGTGCGTTTGAGCACCCGGGAGGTCATCTAAACTCATTATTTTTTTTGTATTCATAGGTAAAATTATACTATGCAGTCCAGACAGCTTCATTTGACTACCGAGATAGAGGGAGAGGAACAGCATATCCTTATTTTGACCCAAAAAACCTCCCGCTTTGTCGAACTGCTCCGGCACAAGCTTGAAGAGTACGATAATACCGTCTCAATTGCGTCTCACAAACCGCATGAACTCAAGAAGTATGTTGCACTGGTGGGGATTAATGTCACCGAAACCTTTTTTAAAGAGATGATCTCTCGGCACGATATGCGGCTGATCTTTATCTTTTTTAATCAGCCCAAACTTGCGCAGACCTGTCTTCAGTATATTAGTAATAATAAACGCGGAAATATTAAGATCATCCATCTCAATACAGCTGCCCAGCATTTTACCGAAGATATCGATAAAATTTTCTGGTTTAGCTTTTCCCGGAACAAGGAGCAGTACCTCTCAATTCATCATCCGGATGTACGTCACCACAAACCACTCCCGCAACCACCGAAAGTAGCGCATCACCCGCATCATATTCCCCGCGAACCGTTCAAAATGACGGATCTTCTCAAACCCCGTTTTACGATCCCGTTTATTTTCGGGATTATTCTGCTGGTGCACCTGTTGTTTGTACCTGCCCTGGCTCTGGCCTCGTATTACCATCTTCAGGCTGCCAAAGCGGCACGCGCCCAGGACTTCGAGACTGTTCAGATTTATACCGGAAAGGGCACCTCCATGCTGAAGATCAGCCGGTCTCTCTATTCGTTTGTGCGGCCTACATTTTCGTTGTTTTCGCTGGCTATTATCCCGGATGACGCATTTATTCTCAATGACTCGGCAAACAGTATCTTACGGAATGCGGCGACCAGTTATAAACAGACGCAGGAGTTTATGCAGATGTTTGTTGATAAAAACAAGAGTCCGGACGAAGTCGCCTATGCCTATGAGCTTAAAAATACACTCTTTGAACGGGCAACTCAAATGAATCAGGATCTGACCGTTATTCAAGCCAAAATGCCCACCTGGAACCAGGAACTGAAAGATGCGAAGTCTGAACTCCGGCGGATAACGACAGCTTTGACATTGGGAGAACAGTTTTTCCCGTACTTCGACTCTGTATTTGCCAAAGACTCGGAAAAGAAGTATCTGCTGCTGTTTGCCAATAACATGGAACTGCGTCCCGGAGGCGGATTTATCGGATCTTTCGGTGTTCTTACTATGAAAAACTATTCTATCCAGAGTTTAAATGTCTATGACGTCTACGATGCAGACGGCCAGATTACCGCTCATGTTCGACCTCCTTCGGCGATCCGCGACTATCTGAATCAGCCGCACTGGTTTCTGCGCGACTCTGCATTTTCTCCAGATTTTTTTGAAAACTACGAGCAGGCAGAATACTTTCTCGATAAGTCTCTCGGATACCGTGACTTTGATGGCGTTATTCTGCTGACAACAACAGCTATTCAGAATATTCTGGCAGCAATGGGCGAGATGTACGTTCCCGATTTTAAGGAAACAGTAACTGCTGATAACTTTTATATCAAAGCCCAGCTCTATGCGGAAAGTGAGTTTTTCCCCGGTTCCCGGCAGAAAAAAACGTTCCTCTCCAGTGTCATGAACCAGATGATGATTGACCTGCCTCAGGCAAACACACTGAAGTTATCCGAAATGGTTCGTAAATCACTCGACGAAAAGCAGCTCGTACTCTACTTTGATGACCAGGAACTCCAGCAGCAGCTCGACAGTATGTACTGGTCGGGCCGGACTATCAAACCGAAATGTACCTCTCCCAATCCAAACTGTATCGTTGATTACCTTTTCCCCTATGATGCTAACCTGGGAGTAAATAAAGCCAACTTCTTTATCACTAAGTCACAGAAGCTGAGTGCAAAGATTGACGCATCCGGCCTGGTAAGTCATACCTATTCGATTGTCTATAAGAACGACTCCTTTGAGGATATTTTCCCGGGTGGACGATATAAAAATTACTTTCAGGTGCTGCTGCCACGCGGTATCCGGATTAAGAAAGTAGAGGTTGATAACCGTGAAATTAAAAACTTTGACCTGCAGACCGGAGATTTTACCCGTATCGGCTTTCTCTCTGAGGTAGCACCTAAATCGCTGGGTAAAATAACGATCAAATATGAGTTGAATCAGCCCATAACCAAGGGAAGTGCTATTTATCAGCTAATTATCCAGAAACAGATTGGTTCTGCAAATTCAGATTTCCAGCTCGCACTGGAGCTCCCCCAAAACACCTATGTAGTTAATAAGAACTTTTCTCCAGTTGTAAAAGACAATAAAATCCTCTATAATACTACCTTGTCTGCTGATAAAATTTTTTATATAGAATTTTTCTTAGAATAAACATATGGCAAAGAAACAGGCTGATAAGCTTACTATTAACGCAACAAAACGAGAAGTACTCGGAAAACAGGTTAAGAAACTCCGTAGAGAAGGATTTGTTCCTGCAAACATCTATGGAAAAGATTTTAATTCAGCAGCAATCACCCTCACGTTAAATGACTTTACCCGTATTTACAATGAAGCGGGAGAAACCAGCGTCGTCTACGTATCTATCGAAGGTGGAGACAAAGATATTCCGACACTGATCAAAAGTGTCCAGACTCATCCAGTAAATGACTATGTTCTTCATGTTGACTTCCGTAAGATTAACCTGAAGCAGAAGATTGAGACTGAAGTACCATTGAGCTTTATTGGAGAATCTCCAACAGTCAAGCAGGGAGCAGTTGTTCTCTATCAGATGGATACTATCACTATCGAAGCACTGCCAACTGATATTCCTTCAGAAATCGAAGTTGATCTTGCTACCATTACCGAAGTAGGACAGGATATTCGCGTCTCAGATCTTCCAAAGTCTGATAAGTTCGAATATATCACCGATCCGGAGATGGTCGTTGTATCTACAACCGAACACAAGGAAGAAGATCTTGAACCAGATACCACCACTGTTATCCCAGAAGCTGAAGAAGGTGCTGAAGCAGCAGAAGGCGGAGAAGAAGCCGCAGCTGATGCTCCTGCAGAAGAAAAAGCATCTGAGTAACGGTCTACTACCACCGGTATATAGCATGCATATTTCTGACTCATATATTGATATGCATTTTTATATCACTCCCTAGCGTAAAAATAGGCGTCTCTCGCATTGATTTTAGCTCTATTTATGCTACAATGTGGTTATGGCTATTGTAAAAAGTGAATTTGCACTCGCACTGAATCAGGTTGCAACAGAACGCGGTATTTCACCGCAGGACGTTCTCACCTCTATTGAAGCAGCAGTACTTGCCGCTTTTAAAAAGGAACACCCGGATCTGTTCGAGGAAGAAGTAACCCGTGTAGAAGTAAGTAAGGATAGTGGAGAAACAAGAGTATTCAAGGACGATGAAGATATTACCCCACCGGGATTCGGCCGCATTGCCGCACAGACTGCACGTCAGGTTATTCTGCAGAAGATTCGTGAAGCAGAAAAAAAGACAATTATCTCTCAGTATAAAGGTCAGGTCGGTTCCATCATCCGCGGACGCATTATCCGTGTAGACCACTACAACGTTCATGTAGATATCGGCAAGACCGAAGCACTGCTCCCACGGGAAGATCAGATAAGAAATGAACATTATCAGGTCAACTCACAACTAGTGTTTTATCTAAAAGATATTATGGAAGATAAGTTTGGACATTCCCGTATTATTCTCTCCCGTTCAGATGATAATCTGCTTCGAGAACTCTTTAAGCGTGAAGTGCCGGAGATCGCCAGCGGTACCGTCGAGATCAAAAAAGTAGTTCGTGAACCAGGCGAACGCGCCAAAATTGCTGTTCACAGCAGTCAGGGTGGTGTTGACCCGGTTGGAGCCTGCGTCGGACAAAAAGGTGTTCGTGTACAAACTGTCACCGACGAACTGGGTGGACAGGAAAAAATCGATATTATCCAGTGGAACAACGATGCCAAGGTCTTTTTAATCAGTGCGCTATCACCTGCAAAGATCACCAGCGTCGAGTTTTTGGAAGACACTAAAACAGCAAAAGTAACGGTTGAAGAATCTCAAGCCCCACTTGCAATTGGAAGAAACGGAGTAAATGTCAATCTCGCCTCCAAATTGTCAGGCTACGAAATCGATATTATCCAAATTGCTCAGGAAGGCGCGTCAGAAGAATCAGAGACTGCTGAAGAAGCAGCACCGGCTGATGATGCCGCTGCAGGTGATTCTTCGGAATAACACATCCTGGATACCTTTACCAATTTCAATTCTTTCATGGCACAGCCAAGACCAGCTATTGTAACTATTCTCGGTCATGTCGATCACGGCAAGACCTCATTGCTTGATTTTATCAGGCAATCTCGTCTGACGACCAAAGAACACGGAGGGATTACTCAACGTATTGGTGCCTATGAGATTGCAACCGGTATCAAGGGGTATCCAACCGACAAAATTACCTTTATTGACACTCCAGGCCACGAAGCGTTCTCCAAGCTGCGCTCACGCGGTGCTAATGTCGCAGATATTGCCATTCTGGTTGTTGATGCCAAAGATTCACTTAAGCCACAGACAGTTGAGTCAATTCAGCATATCAAAACAGCAAATATTCCGTTTGTCGTAGCCATCAACAAGATGGACCTGCCGGACGCAAATCCGGATCGGGTAAAGATCGACCTGTTGAAATACGAAGTACTGGTCGAAGACAAAGGGGGCGAAGTACCGGCAATCCCGATCTCTGCCAAAACAGGTATGGGTATTCCTGACCTTCTTGAATCTATTCTTCTGATTACCGCGGATAAAAACCTGACCTACGATCCGGCAGCTACCCCTGAGGCCTACATTATCGAGACAAAAAAAGATAAGCGTGGTATCGTAGTCAGTGCCGTCCTCAAGAATGGAACGCTGAAAACCGGAGACGATGTCTTCGCTCTCGATCTAAAGGCACGTATTCGCTCTATGATTAACGATCTAGGGAAGCAGGTCCGCGAGATTGTTCCTTCTACTCCTGTTGAGATTCTTGGATTTAGCGAAATTCCGGAAATGGGTGTTATGATCACCAATGTTGAAGGTGTCAAAAAACAGGAAGAAAAGGCCGAAGAAAAGAAAAATACCATGGATCAGCTTCGTGCCATGCTCAGTAATGTGGGAACAAAACAGGAACCTACTAAAAAACTGTCAGTTATTATCAAAGCTGATTCACAGGGATCACACGATGCCATTATCGAGTCTCTGGCCGATAACGAAAACATCGAGATTCAACTCAGCGGAGTTGGAGATATTCATAAATCTGATGTATTCCTTGCTAAAACAACCAAGTCATTTGTCATCGGATTTTCTGTCAGTGTTGATAACGAAGTCCGTGAACTGGCCAAGCAGGAAAAAGTGATTATCAAGACCTATGATATTATCTACGAGCTGCTCGAAGAGCTGACCGAAGTATCAGATCTGCTACTTGAAAAAGAACAGACTGAGAAAAATCTGAAGGGAGAAGCCAAGATTATGGCGACCTTTATTATTGAAAATGAGACAATCTACGGAATCAAAGTTACCAAAGGAAAAATCACCAATGGTGATGCCATCGAACTGTTCCGTGATAATAATCCTATAGGAAAAACTAAATTAGTATCCCTCAAGAATCGCGCGAAGATTGTTCAGGAAGTAAAGAAGGATCAGGAAGCAGGTATGATGTTCTATCCTCTACTTGACATTAAGGTGGGCGATGTGATAAAATCTATCTTATAGTATTATGTCAGACACACAAAATACCATACAGAAAATTATCGAGCTTGTTCAGCGCTATAAATCAGGCGTTATCGTAATGCAGGCCAATCCAAGTCTGGATGGAGCCGCAGCTGCTACCGCGCTGTATCTTGCGTTGTCTAAAATCGGTAAACATGTTTCACTGGTATGTGCCAATCCACCCCAACAGATGGATCTGGTTGCTACTGACAAAATTCAAAATACATTCGCCTCCGGTGGAAATCACCTCGTCATCTCGTTCCCGTATGTAGAAGGAACAATTGATAAAGTAGACTACAACATTACCGGCGAAACCTTTAATCTGATCATTATCCCCAACTCTGATACTTCCAAGATCGATCCAAAAGAAGTTAAGTTCTCTTATACCGGTGGAAAGATTGAGTTTATCATCACCGTTGATGCTCCTAACCTGAACAGTTTGGGACAGGTGTACAACGATAACCAGAACGAATTCCAGTCTAAAAACGTAATCAATATTGATCGCCATCTGATCAACAACTCGTTTGGGACGGTAAATCTGGTCAATAAACAGGCATCATCGACTTCAGAAATGATTCTTCAGATTATTCGTGATATGAATATTGAGCTGGACAAAGATATGGCTACCAACCTGTATACCGGTATCCTGTCAGCCACCAATAACTTTTCTTCATACTCGGTGAACCCCACCACTTTTGAAGCAGCCGCGTTCTTAATGAAGCACGGCGCCATCAAGAAGCAAATTCCGGGAGCTAAGAATCCGGGAGTGCCAGGTGGAATGCCTCCCGCTGGTCAGGGCGGATTTGCCCCTCCGGCATTTCCTTCACGAACGCCATCCCCGTTCTCGTTCATGAATCAGAATCAGGCACCGCAGGAAGATGCTCCGGCACCATTTCAGCCGCCTATGCCAACACCACAGAACATGGCACCACAAAACATGCCACAGATGAATCAACCCATGAATCAGATGCCAATGAATCCAATGGGCGTACCTCAGAATAATCAACCACAGCAACAGCAAGGACAGCCTCAGGATCCGCAACAGCAAAACAAAAATCCTCAGGACTGGCTCAAGCCAAAACTCTTCCGGGGAAATAATCTGATGTAACTCTGCTCCTGTCTTTCCAAGCTCCTGTCTTTCCAACACGAGACAGACACTTTCGCGCTACTCCCCTCTCTTGAGATTCGTTTCAACACATCCTCTGTTTAGTGGTGTACAATAAACGAATGTTCACTTCTTTTGAAATCATCATCCTGGGTATCGTTCTTATTCTTGCCGGCGGTCTCTTTTTCTGGCTGAAGCGAATCGAAGATAAAACACAGAAAAACGATGAGTTACTGAGCTGGGTTAAAGAAATGAACCGCCGGATGGATACCAACAGCCAGTCAGTTGACCGTCGTCTGGCAGAACATATGCGCATCTTTAATGAACGCCTGGATAGCTCTTCTGTCGTTATCTCCCAGCTGCAAAAGAATGTCGGAGAGTTTTCCGAGATCGGCCGTTCGATGAAAGATCTGCAGGAGCTGCTCCAGTCACCAAAACTCCGTGGCAATATCGGCGAACATATCCTCAAAGAACTTCTCACCCAGTACTTCCCCAAAGAATCGTTTTCTCTCCAGTACTCATTCCGTAGCGGAGAAAAAGTTGATGCGATTATCAGAACATCCCAGGGAATCATACCGATCGATGCCAAGTTTCCGCTGGAGAACTTCCGAAAGCTGTATGAGGTAACCGATGCCGCCGAAAAAGTAGTTATCCGGAAGGCATTTGAACGGGATGTCAAAAAACACATTGGCGATATCGAACGCAAGTATATCAGTCACAGCGAAGGAACCGTTGACTACGCGCTTATGTATATCCCGTCAGAAGCAGTGTACTACGAAATCATCAACTCGCCTGACCTGTTTGACTATGCCGGTGACCGACGCATTCTCCCGGTCTCTCCCATGAGTTTTTACGCGTATATGAAAGCGATCCTGATGTCGTTTGAAGGACAGAAGATCGAACAGAAGGCAAAGGAAATTCTGACGATGCTTCAGTCGCTCAAACAGGACTATCAGAAGGTTGACGAGGCCTACTCCACCTTAAACCGCCATGTGACCAATGCATATAACCAGGCAAATAATGTCTCAGGGTTGTTTGCTCGTCTTGGACAACGTCTGCAATCCACTATGCAGCTTCAGGATAAGGAAGTTCAGGAGGTTGCAAAACTGGACGAGAAACTATTCCCGTAATCTGGTACTATTGTTAATCCCTATGAAAATTATCTCCCATCATATCATTGCACCGGAGGAGACTCTCACCGAGGAACAGATTGTTCAGCGACTGCTGAAAATCCGGAATATCGAAGATATGAATGCCTTTATGGAGATCCCTGACCCTCAAACGTTACGACTCAAGGACTTTGGTTTTAACGGCGAAGTGGACCAGGCGATGTCTCTGTTGAAACAGCTGAAAGAAGAAAAAAAACGGATTGTCGTGTACACCGACTACGACGCGGACGGTATTACCGGCGGATCCATTTTATGGGAGACACTCCATCTGATGGGTTTTGATGTGATGCCATATGTTCCCCACCGGCAGACCGAAGGATACGGATTTTCGAAAACAGGTATTGATACTGTGAAAAAGCAGTTTGATCCGGCACTGATCATAAGTGTAGATCATGGTATTGCCGCAATTGATCAAATTGCGTATGCAAAAGAGCTGGGAATCTCCGTCATCGTCACGGACCATCACGCAAAACAGGCTACTCTCCCGGACGCGGCATTTGGCATCTTTCATATTCCTCAACTCTCCGGTTCGTCTGTTGCCTATTACGTTGCGAAAGAAGTATTTGAGACTTTGGCACAACCCACAGACCCTAACTACCAAAAACTGAAAGACCACTTTGCATGCGATTACCTCGCGCTGGCCGCTATTGGCACCGTAGCAGATCTGGTACCCCTTACCGGCCGGGCACGCGGTATTGCAAAGCACGGAATTCAGGCATTTACTCGCATCAAGCGTGTCGGGATTAAGCATATTATGGCTGAAGCCAAGATCGGTAATAAACCTGTAGACACCTTTCACATTGGCTTTATTATTGCACCACGTATTAATGCGATTGGGCGTCTGGAACATGCCCTCGACGCATTGCGATTGTTATGTACGAGCAGTTCGAAACGGGCAATGGAGCTTGCAAGCAAAATTGGCTCACTGAACGAATCACGCAAAGACCTGGTAAAAGAAGCAGTTGCCGAGGCCAACGAGATGGTAAAAGATATGATTGTCGACGGAAACGTCCCCAATATCATCATCCTTAAGAACGACCACTGGCACGAAGGCATAATTGGTCTGATTGCTTCAGATATGCTGGAAAAGTATCACCGGCCGGTCTTTGTAATAACTAAATCGGAACACTACCTGAAAGGCTCTGCCCGTTCTCCGGCAACAGTACACTTGACTGAGTTTCTCTCACAGTTTAAATCCTTCCTGCTGAATTTTGGTGGACATAAACAGGCCGCCGGGTTCAGTATCGAAGAATCTAAGTACGAACTGTTCAAAAAAGCGGCCGAGGCAGCTGCCGCAGCCGAGTTTAATCCCGAAGACCTGGTTAAGGTAATTGAGGCAGATATTGATATCCCGCTGAATATGGTAAGCCTGAAACTGATCGACCTGCTCAAACAGTTTGAACCGTTTGGAGTGGGAAACCCCCGTCCGACATTTGTCTGCAAAGCGGAACTGCTCAATGCAATGCAGATGGGTAAAAACTCTGAACATCTGAAACTGGTGCTGCATCAGCCGCAGAATACCGCTGTTCCGCTTGAAGTAGTCGCATTCCGCAAAGGTAGTCTCTATCACGAGTTAAAAAAAGGCCAGGAGATTACCGCGGTCTTTCATTTAGATTGCAACGAATGGAACGGACGCAAAAAGGTGCAAGGAATTGCCGTTCATATCGAATAACTTCTTATTAGAGCAGCTCAAACTATGCTATAATGATACGCAATATGAAAACGCTTTCCGTGGTGGATACCATTAACATGATTGGACAGGAAGTTGAGCTTTTTGGCTGGGTCGATACCAAGCGTGACCACAAAAAGATCGTCTTTATTGATCTGCGGGACCGAACCGGAATTGTTCAGGTAGTCGGTGACGAACGCTTAAAACCTGTCTCTTCTGAAGATGTAATTCGCCTCAAGGGTATCGTCAAAGAGCGCCCTGAAAAGCTACGCAACCCCAAGATGGCAACTGGAACCATCGAGATCGAGGCCACTGATGTCGAGATTCTGAGTGCCTCTCAGGCCGTTCCACTGCCGGTCAACACAGACGGCTACGAAATCGATGAGGAAGTCCGTCTCAAGTACCGCTATCTTGATCTGCGCCGTCCGCGTATGACTAAAAACGTGATAATGAAGTCAAAGGCATTCTCCTTTATTCGCAGTTATTTCGAAAAAGAAGGATTTATTGAAGTAGAGACACCCATCCTGACCAAGCGCACTGCAGAAGGTGCCCGAGACTTTCTGGTGCCGTCTCGTCTGCAAAAAGGTCAGTTCTATGCATTGCCACAGTCACCTCAACAATACAAACAGTTGCTGATGACCGCCGGACTGGAACGGTACTATCAACTGGCCCGCTGTTTCAGAGACGAAGATCCACGCGCAGATCGTGCCTATGGAGAGTTTACCCAGCTTGATCTTGAGATGAGTTTTGTCGAACGGGATGACGTTATGTCTATGACGGAGAAGATGGTAATCGGCCTGGCAGACGTATTGGGAGTTAAGATCAAACAGACGCCGTTTCCGGTAGTTACCTATCAGGAAGCCATGGAAAAGTATGGCGCTGATCGTTTTGACCTGCGAACAGAAGAAGATAAAGCAAATGGCATTCTGGCTTTTGCCTGGGTGGTGGACTTCCCGTTCTTTAAAAAAGTAGAAGATGCCGCCGAAAAGATGGATGGAAAGAGCGGTTGGACCTTTACCCACAATCCGTTTAGTATCTCTATTCCGGAACATCGAGAATGGCATCTGAAGGGAGAGAACATCGATAAAATCATCACTTCTCAATACGATCTCGTCTGTAACGGCTACGAAGTAGGCGGCGGCAGTATTCGGGCACATACACCAGAACTGCTTGCAGCTACCTACAAAATCATGGGATATACCGAGGAAGAGATCAAGCAGAATATAGGACATATGCTGGAAGCATTCAGTTACGGCACTCCGCCCCATGGTGGTATTGCTCTGGGTATGGACCGACTCCTGATGTGTCTTGCACACGAGTCTTCGCTGCGTGAGATGATGCCGTTCCCGGCTACTTCCGGTGGAAAGACCGCAGTCGTCGACGCACCATCTCCTGCACAGGACGAACAGCTGATCGAACTCGGTATTAAAGTAACCGAATAAACTGGTAGAATAAGTACTATGCCGTATCGGTTTTATTTTTACTTTGCCTGCATTACTGCATGTATGTTGTTTTATCCGGGAAACTCCCGGTACTTCACTATATTTGCCAATAATGCCGATCTGTTTAATCAGCAGGTAGTCGAAGAAGTCCCCGAGATTAAACCCATACCAGTACTGCGTAATCAGTCTGCTCCATTCGTCTCCGCTCAAGGAGTATACATCGCGGATCTGCAATCGTTTACTCCCGTCTATTCGAAAAATGCCAATCAGCAGATGTATCCAGCATCCACAACCAAAGTTGTCACGGCACTGGTAGCCTACGATTTATACGAGATGGATGAAGTTGTCACTATCGGCCGTGTTCTGAACGAAGGACAGATTATGGGGCTGGTACCAAACGAACGGATTACGGTGGAAAATCTGCTCTACGGTGCCTTGGTTCATTCCGGAAACGATGCTGCCCAGGCACTGGCTGACCACTACGGATACGAAGAATTTATGGAAAAGATGAATGAAAAAGCTGCTTCCCTGGGAATGAGAAATTCCCAGTTTGATAATCCTACCGGCCTGGATGATCTCCAGCAGCTTTCTTCCCCGTTTGATTTGGCTGTTGCAGGGCGGGAACTGCTCCGTAACCCGCTCCTGAAAAAGATGGTGAGTACCAAACAGATTACCGTATCAGATGAAGATTATCGAATCTTTCATCCGCTGAGTAATGTTAACCAGCTGCTGGGAGAAATACAGGGATTAGGCGGCTTGAAGACAGGCTTTACTGAACTGGCAGGACAGAATTTAATCAGTTACTACCGCCGTCCTGACGGGAAAGAGTTTATTGTAGTCGTGATGAACAGTGAAGATCGCTTTGAAGACACACGACAGATTGTAAGCTGGATAAACACTACCGTAGATTATATTGATCCTGAACTATAACTCTTCAGAATACAGTGAGAAAAACCTGTAGTATCGCCTTACTCAGACAGTAGATCGCTGGGGCCGTTAAATACTTCGTACCACCCATCCGAATTGCCTTCGTCTGCTCCTGATAGTGGATTATTCTCCATGCGCACATTGATTTCGTAGAGTGCTCCATCGAGTACTACCCGGTACTCCATTCCACAGCCTTCCTGCTCCTGCTGCCCATTCACACAAGTTGCCCGCTGACGGTTGAGAGGTTCAACGGGTACTGAGGAGGTATACTCACAGACGTCAAACCCAAGCCAGTTGGTTGCCCTACAGGTGTCATCTGCGTTTCTGGTCAGGAAACGGATACTGCGACAGGGTCTTTCCGGCGTACATTTACCGGCGGGAAAGCTGTTGTTATCATTCAGGTACTGTTTGAGAACGGTCTCAATAGTAGTCACATCTTTTTCCCGTTCGTTATCCCGCGCTCGTCGGTCAGCGTTATACGGAATGTTTGCTTCAGCTTCCTGGATATAGGATTCACGGGATTGCGCGGAGTCTGTTGCTTCCTCATCTGTCGATTCATATTCCGGCGCTGCTTCTTCGCTGGCTTCCAGATCAGCGGAATCAGTGACATTCGGATCTCCTGCCGTATCTTCGATAATGGGCATATCTTCTTCACGAATTGCGGCTTCATCACTGGCAACGGTCATCCACTCGTTGCTAACTGCCGGCACATATGCTGCAAAGTTATCTCCTAAAAACACATAGACCGGCTGCAGGTACGACTGATAGATATCCGGGTCCAGATAACCCAGGAACATACGCTTGATAGAGATATTGGTAGCTCCCTCCGGTGCAGAAACAACCATTCCTTTCCCTTCGTTCAGCTCTTTCCAGGCTTCGTCACCGTTCTTGAGCGGATATACACCAACCTGTTCCGTAGAAGCTTCAAAGAAGCGAATCTTGGAACGGATGACCTTATACCCTTCGCTATCAAACAACATAATCACATAGTTTTGGCTGTTAAAGTACCGCGGAGCTACAATGGGAATTTCACCGATATTCGGACGGTAGAAGTCGACTTCAACCATATTCGCTAGATCTGGAGAATCTACTACCTGTAATTGTTCAGTTTCCGGATTAAATGCCAGATAAATAATGTTAGTTTTCCCGCGGGCGATCTCTTCCGGATACCGACCAACATTCTTCAGTACATCCCGGGCAGCGTTTAAAATTTGATCTTCTGAGGGAATCCGTGCATCTGCCAGCCGGTCTGCTTCCTGCGATAACTGATTATATTCGTAGTCAAAGTTATAGTTTTTAATATCTATTGTGAGCTTTTGCTGATTGTCTGCAAAAACCGCAGAACTACCCTGAAGCCGGTACTTGGTTAATTCGGTATCAAATCCCAATGTTTTGGCCATGACATAAATATTTTCCCGGAAACCAAGAGTAGCATTTGCTTCGGGGAGATAAAATACCTTTGCTGTCTCCGCTTCTGTTACCGGAACGCCTTCGATGGTATCAAGAGTAAAGGTATAGTTGGCAGAAGGTGTTGATTCTCTGATTTCCGGCGGAGTAATTTGATTAAAGATGGTATCAATGGCTAGTCCGGGAGCTGCTTCTGGGGGCTTGTTGAGCTGTACAAGCAAAACCACCAGCTGAATACTGTAGTATAATATAAACACTACAATCACTGATAGGATCGCAAAAGGTGCCATTTTACGGAAGTAATACGACAGCTCAGTTAGTGACATAGATATATACTAATTGAACTGTCCTTGGCAATCAACACGAATGTAGTATAATATGTTTTTACTCCTCCAGGGGTGGCGGAGTGGCCAATCGCACCAGACTGTAAATCTGGCGTCTTATGACTACGAAGGTTCGAATCCTTCCCCCTGGACATACTTCTTAACAATTCGAGTTTTACCCATAAAACTTTTCTCAATTCTTCCTGTTGCTATGCTATAATGTGCATCATACATGGACATAGTATCTCAATATCTTAGTGCAGTCAGTAAAAAGTCGTATGCCAACTCACAGCGGGTGATTGCGGCATTTATCGCGGAGATTCTGCAAAACTCCACCTACGGCAGCATCCTCACCTCTTCGACCCAGATTCGAGAGGCAGTCACAGGAGTTGCTGATAAATCATCCAAGACACAACCACTGCTCCATTCGTCCCAAAAACTGGTCGATGCCTTTGCCGTTTCGCTGAGAAAGACAATTCCGCAACAGCAACATATCTTATCTGTTACCCATATAGACGAGATTGTGCTGCTGCTGGCTGCTCTTAAGCTGTTTGATGCAGAGGCACACAGTAATCTGTATCAGCCGCTCCTGAAAGAGGTTTTGACCAAACAGCTGCACCGTCTGGAGCTGAAGTCGCTGCCCGGGTCAGATGATGGTGGTTTTATCGGCCGGACAAAAGAGATTGAGGAGATTAAACGCATTCTGGCCCGCACCTTTCGTAACAATGTACTGATAATTGGCCAGACCGGTGTGGGAAAGACAACACTGGCACAATCGCTACCTGAGTTTATCCCTGATCGCCAGATGTACCAGCTGTTCCCGGGCTCAGACACCTTTTACGATCAGGTGGTCTCGATTCTGTCCCAGAATACCTCTCAGTCCATCCTTTTCTTCCTCGACGAACTCTTTACCTTCGATACAGCTCACATAAAGTACCTGATCGACAGCACCCAGATTATCGGCACCATGAATGAGTCGTCGTATCGTAAATTTGCTGCAGAGCATCCTCATATCGTCTCCAAGTTCGAGGTGCTCACGCTCGAAGAGCCGCCAAAACAGGATATGATTACGATCCTCAAACAGCATCAGGCAACCATGAGTGCTGCCTATGAGATTCCGTTTGATGAAGAGTTTACCGACGAGATGTTTTCGCTGGCAAAACAGTATCTGCCAGAGCCAGCATTTCCGTCCCGTGGCATCTCACTGGTAGACGAGTCGATTCTGCTTGCTCATGCCCAGGGTGCACAAACCGTATCCAAAGATATTCTGCGTGCCGTGATTGCAGCTAAGACAAATATCCCGATCGGGTCGCTTACCGAGATGGATAAAAAGGACCTAAGCAAACTACCGGAACGCATTCGTGCCCGTGTCAAAGGGCAAAACGAAGCAATCGAGAAAGTAGCGCGGACCATTCAGCGGGCTCGTTTGGGGTTTGGTCGCAAGAATCGGCCCATCGGCTCATTTCTGTTTGTCGGTCCCTCCGGTGTCGGAAAAACGGAGCTTGCAAAAGCACTGGCGCAGGAAGTGTTCGGGGATGTCGATGCCATGATCCGTCTCGATATGTCGGAGTTTTCCGAAGCACACATGGTCCAGCGCCTGATTGGTGCGCCTCCCGGCTATGTCGGTTATGAAGAAGGCGGACAGCTGACCAATCCGGTTATGTCCAAGCCCTATACACTGGTACTTTTGGACGAGATCGAAAAGGCGCATCCGCGGGTCTTTGATATCTTTCTCCAGGTACTGGACGACGGCCGATTGACCGATGGTATGGGCAAGAAGGTAGACTTTCGCAACACCATTATCATCGCTACTTCCAACGCCGGTATCGAGGATATTCTGGAGATGATCGAGGCAGAAGAAGCACAGGACAAGATTGTTTCGGAGGTAAAAGAGGTGCTGCAGGACTACTTCCGCATCGAGTTTATCAACCGCTTTGATGACATTATTATCTTTAACCCGCTCAAGCCACCCCAACTCAAGGAGATCGGGCGGTTGCAGATGGCAAAGCTGGAGGCTGAACTCAAGAAACGCAACATCGAATTTGCCATCTCCGATCAAGCGTTAGAACAACTGGCACAAGAGTCTTACGATCCCCGCTATGGTGCCCGTGGATTGCTCCGGTTAATTCAGGATCGGATCGAGAATAAACTGGCCGAGATGATTCTGGAAGGCGAACTGGAAGAAGGGACAAGAGTAGAGTTCTGATCGGGTACGGTTGAGTTTGCGTACCGTTTTTAACCAGATTCATGGCATCTGTTCTCTCACGCGCTCAGCGCAAAGGTTGACGGGATAATCTTAACATTCGGCGGCAGCTGATCTTGTCTGAGCGGCTGCTCAAGTGCGGACTTTACTTCTTTTCTGGTGGTTCCGGTGGCAATTGCCACGGCCGGAGTCCGAACCGGTCTTCCGCTCTCATCAATTAAATGCACCAGCTGTACTGATGAGCGTCGCTGAAACCAGCTGGCATTCCCCTGCACAAACGTATCAATATCCGACTGTTGCAGATGACACCGCTGGCCATTGTTTTTAAAGCGGTTTACCACCAAGTTAGTAAGTGGACAATTGGCTGTGACGCAGCTCTGTTGAAAGGCCTGACTTAACATATGGAGTTCTACCTTCCCGGGCTCTAGTGCAGCTGCATTGGAAGCTGAGAGTGTTCTGCGGATCTGTTTAGCCACATTTACACTGTTGGGACGGGCTGGAAGTAAACGCGGGCTATTTAGCACTCCACGCGGCGGCTGCTTAAGCATTTGGAGCGTTGCACGAGCCTGATCCCGAGTATATTGCTGTGTTTTAGATTGTTGTAATGCTGTTTGTTGAGCTGCACTGGTTTGGTGCTTCTGCCGTTGTTCGTAGGTGCCTTGTTCCTGTACTTCTTCAGACGCTCCCTTCGTTTCGGCCGGCGTTGTGACTCCTCCACCGTTACCTTCGCTATTCACGATACCTGGAGCAGTAGTAAGTACTGCTTCGGTTGACGAACCACTGTTTCGTAGATGAGAAGTAGTAGCTCTTCGCGTTGATCCAAAGGTACGACCGTTTACCGCGCCCGTTGTTCTGGCTTCTTGCGCAACCGGGATACTTGATTGGGCTGCAACCGGAGGGGCGGCTTCCACGTTCAGCTCAGAAGCAACATCACGAGGAGTCTGTGTGCTTACTTCGACCGGATCTCTTTCAAACTTAGCTTGAGGAGTCTGTACTTGTGATGAAACTTCGATTGCATCTTTCTGTGATGTTGCTTCGGCAGTTACTTGAGTACGGGTTGTCCGGGATGATTCTCCCATCGTTGTTCCGGTAGCTTCTGCTGTTCTTATGGGAGCGGTTTCAGTTTGAATAGTTTCTTGAGCCTGGACCGTTTTTTCAGCTTGGGCAGTTCGGACCGCTTCCCACTGTGAAGTTGCTGTCTGTGTTTCTGAGGTAGTTATCGTTTCTCGCTGCTGGGTTGTTGTCTCTAATACCACTGCTGCTTCTGCTACCACTTTGTTATGAGCGGCAGACTGAGTAGTTGCCTGTTCAGTTCTCGTCGTGTTTTGTACTTGTTCTGCATTCTCAGTTAGTACCATTTGAGTTTGTTCGGTAGTTTGCGTACCAAATGCCTCCTGGAGTGCCTGCTCCTGCACTACGGATTCCTGCACTGCTTCGATTGCAGCAAAGGCCGCGCTCACCACACTCCCCACTTCATAGCGTCGTTCGATCTGTGCCACTTCTTCGACAGCAACTTCTGCTGACGTTCTGGCCTCGACCAATCTGGGTTGCGATTCCTGTAGAGCTGGTTGTACCGGTTCTGGAATAGATACCGGTTCTGTGATAGCGGCTGGTCTTGGTTCTGATGGTGAAGGTAATTTGGATGCCGGTTTTAATGCAGGCTTTATAGTTTTACGCGTGGATCTTGAGGTTTGCACACGGAATTGTAGTGGTTCCCGTGCTGGCGCAGGTTCCAGCGCAATGACGGGTGCCACGATGGGTTCATGATCCAATTCCGGTTGGTTAAAACCTCTCTCCACTGGCTTTGGAGCAGTAGGGACTATAACCCGTTCTTCAACTTCTGCGACCGGTTGTCCACGCCGTTCCGATGGTACTTGAACCACGGCTACTTCAGATCCAATTAGCTGAGGAACATCTGCTACAACTGGTACAAGAGAAACCGGCATCGCGGGAGGAATGCGAACGGGAGCTACCGGAATTGGTTCTGCTGGAGCAGAAGAGAAGGAAACGGTACGAGGCTCCCGCTCTTGCACATCCGGCAGTGATACCTCTAATGCTGTTCTTTCCGGACGCTGGATATACCAGGGAGGAGCAGGGAGATCTGGAGTCTCAACAGTTGCTGGTTCGCCAGAGGTATACTCAGCTTCTGTCTCATCCTCAAATGTGGTAGCCTGATCCGCTACTGATTTAGAGTCTGTATATTCAGTGATATCTCTCCCTGATGCTTCTTCTGGAGCAGAAACACTCTCTACGGGGACCGGTTGTCCCGGCAGAGGTTGTGGTTCAAATGGAGGGAAAAACGGCGGTGCAAGCATCATCTCTTCTTCCAGTGGTTCGGGAAGTACCGGCTGAACCGGTAAAAAGCGTTCCACTAGTTGTCCAGTCTCTGCTAGTACCGTATCCATAGCCTCGGCATTATCTTCACACGGAAACGCTTCTATGCTGCCATCAGGCTGTTCCTGCAAAGTTAAGAGATACCCTCCGGTTTTCTCCTGGATGTTGACAAAGTATCGTTCCTCATCTTGCAATGCGGCGGCAACCTTGAGAAGATGTTGTTCTGCCGGCTGCGGTTCCGTGGATTGTACTTCTGCTGGATCTTGTCCCTCCGGTGCCGGGCGAGTACGAATCTCCATCTCCTTGGCCAACAGCACGGCCATCTGTTCGTGTGTCAGGTTCAGCAACTCGGTACTATTCTCCGGGTCCAGCTCTTCGATACGCGCCAGAAATGTCTCTACCGATGGTGAGTAATCCAGTCCGTGTAACGAGAGTAGTCCGGCCATAATCGCTTCTTCCTCCAGCGACGGATAGCGGGTACGAAGATCTGCAATCATGCCTGCAAACTGCTCTGTGGTCTGACGATTATACTTGACCTCAATCGGTGGGCGTTTCTCCGGTATATCATCGTAGGCAATCCAGCCCAGCATCTTCGACTGCTCCTGAACCACCTGAAATGCCTCGTTCTCCTGTTTGTCATTGCCCTGCTGATGCTGTTGTGCAACTGCCACCATGCCTTCCAGCTGGGTTCGGAACCGCTCTTCCATCGTTAGATTCCCGACATCTATACCGCGTTCTTTCTGGGCATCGACTCTGGTCTGGAAGGCCTCGGCCTCCTGCCGGCGCTGCTGGAGCCGGGGTTCCACAATGGCTGCTACTGCAAACATAGGCGCATCATAACCATATTCAGGTGTAATCTCATCGATGTATTCTGCAAGTGTTTTACCATTCAGTTCTGGATAACGGGTGCCACAGGTTTCAAGAGCAAGCACCTGCATTACCGCATTTGCCTTTTGATATCCCATAAGACCCAGCATCAGAAGAGAAAGTTTTTGCGGGTCTTCCCAGCGACCTTTGAGTGTGAAGTTAAAGCCTGACATATCATCAACTTCTAAATTGAGAGTGCTGTCAGAATTTTGAGGCTCTTCAACTACACTCAATAAATAAGCAAATTTATCGAGCGGCGAATGAAAAAGATTGTAAGCAGTTTTATACGATAGTATGGTGTGTTGAGCCTTATCAAAAATTATAGAATATAACAATTCATCTAGATCAGCTTCATCTTCGGGAAGAGGTAGGTTTGCTAAATTACATAATTTTTGAAGAATTAAATATCTATCTGAACCCGGAATTACACCTAATTCTCGTTCAAGAAATGTTACTGTGAAAACTCCATCTTTTGTTGATTCAGTATCTTCTGGAATATATTTACCATATAGAGAAACTTCCTGGTTATCTCTCATAAAACGATTACTTACCAGCTCCTCAAGCTCATTCTCATGATGTATATGAGGAATATCTATTTGAGAAGTATCAATAACCTGTTCCAGTGTGTCAGTTTCTATAAAAGTCATTGTTGTATGAAAATCTCCCTGCACTCAACGTGCAGTGCAGGGAGTCCGTCGGACAGTGCAGGATCACTGCAGGTGGATGGTGCGGCGAGGAGCTCGTGATGTCGTGATGGGCTGTGCGCCATCATCACGCTGCTCCAGCGGCGCCGCAACATGGATGCACCGGCCCCGCGGGGCGGTGCACATCGAACCGGCATCGGCGGTGCGGAGGTGGTGCGAGCACCCCCCGCACGTCACGCCCTCGGGCGGGGTGGCGGTCACGCGCTGCTGGTGCGTCGCGCACCCGCAGCTCTGGTGGTCGCAGCCGCTCGGGCAGCTGCAGTGGCTAGCCGCCTGGCAACCACAGCTCTTGTGGTCGCAGCCAGGCGAACAAATGCATGCGCTCATCGTAGGCCTCCATCTAGTCGGTTGTCCGTTTCCCCATTATACCAACTAGTTTTATATATAAAACTTTAAATCCTTCCTTCTATATCACTCTAAAAAGACATTATGCGCTATAATATGGTATGTCAGAGTTGAACACAATGATTCAAAACACATCATCGCTTAAACCCATATCGCATAGCACTGCCACCTACCTTCTTACTATCGACCAGCTTGAAAAGCAGAATGGCTCCGCCCGGCTTATCGACATTGCCACCACCATGGGTATTACCAAAGGCAGCTGTTCCCTTACTCTCAAGTCACTCAAGAAGCGCGGGCTCGTGGAAGATCGCGAAAAGCGAACAGTGGGATTAACTGGAGAAGCTCATAAATACGTCACGATCTTAACCCGTAATGATGTGTTGATCTCAACTTTCTTTCACGAAATTCTCGGCATGGATAGTAAGTCAGCCGAATCAGATGCAGAAAAAATTGAACATCTGTTAAGTAGCGAGACAATCTCCCGGCTGGCACAGCTTGTTAATCTCATGAAGAGTAGCCATATCTCGCTGGATACATTAAAGGCTGCCGTTGCCAAAAACGGCCTCAATGAGATTAAGCTGTTGTGCGATCAACTTAAAAAGTAACACTCCCTATATCTTACCTCTATAGAAAATACACGTAAGCAACTCCCTTTTCTCCCGTTTCGCTATCTTCCCCTTGCAATTTGCAACTCAGTTGCATATAATGCGACATAGTTGCATTGCAACTCAGTTGCACAAATTAATCACCAGATTAATGGGCTAACAATCCGTTAGTAACACTAATTATCTATTTCCACCAATCCATGTCAGAAACACCATCGCTTAGACACCAGTATGATCAGTTAACCCGCGCAATCGAAGCCGACGGCTTTGAGCAAAGCGCCATTGCCTGGACTCCCCGCGTCCGTCCGGACTTTGCTACCCACCTTGCAGCCGGCACCAATCCGGAACAGGTCACCACATTACTTGCTGCTATGGAAGCAAAGTACAACCTGCATGGCGATGCAGCCACCGAGTATATTCGTGCACGACAGCTCCTGATAGAAAATCAGGCCGAAGTACAAACACAACAGGCAGCAATCATCGAAGCGCTCAAAACCAAAGGCCAGGCAAACATCCCTCTGACGGGCCCTTCTGCAGTGAATCGTATGGTAGCCGCTTGGGCGATGAACGAAGGCGGCATGTTCATCCTGGGTAGACGCTCCGGCAATCAGGCCGCCGTTTTCCCGGCAGTGTTGCTTCCGGAACGCAGTCCACTCCCGGGCGCGCTCCGTATCGGCTTTGCCGGTATTGTCGAACCGGGAACCAACATGACCGGCGTCCGTAAAACACTCAACCCTTCTGCTCCTGAGTACCGTCCAACCGACGCAGACCTGTACATGGGTGCAATGGTCTCTCACTTTGAAGCATCGTATGCGTCTCACAATGCCGGTGCTCCGGAAGGAATCAGCGAGCCAACTCACTTAAACTCTGCTCTTGCATTTGCTCATCAGGGTACACGTGATCGTATCGCCCAGATTCCGTTTGCAATTAATGGCGTACCGGTACAGTCGATGCATGTCGGCCATGCCCGTGAGACTCAGTTCTTTACCGAACTAGCTGCCGGTGGTGGTATCTGGACCGATGTCTCGATGCTCGAGCTGGGCTTGCAGGGCGAACAGCCGATTCTGCTCTCGAAGCATCCGCAGACCGGACAGATGCAGGAGCTGGCAGACCGTGCAGAAGCACAGTACTTTATGATGATTCAGCGGGCACACATCGATCCGGCAGCACTGGAGCAGGGTCGCATTGGCTTACAGCGCCCATCCGTTACCAGTGTGCAGGGCTTTGATGCCACGGCTGCCATGCTCTATGCCGGACAGGTGATGCAGCTAGGCGGCAAAGTAGATGCAGCTCAATCTTCGGTCCGAGGCGTAATCGAAGACCTGCGAACCGCAGAAGCGAGACAACCCTATAACTAACCAAACAATAGTACACTATGAGCGAACGATTACAGACATACAGACCGGAACAGGCTCCTCCGCCTCCTGCGGATGACTTGTTTGCATTGATGATGGACACCTCTTTGGGGGTACCTTGCTCTCCTCTGGTTGGAGTATCCGAGTCTATCAATCTGGCACCTCCCGAAATACAACCGTACGCTACTGAAGACAACCTCTTTGCCCTGATGATGGATACTTCACTCGCACCACCACCAGCAGCTGAAGCAGCCGAAGTTACTCAACAGGCTTCTGCATTCGAGCTGGTAGCTATCCAACAAGAACCGGAACTTGCGGAAGAAGATCCCCATCTTTCAATAGAACCTGTACCGCTCCAGAACACCATGATTGACCTGGATGAGTCAGATGTGATTCTGCCCCAGCACGTACTGCGCCTGAAGGGTGAGAGTGATCTGGAACTGCTGATGCGCATGCATACCGAACACGCAGCTGAGATCGAAACGATGCAGACCACACTGGAAGAAGAGTACACCGAATACCTCAACGAGCGTCCCTACTTCGTGATTGACGAACATGGCTGTCGGGTTCCGTTAACTGAAGATGAGTTCAGGATGCTTTCTGATAACTTCCGCTCCACCAATCCTGCTGCCTATGAACAGCTGATGATGATGCAGATGGCAGGCGGTGAAAGCAGCATCTTCCCGACCGCTCCTGCCCAAACCGGTATCCGAATCTCTGACAATCAACTAGCCGCGCTTAACCCGGAGTTCGCCATGCAGATTGCAGCTGGTGGCTGTGCTGATGGTTGTGGAGGGGCACACGAGAGTATGATGGGTGGCGGCAGTATGTACTTTGAAGGTGGTTTCTTTGGCACCCAGTTTACCAGCGATACCGGACACAACCACTCTATTGGAGAGAGTGGCATTACCCACTACTTCTGCCCGAAGTGTAAGTCGGTCGGACATGCCCATGGCGAAGTCAAAAGCTGCAAATGTGGTGCTACAAAAACCAATCTAAAAATTATCAAAAGTCAGAGTGATATGCGGCAGGTACGAATGGCTCTTGCAGCCTGAGTATCTGTTATAATGCGGTATGGATTTTTTTAAAGATACCGTCAAATACCTCCGGAAAAATCCCCTTCTGATTGTGCTGATTGTGGTGGGTTCCATCACCATGCTCATGAACACACTCTTCGACGGCTTCTATGGCTGCTGGAAAGAGACCTGCGGACTCATTGTCGGGCAGAATTTTAAAGATACCCTTCAGCATCTCTCGGTTAGCGGGACTTCGTTTAAAACGCTCCCGTTTAACTCGGCTATCTATGCGGGTGAAAACCTGCAAGGCTATCATTATCTGCCGAATCTGCTGATCTACCTTTTAAACCTGGTTGGAATCCCAACTACGGTCTCGTTTTTCCAGATTCTACCGCTGATCTATGTTATTCTTCTGCCGTTTCTGGCAATTCCGTTTGCACGGTACTTTAACAAGTCTCCGGTATTTGTCGGCCTCTTCCTGTTCTTTTGCTATTTTGGTTCCACCTTTTCGTATCTGGTTTCATTTATTCGTCTGGGACATATCTGGCAGGATGCGGTAATGGTTCCCCTCATGGACTCGGCACGGGTATTTCGAAGTATTCATTTTGGCTACTCAGTCCTGATGATTCTGGGCATCTTCCTGATTCTCCAGCGAAAAACACATACCTTGGCACATGTCTTTTATATTGCAATTCTCATCTTCCTGACCATGGGCACCAAGTTTTACGGAGCGGTGATCGCGGTCTTTATTGTCGGCCTCTACGAAACAATTCAGCTGGTGAAAACCCGTAACTGGAAGAGGTTTATCGGATATAACCTCTTGTACTCGGTGGCAGCTGTTGCTGCTATCTTTGCCTTTTACGATCCACTGAATGCGACTGCCAGCGGTGACAAATTTATGTTTGCCCCGTTCTCTATCGTGCACCATATTATCGAAGATCCGAAGATTTTTTATAACCAGGATCTCTTAAATGCACGCTACTTCCTGCAACAGAGTGGGGGTCTTTCCCCGCGCCTTCTGGGCATCGAACTGTATACAACAGCACTGTTTGTCTTTTATTACTTTGGAATGCGAATTGTCGGTTTTGTGAGCATGGCATATCGCGCGCTTACCAGAAAGATGAATGTGCTGGAAGCGATTCTTGCAGCCAGTATTGTCTTCTCCATCATCATCTCGCTGATCTCGGTTCAGAGTGGTGACTGGTTTAACGTAATTCAGTTTATGGCCTATGGAACCTTCTTTATCGGCTTTTACTCAGCCTACGTGGTCTATGATCTCTGGCACAAAAGCAGACTGGCGGGCATAGTTCTCGGTGGCGCTATCTTACTGCTCACCTTTATTCCGAATATTAAAATGTATTTCTATCCGTTTCAGGAACGGTATGTTATTCCTCAAAACGAGTATCAGGCACTCAAAGATCTCCGTGCCTATCCATTTGGATCGGTACTGGTCTTCCCGCTCAAATCTCGGGGGTCATATCATTCAGCTATCGCGCAAAAACCCGTTTACTTTTATACCTCGCACATAAATGTATATAGAAACTGGAGTCTGGACTATAAAGCACGCGAAAAACAGATGAAGGAAGTACGAAACGTACATCCCGAGGTTTACCAGGTAGATTATATCTATATTCTCAAGAGTGACGAAGATGCCCAGGGCGTCTGGACTCAACTGCAAAAAGAGCCAAAGATGTACGAAATGATTATCGAGAATCCCGATGTAGTCATCTACAGGAAGAAGTAACATCATCTAGAAGCCTGCAATTATTCAATTGTCCTCTACGTACTCAGTAAAGCGATTTCTTATACAATACCTCCAAATATATCAAACTACTACATATTAGGTGCATAAAAAAGACATATAATTATATACTATATACGCATAAATTCCTTGTTTCACCATATTCAGATGGTATAATGGGCTTGTATGAAAGGAGTAGAAAAATCGTCTCCTTTCCCAGGGGGGACGACGACACAAACAGACTTTCTCAACAGGCTGGCATCCTCATATCGTATTCTCTTTAAGGCCCAGTCGGTATTTCCGTTCGAATGGTTTCCCAGTGAAATTATCATCACAGAGCGATATATTCATCTGATTCATCATTCGTTTTTCGGAACACAAAAAGACAAGACGATACCGATTTCCGCAATCAGCACCTGTACCTGTTCCACCGGCCCAATGTTGGGAATGATACAACTGGAACTGGTCGGTGAAATAGATCATAAGCACCGCATCGAAAACCTGTGGCGGGCTGATGCAATACAAGCAGAGAAAATTATTACAGGCCTTATCATCTGCCATCAAAATAATATTGATCTAAACTCCGGCTCTTATAATGGAATTCTTTCTCCCCGGATTAAAACTACTCCACTCCAGTTTAGTTAACCTGCGATTGGCATTCCTCTCCACAAAAAACCCCCGCCTGAGCGGGGGTCTTCTGAGCGAACGTGCTTCGCGATTTACCTTATAAGAAAGCGTTACATCATGCCCATTCCAGGCATGCCGCCTCCCATTCCACCCATTCCTCCAGCAGGACCTTCACTCTTTGGTTCCGGTTTATCGGTTACGAGTGCGTCTGTGGTCAGAATAATGGATGCAACAGATGCTGCATTCTGCAGTGCAGAACGAACTACCTTAGCTGGATCAATAATACCCTTTTTGTACATGGAACCGTACTCTAGATTCATTGCATCAAAGCCGTAGTCAGGGTCATTCTTATCTTCAACACGATAAATAACTTCTCCTGCATCAACACCACAGTTAGTAGCAATCTTTTTGACAGGTTCAGCAAGAGCGTTGTAGACGATATCTACACCGGTCTTTTCTTCGTCCAGCTTCATGCTTTCGCGAACCTTGACCAGAGCCTTGCGAGCCTGGAGTAAAGTTACTCCTCCACCAGCAACAACTCCTTCTTCCAGAGCGGCTTTGGTAGCGGCAACTGCGTCATTGACGCGTTCCTTCTTTTCTTTCATCTCGACTTCTGAAGCAGCTCCGACACGGATTACCATTACACCACCGGTCAGCTTGGCCAGACGTTCAGTCAGCTTTTCACGATCGAAGTCTGAGGTTGTGTTATCAATCTCTTTCTTGATCTGAGCGATACGGTCATTAATTGCTGCTTCCTGTCCCTTGCCGCCGACGATACGGGTTGATTCTTTATCAGATTCAACACGATCTGCGCGACCACAGTGATCGATCTCTGCATTTTCCAGTTTCATACCGATGTCTTCTGAGATAACAGTTCCACCGGTCAAGATGGCAATGTCAGACAACATAGCTTTGCGACGATCTCCAAAACCAGGGGCCTTTACGACCAGTGCCTTGAAGGTACCACGCATACTGTTGACAACCAGAGTTGCCAGGGCTTCACCTTCGACATCATCAGCGATAATAACAATGTTCTTGGAAACCTTTACAAACTTCTCGAGGAACGGTAACAGTTCCTGAATTGAAGAGATCTTCTTATCAGTAATCAGGATGTACGGATCTTCAATCTCCGCAGTCATGCGATCAGGATTAGTGACGAAGTATGGTGAAGCGTATCCTTTATCAAACTCCATACCTTCCTTGTGTTCTGTCTCCATCTCCAGTCCGCGACCTTCTTCGACAGTAACCACACCGTCTTTCCCAACCTTATGAATTGCCTTGGCAATCTCAGAACCGATTACTTCGTTTCCAGCTGAGATAGTTGCTACCTGAGTTAACTGATCCAGATCATCGGAAGAGAAGGTCTTAGCCATCTTGCCAATCTGGGCAACAACTGCTTTTACTGCCTCATCAATACCACGCTTTAAGATCATCGGGTTTGATCCGGCGACGATATTCTTCATACCATGATTGACGATAGCCTGAGTAAGTAACGTTGAGGTGGTGGTTCCGTCTCCGGCAACATCGTTGGTTTTGGAAGCAGCTTCCTTGACCATCTGTGCGCCCATGTTCTCGAACGGATCTTCCAGTTCGATCTCTTTTGCGACAGAGACACCATCATGAATAACATTAGGAGCACCCCATTTTTTATCGAGTGCAACATTACGACCACGGGGTCCCAGTGTGGTGGTAACAGCTTTTGCGAGCGTGTTAACGCCGGCGACAAGTTTCTGACGTGCATCGTCAGAGAAAGCGATCATTTTTGCCATAGGTATAAAACTAAATTAGTAATAAACAATAACTAGTCTGTAGCCGTCTTATGCTACTACTGCCATCACATCTTCCTGTTTAATCAGAAGCCATTCTTCATTCTCAACCTTGACTTCGTTTCCTCCCCATTTCTTATAGATAACCTTCTGTCCAACCTTAATCTCAAGTGGAAAGATCTTGCCTTCATCGTTATGCCAGCCAGTTCCGACTGCCATCACTTCTCCCATCTGTGGCTTTTCTTTGACCGTGTCTGGAAGGACGATGCCGGAGGCAGTGACCTCTTCTTGTTTCGTTGGTCGAACTAATATATAATCGAATAAGGGTTTGATTTGTGGTGATTTTGCCATACAAATCTATTTTTAAAACTGGTAATTAATAATTTAGCAATTCTTTGCTTTAATTGATTACCTTTATTTATATAAAAAACCCTTAATTTTGTCAAGCTTAATCTATGTCTGCTAATTTTACTCACATCGATGTGCCTCCTTCCCCAGACGCTCAACAGCCAGCCGGATCTCCTCCCCCGCAGATGACAACTCCCGGCTCCATGCCCGAGATTACCCTGATGATGAGCAAACTTCAGAAGGCACAGCTTCCGGAAGACCTTCGTGTAAAAGCCCAGCAGCAGATTGATCGTATTAATCTGACTTTGAAGTATGGCGGTAACCTGGCCCAGCTTGATATTACATCGAAATACATTGACTGGATCACCTCACTCCCCTGGAACATGCGCACCGAGGATGTGCTGGACATTAACGAGGTAAAAAAATCGCTGGATGCCAGCCATTTCGGCCTGGAAAGTCTTAAAAAAAAGATTCTGGAATATCTCTCTATTATTGCATTACAAAAGCGGAACGGCGCTACCTCTTATCACATTCAGACACCATTTTTTGTCGGTCTGGCGGGTACGGGTAAAACAACCTTTGCCAAGGCAATTGCCGAAGCACTGGGACGCCAGTTTGTCCGCATCCCCTTTGGCGGCTTAAGTTCTGCGCGTGATCTCCGTGGTCAATCAAAAACATCTCCCGAATCTGAACCAGGGTATGTAATTAAAGCGCTGCGCGATGCAGGCAGCTGCAATCCTGTTATTCTGCTGGACGAGATGGACCGTGTCGCACCAGACGCCCGCGCCGAGGTAATGGGAGTGTTGTTGGAGCTGTTGGACCCGGGACAGAACAGTCATTTTTCAGATTACTTTATCGACTTTCCCTTTAATCTGAACGAAGTATTATTTGTGTCGACCGGAAATAACACCACCAATGTCTCAGCTGCTGTCCTTGACCGTCTTGATGTTATCCAGATGCCAAACTACAACGATGAAGAAAAGATCGCCATCGGCAAAAACTATGTCCTGCCGCATCTGCTTAAAGAGTCCGGATTAACTCCTGAACAGCTGACCATTGATGAAGAATTGTGGCCCAAAATGGTTCGCCCGCTGGGCTTTGAACCGGGTATCCGCAGTCTGGAACGTATGGTAACCAATATTGTCCGCCGTGTTGCCTATAAAATTGTGAGTGGCGAAGGGGAAAAATTCTACATCGACGAAAATAACGTCAAGGAGTACACCAATATCATCGTTGGCGGACAACAGTAACAAAGACTCTCCTGCACCGCTGCCTATCACGACCCATAGCGATCCCTCTGCTATTCGCTTGGATTCAGGCATAAAATACGGTACAATAAGCTTTTCACAGGCGCAATGGTGAAGTGGAAACACGGCTGTCTGCAAAACAGCTACGCGCCGGTTCGATTCCGGCTTGCGCCTCACAACAAGAAGATATAGAGTATAATAGTATTTTCTTTTGAGGAGAGGTGTCGGAGTGGTTGAACGAGCTAGTCTTGAAAACTAGTAAGGCGGCAACGTCTTCGGGGGTTCGAATCCCCCCCTCTCCGCATTTTTATAATTACACAAACATGATACTTACCATTCTTCTCTTTATCGCCGGACTCGCTCTGGTTACCAAAGCAGCAGACTTTCTTGTGGATGGAGCTTCTTCGATTGCGGCACGGGCAAAAATAGCACCCATCGTCATTGGACTGACGATCGTTGCTTTC
The DNA here is from genome assembly GCA_964412815.1 of uncultured Gammaproteobacteria bacterium. GTDB lineage: Bacteria > Patescibacteriota > Microgenomatia > UBA1406 > GWC2-37-13 > JAOAFZ01. The sequence goes on from CAYPQF010000026.1 coordinate 244,912, forward strand.
GGGACTTCCGCTCCTGAGATGGTGGTCAGTGTCACCGGTGCGATGAGCGGGTCAACAGATCTTGCATTCGGAAATGTGGTAGGATCCAATATTTTTAATATCCTGATAATCCTGGGTATCGCATCAATTATCTATCCCCTCAAGATTGCAAATAATACGGTCTGGAAAGAAATTCCTATGTCTGTGCTGGGCGCTGCGGCTGTGTTTGTACTTGGCCTCCAGTATGTCTTTGATTATGGGCGCATTCCTGCAGAAGGTATTGCCCCTACCGCAGTGTTCGGCACGCTTTCTTTTAGCAACGGACTTATTCTGCTGATGTTCTTTATCGTCTTTATCTATTACACCTTTGGCATAGCAAAAGTACAGGAATCCGACCAGGATGAGATCACCATCCGCCCCATGCATATCTCTATTCTTATGGGAATCGGTGGCTTGATCGGACTGGTAATTGGGAGCCGGCTGGTTGTCGATAATGCCGTACTGATTGCCCAGGCAATCGGACTAAGTGAAAAAGTAATCGCATTAACACTCGTTGCGGCAGGGACCAGTCTCCCCGAACTGGCAACCAGTGTAGCTGCCGCGCGAAAAAAACAGGCCGATATTGCGGTGGGAAACATCGTCGGTTCAAATATCTTTAATATCTTCCTGATTCTGGGAGTTACTGCCTTGTTCCAGCCAATTCGTGTGACAGGATATGATATTATCGATCTTGGCGTAATGGTTCTTGCAACAATCTTCCTCTTTATGGCGACATTCCTGTTTCACAAAAAACATGTTGACCGTTGGGAAGGGATTGTCATGCTCATTGGATACGGCGCCTACCTGATATTCCTTTTTGTACGCTAATCCTTTTACAATTCTCTTACATTAAACACGGTATAATTTCTACCATTATCTAATTTTTATCTTTATGGCTACCACCAGTATCTACCTCAACTTTACCCGGGACACGGAACAGGCATTTCTCTTTTATCGATCTGTTTTTAAGACGGAGTTTGACGGAGACGGCATTTCACGCATGGGAGATGTTCCGCTCGATCCCAACAATCCGCCGCTTGCAGAAGAAGATAAAAACCTGGTTATGCATGTCTCAATGCCAATTCTGGGCGGTGTGCGGTTGATGGGTACTGATGCACCCGAATCCATGGGATTCAAACTTAACAAAGGCAATAATGTCTATATCAACCTCGAACCTGATACACGGGAAGAAACGGACCGGCTCTTTACTGCGTTAAAAGAGGGAGGTACCGTAGAAATGGAGCTCCAGGAGATGTTCTGGGGAGATTATTTTGGTTCCGTTGTTGACCAGTTTGGTGTATGCTGGATGTTTAATTGTTCAGAAAAAAAATAACCTATGATTCAGAAAAAATTACACAACCATATTTGGTTTGATACGCAGGCAGTAGAAGCAGCGAAATTTTACACCACCGTATTTGATGCTGAGATAGAGTTCATCAATCAGCTCCATAATACTCCATCCGGTGATACTGACATCGTGGGTATGCGAATTGAAGATGCAATGTTTCAGTTTATCAGTGCAGGACCGTATTTCAAACCAAATCCCTCAATCTCGTTTACGGTTGCCTGCTCTTCAGAAACTGAAGCAGAGACCTTCTGGAAAAAGTTAAGCGACGGAGGAAAAGTTCTCATGGAGTATGGAGATTACCCGTTTGCAACCAAATACGGCTGGTGTGAAGATAAATACGGCGTTTCATGGCAAATCTCCTATGCGAAAGATCAGGTAGCTACTCAACGGATCACCCCCAGCTTTTTATTTGTGGGAGATGTAGCCGGACGAGCAGAAGAAGCAATGAAGTTGTATACTTCCGTCTTTCCAGCAAGTGGTATCGATTTTGTCAGCAGGTACGGAGAAAATCCGGGACCCGATAAACCTGAGCATGTAAACTATGGCTCGTTTCATCTGGTAAATCAGGGCTTTGTTGCTATGGATAGTGCAATGGAACATAAGTTTGGATTTACCGAAGGCATTTCTATCATCGTCTATTGTAAAGATCAGGAGGAGATTGATAAGTACTGGTCTGCCCTATCCGCAGTGCCGGAGGCAGAACAGTGTGGCTGGCTGAAAGATACGTTTGGTGTATCGTGGCAAATTGTGCCTATCCAGATGGATGAGATGATGTCATCGGAGGATGAAGATGCAAAACAACGGGTAACTCAGGCGTTTCTTAAGATGAAGAAGTTTGATATTGGAAAACTGGAAGCAGCGTTTAAAGGTGATTAAGGAACTGTTGAGAAGAAGTTCAACTGACCTGAACTCCGGGTGTACACACCCGGAGTTTTTTGATGTTCTCTTACTTTGACAGTAACTGATCGATACGAGCGGTATTAAATCCTACTACCACTTCATCATCAATCCAGAGCTGCGGCACTCCCATCTGACCAGACCGCTGAACCATAGCGATGGCCTGTTCCTGATTGCGTGCCACATCAATATCTTCAAACTCAACATTTTTGGAACGAAGATAATCTTTTGCCATATAACAATATGGACAGGTGGTTGTTGAAAATACCTTTACGGTATGCTTTTTACTCATGATAAAAAATAGAAAATGGTAATTATGGACCGACGTATTCCAGAATCTGTTTACACAAACCCTCAACTCGTGGATCGGAGATACGATAATAGACCTCTCTCCCTTTTTTGGTAACTTCTACCACGCCAGCCTTTCTCATCTTCTGGAGATGCTGGGATACCGCACTCTGTGATAGACCACAGTTTTCGATCAGTTCAGTAACAGTTTTTTCTCCCTGTGACAGACAACACATCATGCGAACACGAACTTCGTTGTCTATAACAGAAAAGATTGGATGTGACATATAAATATATTAGCATATTCTAATATATTTGCAAGTAGTACATGCAGCAATATTTCTTTAGATCTTCTTAATCAACTGAATCATAGAATAGGTACTATGAAACATACCGTACTATCATCTATCTCAAAAAAGGCTTCTCAGCTGGGTATTGTAAAAGTAATGCTTATTATTGCAATAGTATTTGCCAGTATTTTTGCGTTAGGGAGTGTTGGACTGATTATATTATTTTTTACTGTTGTGGTACCACTTCTCCAAAACTCCGCCGGAGAACTGCCTAGCCTCGTCAATCAGTTAGCAGTTCCGGATCTGCTCGCACTGTTTGGTATCCAATTGAACTCTGAATTGAATCCTGCCTTAATCCAGTCTCCAACGGATATTAATGCAGTGATAGATGGTGTTCAGGAGCAGTATCTGCAATCTGAACAGGGTGAGGTAGCTGGTGAAGCGGCAGAACGATCAACAGAAGAATCCCCGGAGCTATAACCGATATGCGTACGTTCACCGCTCTCATAGACTCTTTTTCACCCTCTTCATCAACCCTGGTTTCGTATGGGAGGCAGCATACCATCTATCGACTGACAAAGAGGTTTATAATTAAGATTCCACGAACCAAACTTCTGGAGCCACAACTTCCCCTGGCTCAGATAACTGAGGATCTTGATTTGCTCAACCGGTATTTTCCTGAGTTTATGTTGAAAACAGAAGTCTTTCCTGACGCCCGGTATGGATATGTCATCATTCAGGAGTACATTCCCCATCTCAGAAATCTGGGATACACCGCCCTGGACACTGTCAGAAGCCAGTTTGAGCAGTTGATTGCGCTCAACAGAACAATGAGAGATGCGTCGAATGTGAGTCTGGACTACTTCGGCCACCTGGGACTTCTCAAAACGCTCAAGGGTATTGTTACCCGTAACACACAGCTGTTTTGTCTTTCGAACATTGCAGTAGACCTGAAAACAAACAGAATTGTAATTCTGGACACCAATCTTTCACTGCTGACTCCTGTTCGAAAAAAAAGGTGGATGGTACTTCAATATCTCGTTGATATAGTAAGCTACAATAGTAACAAACTACTCCTCTGGTATTGTTTTGACCTCCGTTCCTGATACCGTATTTTGCTACATAGAGCTCTGCCCTCTGGCATTATTGCAGACTTGCAGATTCGTGACCTGCTTCCTACGCAATTCCTATACTTGCGAAGTAAGCTTAGTATCGAAGCTCTTAATTCTCAACAACAAGCCCACGCTTAACGAAGATTACAAAAATGCAGGCATATACGAGAAATCTACGGTATGCCTGTTTTTTTGTAATCTGCCTTGCCAGGACACGTTTGCTCTATTTCGTAATTGACTTGACATTTTGATATATTGTGATATAATTACTCTATCCTCAAGAATATACATCTGCTTACACGAGTTGATTTGTTTTTCTAGAAGACTACGTTCACACCCTTACACCTATAACGGTCATAAGTATTTTATTTGAACAGGGCCAGGTTATATTGAACGCACCGTATTACCGTATTTGGTATACAGTTGTAATAATGTAAGTAATGGTAAGCAGACGTATGTTCTTGGGGACAATTCAGTTTATTAACCACTCCATTTCACTTTCATCTCAAACTTATCTCCGGCGTTCCAGACGTTTTTCCATTTCGTATAACGCGACAATAAAGAGAGATTCACTCCACCCTAACGGGGTATTATCGTTGTATTCGGGGGAGTTTGAAAAATAGAGTTCGGGCATCCCTTTTTCAGTATCAACCGCAATCAGTTCTTTGATCAGCTCACGTGCTTTTTCCAGATTGCCAAGCTTCTCATAAATGATGGCCAGCCAGGCCAGACCAAACGTCCACTCTGCTTCTTCGCTGTAACCATCGGTGTTTTTATTGTAATAACGGTCATTTTTATATCTGATTACTCCCCGCTCTCGTAACAGGTGATACTCAACATGGTCCAGGATGGCGTTTTTTTGCGAGGCAGTGACTACTCCATATGGCCAGATCAGCGATAGTAATGACAGATCAACAAATTTACGATCTGATTCCCGGGGCAGCAGGGTCTGGAGGGCGTCATCACCCTTTTCAATCAGATGTTCAGGCACGTGCACCTCCGTAAGTCTCTGTATAGAACGGAGGCCTGCCACACAAGCTCCCACGGATGACGCATGCACTTCTTCGTCTTCTTCCCACATCCCACTATCTCGATCATGCCAGTACTCAATCACTTCGAGATATTGCACCAGTTTGTTTACAATACGGATATGGTCAGGTGTGCTTAAAACAGACCGTTTATGATGATGTTCAAGTTCTCCGATCCGGAATAAGATACAGCCTATTGCATCATTTTGTTTGTTGCCCCACTCTTCCCAGAACTCGTCAAAGGTCTCCGGATGAAACCGGGCATGGATATACTGATAGGTAGCCTGAGGTTTATGCTGGATTGCCCAGTCAATCTTTGCCTCGTGTTTTAAGAAGATCTGCAGAATTGCCTCGTATGTTTTTTCGACGGTTTCCCAGTCTCCAATCACTTCAAATGCAATCGTTTCGTAAAAATTGTCGCGCAGCCATGATTTGTCATACCCTGTGCCGACAGCCTTATCTGATGCGGCAAACAAACCAGTATCGTATTGGAGACCTTTCAGTATCTCAAGATGTTTATCAATCAATTGCTTGTACGTAAGCCGTGCCATATACAATAACTTTATCGTGTTTATTGTCGCGATGCAACACGAATCAGTTCCGCAATCACCAGTTGCGGCACATAGATAAACTGATCTTCCCGGTACCCGTTTCGAATCAGCGCATCAAATACATTTTTAGATAAGACCACGGGGAAATAGTCATCGTGCTTGGCACAGATAGTCTGCTGTTTCAGCCTGCCCACGATCCAGAGCTGCAGTCAAATCCGCATACGGATTACCAACACGGAACCGTGACCAGACACTGGTATATGCAGGTTTATGCTCTGAGAGGGTAATGGTGTCTGCAGGGTTCAGACTGATGGAAAACTGAGCGCCAATATAGTCTCCCTTTCCCACAAACAGGAGCGTATGCCCGTTGCTCAGTTGGTAAAACAGGGTTCCGTCGGCTAACTGGACTCGCAGCTGTTCCTGGGCACGTAATACAATATCAAGCCACCCTTTATGCCGGAGGGTATCGACCAGCATCTTGATACCGATAATCCCGAATGAGTACAGTGCGAAGTTGGGAATATGAAAGAGAATGTTATGTTTTCCGACGGGCTCTCCGACAATATTCCAGACGTAATCAAGGCCGGCAAGGAGCCGGTCACTGAGATTGGTCCAGGACGGCAGCTGGGCAAACGCGGCATCAAATACTTCCGGATACATCGCGAATAAGGCTCCGATCGTAACAGAAAGCGGGAGTGCAGAGGCATTGAGAAAGCGCACCAATGCCGGTTCTGTCGTATCCATAGAAAAACCTGACAGATATTCGATGTCCTCGGGACGGAGTCTCTTTTGATGCAACACACAATCTGCGACAGCTCGCAGTACAGGTTTCGTATAGGATCGCGCAGTTGACATCGACTGTTATTGTATCATAGCTCAGGAAGAAAAATACTGGAGCCTTGCGGCTCCAGTACCCTGTCAGTCAAATAATGGAGACAACGTGTAAGAAGAATGTCCAGAAGTTAATGTGCAGAGGTTTGGTTCAGATCCTTTCATACTGGCAGTATAGGTGGTGAATATGAAAATACCCTGAATAAGATATGAGAAAATGCACATAAAATTTCTCATTTTTCTCTCATACTTGAGAGGTACAATACACTATGCAAATTCTGGTTGTGGAAGACGAAAAGAAGATTGCGTATTTCCTGCGGCGTGGACTCCTTGAAGAACATTATGCCGTCGACCTGGCTCACGACGGTGAGGAGGCACTGTATAAATCTGAGATTAATGAGTATGACTGCATTATTCTGGATATTATGTTACCGAAGGTAGATGGGCTGACTGTATGCAAAAAGATACGTGCCCGCAATCAGAATGTGCCGATCCTGTTACTGACTGCGCGGGACCAGGTTGAAGATAAAATCGCCGGGCTTGATGCGGGAGCAGACGACTATGTCTCCAAACCGTTCTCGTTTGAGGAGCTGTCTGCGCGAATTCGTGCATTGATGCGTCGAGGTAATAAGGTTGATCCGGTCGTCTTATCTATCGATACCCTCACCCTTGATCCGGCCACTAAAACTGCCGAACGCAATGGCAAACAGCTCAGCCTGACTGCACGAGAGTACTCGCTGCTCGAGTACTTTATGCGCAACCAGAATCGGGTACTTACCAAAACGCAGCTGCTGGAACACGTTTGGGATTATAATTATGATGGTTTTTCCAATATCGTCGAGACCTATGTTAAGTATGTCCGGCGCAAAATTAAGACAACTCCTGCCGATGCCGAGTTGATTCATACCCGACGCGGAACCGGCTATATTATGCGGAAAGAACCGCAGTAACATCATGTTTACCAAGGCAAAAATTAAACTGACCTTGCTCTACTCCGGGCTATTCTTTCTTTTTTTCTGGCTGTTTAGTGCTTTTATCTACATCTGGATGATTCAGTCTCTGGGAGAAGGCTATATCAGCAAAGTGAGAGAGCGTCACGAACGCATTCATGCACCGGGCAACCTGATTCCGTTTAATAAAACCCAGACCGAGATAGTGACGATGGCTGGAGAAGTCGCCATTACACAGCTGAAGGATATCTTAATTTTTGTTAACATCGTCTTTCTGATTGCAGTCCCGACTCTTGCCTGGATGTATGCGAATCAAACACTGTCCCCGGTCCAGGAGGCACACGAGAAGCAGAAGCAGTTTGTTTCCGATGCGTCTCACGAACTGCGGACACCGCTTTCCATTATGAGTTGTGAAATTGAGCTGATGCTGAAACATGAGCAAAAGCCCACAAAATACATCCGTGCACTCAAAAATAATAAAGAAGAGATCGACCACATGAAGACTCTTATCGAGAATCTGCTGTATCTGGCCAGAGATGTAGAGAAAAACACCATTCAACGTCGGGAACCGGTAGATCTCACGGATCTGATCTCAACACTTATCATGAGTCTAAAGCCAGAGTATAAAGCAAAACATATCACCGTGTCCTTTACTCCTGACGAAGAAGCTGCGGTAAGTATACTTGGTAACTTTTCGCTGATTCGACAGCTATTCCTGAACATCATTCACAACGCAATTCAATACACACCAGAAAAAGGCACCATCGATATTAAAGTTGGATCTTCCCGACAGTATGCTATCGTCCGCATTTCAGACAGCGGTATTGGAATCTCACCAGCTGATCAGAAAAGAATTTTTGACCGGTTCTACCGGAACGATACTTCACGCTCCAACCGGAAGGGGTATGGACTGGGACTCTCGATTGTGCAAAAAATTGTGAACGAACATAATGGCAAAATTATGGTTCAGTCACAGCTGGGAAAAGGGACAACCTTCATTATTCAGCTCCCAAAACACGGTTAATATTATAAGATTTATTTTTCCCACACAGTTTGAGTATGTTACTATGATATGTATCACTCTCTAAGAGGCTCACTCGCCTTATCTTCATTCTGTACTTGCAGATGATTTTTCTAGGACAAAACAGACACATTTTTCCTGTTACCTGTTTATTTTTTAGATATCCCACACCAAAGTACTGCTTTTCTCATAGTATTAAACGGGTCTAAACGCGTGGATACTGGAATTATTGCGCTAACAATCTCCTCAATGGTAGACCATGTCCTGGAACGGTACTAAAAATGTTAGACTAGCCTGTCACATACTTCTATGTTGTCATAATACACACCTTCTGCTCATTAAAAATATTATGAGTAATTAATTCTCTTTACAATTCTTTTATACTCTACTTATACATTAATTGTGTATATAATGATTATATTAGCCAGAATTGTGCCTGTGAATGAAAGCAAATAATACCCACGTTTTGATGTTCGGATGGGAATATCCTCCATTTAATAGTGGAGGTTTAGGAACAGCCTGTCACGGATTGACAAACGCTCTTGCAGATCAGGATGTTGATGTCGCTTTTGTGTTACCCCGTAAGGTAACAGTCTCCTCTTCCAAAGTAAAGATGGCCTTCGCAGACAACCGGTATATCGACAACCAGTACACCCGCTATCTCTTTAATCCGTATATCTCAACCAGTCTGTTTGAGACAATCCGCAAGAAGCTGAAGGTGGAACATCTGGTGAGTAATGATCTGATTCAGGAAGTACAAAAATATTCGGTCAACGCACGAAAAGTAGCAAAAAAAATCAATCACGACATCATTCATGCACACGACTGGTTGTCATTTGGCGCCGGTATCGAAGCAAAACAAGTCTCCAAAAAACCGCTGGTTGTTCACATTCACGCGACAGAACTGGATCGCACCGGCTTTAGCAGCGGACATCCGTACATCTACCATGTTGAAAAAGAAGGCATGAAGCGTGCCGATCACGTAATTGCAGTAAGTGGCTATACAAAAAAACTGCTGGTCAAGCATTATGGTGTTCCATCTCATAAAGTAGATGTGGTTCATAACGGCATCAACCTTGAAGACTATCAGCGGAAACATGAGATTAGCCATCTGAAAAACATCTTTGGTAAGATCGTGTTGTTTGTCGGCCGTCTGACCTTGCAAAAAGGGCCCGATTACTTTTTACGGGCAGCACAAAAAGTGCTCCAACATACCCACGATGTTACCTTTGTGATTGCCGGCTCAGGTGATGCTGAAACCGAGATTTTGCAGGAAGCATCGCGTATGGGTATTTCTCATAAGCTGTTCTTTACCGGCTTTTTGCGTGGTGACGATCTGAATAAACTGTTCCAGGCAGCGGATTTGTTTGTGATGCCATCTGTATCTGAACCGTTCGGGATTGCCGCGCTCGAAGCAGTGGCAAATGGTACCCCTGCCCTTGTCTCAAAGCAATCAGGTGTTTCGGAAGTTCTTACCCATGCTCTAAAGACTGATTTCTGGGATACCAATGATATGGCAAACAAAATTCTGGCAATTCTTGAACACGATTCACTCGGACAGACATTGCGGCAAAACGGCAATCACGAAGTCAAGAAAAGCTCGTGGCAGCAATCTGCACAAAAGTGTATAGAAGTTTACAACCGCGTTCTCACGTAATCCTATGGCATCCATCTGTTTTTATTTTCAGGTTCATCAGCCGTATCGCGTCAAGCGATATCGTTTTTTTGATATTGCGCATGATCATGACTACTTTAACGACTTTTCAGATCACAGCGGTCTCAATAACAAAAAGATTCTCCATAAGGTTGCACAGAAGTGTTACCTGCCGATGAACGCATTGCTGCTGAAACTCATCAAAAAACATCCGGAGTTTAAAGTCAGTTTTTCTATCTCAGGCGTCGCACTGGAACAGTTCGAGGAGTATGCACCGGAGGTAATCGAGTCGTTTCAGAAGCTGGTCAAGACCGGAAACGTGGAACTGATCTCCGAGACCTATTACCACTCGCTTTCGTTTCTGTATTCGAAAGAAGAGTTTAGAAGCCAGGTTGAACTACATAAAAAGACGATTAAACGTTTGTTTAAGGTTACTCCGACGGTCTTCCGGAATACTGAACTCATTTTTAGTAACGAAGTAGCACAAGAGGTTGAGAAGATGGGCTACAAAGGTATTCTTGCCGAAGGGGCAGACTTTATTCTTGGCTGGCGTAGTCCAAATTTCTTGTATCGCCCACACGGATGTGAGAAGATCAAACTGCTGGTTAAAAACTACAAACTTTCCGATGATATCGCCTTCCGCTTCTCCAATCGTGACTGGAAAGAGTGGCCACTTACTACCGAGAAATTTACCCACTGGGTGAACCAGGTAAACGGGAACGGTGAGGTCATCAACCTGTTTATGGACTACGAGACCTTTGGTGAACACCAATGGGAAGATACCGGCATCTTTAACTTTATGGAACACCTTCCCGCTGCAGTTCTCAAACATCCCGACAACAACTTTGTCACTCCCTCCGAAGCTATCAAAAAATATGACGTCCGGGGGGAACTGAACTACCCGCACTATGTGTCGTGGGCTGATACCGAACGAGATCTTTCAGCCTGGTTGTCTAATGCGATTCAGCATGATGCCATCAAAAAAGTATACGAACTAGAAGAAAAAGTCCGGTTGCTCAACGATCCTCAGATTATCGACGACTGGCGCAAAATGCAGACCTCCGACCACTACTACTACATGTGTACCAAATGGTTTGCAGACGGCGATGTTCACAAGTATTTCAGCCCGTATGAGTCTCCCTACGAAGCTTTTATTACCTTTATGAATGCAGTCCATGATCTTCGTCTCCGTATCGAAAAAAAGGTTGCAAATCATCAAAAAAAACAATATGCTTAAATTAATAATTCCTTTTCTTTATGGATGAATCGTCGCACACACCAGATGTAATGAGTACCCTCGGAAAATATTCCGACACTCCGTTGGATCAGCCGAAACAGCTTATTGAGGCTTCTGACGAACAACAGTTCTGGCTTGCTGATGGACGTGCTCTCCGCAATCTTCGTGATTTAAAAGCTGCCTTCGATACGATGACACAGGAACAGTTTGATCATCATGTAACCGCAGAAAAAAATGATTTCGCCAGCTGGGTACAGTATGTGCTGATCGACGAAGACTGTGCTCGCGAACTGTTACGATGTAAGAAACCACTCAGTGCAAAACGTATCGTTATCAAGTATTTGAAACTCTATCAGTAACCTATGAAGTCCGTCGCTCTCGGTAACGGGCAGATGATGATCCTTCTTGATGCGCATGGACAGGTTCGTGACTTCTTTTTCCCCTATGTCGGCCTTGAAAACCACATGGGAGGCCATTTTATCCATCGTATCGGGGTACATGTAGATAACCGGTTCCGCTGGTTTAGTGACCCCAGCTGGAATATTACGGTCAGCTGCGCCGGAGATACACTGGCAAGTAATATTATTGCGGAGAACCCGGAGCTACAGGTCAAACTGGAATTTCAGGATGTCATCTACAACGAAAAATGTATTTTTTTACGCAAAATCAAGGTTACCAACAATGCCGAATCCGCCCGTGAGATTAAAGTGTTTTTTTGCCATGAGTTTGAGATTATGGAATCGCACCGGGGAGATACTGCGTATTATGATCCAATCGGCAAACGGGTGATTCACTATAAGGGGCGTCGGGTATTCCTGATTAATGCGCAGGTCGGTGATCGCGGTTTTGACCAGTATAGTACCGGTCAGTTCGGGGTACAAGGAAAAGAAGGAACCTACCGGGATGCCGAAGACGGACTGCTGGAGTGTAATCCGATTCAGCATGGCCGGGTAGACTCCGTGGTTGGCGTCACACTCACCCTTGGTTTCCACGAAGAGCAGGTGATCTATTACTGGATTACTGCCGGCACCTCTATCAAAAAAGCACAGGAACTTGACGAATATGTACACACCAAAACTCCTGAGCATATTCTCCAGACCACTCAGGACTACTGGCATGCCTGGGTAAAAAAACAGAACTTTGATTTTTGCGATGTAGATGCTGATCTGAAATCACTCTTTAACAAGTCGCTTTTACTAATCCGTACCCACATTGATAACAATGGGTCGGTTCTGGCATCAGGAGACTCAGACATGTTGCACCATGGATACGATACGTACAGTTATATGTGGCCACGCGACGGGTCTTTGGTAACCTGTGCGATGATCAAGGCGGGCTATGCGAATCTGGGACATCGTTTTTTTGAGTTCTGTGCGGATGTGATTACCCAGGACGGGTATCTGATGCACAAATACCGTCCGGATGGTTCACTGGGGAGTTCCTGGCATGCCTGGACCAGAAATGGAAAAGTAACTCTTCCAATCCAGGAAGATGAAACTGCCCTGGTTTTGTATGCGCTGGGCAAATACTACGAAGCTAGCAAAGATCTGGAGTTTATCGAGAGTATTTACAGTTCGTTTATTGAGCTGGCTGCCGGCTTCTTAATCAGCTATACCAACGAAAAGACCGGTCTGCCGCATCCTACCTACGACCTGTGGGAAGAAAAATACGGTGTTCACACCTTTACGTGCTCGACAGTCTATGCGGCCCTTAAGACCGCGGCACACTTCGCGGAGATTCTCGGAAAACATGACGAGCAGGATAAGTACAACCACCATGCTGATACAGTTCGGGAAGGCATCCTGAAATACCTGTATACCGAAGAAGACGGCTTTGTAAAGATGGTCAACTTCCAGGATGATAAAGTCATCTACGATCGCACCCTGGATCTTTCAAGTTTTTACGGCATCTATAAATTTAATGTCCTCCCTCTGGACGATCCACGGGTTGTCCATACGCGTGATTTGATTGAGAAGCGACTGCGCTGTCATAATCTGGTCGATGGATACTGTCGCTACGAAGGTGATGTCTACTTCTATTCCGGAGAAGGTGCCCCGGGAAACCCCTGGTTTATTACTACGCTCTGGATCGCGCAATATCACATTGCAACCGCAAAGTCAGCGGAAGACCTGAAGCAACCGTTCGAGTGGATGAAATGGGCGCTCAAATATGCGCTTGATTCGGGAGTAATGTCCGAACAGATGAATCCATTCACTGGCGCCCGCGTATCTGCAACTCCCCTTACCTGGAGCCATGCAGAGTATGTGGTAACCTTCATGGAGTATATTGAGAAGATGAATGAGCTGGGTATCTGCAAGGTTGATCCTCAATAAAAAAACCCGGCCGGTGTCGCGTCTTTTTTTTCGCGTTCACTCAGCCGGATTGTGGCGCTTTTCACGAGTAGTTTCTGCAATCCGTTGCGGATTACTGGCCAACGTTCTGATTTACCATCTCTGCATCAGCATCGGTAATAGCATTATCTCCATCAAGATCAAGATCTGAAGTATAGATGGGATTATCACCACTCAATGTTTTACCTACAACGGAATTCCAGCACTCTGACTCACTGGTACAACCAACCTGACCACGTACCAGCTGAACATCAACTACGGTCACCGATCCGTCATCATTAATATCACCGGTTGGTCGGGACTCACCAATACTTAAACTATCCTGCTGCATCTGCTGAGCAGGAGCATCAGTCTTTGGCATCATAAAAAAAATAGCCGATCCAATTGCTCCGGCAATCACCAGAATCACCAACAAAATGACGGCAATATTCCCGTTTTCGCTTGATTTCATAACATTCGATAAAATGGTAATATATACCCATCGCAATCTATATTGCATGAGTATAGAGTCATTGTAATTTACACACGCACTCAATGTCAAAGATGAAGTACAAAAAAGAAACCTCAGCGGGCGGGATCGTCTTTAAAAAAGAAGGAGATACATTGCTCTGGCTGATTACTCAGCATTCGCTGCATAAAGGGTGGGGATTCCCCAAGGGCATTGTGGGTGATGTGGTAGAAAACGAACCGATGGAAGACGCAGCGCTCCGGGAAGTGGGAGAAGAAGGCGGCATTCAGGCGCGCATTGTCAACCCTTCGCCGGTAGAAGTAACGTATACGTACACCTTGAATGAAACGATTGTTGATAAAAATGTGTTTTACTACCTGATGGAGTACGTTTCCGGATCTCCGGAAGACCACGACTGGGAAGTATCTGAAGCGAAATTCATTACTACCGAAGAGGTACGGGCTCTCCTGACATTTGATTCTGATAAAGAGGCATTTGAGAAGATACTTATATTAGATAGATTGTAAAAGGACCGGCATAATTTGTAAAATCCACTCACTGTCTATTCTCCCATCAGCACAATCTATCAATAAACAAAAAAGTATAAATCCAATAAATAGAAGTAAGAATATCTCTAAAATTTCAAAACCATCGAAAATCAGAAATATGTTTATTTGGTTTTGTATGGTACTAGTGGGATTAGCAGGATCAATTTTTGACTTTAGTGTATTTTTTTTACCACCGAAGAGAGCATACAGTATAAGAAATACTGCTATTAAAAAAGATATAGACAAAATTAAATCCATATAGCTTCTTCAGCAACTTAATACTTTGATTTATTGATTTAACATGCATAAATGTAATACGAATTATTAAATAATATTAAAATGTAATGAGTTTAGAACCTTTATTATTAGTTGCTTTATGAAGTCTATATTTAAAAGTGCAATATCTTTTTTGAGCGGTGGACCGGACTTGAACCGGCGACCTACTCCTTGGCAAGGAGTCGTTCTACCAACTGAACTACCACCGCGATCGCTGCTATGCAAGAAGATCTCTATTATAGCAGCATGTGCCGAGGGCGTGAGTCGAACACGCATCTGAGGTTTTTCAGACCCCCGCCGTGACCACCTTGGCTACCTCGGCATTTACCGATCCGATTATTATATCATTTCTTCTTGCAACCTGGGAGGGTTTTTCGGTGTATGAAGGTGAAATACGGGCGCGGTCTGCGCCCGTATAACGGCAGCACCCGGTCAGGCACATGTAGAATACTAGGAGTCCTGCGGGGGCCAGGACATGACCCAGTCCTCGAAGACCTTCTCCGGGTCGCAGTCGGCCGGAAGGTTGTTGAGGGCATCGAACTTGATGCCCCTTCTCCGCAGCTCCTGCTCCACACCAGGTGTCAGGATCTGGATGCGGTAGTAACCCAGATCGCCGCGGTCGTCGTGAACCAGGCGGAACCAGATACCCCCGTAGATGTGCCGCGTGATTTCGGTAACCATTAGTACCTCCTCTGTCGGTGTCTCCCAGAAGGGAGTTGCTTGGTTAATACGAAGTATTATATCAGGAATGGGCTTATATGACAACATTTCTAAGATCCTGCCTGACAGATCTCAATCTGTGCGTCTAGATGGATTCGAACCATCGACCCCCACTTTATAAGAGTGGTGCTACTACCACTGAGCTATAGACGCATTCTCCTGAATGTATAGAGGCAGCTATTATATGTGGACCTGAGCGGAGTTGAACCGCCAACCTCTGCAATGCGAATGCAGCGCTCTACCAATTGAGCCACAGGCCCGATACATCATGTTACTATTGTGCGCTCCCGGAGGGAATCGAACCCCCATCAAAGGCTCCGGAAGCCCTCATTCTATCCGTTGAACTACGGGAGCATACACAAATCGTGATACCCATTATAGCACGACTTAAAACGAAAGATAGCCGGCAAGAAGTAGAACAATCACCAGCACAAATCGATAGATCGCAAAGGGAATCAACGTATTTGTTTTCAGGAATGTCAAAAACCAGCGTACCACTATAAAAGCGGTAATCGCAGAAACCACAAAACCGATCGCCAGGAGCATTATGTTTTCCGATTCGGCAAACAAGATATCACGCATCTTAAACGCGTCATAAGCGGATGCGGCAAAGATAGTTGGAACAGCCAATAAAAAGGAGAACCGGGCTGCTTCTTCCCGTTTGAACTGCATAAACATCATGGTAATAATGACGGAACCGGCACGTGATACGCCGGGGATAATTGCCAGCGATTGAGCCAATCCGATCAAAACAGCCTGTTTATAGCTAAGTTTTTCCACTGTCTTATTCAGCTTGAGTTTTTGTTTCGAGACCATCATCTCAACTACGATAAAGAGTACTCCAACCAGGACTATCACTCCGAGCTGAAGCATACGGGCTTCAAAAAACACTGTTTTGATGACATCGTGCAGAATAAATCCGATCAGTGCCGTAGGAATAAATGCTGCCAGAGCTTGAAGTCCGAGTCGTTTATCTTCCCAGACTTCTTTGATATACAGTAATGCAACGGCTAGAATGGCACCGGACTGGATGACAACCTCGAATACCTTTGTAAAGTCGGAGTCTGCTATACCCATCAGGTGAGACGCGAGGATCAGGTGAAATGTTGAAGAGATCGGCAGAAACTCGGTCATTCCCTCGATAATACCGAGAATGATCGCATGATTAACATTCATATAGAGTTACAGTATAATATACTATGCGAAAAATCGCTATTGTACACGATCACCTCCTTGAATTTGGTGGCGCTGAACGGGTACTTGTTGCTCTAAAACAGATATTTCCTGACGCTCATGTCTATGTTTCACTGCTAGACCGGGAGAGACTGGGTATTCATGCCGGACAGGTCGCAGATTGGGAGATACATACCTCCTGGGCTGACCGGGTTCCCTTTTTTAAAAGACTGTTTTCTCCGCTTCGCTTTTTGTGGCCGTTAATCTGGGAAAGCTTTGATTTTTCCAACTATGACCTGGTTATTTCTTCTTCCGGAACCATGATGAGCAAAGGAATAATCACCCGTCCTCATACTCCTCATATCTGTTATCTTCATCATCCTCCCCGGAATCTGTACTATTACGAGACAGCCATGGAGTGGCAAAAGTTCTGGCCCATCCGTATCTACGGGCATCTCGTGAACCATTGTCTGAGAATATTTGATTATCTTTCATCACAACGGGTAGATCACTTTATTGCCAACTCGGAAGAAACCTTGCAGAGAATCCGAAAGTTTTACCGTATGGATGGTAGGGTAATCTATCCTCCGGTCACTGTTCCTCATGAACTCCCCACTCGGTCTGACAAACCGGCATATTACCTGAGTGTGTCCCGTCTCGCCCGCGCAAAACACATCGAAGTATTGATCCAGGCAGCAAACAAAGCACGCTTCCCGCTCAAAGTGATCGGAACCGGTAGAGACGAAGAATATCTACGATCAATTGCAGGACCGACAGTTGAGATTATCGGATCAGTACGTGACGAAGAATTTACCGAGTTGTTTGTCAATGCAAAGGCCTTTTTATTTGCCTCTGTAGACGAAGAATTTGGCATTGCCCCTATCGAAGCCATGGGACGCGGAGTACCCGTCATAGCATATGCATCGGGAGGGCTCAAGGAGACGGTAAAACCAGGTAAAAATGGCTATCTGTACCATGAACTCTCTCCGGATTCGCTGATCACCGAGATTAACAAGCTGGAATCACTTTCTGCTGCCGAATACGAAAAAATGTCAAAGACAGCGCATGAGGAAGCACAACAGTACTCGTTTGAATCATTTAAAAAGGAGATGCTGGCCCTCGTAAAAAAAGTCCTGCCGGAATAACCTTCATATGCTACTATAGCTGTATGCCTGAACTCCCCGAAGTAGAAACAATTCGCCGCTCTCTCGAACAGAGCATTGTCGGAAAAACAATCACTCAGATCGAGATTCTCTACCCGAATAGCTTTAGTGGGGTCATCAATCAAATATGTGGACACGCTGTTATCGCAATGGGCAGAAGAGGTAAAGTGCTCAATATCGAACTGGATAATCACACGTTTTTAAATATTCATTTGAAGATGTCAGGACAAGTGCTGGTGAGCTCTTCTCGTGAGAACGCCGTCTTCCCTGTTACAATCCCTCTGGCAGATTCCGGGATAATGCCTGCCCGTACTACACGCATAGTTATCGACTTTGACGACGGCTCTACACTGTTTTTTAATGATCAACGCAAGTTTGGATGGATTCGCCATAGCCCGGTAGCAGAGGGAACAACAGCCCCGGATGTGAGTAAGCCGGAGTTTACCAGCTCATACTTGAACAGTGTGGTCAAAAAATCAAAGAAGCCGATTAAAACGCTGCTGCTTGACCAGGATAAGATGGCAGGTATAGGAAATATTTATGCCAGTGATGCATTGTTTACCGCTGGAATTCTTCCATCCCGGATTGCTTCTTCGTTAGACGAAGTTGAGATCAGAAAACTCCATAACGCGATTGTTGAGACAATTCAAAAAGGCATTGATCTCCGGGGGACCTCTGCAACCGATGTATATGTAGCTCCTGATGGATCAAAAGGGGGATATCAGAATCATTTTCAGGTATATAGTCGTGAGGGAAAACCATGTGTGGTGTGCAAAACTCCCATAGTTCGGGAAAAAGTTGGAGGAAGAAGTAATTTTTACTGTCCTCATTGCCAACATTAATACCTCTTACCCCCACAAAACGATCACCACAACTCCGGTGATAATGATGAGTCCCGCAAATAGACGTTGTCTGTAGTTATCTTCACCAAAGAACGTTTTACCGACCACAATATCAAACAATAAGCTCAGCTGTTTAATTGCGACAGCATAGGCGACAGGACCGGTTACTACTGCCAGAGAAATAAGACTGATCTCAGTAGCGTAGGTAAGTCCCAGCGTTGCGTGACCCTGAACGTCTTTTTTTAACTCCGTAATGATATTCCTTCTGTCCAGAAAAAGTACTTTAAGAGTAAAAAGCACCGCAAGACCAACCGTCAGCATTAACGGATGAAACCATACTGAGGAGTATGTTTGTCCAAGCCGGAGAAACATGGCCCCAACTGACCAGAATAATGCCGCACTGAGAGCAAATAAAATTCCTTTATTATGAAACATCTCCTGAAAGGGTTTGAGCAGACCACGCTCCCCTTTCTTCCGGTTTATAACATATGCACCCAGTACACAAAAGAGAATACCGATCATTCCTCCCACGGTCGTTTGCTGTCCAATCACAAATGGAGCCAGAATAGCTGCAAACACCGAGACAAAACTGATAAATGGCGTAACCAGCGAGATCTGTCCTGAACGAAGAGCCTGAACAATACAGATAAATGCAATAAAGTCTGCCACTAAATGCCCCAGCAAAAAGATCCAGTATCCTTGCTGAATAACTGGAAACCCGAAGACAATGTTAACTACCAATAAGATGGGGATGGCGAAGCAGAAGGTTGCCAGATTAATCACATCATTATGATCGCGAAGTGTTTCCCGTTTTCGTAAGGCGTTTGTTGCGGTTCCGGCAATTGCGGCACCAATGCTATAGATGATCCACATAATTACTCGTTTCGAATTGCGTCAATGGGTGATAAGTCGGCAGCTTTTTTGGCAGGGAACACTCCAAATACTACCCCGATAACGGTTGATACTCCAAGTGCCATTGCTACCGCCTGGATATTAATTGCTGCAGGGAAAAAGTTTTGTATAAAGAACACAATTATATATGCTAGTATAATCGCAAGTATACCTCCAAATAGGGATAAAATAACCGACTCCATAATAAACTGAGAAAGAATATCAAACTTTCTTGCGCCAATAGCACGTCGAATTCCGATCTCTTTTATGCGCTCGGTTACTGTCACATACATGATGTTCATGATGCCGATTCCGCCAACCAGCAGAGAGATCGCAGAGATTGCTACCAGAACCAGATTGATCGTCGAAAAGATAGTAGAAACAGCGTTTAATATTTCTTCCTGTTCAGCAATCGAAAACTCATCTTCCTCGTATCGTTCAGAAAGCACTTGTGTAACTAACTCTTTTGTACGCTCGGTTACTTCCTCACTTCGGGGTTTGATAATGAAGTTTACAAATTCACGTTGCCCGGTGATCAAAAAAGCAGTTTTGTACGGCATAATCGAGTAGGAATCAAACCCTGGGCCACCAAGACCGCCCCCACCTACCGACTCGAGCACTGCGACTACCCGAAATGATTGATCATTAATCTTAACGGTTTTTCCGACAGCTTTTTGTGGCCGGCCAAAAAGCTTAGTCGCAATCTCGTTACCGAGAACGACCACCTTACTGCGTTTGGTAACGGCATCTTCTGTGAAGAACTTTCCATATTCAGCCGTAAAGTTGTAGGCAGGAAACACGTCTTCGTTCGAATAGACGAGGGTAGAAAACTCCTTTTTGTCCTGATACTGAATGTTACCACCCGAGGTGAGCACCGGGGCTAACGTATCTATCTCACGAATGCGCTTTAGATTGACATAATCCTGTTCATCAAACGAAAGTCCGACAGCTTCGTCAGCAGAAGCAGCCCGGAAGGTTCCTTCATCGCTTAAAACTTTTCCGGGGAAAACATACAGCGTATTGGCTCCCAACTCATCAAACTGTTGCTGAATAAAGTTTTGCAGCCCGATACCGATTGCTACCAGTAGTACTACCGAAAGCACACCAATAAGAATTCCCAGCGATGTTAAAAACGTACGCATTTTATTGCGCGAGAAATCCCGGAATGATGACTTGAGAATAAAAATAAAATTATTCATTTGACTACTTCTCCATCACGAACTTGTATGATTCTGCGGGTTTTCTCTGCAATATCCATCTCATGTGTAACCACAACAATAGTACGCTTTTCATTTTTATTCAGTTCTGAAAGGAGTTTCATAATCTCATTTCCGGTTTTGGTATCCAGGTTGCCGGTCGGTTCATCGGCAAGAATCAGCATTGGATTCATAATAAGGGACCTGGCGATGGCAACACGTTGCTGTTGTCCTCCCGAAATTTTGTTGGGGTACGAATCTTTTTTTTGCAAAATCCCGAACCGATCCATCAGATACAAAGCGCGTTCTTCCGGATCGTAATCCAGCTTTTTGCGAGCATAAATAGTCGGCAACATAACATTCTCCAGCACGGTCAGTTTATTAATGAGATTAAACTGCTGAAAAACAAACCCAACAAACTCGGACCGGAAGGTTGAAAGCTCATTATCATCCATCTCTAGAATATTTTTTTTATTGATTATGACTTCACCCCGCGATGGTTTATCAAGCAGACCGATAATATGCATTAACGTAGATTTACCACTTCCTGAGGGCCCGGTAATTGCCGTAAACTCTCCTTCTTTTATCTCCACATCAACACCCTTGAGGGCGACAAACGTCTCTTCTTTATTGATTTGATACTCTTTCCAGATATTGCGGAGTTGAATCATAGCTTCTCATGTTATTTTACTTCCGAGACAAGTACATCACCAGGCACGACACCCTTGGTGATCTCGATAAACTCTCCTGAGTCCAGTCCAATCTCAACCGGGACTTCTGTTACATTCTGATCTACCAGCTTATAGACAAAGTTATCCCCTGCTTCATTAATCTGAAGATATTCTGACGGTATGACGGGAACATCATCCCGTTCTTTTAAGGTAAAAGTAATATCACCAGTCATACCAAGACGGAGCCGCGCCAGTAGTGATGGGTCAAGCAGTGCTACTTTTACTTCATATACGGTACCGATCTCGTCGGTCTTCGGCATAAAAGAGATACTCTGTATGCTGCCTTGCACTTCTTCGTCAGGAAACGAGTCAAAGATAATTCCACCCTGCAAACCCTGGGCCAGCTTCACTACCTCTGCCTGATCAGCTGATGCAGAAAAGAAGATAGTCGATGGATTTACAATCTCAAAACCAACCTGAGCAGCGGTAATATTCGTTCCAGGATAGGGTGACTCCGCGGCGGTAACCAATCCGTCAATCGGACTGTAGATGGTTGAGTACTCAGAGGCCAGTTGCTGAAGTTCCACATCGATGACCGAGTTGTTCAAGTTCGCCTGGGCCGTATCTACCAGACGCCTCATTTTGTCAGCTACTTCCGGCTCATATGCTCCCCAGTCCTCGTTATCTTCCGAGGCCTGGTCAAAGGAGTTACGGGTAATTTTGTACATGTTCAGTGATTTCTGGAACTGTTTTTGCAGTTCGCGCTGATCCAGCGATGCAAGTGCCTGGTTTTTTGACACAATATCCCCTTCTTTTACTCCGACCCACGTAAGTCTCCCTGAGGTAAGGAACCTGATTGTTGCTTTTTGATCGGCATCAATTCGACCGGTCAACGAGAGAGTTTCGCTCACATTACTTTTTTTAACCGTGTATGTTTCATCCTGGGCATAGACTGCTTTTTGCTGACTCTGGTACCAGAAATAACCACCAATCAGTAACGTAGCAAGAATCATGATTATTACCCATTTATTACGGATTACTTTTTTCAGTTTCATAAGGATAGTACTAAATACATATATAACATTAACATAAAAATGCTGTTGCTTAAAGAGGATAAAAAACCTGCTATAATCTATCTTTAGTTAACCATGAGTACAAAAAAACGTCTTCAACACTATTTGCCCTGGTCTAATGGGAAAAATCTTACTATTTTTGCTTTCTTGATTTTGATTGCTGTCGGAGCTTTTTTTCGGTTATACCGCATCGAAGATTTTATTACCTTTCTCGGAGATCAAGGTCGTGATGCGATCGTGATGAAACGGATTGCGACGGGAGAGGATTTCCCCGGTATTGGTCCACGAAGTTCCATAGGAGACCTGTTCCTGGGACCGTTCTACTTTTATATTATGGCTCCCTTTTTGGGATTGTTCAACTTTAATCCCGTCGGGCCCGCGATTGGGGTGGCGGTTATGTCCATCACTGCGATTGGAGCCAGCTTTTTTATCATCAAACGTGAATGGAGCGCAATTAGTGCCTTCATCTTTTTATCTTTTGTGACCTTTTCCTACGCTCTCATATCCTATTCACGATTTTCATGGAATCCGAATTTACTGCCGTTTTTTTCGTTTTTCACGATCTTCTTTGCGTATCTGATGCTGAAAACAAAAAAACTTCGATACGGTTTTCTGTTTGGCATCTTTTTGGGGGCATCACTGCAACTCCACTACCTGATGTTGTTGACACTACCGGGTGTAGCTCTTGTCTTCGGCTATTATCTCTTCCGGAATAACGATGCCTGGAAAGCGATGTTGTCCTGTTTAGGAGCGGCATTGGCAGGATTTGCCGGTATTTATACCCCAATGATCCTCTTTGAACTAAAGAACAATTTTTTGAACTTGCGGGGATTGCTCAGCATTTTTGGAGAAAAGGAGTTTGCCTCAGAAGAAAAAAATATTCTGCAGCGTTTCCTGGAAAGTAACGATGCTATTGCACAGCACATCTTTCAAACTGAACTCCCCATCTGGGTAGGGACAGCCCTGCTGATCGCGTTTATATTCTATCTCTGGACAGTCTTTAAAAAACAGAAGGGCGATTATTTTATAGGGTTGCTGGGTGCTTCTGTACTCAGCTTTCTGTTGCTCTTTAGCATCGTTGATACCCAACGGTATGTCCACTATTTTATGCCCATCTACTTTATTATTTTTGCGCTGATTGCCAGTACGTTTACCTATTTCCAGAACAAATATCGTGCGTTAGGGATTACAATTGTAGTATTTATTTTCTTTATCTTCTGGAATACGCAGAAGTATTCGTTTTTTACAGCTGAAGCAAATCAGCAAACAAAACGGGCGGAAAGTATTGCCAGCAAGATCAATGAAGCGAGCAATAAGAAGCCGTATTATCTGCTCTCAATTCCATTATCGAATACCAACGATCATATTCGATATTATCTTGAGATAATGGGAAACCGGCCGCTCAGTGCGGAGTCCACAGACCCGGCTGAAGAGCTATTTGTACTCTGTTACGAGCCAAATCCGGAAGTCTGCAATGTTACCGAAGATCCACAGTATCAAGCTGTTATCTTTGGAGATCGTAAGATCGAGCAAAAGATCGATCATCCACCAGAAGTTACTATTTATAAATTGATTCATGCCAAGTAAACTCGCCATTACCTTAATTGTCCCTTGCTACAACGAAGTTGCAAATCTGCAAAAGGGCGTCCTTGATCGTATCGGAAACTATGTTGAAGACGATAATCGTTTTGTAGAAGTGATCATTGTTGATGATGGATCTTCTGACGACTCACGGAAGATTATTGAGACAAAATATTTACCACGTTTCAAAAAGTTTCGTCTGCTTAAAAACAATCACCAGGGAAAAGCATTCGCTATCATCTCCGGAATCCGTGAATCCAAAGGCAAACAGACAATGTTCTCTGATATCGATCTCGCTACTCCGATTGATGAAGTTGACAAACTGATCGAGCCGTACCTGGAAGATAGTGATATCGTGATTGGATCACGAACAGCGCGAGAAGGAGCTCCGCTAAAACGGAAAATTATGGCGTATGGGTTAATTATGCTTCGCGGATTATTCCTTGGTCTGGGTCGCTTAAAGGATACCCAATGTGGATTTAAGCTTTTTGATACCGCAGCAGCAAAACATACCGTCGATACCATGGAGGTATTTAAAAATGGTGTCACTATTAACGGATCTTCTGTTTCTGCAGGATTTGATCTTGAGTTTTTGTTTGTTGCCAAGAAGTTAGGGTATAATATTGCTGAAGTCCCGGTTATCTGGAGACATGTGGAAACAAAAAATGTAAACTTTGTTAGGGACTCTATTGAGACCTTAAAAGACCTGATCAAGATTCGTTATTATCATATGTCCGGAAAGTATAACTTTAATGTTCAACAATAAGCCTCTACTGACCATTGCCGTATTCTTATTCATCTGTATCGGGTTAATATACAAAAACTTCCTCTACGGAGAAGTACTCTTTCACAACTGGGATGAAGGGATTTACTCTCAGGTGGCTTGGGAGATGAAAGAAAACACCTCTCTATCAACAACGTTTAATGGCACAGTCTGGTTGAATAAGCCACCACTGTCACACGCCATGATCGCAGTCGCATTTGCAGTTTTTGGCCGCAGTGAGTTCTGGGCACGTATGGTGATGGTAATCTTCGGAATGCTCCTATTGTGGGCAACCTATGCACTCGGAAAAAAGATTATGGAGCATTTGTTCAAGCAACAGCTCGATACCTATGGACATCTGCATAGACAAATAATTTTTTTGATTCCGGTTGTAGCGCTGGCATCTGCGCCACTCTTTATCGAACGCTCTTTGCTGCTGAACACTGATGTAATGCTGGGACTGGGCTGGGTCTTATTTTTTCTTGCAAATACGTATACCGGCAAGTTGCTGGCAGTAACCTTTGGCGTGATCAGTAAGTCAATCGTCGGATTTTATCCGGCACTAGTATCGATTCTGAACCTGACAAAAAAGGATCTTTCTCTCAGGAATATACCGAAGCTGCTACTGATCGTAGCGTTACCGCTCATCTGGCATATCATCAGTTATGTCCGTTTTGGAGACTACTTTATCCAGGCACATCTCTTCGATCAGGTTGTAAAGCGGGTTGTCTCACCGATTGAACTTCACTATGGTGAGCGTTGGTATTACGTCGAACTCCTCTGGAATAATATTGGACTGCTTATCGTCCTTGTACTGATTGCCTATCTGATTTTATCACTTCGAACTGTTTTTACGATTCTGGGCCAGTATATTAACTCCAAAAAAATATCATTCCTGTGGGTCTATGCCCTGCTCCTTGCCGGTGTAGCAATATTCTTTGTGATACCCGGCCCAACCACTGACATTAATGTCACGGTTGCAGGAATTGTGGGCGCTATTATTCTGGTATTACACTTAATCTGGAAAAAATTCTTTATGAAAGATGAGCCGGACAACCTGCGCTTCTTTATGATCCTGCTCAGTCCCTTACCATTCTTTGGACTGCTGATGATGAGTCAAAGTAAGATCGGCTGGTATCTGGTTACCTTACTGCCACTATTTGTTCTCGCACTTCCGTATTTATATATGCAACTCCGGTTTTCGTTTATCCGTCTACCGCTTCTTGCACTGGTACTCTTTTATTTTATTGTACAGTTTATTCCTGCTACCTATGGATATCAGCAGGGTGAAAATACACCGGATGAAAAAATGGTTCTGGCACAATGTATCAGCCAGTTACCAAATGAACGGATGGCAGTACTGGTAGATGCTCAGGAACGACAGAATAGACTGGTGCTTGAGTCAACCCAGCTGCAAACGGAGACTTCGTTTACCTATGGAGGAGCTCCTTCGTTTGTCTACTACGCACAAAAAGATATCAAGTTCTTTTATAACGGGGAAGGATTCCAGAAAGAGTACTGGCAATATCCAATTGTTACCTTTGCCAAAAATGAACAGGATCTGGGAACCAGCAAACAAAAGATAATCCAGAGTTATTCGGTGGCGTGTGAGACAAATAACTGGATTACCTATATCAACAACTTATAACCCTATGTTTGATTACAAACGGATCCTGTCCTTTTTTAAAAAAGAGTTTACTCTCCTCGATATTGGATTAATTGCCTTGATCATTTTTGCGTACGTTGGGATTCGTGTAACGAACCTGGACTTATTCCCCATTTTCAATGATGAAGGAATCTACATTCAATGGGCTAAGACCGCTAAAGTTGATGCCAACTGGCGCTTTATTTCGCTCACTGACGGCAAACAGCCGCTTCAGACCTGGCTGACTATTCCAATGCTGAAGTTTTTTGCTGAAAACCCTCTTTTTGCAGGTAGAATGACCGCGGTTCTCACGGGATTTGTAGCGCTGGCAGGTATCTTTACATTGTTGTTCTACCTCTTTAATAAACGGGTTGCGTACATTGGCGCATTTCTGTATGTGATAACTCCGTTCTTTATTTTCTATGATCGCCTTGCTATGATCGATTCAGGTGTTCATGCTGCATTTATCTGGATTCTGTTCTTTTCTATACTCCTTGTTCGAACCTTGCGGCTTGATGTTGCTCTGATCTTCGGACTGGCAGGGGGGATTGGTCTTCTGGCAAAATCCTCGGTCATGATGTTCATTGCGTTAGCAGCATTTGCACCAATACTTGCGGCAGAGAAAACACTCAAAGAATCATTTAAACACAAAAATAAGATTATAAATCACGCCATTAACTACTGGATACTCTATGTTCTTGCAGCTGTAATGGCATTCGCAATTTACAACATTCAGCGGCTCTCTCCGTTCTTTCATTACATTCAGGAAAAGAACACCACTTTTGTACTGACTCCCGCTGAATTCCTCGCGAATCCCTTTGGACTGGTGTTTAGAAACATTCCATTGATTCCCTATTACATTGCTTCAGAGATGGGATATGTAATTGCTCTCTTTGGTGTGATCGGATTATGGAAACTCTGGCAAAACGATAAACGGCTGTTTACTTACTTTGGCATCTCCATTGCACTGCCATTCATTTTTGTATCCTTCTTTAACGAAGTACTGTTCCCCCGGTACATCATTTTCTTTGCCGGATGGATGCTCATACTGGCTGCCTATTTCCTGGGAACTCTCAAAAACAAAGTAATTTTTTATTCCTGTATTGCACTTGCAGTAGGATCAGTCCTCTACTTTAACTACACGCTGCTCTTTGCACCGGCAAAAATCCCGCTCCCTCAAGTAGATCGGGGACAATACATTGAAGGCTGGCCGGCTGGCTGGGGTATTAAAGAGATTGTTGAGTATGCCCGGGAACAGGTTAAAACAGAAAAAAAACCGGTTCTGATCCTGGCAGAAGGAAACTTTGGTATGGCTGGAGATGTGCTCAACTCCATGATCAAGCCATCAGATACAGATATCTCAGTGATTGGGATGTGGCCGCTGGACCGGAAAGACTTGATTGCCACACAGCCGCGGTTAAAAGATACCACTGTCTTGCTTGTCTTCCCCCATCGTACCGAGTTCCCGCCCGATTGGCCGGTTGAACTGGTAAAAGAATACAAGAAGCCGGGTAATGGGTCTCAAATCTTCCTTTATAGACTCAAATCTGAACCAAATGAATAATGTATGAATAGACAACTGCTTCTGATCATAGGTATAGGAGCACTACTGATCGGAATATTAGTCCGGAATCTGAATCCCTTATCAGACCAGATGTTTGATTTTCACGATCAAACGCAACCTGGTCGTATCGATCAGTTTGTGGTGAATATTCAGAATGGGGTTATACCGCCGCGCTTAGCGCCGGAGTTTTCATATAACCTCGGGTATCCGGTATTCAACTTCTATGCCCCGTTTGCCTACTGGGTTACCAGTATTCCTCATCTTGCAGGACTTTCTATTGCCGCATCTCTCAAGTTATCTTTTGCGCTGGCAATTATTACCGCGGCAACGGGTATGTTTTTACTATTACGGAAGTTTCACACTCCTGCAGCGAGTATGTTAGGAGCCGGAGTGTATATCACGATTCCGTATATGGCAGCAGAGATATTTGTACGCGGAAATTTGGGAGAAATCTGGTTTCTGGCACTACTGCCGTGGACTGTCTGGATACTATTACATAACGATCAGAAGTTTTCTGCACCAGCCTTTATCGCTTCTACCGCAATTCTTTCTGCGCTGTTCACCGTCCATAACATTATGTCACTCCTTTCAATTGTGATGGTTACCTGCATTGTATTGTTACTGCAGCACAGAATCCGCGGCATTGTTGCGATGGCCATCGCCCTACTTCTCTCATCATACTTCCTGATTCCCGCAGTCGTTGAGAATACCTATACGTACGCACAGGATGTCGCCGTTCTCACCCGCTATGAGGAACACTTTCTCTGTATATCACAGCTGTGGAACTCACCCTGGGGATACGGTGGATCAACTGCCGGCTGTGAGTTCGACGGAATGTCATTTCAGATGGGAAAACTCCAGATACTGCTTGCCCTCGCAGGAGGTGCGTCTTTCGTGTTTGGACTCTACCAGATCTACCGGAAGAAAAAAAAGTTTCATAGCGTATTCACAAGACAAAACATTCTGATACTGAGTATTGCGCTGGTAACCGCACTATCAGCATTTCTTACTCTCTATCAGTCTAAACCTGTCTGGGACCTGCTGAGACCAGTATTAAGTTTATTTCAGTTCCCCTGGCGCTTTCTGCCGTTTATTATGTTTGGTATCGCATTCTTTTCAGCGTATTCGTTCCTGTTTGTGCCAAAAAAATTCCAGTTTGTTATTGCGACCATCCTGGTAGTAGCACTTACCGGTATAAATATGAAGTATTTCTATAAAGAAGCAATGACGGTACAGAATTTTAATCAGAAATACCTGTCAGAAGAATATATTAAAACCAAAGTCGTGTATTTTGTGGCGGAGTACCTCCCCAGAACGGCATCATTTAACTACTGGTACCATACTCTCTATAATACCGACACCACAGAACTGGTTCAGCAGACTCAAAATCCGGTAACTCCCTCCGGAAACGATCTCGTAAGGATCACCGAAAACTACCCATTTGAAAAATCATTTATAGTCGAAAAACAAGGAACGTACACCCTCAACATCCATTACTTTCCTAACTGGCAGATTCGTATTAATGGAAGAGAAAGTACTCCTGAATCGTTTGATAAGCTGGGAAGACCACAGATACCGCTTTCAGCAGAAGATACGGTCTCTATTCTCTACCGCCAGACACCGCTTCAGCATACGGGGAATATCCTCACCATCTGTGGCATTCTGTTGAGTCTCACCCTGTTATTGAGTAGAAAGAAGAACAAACTACTGCGTACCGTTCAGCTTCAATAAAAATATTCGCACCGGTAATTACTGCGCAATAAACGGGGTCCAGTCCGAGATTGGTGCCTGGTTCGTGAGCATAAAGTTGAGTGCATAAAAATACAGCGCCGGCAAACAACAGATCAGCGCCCATTTAAAGACACGTGAAGTAAAGAACTCCTGAAAATGGATAAAGAACAGTGGCGCAAGCGGCATGGAAAAACGCGTAATATCACGCTGCGGAATAATCATCAGAAACAATGTATAAAACAGCGCAAAGTAAAACCAGCTTCGTTGCTTTGATCGAGCCAGTGCAAAAACCAGCACAAACATCGCAATAAAGTAAAACGCGACATCTTCGAGCCATCCGGTTAATGCCCACGGATTCGTGTAGTTAAAGTGAGCAAATGGAACAGTAAAGTAGAGCTGATTATCTTTTTGTGCATTTAGAAAGGCAAAAAAATCACCTACCTGAATGTAGTAAAACAGTGATAACACCAGTAATCCCGCGGGAATCAGCGCGATACTCAGATACTCCCACCGCCAGACAGGCCAGTCATTTAAACCTTTCAGTTTTGCTTTCAGTGAAGGAACCGCCTTGGTAACATAGGGAGTAAGCCATCGTTCCAACAGCACTGCCCCAAACGCAAATGCCAGAAAGAGCGCCTGTACCTTGGTGAGCACCGCAAACATACCAGCCAGTGCTGCCTGCCATACCTTTTTCTCTTCAAATAGCCACAGTGAGAGCAACATACAGAACACCAGGAGGGTCTCCGGTGCGATAATACTTCTTACAATATAAAACCGGCCCGGAAATACCGTAAAGATAAAGGTGAGCAGTAACGGATGTTTGGTATAGCGCTTGGCAATTGTATAAAACAGTACATTCAGCAGAATTCCAAACAGCAGATTGACCGCTACTCCGGAATACAACCATCCAAAGATCGGTGCAAACAGCCAGATAATAATCGGGTATAATGGTAAATGTGCTGTGTAGTATTCGAGACTGAGGTTATTGATGAGATATTTCGGGATTTCTTGCGTATCATACATCGTTTTCCCCACTACAATGTAGTTCGGACCATCCCAGTTTCTGATAATATTAAAGAATCCAGGATTCTCTATTGGGAGAAACAGGAATTGATTCAGTCCGAGTAAGAAGGGTATATACAGCGCAAACACGGGAAGCAGTGTAACCAGAAGAACCAGTGCATACTCTTTTGAAAAAAGGGATCGGATGAATTTTTTGAACATATGAATGAACAGGAACTGAAATCAATGAAATCGAAGAGCATTTTCAGCGTACTGAGTCTGCTGTTTCAGAGCTCATATTCCGCTGTACTCGGTTTCGGCGCGTTCTTTATCCTTACCCTTAAGTCAAACGAAACGCTGCTGGGAATTTACGGAACCGTATTAGCCTCGCTTTCGTTCTTTAATTATATAACAAACCTCGGCTTAGCTGCAGCACTCATTCAAAAAAAAGATACCAAACAGATTGATCTGAATACTGCGTTTTTTATTCAGATGGTTCTGGTAACAATTGCGGTCATTCTGGGTATGCTCTTCGGTGATCGTCTGCTGGCGGGCTATCAGGATATTCCAGCCGATGCAAAGTATCTGTTCTGGGCATTACTTGGTGCTTTTTTCCTTTCCTCTCTGAAAACAATTCCTTCTGTGTTGCTTGAAAAAAAAGTTGAGATCTATAAAAACGTACTCGTACAGACGGTAGAAAACACCGTGTTTTATCTGACGATTATCATCGCATCGTTTATGGGATACGAGATTCCGGCGCTCATTGCAGCAGTCGCACTGAGAAGCATCGTCGGTGTTCTGATGATCTTTTTTATGCAACCCTGGTCTCCCTCAATCAGCTTTTCTCTGCGTTCTGCAAAAGAGCTCCTCAGTTATGGTTTACCATTCCAGGGGAACTCCTTCCTGGCGATGATCAAAGACGATCTGCTCATTATCTACCTTGGACAGACTATTGGATTGGCAAATCTGGGTATCGTAACCTTTGGTAAAAAATATGCCGAGATGGCTGTCCGCATTGTGACCGATAATCTCAACCGGGTCGCGTTTCCGGTCTTCGCCGGAGTTCAGGAAAACAAAGAATTGCTCAACAAAAGTCTTCAGAATGTCGTATTTTTTGGCAGTCTGATTGTCTTCCCGATCATTATCGGCGGTCTATTTACCTTTGATAGCTTCTTAAAGATTATTGACGGCTACTATGACAAATGGAACGAGGCTCTTTTCTCGTTCTATTTCTTCTCGCTCTCTGCGCTACTGGTCAGTATGACCACTCCGTTTATCAATCTATTTAACGCGGTAAAGAGAGTTAAGCTAAGTCTAGTCTTTATGATTGTCTGGACAGCACTTACCTGGATTCTGATTCCGCCTGCGATTCACGCGTTTGGATACAATGCAATTGCGGTCTGTTTCTTTATTGTCTCCCTTACCTTTATCTTTGTAGAGATGAAAGCTAAGGAGATCGTTCCGTTTTCTCTCTTTCAGACTATCAAAGGCGTCATATTCGCCAGCGGATTTATGCTGTTTTACCTGACTGTTATCCGGTTTATCGCAATTAATTACCTGCAGAGCCCGGAACTACATCTGGTCTTTTCACTCCTGGGCGCTCCTTCTGTTTATATCTCGACTATTATTGGTATGTACGGGCTCAAGATATTCCAGGACCTGGTCAAAACGCTCAAGCGTAAGTAACCTCCTGCTATAATGTCCTATGCAACATAAGCTGGCACTACTCACTGTTGTCTATAACAACTACGCGATTCTTGATGAATTTTTCTCCTCATTAAAGCGACAATCTGCACATATACAGGTATATGTATCTGATCTTTCAACAAAAAAACAGACGTATGCATACCCTGATTATGCTTCGGTGATTGATTCGGAGAATCTGGGATATTCACACGGAGTAAATCGGGCACTGGTTCATGCACTGCGTGATGGATATACCAAGCTCTGTGTCGTAAATAGTGATATTATCTTTGAAAAGAATTTTGTAACAGCCACCATTGATTCACTTGAAAAACACCCCTGCTCCGTAATCGGAGGAAAAATTTACTACGCACCCGGCTTTGAATACCATACCGATCGCTACACAAAAAAAGATCTGGGACGTGTGCTCTGGTATGCTGGAGGAACCATTGACTGGGATAATATGTACACCTTTCACCGCGGTGTTGACGAAGTTGATACCGGCCAGTATGACACCCCTGAAGCGACTCAGTTTGTAACCGGCTGTCTCGTAGCCTTTGATAAACAGGTAGTAGATACCGTTGGCTTCTGGGATGAGTCTTACTTTTTATACTATGAAGATACGGATTTCTGCCAGCGGGCAACTGAAGCAGGTGTTCCCCTCCTTTACGATCCTTCTCTGATCATATGGCACAAAAATGCACAGTCTACCGATGGCGCTGGTTCTTCGTTGCATCAACGGTATCAAAACAAAAACCGGCTAAAGTTTGGATTAAAATACGCACCGTTGCGTACTAAGCTGCATTTGCTGAAGAACGCCGCTCTTGAGCAGCTCGGACTCCGAAGTAGATAATATTCAACACAAACGCAATACCGATAATCCAGTGTTTAATTACCAGATGCTCAGGCTCTCCCCATCCTCCCAGTCTGATAAACGGATAGTTGGAAAGAATCAGTCCCAGAAAAAAGATCTGCAGTCGTTCAATAACAGTGCGGAAATACACCAGTAACGGCAGTAGGTTTAGAAAATACCACGGCTGAATCTCTTTAAAAAAGGTAAAGTATCCGAGAATTACCAGTATTCCTGCGAGCGCCAGATACTGCTGTTGCCATTTATTATTCCTGGAGAGGATGATAAATGGCAGTGTCATATACTTAATACCAGCTGATGCAACCAGCAGAATTCTGCCCAGAATCTGTTCACGTTTCTGCATAACAAAGTAGATACCCGCAATGGTGAGAGATACCGCTATTAAGTCGTTATGACCAGCTATCAGACCTTCCCAGATAACCAGCGGCTGGGTTGCAAAAAACAGTCCGTACTCTTTTTTGATGCGTGACAGGAAATAAACTCCCATCACGTAAAATACAGCAATAGTTGCTTTGATCAACAGAAAATGGAGTAGAAAGATACCAAAACTTAAAAATGCAGGCACCAGGGTCAACAGCAGAAAAACCGGTCCATACGGATACGTCCGGTGTGTCCAGTGCATAAAACGCAACCAGGTGTCATTTGGGTAATCCAGAGCTTTGTGCAGATACGGATTTTGGCCATACTCGGTCAGGATCTTGGCATCGAACATGTAGTTAAACAGATCGTGCGAAATCAGCGGATAAGAGAAGACTAGAATTCCGCCGATCATAAGAGCAAGATATACCGGATTAAACTTTCTTGGTGCCCTAAACGTAATATACCAGTGAAACCCGAACAGTATCACGGTCAGGATGAGAAATATCGTCCATGACAGATCACGCTGATAATACCCGATCTGTACCGCTACTTCCCGGAACTGAGTCCAGAGATCATTATTGAGAAAGGTTATGTTCGGATCGACCAACACAAAGGAGTAAACTGACAGAAATGCCAGCACAAGAGCGTATAATATGTATGCAATCATGATACAATGAGGGTAATAATACCTAATAGCAAGTATACAACTATGAAAGATATTTGTGTAGTTATTCAGACATACAACGAAGAAAAAAATATCGCTGAGTGCATTAAGAGCGCCCATCAATTGACTGACGCAATCCTGGTTGTCGATACCGAAAGTACGGATAACACGATCACCACTGCCAAGCAGCTTGGAGTCTCCATTCAAACCTTCCCTTTTTCCCGGTATGTAGAACCTGCCCGTGAGTTTGGCGTTACCAACGCACAGGCTGAATGGGTACTACTGCTTGATGCAGATGAACGGATTACCCCTGAACTTGTCTCAGAAATCCGTTCGGCAATTCAATCCACAGAATACACCCATTACAAAATTCCCCGGAAAGAGTATTTTGCAAAAAAAATATGGATGAAACACGGCGGGTTGTGGCCAAATCATCAGATCCGGCTTATTAACACCCGTGCGTTTAAAACCTGGCCAAAAGCTATCCACTCCACTCCGGAGATTCAAGGCAATCTGGGATATCTAAAAGAAGCAATTCTCCACTTCTCAAAAAACGACTACGCCGAGATGGTAAAAAAAACCACCGTCTTCGAAGATGTCGAGTCTCAACTGCTCTTTGAGGCGGGACGCCCAGTATCAGCCCTCATTTTATTCAGAAAATTTTTTGGAGAGCTATTCCGCCGGTTAATTAAAAATCATGGGTACCGTGATGGCACGATTGGGATAATCGAAGCATTTTATCAGGCGTATTCCAAAACTATTACCTATATTTATCTGTATGAAAAGAAAAACTGTCGCTCTGTACAGTCCGTATCTTGACACACTCGGTGGCGGCGAAAAACATGTCCTCGCCATCCTGGAAGTGTTATGCCGTGAGCAGGGGTACACACCAGTTATTTTCTGGCACGAAGATATTACCCAACAGATAGAAAAAAAGCTGGCAATCTCGTTTCCGGTCAAACCGGTATATAAAACTCCTCCCTTTATCGGCAAAGGAAGTATCTCCACCAAGCTAAACGCACTCAAACAGATTGATATCTTTTTATACGTAACTGACGGTAGCTACTTTTTCTCATCAGCAAAGCGGAATTATGTATTTTGTATGGTGCCACAAAAAGATCTCTACTCGCGTAACCTGTTCAATATCATCAAGACCGTAAACTACAGCTATATCAGCAACTCGCTGTTTACCCACCACTGGTTAAAAAAATGGGGTGTTCAAAATACGGTTCTGTATCCATATATTTCTAAAGAGTTTATCCATATGGCTCAAACACCACAGGCAAAAGAAAAGATTATTTTGAATGTAGGTCGGTTTTTCCCCAGTCTCCACTCAAAGAGACAGGATCTGGCAATTCAGGCATTTCAAAAACTTACTGAGCAGAAACAGTTTGCCGGCTATAAATTGATTCTTGCAGGTAGCGTGCTGCCCGCAGATCAGCCGTATATCGACAAACTGTCGGAGATGGTATCCAGATCACGCGCAATAGAGATTGTGATCAACCCTGACTACAAAACACTGCTGGGATATTATCAACGGGCAGAATATTACTGGCACTTTGCCGGCTATGGGATTGATTCAGACCGTTCTCCAGAACTGGTTGAACATCTGGGGATTACACCGGTCGAAGCCATGGCTGCGGGCTGCCTCACCTTCTGTTATAACGCTGGTGGACCGAAGGAACTGATCCATCAGGAGCAGAATGGGTTGCTTTTTAATTCCACAAACCAGCTGCTCAAACAGATGGAGAAACTGCGTACCGATCGCGAACTAAAAAAACAGATTGTGTTAAAAGGCCAGAATTTTGCCCGAACAAACTTTAGTTACGACCGATTTAAACAGAATGTTATAGATATTTTTATTAACGAAGCATGATTACCATCGTAATTCCTACCTACAAAAAAGAAGACCAGTTAGTTCGAAACCTCAAAAAGAATCTCCCCTTTTGTAAAAACTGTGAAGTGATCGTTGTAAACGACTTCCCTGAACAGAGTATTGCGCACTACATGGCCCAGTTTCCAGAAGTACAGGTGCTCGAAAACGAACGTAATCTAGGATTTAGTGGAGCTGTAAATGCGGGTATTTCCAAAGCACGGGGTGAATATGTGGTACTGTTGAACAGTGACGTCGTATTGAAAGATAGTTCCTTTCAGAAGGCAATCGCCCATTTTGAAACGAATCCCGATCTATTTGCGGTAGCCTTTGCCCAGAAAGAAAAAGATGGAAAGATTGTCGGAAAGAACCGTATCTTCTGGCAAAAAGGTTTTTTCCGCCACGATTATGCTTCTGACCGGGAGTTTGGAAAGACTGCCTGGGCCGAAGGAGGATCGAGTATGTTCCACAAGAAAAAACTGCGTAAACTGGGCATGTTTGACACTCTGTACGCTCCGTTCTATTGGGAAGACATTGATCTGTCTTACCGGGCATGGAAACAGGGATATGAAGTTCTGTTTGATCCGTCTATTATGGTGGAACATCACCATGAATCTACCATCGGGACTTACTTCTCAAAACAGAGTATTGATACGATCGCATTCCGAAACCAGTTGTATTTTATCTGGAAAAATATCACCGATCTCCGCCTCCGTGCAGACCATACGATCCAATTACCGATTACGCTGGTTTCGAGTGTACTAAACGATAACAGCGTTATTTCCCGCGGGTTTCTTCAGGCCATCCCCCGCATGTTTATTCCCCCTTCTCTCGCTGAAAAACGAAGCGATGCCAAGGTTCTGAAGCTATTTGCAGGAGAATAAAGGATTCCAGCAGCTAATAGGAGGCTGTTATAAAAAGTAATAGAGACTCATATTGTAGAATGCATGTACCAGAATCGGTAGTAGGATATTTTTACGTGTAACATAGAGAGTCCCGACAACCAGACTCAGGGACAGGTCGGTTACCATCACTTGCAGGATAATAAATCCATTGATCCCATCGATGGTAAACAGCATTGGAATACGGAGGAAAAAGAACAAGATACTCGAATAGACTACTGAACTAAATGCATTTTTTGATTCCTGATACAGTCGTTTGAGCACAAACCCGCGGGAAAGCAGTTCTTCTGTTATCGCCGAAGCAATGGAGACCGCAATCAGTAACCACAGTGTGTACTCATTCATGAAGGATGAATCTGTCGAAAAGATACTGCCTTCTTTTATATAGTTGGCAAGAGCCCCCGAAAAGAAAAATACACCTCCAATAAACAATCCCAGGAACAGATCAGTTGTCCACTCCTTTGCTTTCCATCCTAAGGCAGTAAAAAACGGCTTATGCTCGTATTTGAGAATATAATAGTACAAGGGAATCAGAAATACTGCCGGCTTAATGATAAATTCATCCAGCCAGATCGGAAGGGTAGTCTCAAACTGGGATCGATATACACTCCAGATAATGAGAATAACAGCCCACATGTTCAGCATTCGCTGTGTTTTGGAGATCTCTTTTTTCATGTATTAGTTACAGTATAGCCTGATTACTCAAGAAAGTCCTTCAGTTTTCGGGCACGGGTCGGATGCTTCAGCTTGCGAATAGCCTTGGCTTCGATCTGACGGATACGTTCACGGGTAACCTTAAATTCTTTACCGACTTCTTCCAGTGTCTTTGCTTTGCCATCTTCCAGACCGAATCGCATGATCAGCACTTTCTGTTCACGGGGTGAGAGCGTTTGCAGCACTTCTCCGATCGCATCTTTCAGCAGCTCACGTGAAACCTTGTCATAGAGCGTTGGCTGGTTTTGATCAGCGATAAACTGCTCCAGCGTTGCTTCTTTGTCATCACCGACTGGAGTGGAGAGAGACTTTGGCTGCTGAGAAATCTTGATCAGGTGTTCTACTTCTTCTACAGACAACTCCATCTCTTTTGAGATCTCTTTGACATCGGGCTCTTTCCCCAGCTTCTGCATCAGACGACGCTGCGTTTTGTAGAAACGGTTAATCTGATCGACCATGTGTACCGGAATACGGATAGTACGCGACTGATCGGCAATGGCACGGGTAATGGCCTGACGAATCCACCAGGTGGCATAGGTCGAGAACTTAAATCCACGGCGCCAATCATACTTTTCAACACCGCGAATCAGCCCACGGTTTCCTTCCTGAATCAGATCAAGGAATGAAAGGCGGCGACCCAGATATTTTTTTGCGATCGAGACTACCAGACGGAGATTTGCTTTAATCAGCTTTTCTTTTGCTTTCATATCTCCCTTTTCGTATTTCTTTGCCAGCTCTACTTCCTGATCAAACGAAAGGAGCGGGGTACGTCCGATCTCTTTCAGGTATTTTTTGATCGGATCAAGAGATTCTCCATGCTTTACACCAACCAGCATCTCGAGTTCTTTTTCGATCTCCTCTGCAGTTTTGTTTACATCGGATTCGTCACGGGTAGAGATTGTTTCGAAGATATCAATTCCCTTTTTAAACGCAGTGTCAAAAAAATCGTCGATGTCATCAACATGTTTTTCCGGTTCAGTGAACACCATCAGAATATCATCCTGCACCAAAAATCCATCTTCTTCCCCCTGTTTCAATAGATCTTTATATGACTTACTCATTTTTTGCATAGTGTAAATTGTATAATTTTTTTCCCTATATGTCCAGCTATGTAGACTGTAGCCGCTTTAATTTATTCAGACGGATGCGTTCCGTGCTAATAACCATACTAAGCTTGTCAGCTTCGGCTTCGTCAAGGGATTTGAGTTTTTCGAACAGTTTCTTTAAGAGTTTTTCTTTTATACTTATTGCAAGACGCAATGGATCTTCGTGTTCGATTACCTGCTTATCGAGCAGCGTATATACTAATTCGTCGAACATTGGATGTAATTCCTTCGCGAGAGAGTGAATAAAGGCGGTTTCCGTATACTCAGTATTGCTCTTCTTAAACTCAATAAACGCTGTCGCAATCTTCTGAAGTGCGGGCAACGTAAAATCTTCTGGTTTGATTACACTAAAAATCGATTCGGCTGCATAGAATGGATTTTCACTCTGGAACAGATAGGAGAGCAGATATTTTTGGTTTTGATCGATCGGATCTACGGTCTCGCGAGACTGTTGAATCGTCTGAATTAAGCGGGCCTTGGAGCTGGTTCGTTCATAGGTCTCAATTTCGAGCTTAATAGCTTCGACCGGTGTTTCCACTGCCTCGGAGAGCTTCTTAATGTAATGTTCCCGGACAATCATATTCTTCATGGAGTGCAAAAACGGGAGCAGTTCATTTACGATATTCTTTTTACTAAACGGTGACTCATCCGGATACTTCTCTACAACAGTGGTCAAGATAAAGTCATACGCCGGAATAACCTGCTTAAGTGCCTCTTTAAAACCCGCTTCGTTCGTGCGTACTGCCTCATCCGGATCTTTTCCATCCGGCACTTTGAGTACGTAAATCTCCAGATCAAACTCTTCTGCTTCCCGGACTGCCCGGATAACGGCATCGTTACCCGCAGCGTCAGCATCGAGACTCAAAATAATCTTTGCCGCATACCGCTTTAAGATTCGGAGATGATCTTTCGTGACAGAAGATCCCTTAATTGCTACCAGATTATCAACTCCATGCTGATACGGCATAATCACGTCAAATTCCCCCTCAACCAGAATAACGGAGTTTTTTTTGCGAATGTTGTCTTTGGTTATGTGAATACCGTACAAACTCTCGCGCTTATGATAGATCTCGGTTTCGGAGATATTAATATACTTCGGTTCACCTTCTTTGTTTTGCAGCAGTCGACCGGAAAACCCGATAATATTGTCCCGGATGTCTTTAATCGGAAACACCAGGCGACCCCGGAAGCGGTCGTAGTACGTACCCCGTGAGCTTTTTACACAGAGACCGGTCCGGGCAATATCGTGTTCGGAGAATTTTTTAGCTTTTAAAAATTTGCTAAGAGATTCCCATGATTCCGGAGCATAGCCTATCTGAAAGGTCTCAACAATCTTATCGTTCAGTCCCCTGTTTTTCAGGTATTCACGGGCTTTTTCCCCATAGGTGGTTTTATGCAGGATATGCTGGTAATACTGCATAGCCATGGAATTTATCTTGAACAAAATATCTTTCTTTTCCCATTCCTGATCCTTGATGGCATTCTTTTCCAATGGAATACCGGTTTTAATGGAAAGCTCCTGCAGCGCTTCATAGAAGCTGATATTTTCCCACTTCATCAAAAACGAAATTACATCTCCGCCCTCGTGGCACGCTCCAAAGCAGTACCACATATCACGATCAGGAGAGACCACAAACGACGGCGACTTCTCCTGGTGAAACGGACACAGACCTGTAAAATGTCGTCCCGCTTTCTTAAGCGATGTATATTGTCCGATAAACTCCACGATGTCTATTTTGCTTTTTATTGCGGCAACAGTGTTATCCATATCTTATACAAAACGAAAATCACATGCGTTTAATACTTGCGTTCTTCGTAACATTCCTATTATAATGATTTCAATGATCTACCTTTTACTGAATGAGAACCAGATTAAGATACTATATCTGAAAAAGACCCTCCTGGGTCACTATGATATCGTATTTTACGAGAAAAAGTATCAGATGAGTTTCCTGAAAAATGGACAGCTTATCAATCCTGATCTTACTGCATCAGCTATAAAGGAAGCATTAACCCTGGTTTCAGAGCAGAAAATAAAAGACCGTGATGTGACTCTGATCCTTCCTCAGGACAGCTTTGAGTTTCTGCGTACGGAAGTCCCGCAGGATATGGCACCAGTCGTTCTGGCAACGTATATTCGCGAAAAAGCCCGTGCACAGTTGACCGTAGATCTGGAGAACTGCTACTACGACCACATGGTGCTCGAGTCCGAAGATAAGCGCCAGATGACGTTCTATGCGCTTGATAACGATATCTATAACAAGTTTCTGGAACCGTTTAATCTGCTTGATCTAAAGGTTAAGAATGTAATCCCTGAGACACTCTCCTACTTTAAATTGTTTGAAAAGACACTGAGAAAGGAAAAGAAGGAAAACATATTTTATGTTTCTTATGACGGCAATACCGTTCAGGGATATGTCTACGATTCGTTTGGGCTCCTCGAATCAACGAAATGGAAAAAAGAACTGAAAGAAAAAGATGATATCGAAGATGTGCTGAAAGCAAAAGCGGTTGATCTGGAAAAGAAAGGTATCAAACTTAACCGGCTGATTCTCTCCGGAGAGGAGTCAGAAAACATCCGTCAGGATACCTTTACGAAAAATGTCGGCGTCTGGACCAATCCGCTCAAGCGCATCATGCCGCACTTTTATGCAGATTACCTCAAGATGTTTACTACCCAGAACAATAAGACGATCCCGTATCTCCAGTTTGATGCCTGTATCGGTGGCTTTATTCTGGCAAATGAAAATCGTGATTTCTCAATGTTCAAGCGAAAGCCGAACGATTACAGTTATAAATCGTATAAGGCACAACACTTTACCTTTCCCTGGAAACTGATCGGACTCTTTGTACTAGCCTTTGCA
The DNA here is from genome assembly GCA_964412815.1 of uncultured Gammaproteobacteria bacterium. Taxonomy (GTDB): domain Bacteria; phylum Patescibacteriota; class Microgenomatia; order UBA1406; family GWC2-37-13; genus JAOAFZ01. The sequence goes on from CAYPQF010000026.1 coordinate 286,812, forward strand.
CTCACTACGGCCGCTATCTTTGGATTGTCCCGTCTAAACCTGGGCTCAATAAATCTGAGTGCGATGACCGCGAGACTCAGTTTTGCACAGCCGACACCGACTCCGGAACCAACCGCAGTTCCCACTAATACCCCAACCCCGACACCCGAACCTGATCGTGAAAGTCTCCGGGTAAAGGTACTGAACGGCTCAGGAACAGCCGGTAAAGCCAGTGAAGTAAAGACTATTCTGAGTGAAGCAGGCTATACCGATATTCTGACCGGAAACGCAGATTCGTTTGATTACGAAAAAACTGAAATTCAATTAAAAGAAGAGTCTGCTGCTTACTTTGATGTACTCAAGGCCGATCTGCAGGAATATGCACAGGTTGTGCAGGGAGATCCATTAGACGAAGATGAAGCAGCTGATGCCGTGGTCATAATCGGTTCAGACTTTGAGTAATAGTTCTTCCAGTCCGCTCTTCTGCTATAATAGACCCTTATGGAAAACCAGGAAGAACTGCGTAGCAAGCTCGATAATATTCTTACCCGTGTAAATCTTGATGAAAAGAAAGCGGAATTGTCTGATTTGGAAAAGCAGACGTTCGAAGCTGAATTCTGGGCAGATCCTCAAAACTCCTCTGAAGTAATGAAAAAAATCTCCGATCTCAAAAAAGAAATTGACGACGTCGAGATGATGCAACTACTGGTAGAAGAAGGAGAATGGGCAGAAGCTGAAAAGATGATTAACAAATATGAAGTACTGCTCTTTCTCTCCGGAACATATGACAAAAGTAATGCAATCTTCTCAATTCACGCCGGAGCCGGAGGAACCGAAGCAATGGACTGGAGCTCCATGCTGTTTCGCATGTACACCCGCTATTTTGAGTGGAAAGGCTGGAGTTTTGAGATAGTTGATGAGATTCCCGGCGAAGAAGCAGGTATCAAAAGTGTCACATTGCATGTTAAAGGACGGTTTGCATACGGTCTGCTCAAGGGAGAAGCAGGTACCCACCGTCTGGTACGGCAGTCGCCATTTAACGCCGATGGCCTGCGCCAGACCTCGTTCTCGCTGGTCGAAGTCATGCCATTGCTGGAAAAGGTTGATATCGATGTCAAGGAAGAAGACCTTGAGTGGCAGTTTTACCGTTCCGGAGGAGCCGGTGGCCAGAACGTGAATAAGGTTTCGTCTGCCGTCCGCCTGACCCACGTCCCTACCGGAATCGTAGTAACCTGTCAGACTGAACGCCAACAGGGTCAGAATCGTGAAAATGCTCTTAAACTGCTCCGTGCCAAACTCTGGCAAATGGAAGAAGAAAAGAAAGCCAAAGAGATCTCTGCTTTTAAGACAGACAAATACGCCTCATGGGGTCAACAAATCCGCTCCTATGTCCTGCATCCGTACAAACTGGTCAAAGATACTCGTACCGATTACGAATCCAGTCAGGCGGAAACGGTACTTGACGGTGATCTGGACGGGTTTATCGAAGCCTTCCTGCGCTATCAGAAATAAAAAACTTGCAATCATGTTTTTGGCCTGATATCCTTACCTATATGGCAAAATCTCATGATCACATGATTCACAACATGTCAAAAGACACAAACAAAATGCCAGTTGGACTGGTCGTACTTATCGTTGTACTCTGTCTTGCACTCGGCACACTCACCGGCTTTATTTCTTCGCGCGTGTTCGGAAATGGCGGTACAAAAACAGTCGCAACCTCGGAAGAAGTTGAGACAACCGCAGACGGCACCCCAAAATCAGCAGGGGTAAAAGACACTGCAGTATTTAAAGATTCTGCAGAAGGCAAGCTGGTTGAAGGTGGATTCGAAGGTGAAGGAAGTTTCCATTTACAGCGCCCCGGCGGTGAAACTCAAAATGTCTATCTTACTTCAACAACGGTAGATCTTTCCCAATTTGTGGGTAAAGAAGTAAAAGTACTTGGAAAAACCTTTGATTCAGAAAAGGTGGGATGGTTGATGGACGTCGGCTATGTCGAGGTCAAATAATTACCAGATTTACGTTCGGCTTCATGATAACGTTTGATCAGGTTTCTCTTTCTTTCCCGCTCGGAAATACCGCACTGGAGAACGTTTCGTTCGAGATTGCTGACAATGAGTTTGTATTTCTAGTTGGAAAATCGGGAGCCGGAAAAACTACAATCCTAAAACTGCTTCTTCATGAGTACGCTCCAACCAGCGGGTCTATTATCGTAGACGATCTTGATATCTCGAAACGAAGACTCAAAAACAGACATACATACCGCCAGCGTATCGGGGTTGTGTTTCAGGATTTTAAGATTCTGTATGATAAAAACGTTTTTGAAAATATCGCGATCGGTCTTCAGGTAAAAGGATATCATGAAAGTGAAATTCGAGACGAAGTATTCCAGGCGCTCCAACTGGTCGGTCTACCTAAAAAAGAGTTTGTCTTTCCGGCTCAACTCTCTGCCGGAGAGCTGCAACGGGTAGCTATTGCGCGAGCAATCATTGGAAACCGTGATATCATCCTTGCTGATGAACCGACCGGCAACCTCGATCCAAAAACAACCTGGGAAGTAATGAAGATCTTTAAAAAGATTGCAGAAAAAAAGACAATTCTCTTTGCAACGCATAACTCAGATATTGTAAACAGTTTTAGAAAGCGTGTCCTGGTAATGAAAGACGGGGCATTAATCAAAGATATCAGGAAAGGAGGATACGATCTATGAGCAGAACTCTCCAGTCACTCAAACGTACTCCCTATCAAACCGCAGCAGCGCTTCTGGTATTGTATTTCACACTCTTTCTGATCGGAATTCTGATGATCTCCATGACTTTCCTCTACGGACTACTTAAGTATGTCGAAGGCCAGCCACAGGTTACTGTATACTTCCAGGTTGATACCCAGGAGTCTGAAATTCTTCAGATTCAGCAGGAACTGGAAGGATCGGAAAAGGTCTCCAGTACCGAATATATCTCGAAAGAAAAGGCATATGAAATTTATAAAGAACTCACCAAGGACAATACGCTCCTGCTTGAGATGACTTCGAAAGAGATTCTTCCCGCATCACTGGAGATTTATGCGACCGACCCCGAGTATCTGGTAGAGATCGCGGATTCGCTCCGAGAACGACAGGGAGTTGACGAAGTTCAGTTCCAGGAAATTATTGTTGACCGCCTGTTGACTCTTACCAATGCAGTCAGGAACGCAACACTCATCTTATGTGCATTCCTGATTTTGATGGCAACCATTGTCATTATCGCGACAACATCGTTTAAGATTGCACTTCGAAAAGAAGAGATCGAGATACTGCAACTACTGGGCGCCAGTAATTTCTTTATCACCAAACCATACCTAAAAGAAGGATTTGTGATGGGATTCTTTGCCTCACTGCTCTCAACATTTTCCTTAATCGGACTTATTCTGTTTGTAAATCCCCTGTTACAAGGGTATCTGCGCGGGATTCCGGCAATCAACTATACCTTTTTTGATGCGGTCACCCTTCAGATCTGGCCCTTTAATGTACTCTTTTTTGCACTCGCGTTTGCTATCACTGCGATATTCGGTATCGGGATTGGATTATTTGCAAACATGCTTGCTTCGCGACGATACCTTTCTTGATTTTCCCATAATCAAAAAGTAGAATGATCGTATGACGAAAAAGTTACTCAGCCTTAGTTTAGTCTTCCTTATTCTCTTTTTCTCCTCATATAGTGTATTCGGACAAGATGAATCAGGAGAATCAACCCCCGAACCAACACGAGCAGCAGCAGAATCATCTCCATCGTCTTCTTCAGACAAAGCCTCCTGGGAAGAAAAAAAACGGGAAGCAGAACGAAAGCTCGAAGAAACGCTGAAACAGAAAAATACATTGTCTTCCCAGATCGAGTATATGGACACTCAGATCTATCTGACCAAACTTCAGACAGAACAGACCGAGACAAAGATTGATGAAACACAAAAGGAAATAGATACCCTCGGTACCCGTATCGAAGGGCTGGACTCCTCTCTGGACGATCTCTCCAGAACACTATTGAATCGTGTAGCCGACAATTACAAGCAGCGAAGTGTTTCTCTGATAGAGTATCTGCTGGATAGCCAGAACGCCAATGACTTTTTCGGCAAGATGAAGTATCAAAAAACTGCCCAAGAAAATAACCAGAAGCTTCTTTTCCAGGTTCAGCAAACTAAGTCAAATTTTCAGGAGCAAAAGAAACTGCGTGAACGGAAAAAAGAAGAGCTTGCTTCACTACAAGAGACATTACAACTGCAACAGACAGAATTGACCCGCCAGCAAGAATCGAAAGAACAGCTTCTTGCGGTAACTCAGAGTGATGAAGCCACCTACCGTAACCTGATCGCGGAAGCTGAACGACAGATAGCATCGTTTAAGTCGTTCGTAGTCAGTTCGGGTGTAAACACCATCTCAGCTGGAGCATTGGGCACAGGAGAGGGAGGATGGTATCTGTCTCAACGTGATGAACGCTGGGCAGGTGTCACCATGGGAACCTCCAGTGAAACTGTCTTAAATGTTGGATGTTTTATAACCAGTATTGCGATGGTATTCCGTTTTTATGGATATGATATGACACCGGTCACACTGGCGAATAACACCAGCTTGTTTGTTCCCCGAACAGCGTATACCTACCATCCCTCACGCTTCAACGGCGGCTGGCCCGGAGGTAAGAATTACAAAAATATCAGTGCAGGAGAAGTTGCTTCGTACTTGAGTCGCGGTGTACCAGTAATTGCTAACGTCTATGCCTCAGCTGCTATCGGAGGAGAACATTACATCGTTTTGAAAAAAATTGACGGAAACTCATACATCATGAACGATCCCATCTTCGGTCCGGATAAAAAAGTCTCAGACTACTATACCCTAAAGGGTATCTACGGAGTATTTGAATAATCTTTCTTAATTTGTCAAATTACCTGACACCTTTTTCTGTTGAATTTATTGTTTTATTTTATACAATTACACATATATGAAATATATTATTATCATTTTATTCTTTTTACTGTCGGTGTGCCCGGTAGAGGCATCTCTACAGTTAAATGAACTCTATCCTTCGCCGGATAAGTCCTCAACAGAATGGATTGAGATAGTGAACAGGGGTACTCAGCCGATCTCAACAAACGGATACCGCATTCGTGACGCGGCTAACAATACACTTCCCCTTACCGCAACTCAGCTGGAATCCGGTGGTTTTTATATTGCAACAGCCAGCAGTCTGCTCAACAATTCAGGTGATACCGTGTATCTTGTAAACCCCTCGGGAGAAGTTGTAGATACTGCAACGTATTCTGCTACACTCACATCATCTCAATCAGTTGCCAGATGCACAGACACAGAGTGGATTGTCACTACAAGTATCTCCAGAGAACGGGATAACCTGGAAGCCTGTATAACCCCTTCACCTACCCCACTGGTGAGTACGGCGACTACTCCAGTACCAACCGCCACGTCTGCTCCCCCTTCCCCGACCATAGTATCACCTACACCTGCGAACACACCTGTCGTTTCAGAAGTCATGACTTCGCCTGAAAGTGGAGAGAAGGAGTGGATTGAACTTTACAATCCATATTCTTTTGCACTCCCGCTCGATGAGTTTCAGATTGACGATGGTGAAGGCGGGTCCCGGCCAAAGTTCTTAAGCGGTACTATCCCGCCTCATTCCTATTATGTGGTAACATTACGCACTGGAATCTTTAATAATGAAGGTGACCAGGTGCGGTTGTTATCAAGTCAGAACAATGTTATCGACGTGTTTTCCTATACCAGCGGGAAAAAAAACAAAACCTGGGGTCGGCTACAACCGGTACTCAATACCGCTGTTTGTATGATGGCTCCGTCTCCCGGAAAAAAGAATACCCTGTGTCTTGTTGAGGATCCTGGAGAAACAGCTATACACGCAGCAGAATACAACGGGTCAGGTTCAGAGAAAGGAGCTGGGTCACGGTCCCTGGCAGGGCAAACGACCGTACCGGCAACTCCCGTGCATACAAAACGTTCTGGTGGTGGATCTGACACTCAGGCACCGGCTGTCCTTGAGGAGTACGTGGCATCACTTTCAACACCCGATCGCACGTACCCTGACATTCCGGTCTCCGTTCAGCTGCGTTCGCCGGTACCTCCAGACTCCCGTTCAACAACCGTTGCGCTGACCGTCTCACTTGCCAGCTCGGTATTCTCTTTTCTTTCTATCTTGTTTAAGATAAACAGAGTATACTTACCTCTATGAAACGAGTTCTGCGAGCAGTATGGTTATGGGCTCCTCCCATCATACTCATGATCACTATTTTTATACTTTCTTCACGCCAGAATATCGGCGTGTCAGACTCAGAAGCCGTTAACTTTTCTCTCTTTAAATCTCTTCATGTAATCGAGTACTGCATACTGTATCTGTTGTTTTTCCGGGCCTATCTGGGATCAGGCATCTCATATGCAAGAAGTATTTTATATGGGGCTATCTCCGCGCTTGGATACGGAATTCTAGATGAAGTTCATCAGACCTTTGTACCAACCCGTACTGGCACACTCCGCGATGTTTTTATTGATATGATTGGTATTTCAATCGGTGTTTTGTATACTAAATATAATACCCAGTTTATAAAAAAAATCTTACGAGCATGAAGAAGGTAGTGAATTGGTTTCATCATTTTTTTATTCCCCGTGAACATAATAACTTTCGTGCGAAAGCGATCCATCTGCATTCTCTTGCTACCTATCTCCTCCTTTTAATCGGTCTGAGTTTTTTTATAAGCTACAATCCTGATGCAAATAATGTTCTGGGATATGCAACAGACATTAATGTAAACAAACTGCTTGAGCTAACCAATGCCGAACGCGCCAAGCAGAACCTTCCTCCGCTACAGTATAATGATCAGCTTGCGGTAGCAGCACAAAACAAAGCAAACGATATGTTTGCCCGGGATTACTGGGCACACTATGGTCCGGATGGAACGACACCCTGGAGCTTTATTCTTTCTACTGGATATAAGTACGAATACGCAGGCGAGAATCTTGCCAAGAACTTTCTGTTTAGCGATGGTGTTGTCCAGGGTTGGATGAACTCAGAGACGCACCGGGAAAATATTCTGCGTCCGGAATATACAGAGATAGGCTTTGCAGTAGCAAACGGAGTACTCAATGGAGAAGAAACAACACTGGTTGTTCAGATGTTCGGGACACCGCTGGGTGGTCCTGCGCCAGTTATTGCAGCTGATCGTCCTGACCCGTTGGAAGCAGAAAATGCAGCTCCGGCAGAACAGTCTGTCCCCGCTCAGGAAGTACTGCAACAGCCGGTGGTGCAGGGGAATCAAAACATGCTGACACAGCAGTCATCACAGTTCTCATGGGCTAAGATGTTCTATAACTCAAAGCTCTTCTTCCTCTTCTTCCTCTTTGTTGCCTTCGCACTTGATCTCTTTGTTGCAATACGCATGAATGTGGTTCAGATCCATGTTGGAGGAAAACATATGGTGCATATGCTCTTTATCGGCTTTGTTATTGCCGGTGTATTGATTGTTGCAAACGGTAAAATCCTGTAATTACTATGAAAAAATTTTTCAAACATATTATCAAAGAAATCCAGATGCATAAGTTCGATTACATCCTGTTTTTAACAGCGGGAGCGTTCTTTATCATCTCACTTCAGATTTTTAAGGGAGAACGTTTGCTTGAATTTATGATATTATTAGCATTCACCTCATTTTATATTATATGGGGTATGTATCATCACGTTGTCGAGAATACAGTTCAATTAAAAAACATTATTGAGTACGTGCTGATCGGTTTTACTATAATATTTCTCGTTAAACTCATAATTTTCCCGTAACCTATGAAAGGTATCATTCTTGCCGGAGGACGCGCCACACGGTTGCGACCACTTACCAAGATCACTTCCAAACAGCTGCTCCCCATCTACAACAAGCCGATGATCTTCTACCCGATCGAAACCCTGATTAATGCAGGTATCACCGATATTCTGATCATTATTGCTCCAGATTATGCCGGTCACTTTTTGAATCTACTGGGTTCTGGTAGAGAGTTTAATGCCAGATTTACCTACGAAATTCAGGAAGAACCACGTGGTCTGGCAGATGCTTTTATTATTGGTGAACAGTTTATCGGCAATGATAATGTCACCATGATTCTGGGAGACAACATCTTTGATCATGACTTTTCTGAAGTCATCAAAAACTTCCAGTCCGGCGCACATGTCTTTGCCAAAAAAGTACCTGATCCGGAACGCTACGGTGTAGTCAAGTTTGATGAACAGATGAATGCTGTTGAGGTGCGCGAAAAGCCAACTGAATTTTTAAGTGAGTATGCTGTTACCGGGATCTATGTATTTGACAACCGTGCTTCCCAGTTTGCAAAGAATGTTATCCCGTCGGCACGGGGTGAGATCGAAATTCCAGACCTGTACCGCCAGTATCTAGAACGCGGTGAGCTGAAAGTATCTGTTCTGGACAGTCTCTGGGAAGATGCAGGTACCTTCGACAGCTGGCTGCGGGTCAACAACTATATGGCACTCAAAAGCGGCGTATCTAAAGATACATTATTAGAGTTTCAAATCTAACCTATGGATGCAATACAAATATTACTCATCATCATCTTAATCCTCTCAACCTTTTTCCTGACTATTATCGGGATTCAACTCTTTATCACCCTGCGTGAATTTCGCAAAACCTTGAATAATGTAAATAAAATAGTCTCAAATTTTGAAAACCTCGGAGTCGGACTGAATCAGGGTATGGGCGAAGTGATCGGCTTTATGAATGGATTTAAGGTAATCCTGAAAGCAATACAAGTTATCTCCCACCACAAGAATGAGTCAACCAAAGCATGATCCTCACTATAACCGCTTCTGGTTCGGGTTTGCTGTCGGTGGAGCGGTCTGTGCGGCATTTGCGATGGCCGTCGGGACAAAACAGGGAAGAAAACTGGTTAAAAAGACGGTTGATTACGTAGAACAGATCGAAGATCAGCCAGATCAGCTCAATAAATTGTCAGATATGATCTTCTCTTTTATTGATCAAGCCGCGTCAGGAATGCCTGCAGCAGAAACAACCCAGAAAAAAGCGGAAGAAGAAGAAAAAGATCTCAACACTTTGAGTGCTGTTATTGATAAAATGAAAAATATCACTTCTGAAACAAAATCTGACAAAAAATTCTTTACGAAAACAAATAAAAAATAAGTTGTTTTTACGCACAACTATCTATTGACATAGATTACCTAGTATTGTATTATTAAACCTCTGAATTCTCAGAGCGTATTATATATTGGATAAATTTTACCCTCACCCCGAATGATTAAATCGAGCACACCTTTTTCTCCTAAACAGAAAATTAACCTTGGAACGGTAGATACTTACTTACAAGAGTTCGATTTGATAGAAATTCAAAAAACTTCGTGGAACAGCTTTGTTGAGCAGTCGCTCAAACAGACTATTCAGGAGTTCTTCCCTATTGAGGATTACACTGGCAAGAAGTTTACGCTCTACTTCGAGGATTTGTACCTTGGAGAACCTTCTTACACCAAAGAACTGTGTTTCCAGAAAAAGCTTACCTATGATCTTCCTGTCTATCTGAAACTGCGCCTGGTGAATAAAAAGACTGGTGTTGAAAAAGACCAGGATGTCTATTTCTTTAATCTGCCGATCATGACCGATCGCGGTACCTTTATCATCAACGGTATCGAACGTGCTGTCATCAGTCAGATTGTACGCTCCCCGGGAATCTACTTTACGGCTGAAATTGACAAGACTGCCGGCTCAACCATGTATAACGCTGAAGTTCGTCCGTTTATCGGCGCATGGCTTGATTTCACCATTAACAAACAGGGATTAATCGAAGTAAAGGTTAATAAAAAGCGTAAGATGCTTGCTTCTGTCTTCCTCAAGCTCTTTGATGGAGAAAACAACAATAAGCTGCTTTCTTACTTTAGCGATCTGGATAAGGAAATTGTTGAAAAATACATTGTGCCGACCTTTAAAAAAGATCGTACCAAGTCAAAAGATGAAGCTGTCCTTGAGTTCTACCGCAAGGTAAAGCCGGGTGAACCGCTGATTCTCGAAAACGCCTACAAGACATTAGATGCACTGTTCTTTAACAAGCAGCGCTACTCTCTTGCCGATGTCGGACGCTATAAAATCAACAAGAAACTAGGGGTAAACCTGGAGATCAACAAAGAAAACCACCTGTTGCAAAAGGTTGATATGATCGCCACCATCAAGTACCTGGTAAACCTGACCAAGGGTAAGGGCAACTTCGATGATATTGATCATCTCGGAAACCGCCGCCTCCGCACTACTGGAGAACTGGTCGGAATGTACGGAATCCGTGCCGGTATGATCCGTGCTGAAAAAGAAGTCAAAGAACGTATGTCATTAATCACCTCGGATGTTGATCCAAGTCCATCTCAGGTCGTAAACAACAAACCTGTTGTTTCCGCAATGAATACCTTCTTCAAGACCAGTCAGCTCTCAACCATCGTTGATCAGACAAACTTGCTGTCAGAACTTGATAATTTGCGCCGTATTACCGTCGGTGGACCGGGTGGTATCGAAAAGGAACGTGCTTCGTTCTCGATTCGTGACATCGCTTCCTCACAGTACGGTCGTATTGACCCTATCCGTTCTCCTGAAGGTCCAAACATCGGTGTGGTAACGTATCTTGCCATGTTCGGTCGCGTCAATCAGTTCGGATTTGTGGAAACCCCCTATGCCAAGCTGATCAAAGAAGAAAAGGGCGGAAAAGTTAAAGTAAAACCATCAGCTGAGTTTGAATGGCTCCAGGCAGACGATGAAGAACAGTACTTTATCACAGCTGCAAACGTAGAATATGATGAAAACGGTTATATCACGAATGATGTCGTAATCGCCCGCCACAAGGGAGATATCCGTCAGGTACCGATCTCACAGGTTGATTACATTGATATCTCACCTCGTCAGGCTATCGGCGTCTCTGCCGCTATGATTCCGTTCCTGCAGAACGACGATGCGTCACGCGCACTCATGGGAACCCATATGCAATGTCAGGCCGTTCCTCTGGTCAAGCCGGATGCTCCGTTTGTCGGAACTGGTATGGAAGATAAGGTTGCAACCGCTCTCGGTCGCGCCATCACCTCCCCGGAAGATGGAACTGTCGAATATGTTGACGGAAGCCGTGTCGTAGTCAAGGGTAAGTCTGGAAAGACCTATGAATATGAAATGGAGCGTTATGTACGCACCAATAAAGATGTTGCCTTCGATCAGAAGCCGGTTGTCGAACCGAAGCAGAAACTGAAGAAGGGTGATCTGATTGCTGATGGTCCTGGAACCCAGGATGGTCGTGTTGCACTCGGTCAGAACCTGGTTATTGCCTATACCTCACTTGAAGGTCTGGGTTACGAAGACGGATTTGTTATCTCAGAACGTCTGATCAAGGATGATGTCTTTACCTCACTGGTAATGGAAGAATTCACCGCAGATGTAGTTGATACCAAACTGGGACCGGAAGAACTGACCCGCGATATCTCAAATGTCCGCGAAGAAGTACTCCAGAACCTGGACAAGGATGGATACATCGTTGTTGGATCAGCCGTTAAAGGTGGAGACATTCTGGTCGGAAAGATCGCTCCAAAGGGAGAACGCGAACTGACTGCAGAAGAACGCCTGCTCCGTGCAATCTTCGGCGAAAAGGCAAAAGATGTAAAAGATACCTCTCTCCGCATGCCATACGGTAAGCGTGGAACAGTGGTCAACATCGAGACCATCGATTCACAGAAAGATCCAAACGAACTGGAACCAAGTGTTATCAAGCGTGTTCTGGTGCACACTGCACAGCTCCGCAAGGTATCAGTTGGAGACAAGCTTGCCGGACGTCACGGAAACAAAGGTGTTATCGCCAAGATTCTGCCGGAATACGACATGCCGTACCTGGAAGATGGTACCCCGGTCGACATTATCATCTCACCGCTGTCGATTCTTGCCCGTATGAACTTAGGTCAGCTCTACGAGACCATGCTGGGTCTGATTGCTGCCAAGAATAATGAGCAGATCACCGTACCGGTATTTGAAAAGATCAAAGAAGACTTTATCATCGAACAGTTCAAGAAGAATGGCATTCCTCTGGACGGTAAGTCCAAGCTGATCGATGGAAAGACCGGACGTCCGTTTGAGCGTCCAGCTCTGGTCGGAATCGGATACATTATGAAACTGATCCACATGATTGAAGATAAGTTCCACGCACGCTCCGTCGGACCATACTCGCTGGTTACCCAGCAGCCGCTCGGTGGTAAGTCGCAGATGGGAGGACAGCGCTTCGGAGAAATGGAAGTCTGGGCCCTTGAAGCACATCGTGTACCACACGTATTGCAGGAAATGCTTACGATCAAGTCGGACGATGTTCGAGGACGTACCAAGGCATTCGAGTCAATTATTAAAGGACTCGATATTCCACAGTCAAACGTACCGGAATCCTTTAACGTTCTGGTCAAGGAATTGAATGCACTTGGATTATCAATTGATTTTATTAACTAATCCCTATGGACGAGCTGAATGTAGTAGACTTTAGTGGTCTTAAAATTCGTGTTGCCTCCCCTGATGATATCTTAAGCTGGTCTCGTGGAGAAGTAACCAAACCGGAAACAATCAATTACCGCACATTCCGTGCCGAAAAAGACGGTCTGTTTGACGAACGTATCTTTGGACCTACTAAGGATTACGAATGTTACTGTGGAAAGTATAAGGGTATTCGTTACAAAGGCATTGTCTGTGATCGCTGTGGTGTCGAAATCACTGCATCTGTGGTTCGCCGCGAACGCATGGGTCACATCAAGCTGGCAACCCCTATCGCCCACATCTGGTTCTTTAAAGGATCAAATGCCCCGTTAAGTATTATTCTTGATATTCCTCCTCAGGCGCTGGAAAAGATCATTTACTATGCCCTGTATCTGGTACGTGGCGTAAACAAGGATGAACAGAAGAAGACCATCGAAAAGCTGGAAGACCTGAAGAATGTAGAGATCAAGAATGCAGAAGAAGTATACGAAGAACAGAAAAAACAGCTGCGTGAAGAATACGAAAAGCAGAAAGCTGGCGTTGAAAAGAAACTGTCCAACAAAGAACAGCGTGATCTGGCTCTTCAGGAACTTGATCTGAAGGAACGTGAACAGTTCCGTCAGCTCTCAGATATCTTTGTCGAGAACAAGTCTCAGAAGGCAGCGGTATATGAACGCGTTATCAAGATCGTAAAAGCCCTGAAAGCCAATGATACCCTCGAAGAAGATGATTACCTCTTCCTCCGCGATAAGGATCTGGAAGCATTCGTAGATGTCGGCATGGGATCAGAAGTTCTGTTTGAGATTCTCGAAAAGCTGAATCTGGAAGAGATCTATGCACAGACCATGAACGATCTGACCAAGACCAAGGGTGATAAGAGAAACAAACTCTTAAAGCGTTCCCGTATTCTTGAGTCTCTGATCAAAAGTAAAATTTCTCCACAGTGGATGCTCTTAAGTATCCTGCCGGTGATCCCTCCGGATCTCCGTCCGGTTGTCCAGTTGCCAGGAGGAAAGTTTGCAACCTCAGACTTAAATGATTTATATCGTCGTGTAATTAATCGTAACAATCGCTTAAAGCAGCTGATGGATCTGGGAGCACCAGAGATCATTCTCCGCAACGAAAAGCGTATGTTACAGGAAGCGGTCGACTCACTCCTCGACTTGCAGAAGTCTCGTGGACGTGCCCGGAATGCAACCGGAGGTCAGGCAAAGGCTCTTAAGTCTCTGTCAGATATTCTCCGTGGTAAGCAGGGTCGTTTCCGCCAGAACCTTCTCGGTAAGCGCGTTGATTACTCAGGACGTTCGACCATTATTTCAGGTCCGGAACTCCAGATTGATCAGTGTGGACTGCCAAAGGAAATGGCACTGGAACTGTTTAAGCCATATCTGCTACACGAGATCATCGTCCGTGGATTTGCACCGAACATCAAGAGTGCAAAGAACTTCCTTGAGGAACGTGATCCGGTTGTGTACGACATTCTCGAAGAGATTACCAAAGACCATCCAGTTCTGCTGAACCGTGCGCCGACACTGCACAAGCTGTCGATTCTCGGCTTCTACCCTGTTCTGGTTGACGGATACGCTATTAAGCTGCATCCAACTGTCTGTGCCGGTTATAACGCAGACTTCGACGGAGACGCGATGGGTGTATTCGTACCTCTTTCAAAGGATGCTATCACTGAAGTAAAAGAGAAGATGTTACCGTATTACAACCTCTTAAAGCCTGCTGATGGAGGACCAATCGTGGTTCCTAACAAAGAAATGGCTCTGGGTGTGTACTACCTGACCACATTTGATCAGACCTTTGCCAATGCTAAAGACGAAGAACTGAAGTTCTTTGCCAACGAGCAGGAAGCAATCACCAACTACGATCTGGGTCGCATCTCACTGCGTCAACCGATCTTTGTACGCATCAATGGGGAAACACATAAGACCAGTGTCGGACGTATCATGTTCAACAACACACTGCCTGATATCATGAAGTTTGTAAACACCGAAGTAAAGGCGGCAGACATCAAGAACATGGTTACCAAGGCAATCGAACTGCTGAACGACTACCGTCGCGTAGGTCAGCTGATCGACGATATCAAGCACCTCGGATTCTGGGGCGCAACTGTTGCTGGCGGTCTGTCTGTATCAGTCTTTGACTGTAACATCATTGATAACAAGGATGAGATCGTTGCAGCTGCCGAAAAGGAAGTAGAAAAGATTCAGAACAGTTACAACCAGGGTCTGTTGACCGTTGAAGAACGCAAGCGGTACTCAAACAACATCTGGATTGAGACAACTGAAAAACTGGCTGATCTGACATGGGATTCCATCGATGATGAAAACCCCGTCAAGATCATTATTAAGTCAGGAGGAGCCCGTGCTTCCCGTGAACAGCTGAAGCAGCTTTCAGCCATCAAAGGTCTGGTCGTCGACCCGATGGGTAAGATTATCGAAGTTCCAACCAAGTCAAACTATCGTGAAGGTCTGAATATCTTTGAGTATGTCATCTCTGCCCGCGGTGCCCGTAAAGGTCTTACCGACTCAGCACTGAAGACCGCTGACGCCGGATATCTGACCCGTCGTCTCCATGACGTCGCTCACGATATGATCGTCCGTCAGGAAGACTGTGGAACCAACGAAGGTCTGGAAGTTTTGCGTGAAGGTGAACGTGGAGGGAAGTTCAACGACCGTATCATGGGTCGTGTACTGCTCCAGGATGCAACCGATAAGAAGGGTAAGGTCATTGTTGCAGCCGATACCATCATCAACGAAGAAGAAGTACAGGCTATCGAAGAAGCAGGAATTCAGCGTGTTATTGTTCGCTCCGCTCTATACTGTAAAGCAAAATATGGTGTCTGTCAGAAGTGTTACGGTATCGATCTGTCAAACAACAGACCGGTTAGTATCGGTGCCCCTGTCGGCGTACTTGCTGCTCAATCAATCGGAGAACCAGGTACTCAGCTGACAATGCGTGTCCGCCACTTCGGAGGTATCGTTATCTCAGACGTAACTCAGGGTCTGCCACGTGTCGAAGAACTCTTCGAAACCCGCAACCCGAAGGTTGTCTCACCGATCACCGAGTTTACCGGTAAGGCAGTCGTCAAAGAAGATACCGACAAAGATACCTATATTGTCCGCATTACCTCAAATGACAGTTCCAACAGTCAGGAGCAGGAATTCATTATTCCTATGTCTCAGAAGCTGCGCGTTAAGGACGGCGATCTGGTCGCTGCCGGTACTCAGCTTTCAGAAGGATACCTGAACGTCAACGATGTGTTGAGTGTAAAGGGTCTGCAGGCTGCTCAGGAATATCTGGTAAACGAGGTTCAGGCAGTATACGAATCTCAAGGTATTGGAATTCATGACAAGCACTTTGAAGTTATCGTCCGCAAGATGAGTGATAAGATCATCATCGAAGACGAAGGTGATACCACCTTTACCAAGGACGAAGTCGTTTCAAAGATCCGCTTCGAAGAAGAAAACAAGAAGATTCTTGCTCAGGGTGGTCGTCCGGCCATCGGAAAGGTCTCAATTCTGGGTATTACCCGGGCTGCGATCTATACCGATTCGTGGCTCTCTGCCGCTTCATTCGAACAGACAACCTCTGTTCTTGCGAATGCAGCAATCCGCGGACAGATTGACTACTTGCTGGGACTGAAGGAAAATGTTATAATTGGACGTTTGATTCCAGTAGAAGAGCAATTAATCGACAAATATTACAAACAGTTCACAAACTTGTATGCCAACAATCAATCAGCTAGTGAAGAAGTCACGGAGCAAGCGCAACCGCAAATCGAAGGCTAATGCGTTAAAAGCAAGCTTCAATGGTGTTAAGCGTCGCTATACCACCGTTAACAGTCCGTTAAAGCGTGGTGTGTGTACCATCGTTCGTACGATGACCCCAAAGAAACCAAACTCAGCTTTGCGTAAGGTTGCCCGTGTCCGTCTTTCAAATAAGATGGAAGTTACCGCCTACATTCAAGGAATCGGCCATAATCTGGCTGAACACTCAATCGTCCTTGTTCGTGGAGGTCGTGTAAAAGACTTACCAGGTGTAAAGTATCACATCGTGCGTGGAAAGTTCGATACCGCAGGTACCGAAAACCGCACCACATCACGTTCTAAGTACGGAGCACCAAAACCAAAGGCTAAAAAAAGCTAAACCCTATTATTAAATTTCAAGGAAAGCATAAAGAGTAAAAAGTGACTTTCACTTTTGAATTCTGGAACTTTACTTTAAAAGAACTATTTATGCCAAGACACGCATATAAAAGACAGGATGTAAGTCCTGACGAAGTCTACAACAGCTACGAAGTAGCTAAATTTATTAACTACGTCATGCTTGACGGAGAAAAAGCAGTTGCACGCGGAATCGTCTATGATGTCCTCGAAGACCTGAAAAAAGACGATGAAGATCCTCTGCGCTTCCTCCACAAGGCTATCTCAAACGTTTCTCCAACTACAGAGGTTCGTCCTCGCCGGTTAGGAGGAGCTTCATACCTTGTTCCGGTAGAAGTTCGTAAGTCACGTAAGCTGTATCTCGCCCTGAACTGGTTAATCGATGCTGCAACTTCCCGTTCGAACAAAGAGTTTAAGACCTTCAAAGATAAACTCGTCGCAGAAATTCGCGATGCAGCCAACAATATTGGAAATGCTGTCGCCAAGCGTCAGCAGACCGAAAAGATGGCTGAAGCGAACAAAGCATTCGCACACTTAAAGTGGTAAAATTAGTATTACTACCGTAAGTATCGTTATTATCCAGTTATATTGCAACTATGGCTCAACAACCAGTAAAAACACAAAACCGTAAAGTGCCGCTCGATAAAATTCGTAACATCGGCATTATTGCTCACATTGACTCAGGAAAGACTACCACCACTGAACGTATTCTCTTCTATACCGGCCGTTCCTATAAGATCGGTGATATTGATGACGGAGATACACAGATGGACTGGATGGAACAGGAACGTGAACGTGGTATTACCATCGTTTCTGCTGCAACCACCACATTCTGGAAAGGCTATCGTTTTAACGTTATTGATACTCCAGGACACGTAGACTTCACCGTAGAAGTAGAACGTTCACTCCGTGTTCTTGACGGAGGCGTCATGGTCTTCGATGCAGAAGAAGGCGTACAGTCACAGTCTGAAACTGTCTGGCGTCAGGCTGACAAATACAAAGTACCGCGCATCTGTTTTATTAACAAAATGGATAAGCTGGGTGCTAACTTCGAAGGAACCACCGAAGAAATCCGTGATCGCTTAGGCGCAAACCCGGTTCCGATGGTTATCCCGATTGGAAAAGAAGATACCTTTACCGGTGTTATTGACCTGATCGAGATGAAGGCCCTTGTCTATGGAAAAGATCCTTCAGGTGTTGAGTATGATATCACCGAAATCCCGGCAGAACTGCGTGAACAGGCTGAAGCAGCCCGTGCACATCTGATCGAAAAAGTTGCCGAAACCAGTGATTCTCTTCTGGAAAAGTATCTGAACGGAGATGAGATCACCAACGAAGAGATCAAGAAAGCAGCCCGTGCCGCAACCATTGCATACAAGATTATCCCGATTTTCTGTGGAACGTCACTGCGTAACAAGGGTGTCCAGCCGGTGCTTGACGCAATCGTCGACTACCTGCCATCCCCTGTTGACTTAGGTCAGATCGAAGGAGAAGATCCTCATTCCGGAGAAAAGATCTCCCGAAAGCTGGTTAACGAAGAAAAGTTCTCAGCTCTGGCATTTAAGATTCAGCTGGATCCACATGTCGGTAAGATTACCTATACTCGTATCTATTCAGGTACCATCAAGTCAGGATCTTACGTCTATAACACCAACAGTAAGCAGAAAGAACGTGTATCACGTCTGCTGCTGATGCATGCTAACAGCCGTGAAGAAATTGATGAAGCCTATGCAGGAGAAATCATTGCGCTGGTCGGACCAAAAGACACCAAGACCGGTGACTCGCTGACTGATCCAGATCACCCAATCCTCCTGGAAAAGATTACCTTCCCGGATCCTGTTATCTCGCTGGCAATCGAACCAAAGACCAAAGCAGACCAGGAAAAGCTCGGATTCGTTTTACAGCGTCTTGCAGACGAAGATCCTACCTTCCAGGTTTCTGTCAACCACGAAACCAACCAGACCATTATGGCTGGAATGGGAGAACTGCATCTTGAGATTCTAGTTGATCGTATGAAACGTGAAATGGGAATGGATGTAAATACCGGTAGCCCGATGGTTGCCTATAAAGAAACCATTTCCGGTGAAGCGCAGCACGAAACCAAGTACATTAAGCAGACCGGAGGTCACGGTCAGTATGGTCACTGTTTGATCCGTGTCCGTCCGCTGCCACGTGGAGAAGGCTTTAAGTTTACCAATGCGATTAAGGGAGGAGCTATCCCATCCGAATTCATTCCATCTGTTGAAAAAGGTGTCAAGGAAGCAATGGAAAAAGGTGTCCTGCTCGGATATCCAATGGTAGACGTCGAAGTAGAACTCTATGATGGTAGTTACCATGATGTCGACTCATCAGATATGGCATTTAAGATTGCCGGTTCTATGGCTCTTCAGGATGCAACCAAGAAGGCTGGACTGTCATTACTTGAGCCTATCATGAAGCTCGAAGTTACCGTACCTGAAGACTTTATGGGTGTCGCCATCGGCGATATCTCAAGTAAGCGTGGTAAGATTATCGGAACAGATAAAAAAGCACGTGCCGTGGTGATTAATGCATATGCTCCGCTGGCCGAACTTTCAGGATTTGCTACTAACTTACGTTCATTGACCGAAGGTCGCGGTGTGTTCTACATGGAACCATCCCACTACGAAGAAGTCCCTCAAAACGTAGTCCAGGCTTTGATGAACAAATAAGCATTGCATCATGCCGGGCGCTGCCCTGTAAATAGAAACAGGGTATGCGTCCGGGTGGTCATGCTCCCTTTTCCCATGAAACTTCTCGTCATCTCAGACACACATTTGACTGATCAGTTTAACGAGAAAAAGTACCAGGTACTCCACTCGCTCATTTCGGATGCCGACCAGGTATTGCTTAATGGCGACTTCTGGGAAGGATTTGAGACTACCTTTGATCAATTTATCACCTCTCCCTGGAACAACCTCTTTCCCCTGCTCAAACAGAAAAACACCATATACATCTACGGCAATCACGACAAGGAAAGCTTTTCAGATGAACGACGGAGCCTCTTTTGTGTACAGACAGCTGAAGCTATGACTATCGAGTCAGGTGAGAAACGTTTTATTTTTGAACATGGACATAACTACTGCAAGATGATCGACGAAAAACTGGGAACAGAACGGTTCCCCCGGTGGGCCAGCACTGTGGCGACTTATATCCAGGATAAAATGATCCGCAACTATGGACCGGACCTGATGCGTAGGCTCTTTCATACCCTTAATAAAGATATTCACAAAAATGTGAAAGGAACCTTGAAACCCAATGATATCTTTGTCTGCGGTCATACCCATGTCTCCGAATATAGTCCACATCTTCAATTTTTAAACACTGGATTTATTAACTATGGTCTGGCACAATATGCTACTATCCAAAACGGTGTAGTTCGTTTTGAACAGCAGAAATATGAATGACCAAATTCACGGTATTTTACCCGTCTACAAACCCGCCGGTATTTCTTCCTTTGATATCATCCGGACATTCAAAAAGTATATCGATGATGATCAGAAGATAGGTCATGCAGGCACTCTCGATGTATTTGCGAGTGGCGTTCTGATTCTGCTGCTGGGAGAAATGACTAAAGAGTTTGGCTATTTCCAGACACTGGATAAAGAGTATCTTGCCTCGGTCAGGTTGGGCTACTACTCCAACAGCCTGGATGTTGCCGGCATGCTGGTGGAACAGGCGCAGTATACTGCCCCGCCAACGGCAAAGATCAAGTCTGCCATGCAACAGTATATCGGGACATTCGACCAACTGGTACCCGCCCATTCTGCATCAAAACAGGATGGACGCCGACTCTACCAGCTGGCACGTGAAGGAAAAACAATCAAACCAAAAATCAAAGAAGTAACCGTTCATGATATAACACTGGAACAATACAAAAATCCGCTGGTAACATTCCGTATCAACTGCGCGTCCGGCACCTACATCCGGCAATTAACGTATGATATTCTCAAGAAGATCGAGATAGAGAGCTTTGTCTGGCAATTGGAACGTACCCGTGTCGGAGAGATCTCAATTGATGATTGTGCCATGCTAAAGGATCTGGAGACAGATAACTGGGAAAACTTTCTGTTTACCATAGACCAGACTTGACCATAATACAGGCATTACTGGTGACCTGCATTCCCAGTTCTTTAGCACGTGTCACCGCTTCGTCTGATTCTGACCCCGGCTGCATCCAGATGGCGTGAACCCCCAGCTTGTTACATTCCTCTACTACCTGGCGGGTAATTGCAGGCGGAACAACCGTGACCACAATATCTACCGGTTGCGGTACTGCTGAGAGCGATTGATACAAGGTCTGACCAGCTACTTCCCCGCCTTTGGGATTAACCCCGTACACCTCCCACCCTGCCTGCACCATATCACGAAACACTTTGTGTCCATACTTGTCTGAACTGTGAGAAACGCCGATTACGGCAATTCGTTTATTGCTAAATGTCATACCAGTATTATACTCCTTGGAGAAAATGACGTGAACGAGTATAATCGAGTCATGGCAAGTCTAAAACAATTTATTGATTTCTTTTTTGAGATGGGTCAGTTAAAACGAAAGCAGCGAATTGGCTGGCATACTGTTGGCACCGTAGATGTCGAGACGATTGGAGCCCATTGCCTTCGCGCCGCCCAGATTGGATATGTGCTGGCACGCATGGAGAAGGTAGACAACCCGCATGAGGTAGTATCTGCAATTGTCTTTCATGATATTGCGGAGTGTCGTACCGGAGATCTGGACACCGTCTCCAAACATTACACCGAACGCTTCGAAGACAAAGCCGTACACGATCAGACAAAAGTACTGGGAGAGATCGGTGCTGAGATCGAAGCCCTATGGGATAAAGCAGATAAAAAGAAAGAGATTGTCGGAATTATTGCGAAAGATGCCGACTATCTTGAACTGATTGTGACTGCTACCGAACAGCTGGCAAAAGGAGTCCAGGGAGCACAGATCTTTATCAATACCACCCTTACACACCTGAAAACCGAGAGTGCACGTAAACTGTGTCAGGAGTTGTTGAAGAATAATCCTGATGACTGGTGGAGAGATCTGAATACCTGATTTATACCGCGAACTCAGCCAGCGGACCAGTGGGTTCTTTCATCTTTGCGGTCCAGTAATAACGACCATACAATATAAGACGTAAACTAAATCCGGTCCATTCTTCCTGCGGAATAATCTCCATCAGATCACGTTCTATCTTTACCGGATCTGTGTTATCTGTTAGTCCCAATTGTTTTGCCAGTCGCTTTACATGGGTATCTACCGCAATTCCTTCTTGAATATTGTAGAGCTGTCCAA
Source organism: uncultured Gammaproteobacteria bacterium (assembly GCA_964412815.1). GTDB lineage: Bacteria > Patescibacteriota > Microgenomatia > UBA1406 > GWC2-37-13 > JAOAFZ01. Next base: position 308,811 of record CAYPQF010000026.1, read on the forward strand.
GAACGACATTCGCCGTTTTGCGGGCGACTCCCGGTAACGCAATCATCTCTTTCATTGTTTTGGGGAGCAGGCCATTGTACTGGTCTTTGAGAATTTTTGCGGTGGCCAGAATATTTTTTGCCTTCCCCCGAAAGAGACCAATGTTTCTGATATCCTGCTGAAATGTCTCAAGATCCGCGTTTACGTAATCATCAAGAGTTCGGTATTTTTTAAACAGAACTTCGGTCACTTTATTAACCTGTTTATCGGTGGTCTGAGCAGAGAGAATCACCGCAAATAAAAACTCATAGGGGGTACCATAGTTGAGTTCAGCTTTTGCTTCCGGATACAGCTCTTTTAAAACAGCCAGAACCTTGGCGGCTCGGGTCTTCCTATCAATCTGATTCATGTTTAATCACGTAAATTTGTAAGAGTTCTGTAAGTTTATAAAATGTTGTTGTGACAAGACAAATTATATTAATAGTACAGCTAAGTTGTACAATAGAGATGGTTTAGAGCTTCATACGGACTTATATAACAGTCCGTAGATAAAACCAGTCATTTTAGCAGACAATTTTACAGTCTGCTAAATACAGATAGATTATTCAGACAGCCTAAACTTCTTATTTTCCTGTACTAAAAACCCTTCTTTAACCATATCAAAAAGGATCGTTCGTACCTTTTCCGGCTCCTTTTGTATAGTATCAACTATTTTCTTCTCCGTCAAGACGGGCTGGGAAATCAATAGTTTTAGAATCATTCCCCGAATCTGACGCATAGATCCTTCAAAGGCAGACTGTTTCACATAATGTTTACTTCTTCTGTTTGGGTTGGGAACTGTTTTGGCAAGAAATGTTCCATAATCCATTAATGCATAATACCATTCCCGGGGATTTTCCTGATCTACCGTCTGTGCGACGAGTGGATAGAGTTGAGCATCTGTTACTTCTTCTGAATCTGCAAAAAAGTGATGAATAAAGACGCGGCGAACATTTGTTTCGATAAAAACAGTCGGTTTGTTATATGTATAGGTAACAATTGCCGCGGCTGTAGCAGGTCCAATACCCGGAAGTTCATCAACGAGTACCGGATTTTCCGGCAGAATTCCATGATATTGTTCCATCACAATCTCTGCTGCCCGTTTTAAATACAGTCCCCTCCGGTTGTACCCCATACCCTGCCAGGCAGCCAGCACATCTTTTACAGAAGCACCAGCGAGAGACGCAAAGTCGGGGAAACGACTGGTAAACTCGGGAAACTTGACCATTACGCGTGGAACTTGTGTTTGCTGTAACATAACTTCTGAGACAAAGACCCCATAGGGAGTTATATAGTCACGCCATACGAGGCTTCGCTTGTGCTCCTGATAGTAGCGTCTCACCAGCACTACAAACGATTCTAGGTTTGACATAAAGTAAACGTCCGTAAAATTAACATACAAGAAGAGTTTTGAGTTTTATTTGCATTTAACGAGCGTTTAATCCAGCTTACTGAGGCTAAACTATTAGAATAATAAACGTCCGTTAATTTTTAAGCAGTATCATCGTCGATACCTGGATGCCCAAGTACCCCCACTTCTGCTTCATCATCTTCGTCTGCTGCGGTATTACTGTTATACAAACCTCCAGAGTAATCATCCTGATCTCCGGTATCTTCGTATACACCGGACTGATCTTTTCTATTATTCATGAGGTCATCAGCAAAATGATCGGGATCGGTCGCAGAAACTGCTGCATCATCTTCACTTGAATATCCGTCCAGTGCGCGATAAGAATACTCATCATCATGAAGTTCTGTTCCGTCATCATTATTGTTTGAGGTGTTGTGTGCCATTATTTTTAGGTGAATGAGTAATACAACCAGTATACATACCGGGATACGAAAATAAAACCACTACCGCTTTCCGTCCCACTCAGCAAAAAATTCCTCTAGAAACGTTTTCATAAATTCATGCCGGTGCTGGGCAATTGTTTTGGCTGTATTTGTATTCATCCGGTCTTTCAGGAGTAGAAGCTTTTCGTAGAAATGATTGATCTGCGTTCCGGTGTCTTTTTTATAATCTTCAGCAGAGATACCGATAACAGGCTGTTTTTCTGGATTATGCATCTCGTGACCCTTGCTGCCACCATACGCAAAACACCGCGCAATACCGATTGCACCAATAGCATCTAGTCTGTCTGCATCCTGTACGACCATGCCCTCCCGGGTTGTAACCTGTTTGCCTGCCAATCCGCTTGAAAACGACATTGATCCGATAATATCTACCACATGCTCCGTCACATCTGTCTCTACACCCTGTTTTTCGAGCCAGGAGCGGGCTGTACGGGGTCCGATGCTGGTATCTCCCTTATGAAACTTATAGTCTGCTATATCGTGTAATAAGGCGGCTAGTTCGACAACCTGCATATCCACGGTTTCCCCGGCACCAATCAGTTTTGCATTGTGCCATACCCGATAGACGTGCCACCAGTCGTGACCTGTTCCCTCACCAGAAAGTGTTTGTTTAACGTAGTCTGCTGTTAGTTGGACAATTGCGGAAGACATGAGCTCATTATACCGGGTTGCCGGATATTAATGCCTCTTTTTTTTCTTTAGAAAGTTTTTTGACTGCGGCTTCCCGCTTGAGCGCTTCCGAAAGAGAAGGATATTCTTCAGAATACACCAGGGCAACAGGCTGGCGTGATTTTGTGTATTTGGCCGCGCGGACCGAAGCAGAGTTATGCTGCTTGATGCGCCGTTCAAGATCGTTCGTCTGCCCGCAGTAGAGTGAATTATCTGCACAGCGGACAATATAGACGTAGTACATAGCAGTACTACTGTAGCATAGCTTGTTGGATTTTAACAAGCGAAAGGAAGTTAAAATACTAGAATAAACTATCAGTGAGGGACGTTACACTTTATGTCTTCCCTGGTAGGTCCGTACCATGGTGTCCATTTACCATTCGCGTCGTCAAATATAATACGGGCAGCTGCAACATTCGTATTTGCATCGAAAAGCTGTTCTGGGTCAGTAACTCCAAACTGATCGTGCAGCATCTGCTGATGGATATCGAAGTTAATCTGCATGTAGCCGACATCACGGCTTCCTCCGGCATTGACATTCATCGCGTTCGGGTCGAACCGGCCATTTTCCGACCATGCTACGACTGCTGCCTGGACTGCCTCGACACCGGTCCCGAAATGAGTGACGATAGCACGTGCCAGATCCTGTGGGATATCCCCCGGAGGCTGACAGGTTGCATTCCAGTACATAGAAGTATCAAACCAGATAGTACCATTCTCAATACGAACCAGTGAGCTGGAAGGAGGCAACCCTTCGTTGGAGTGAGCCGGAGCAGCTGGTTGCTCTGCGGCACTGCCACTTGCCGGAGGACTGTCTCCCAACGGTTGCCACTCTGACGTACCGCCGGAAAGGCCACCGCCAATACCGGATGGTGATTGTGGTCGGGCATCACCCTCGAGCGGGTTATATCTCGGAGGAGGTGGAGCACCGCATGCCGCAAGCACCAATCCTACTCCTGCAAGGCGCGCAAGACGTCCTCCCAGTCTTCGTACACCAAAAGAATAATATTTTTCTGCCATAAGACTTATAGTATGCAATAGTTGTGTTTTAAAAACAACATTTAACACAATATAGTCTTTTCTCCAGATACGCTCTTATTTTGCAGAAAGTTTTGAATTACGGAGATGTGCCTGTTCCAGATCCCTTTTTTCTATCAGCTTGTCAACAAAACTCAGGAACCAGACCATAATCAGCATCAGCAGCGTGGTAGCAACAGCCAGATCGTATCGCTGCAACCCGCAAGCAACACCTACCGCAGCGGTACCCCAGATGGTTGCAGCTGTAGACTCTCCCCTCACGGTTCCATTTTCCTTGATAATCGCGCTTGCGCCGATAAACCCGATGCCTCCAATCATACCGGAGATAATTCGTGTTGCATCGTCATATTGATCGAGCACTGCAACCTGAGACAGAATAGTGAATAAACATGAACCAAGGCTGACAATCGTATGGGTACGCAATCCTACAAACGGAAAATCTTTTTCCCGTTGCAATCCCACCAGCAGCCCCATTATGGACGCAAAAACCAGTGAGATGAGGTGTTGAATAAAAAATGACTCTACCATGAGTCATATTCTATCCGCAGGGTATGAAGATCAATAGAGACTCGTATGAATAATCTGTATGAAGATTGGACTACTCCGGCACGATATACCCAGCATCTTACCGCCAGTCAATCGGTTCCATTCCCTGTTCTTGCAGGTAGACATTGCAGCGACTAAAGTGATGGTTTCCATAAAAGTTGGTCACGGAATACGGTGACGGGTGAGCTGAGGTCAATACCAGATTATTGGTGCGGTCAATTACCGATCCTTTATCCTGCGCATATTTACCCCAGAGCATATACACAACATGTTGCTTGTGATCGTTGAGAGTACGGATGACCGCGTCCGTAAACTGCTCCCAGCCCTTCCCCTTATGTGATGCCGGACTTCCCGCGAGGACGGTCAATACTGCATTCAGCATAAGTACCCCCTGCTCTGCCCAGCGCGATAAATCGCCAGAGTCATGCGGTGTTACACCAAGATCATTTTTGATCTCCTGGAAGATATTTTTCAGCGAGGGAGGAAGCTTGATTCCTTCGTGAACTGCAAATGACAATCCATTTGCCTGCCCGGCGCCATGATACGGGTCCTGTCCGACAATCACGACTTTTACCTTATCAAATGGACATAGATTAAATGCCCGGAAGACATCTTTAGCGGGAGGATAGACTTTTTTGGTAGTGTATTCCTCTCGAATTGTCTGAGAAAGGGTTTGAAAATACGGCTGATCAAACTCAGACCGAAGTTTTTCTTTCCAGGATGGTTCAATGGTTACGTCTGACATATGATAGTTTCGGATAACAAATACTATTATACCGTGTGATACCCTGGCTGGAGTTCTCCTTTTCTAAATCTATTTACATAAAGATGTGCCTGTCTGGTTGGTTCAGGAAGTTTATGCTGCTGTACACAACGAAGGAGTATCTGCTGAGAGTCATTTAAGTCAGTTTTATGACCAGGGGAGACATAAACAGGCTTCACCCCGTCTTTGGTTCGGATCACCAAGCCAATCTGCTCTCCGTTATCAGTGATAGTACCGATACTGCCCTTTGCACGAGCAGGTTCTGTGTAAACCGGCATCAGCGGACTTTTTGCACACCCGATGGTAGGGGTATCGGTGACCAGACCAAAATGACTGGCAATCCCCATTCTTCGTGGATGAGCAATGCCCTGTCCATCAACCATCACTAAGTCGGGCTTGTGTGGAATCTGTTCCCACACCTGTAGTAATGCAGGAATCTCTCGAAACGAAAGTAGCCCCGGGATATAGGGAAACAGAGCCGTCGATTTGACCAGAGAATACGCGATTACCTCAAGCGACGGGTACGACAGGAGTACCATACCGGCGTATACTACCGGATCAAAACGGTTAAACGAGATATCTGCTCCGCCGATCACCTGCAGCACTCCCTCAAAGGGAGTTATCTGAATGCTGCTGCGGAGCTTTTTTTGCAGTGCAATCGCCTGAGCTGGAGGCACATCCCACAAATAGTCCATAGGGCAAGTATAGTACACAGGTAACGTTCTTGACGCTAAAAAGGCCAGGAATATCCTGGCTCTTTAGCTACTGTTAAGTTATTTTTGATGAGGTGGTTTTATCTTATTCTGAAAAACTTTACTCTGCATTCCGGTATCAATCAGACGGCGAATTCCTTCCTGGCCGCCAAGTCCAATCGCCAGACCAAACCCGATTGCCATAGTGGCTACCACTCCCGTAAACAGGATCTGGATCAGATTTTCAGCGACACCCAGTTCGTTCAGCACAATAAAGGCAGTAAAGATAATAATTGAATACCGGGCAATGTTTGCCATGATTCCTGCGGCGCGCTCACCAAATCCCTGGGCTGCGTTTGTGATAATTTCGTACAAAAAGTTCGCCAGAATCATACCGATAAAGCCAATCACAACTGCCGCAAATACATTTGGCAGATACAACAGCAGGTCATTCATAACCCGGGTAATCTGAGGAACTCCTAACGCTTCTACTGCCGGGACCAGGAACAGTACCATAACCGTCCAGAAAACCAGCTGCCCGAAGATTTTTGTCCAGATTGCCCGCGTTGGTTCCTGACTAATTCCTGCTTTCTCCAGCCAAGTATTAACCCGCATTGCGTCCATTGCCCGGGTTACACCGGTGCGTAGCAACGAAGCGACAAACAGTCCGATTAAATATATAATGAGTGCCGCAACAATGTTGGGCAAAAAGGAGATGATGTTATTTACGGCATTAAATAACGCATTGGTTATTTCGGTACCGATATCATTAATGTTTCTCATATACCATACTGTATAGGTGAAACGTATAGGTATGATAAGGTATCAATAAGAGAACAGTAAAAACCAGCAGTCCTGTTATAACTGAGATTCTACTCCTTCGATCACGTCTATGGAGCTGATAAACTGATAGAGAAGGTTTAAGAGCAGAAAGATAACAAGCAGCGAGACCACCGCTATGCCTGTCCAGATTGCAACCCGCTGCCCGGGTGTTTTAGTCTGTTGAAGTACCGTATCGTACTCCAGCGCTTTAAAATAGATAGCATGATACAGATCGACTGCAAGATTTTTTAAGAGCGTAAAGAAGGCGATACATACACTTGCCAACAGTTCAGAGATACGTTTCATAGTTATAGAGTCATAATACAGCAGAGATAGATTAGATTACAACAAGCTCTTGTTTCATATCTTCGACCATTACTTTTTTCGTTGTGTATAAAGATATCCTGCAATCGCTCCGATCGCAATAATTCCGATAATTACGGCAAAAATCAGTTGCGGCGATACGAATACGTTTTGTTTATTTACCTTAACTTCAATCTCGATTTTTTGATCGGGATTTTCAAGGTAGAGTGATTGTTCCCCTTTGTACTCTTCATGCTCGATCTCCAGAGTGTTTTCACCTTTTATCAGACCTTTTAACCGGACCGTTCCTGTTTTATCACTCACTGCCTCAATCTTTTTGCCTTTCACCCGGACTGTTGCACCCGCAAGTGGTTTCCCGTCTGTTCCTTTTACCACAATGATCACTTCGGAACTCTCTTCCAGTATGGTCGGACTGGTTTCATCTTTCCGGGTTTCCTCTGCGGTTTTTTCTTCGCTCAGCGCCTGCTGAGGTACGCGGGTAGTAGTGTCATTGTCTGATGATGAATACGTTACATTCTCAATCGAGAGACGGTTTGTCTGAACATAGCCGATGGTTCCTGCAGAAATCTGATTTGACCAGGATCCGTATTTACATCCGTTTCGTGATCGAACTCTAAACGAGTACTCTGTGCTCGAACTCAGGTCTTTAACGGTATACATCATGACCTCCCGTGAATTAAGTCCCAGATCAGAGATATTCCGGGTAAACCCCTCACCCGACTTACCATACTCAAGTTCATAACCGGAGACAGGTGTTTCACCAGGGGTAAAGTAGATAGTAATACTGGTATCACTTGAAGCAACCGCACTAAATAACTGAGGAACCCGTGCTCCCGGATCGCTATTTCGACAGATGCCATCCGGCGTTGGGGTCGGGCCTCTGGTGGTTGGTGCCGGGGTTGATCTTCCCGCCTGTTGGGTTGGTACCGCTGTTGGCGAGCCAGCCGTAGTTGGGGTGGGCGTTCCCGGACCGGTTGTCGGAGTCGGAGTAGGAGAAGGTCCAGGCATCTCACTCATGGCACCTGTTCCTGTTAGATTATTCACTTTCCAGTAATCTTCACCATTAATCGTTACCTCTTCCAGGTCAGGATCTCCCTGAGTAAGGGTATACCCATTGGGACAACTTAACGTAATCTCATCCACATGAGTTGCATCGGGACACACATGCACTTCTGTCTGCCCGGGAAATCGTGCCACATACAACGAATGAGTTACCGAGAAGCCCGGCGCATCAACCGGATTCAGGTTAACAACGAGAGACTTTGACTCCTGTTCTGAGAATACGGTGTTAACCGGAGACCAGTTTCTGTCTTCGGAAAGGTCAACATAAAAGCTGGAAACAACCCTGTCTCCAAACGTGAGATATGACTCCAGATTGTTTATACCCGATGTTCCAGGAGGAAGAGACCGGCGCGCAATGCTCTCGTTATCGTCTGTTTTGACTACATCTGCACTGGAGATAAGCGAGTAAATTCGGTTTCCTTCTTCCATAATATGAATACGGTGATTATCTCTGTCTGCTACATACAGCGCACCGGAAATGGGATGAAACCGCGCGTGGTGTGCCCCGAAAAACTCACTGTATTCTCCGCCCCGTTGACCGATTCTCTCTACAAATGCCCCGTTACTGTCATATTGAATAATACGGTCAAGGTAGCCGTCCGTAATAAACACGTTTCCACTACTATCCACTTCCAGACCGTTAATCTGGTACTGATGAATATTTGGATCTCCCGCAAACTGCTGGTTGGTTGCGTCAAGTGCCCGGATAAAATTACCATCCAGGTCAAAGACCTGGACGCGTACCACCCGTGGGGCACCGCCACCTCGATAATCATCGAAGTTAGAACCTACGTATACCTCATCAGTATTTGTAATATAGATATCTGTCGGAGAATCAAACTCTCCGTCTGCGGTGCCTAACGTACCAAACTGGAATAAATAGGTTCCACTTGGGTCAAAGACCTGGACACGACTGTTCGCCATGTCCGCGACATAGATGTTACCATTACTGGCTGTTGCAACTCCTCTTGCCTGATTGAACTGGCCATCTCCGCTACCACCCGTACCAATTGTCCGGACATACGTCCCGTCCGTGGTATAGACCACAACACCACCTTCGTTTGAAACATAGATATTGTCATTTTCATCTACATGAATATGAAAGCTTGCCCATCCTGTTTGTCCTACTGCAATTGGCGTGGAAACATAGTTACCGTTTATATCAAAACGCTGAACCCGGTTATTACCGACTACTCCATCGAGCACATAGAGGTTACCAGCTGAATCAAAATCAAGATCGATTGGTTGAGTAAAGGTACCATTAGTAGTCCCGCTGTTCTGTATGATGTCCTGTAGCGTTCCATCGTAGGTAAATTGCTGAAGCCGGAATAATGCACAATCATTCATCCAGAATGTGTTCCCCGGTCCCCGGTCCCCGGTCCCTGTTCCATATACTGCGGACAGACAAACTGATCGTCTTCGGAACCATTCTGTCCCCACTCAGACAGGTACGTTCCATCGTTCGCGAACCGTTTTACCCGCTGGCCATTCTGCGAGGCAATTAACACATCTCCGTTACTCAGAATAATCATATCCTTGGGGTAAACCAGTTCTTCCGGTCCTGAACTTGAACCGTAACTCGTGATAAACGTACCGCTGGAGGTAAACTTCTGCGCACGATGATTATTGGTATCCATTACATAGATGTTGCCTTCTGCATCGGTAGTTATGCCAAATGGATCATCAAACTGGCCGTTTCCAGTACCGGCACTGCCAAATGATGACTCAAAGGTACCGGCCTTTGTGTAGATACGGACGATATCAGAAAACAGATCCGAGATATAAAGCCTATCAGTGACCGGGGAATAATGAATACCCCGCGTATCCCCAATCTGATCCGGATCACCGTTACATTCACCAAATCGATACCGGAAAGCACCGGACGGTTCAAACACATAGACACGACACGTGGCTGAGACATATAGATTCCCGTCTTCGTCCTGGGTAATGGAATGCGGCTGGTTTTCAAACTCTCCGTCTCCTGTACCCTCACGGCCAATAGTCCGGATAATCGTCCCATCGGGAGCTACCCGGACCAGACGATAATTTCGTGAATCGACATACCACATATCACCGTTATCGAGCAGTAACATTTCGCTGGGAGTACCCAGATTCCGGTACGAAGAGGGTAGAACAGATGTTGTCTCGGAGGCTGCTGTTACAGAGGGCGGACGGATAAAAATTATACAAAGAAGACCTAAGAATAAAGTGAACTGAGATATAGCGTATATAGCCTTTCTGAATAAGGACATTCTTCTATAGTACAGGAAGAAACGTAAGAAGTGCAAGAATGATTTACTATATTTGGCGGTGTGTTTACGAAAAAATCCGAACCTTTTTCAGCGGCGGTTGCCCCCAACCTAACCGCCGCGTGTGCGGGCCGAACGGTTGATTTGCGATTGAGGAATTATAATCTGAAATTTTCTCCTTCTAAAACTTTGTATATTAGTTTTCCAATTTCTGAATGGTTAGGTTGTTTGTTTGGAAAGTAATTTCCACCAAAACCCGAACCTCCTCTAAATAAAAATCCTGTACTGAGAAGTATTTCAACATTGCCACCTATTTCATCTAATGATTTTTCATCAGTTTTCAGAAAGTAACGAAGATTATCAAGATAAACAGCAGCAGTCATTTCCCCAATTGTTATATACTGCTGGATTGAGATTTTTCCCTGTATGTGTTGTCTGAAAAAGATACCTAAAATTTCAGCTTTTTTCCCAGAAATAACCTTATCCAATAGTTCTATTATAACCTCACCTGCGTGTTTTCTTTCTATAGGGTCCTCTAGTTTACTAAGCCATTTAGTGCGCTCTACCTGAGTAACTTTTGATAATTCGAAAAGAAAAATTCCAATTTTTTTTAGAAACTGAAAATCTCTTATTGAAGTATAAGTATTGTAGCCTGCAAGGACAATTCCTACTATAGGTAACTTTTTAATTAGTTCACTATTTGAAACTTCATCAATACCAAGCTCAAGAAGTTCTTTAGTACAATCTGCAAGATTTGAAGTTTCAATACTTTTATATAAACTTTCTTCAGGACTCTCAATATTCATAAGTATTTATAATTGTTAAATTTTACTCAATCCAAATAACTCTAGTACATGAACCTACATGATAATTAGTGATCGAAAGTTTTTCTTAAATTTCAAATGCATCTAAATTTTTAGAAGCTTTATTATATCTATTAAAACTTGTTGAATCATATACAGAGAACTCTTTTGCGTAAAATTTTAGTAATGAGAAATAAGCTTGGAATGTTATAGTTGCGATATCTACAGCATCACTTGGAGAGTCATCAACTTTTAATATGATTTCTCTAGGATTGTTTTTATCAAAAAATCTATCTAATCCAGAGATAGTAAGATGTGCTATATTTGAAAAAAATTTATAGTAAATTACATAATACTTCTCCATACTATTGTTTTCATTAAGTTTATTTTTACCCTTAAGATAATTGTCAGCAATAGTTGCACGCGATCTCAAATCTGGGAGTTGTGCAGGAATGTTATATCTCCTGTACTTTCTTTTTATCCTCTGAAGTTCTTTTTGTGTCTTCTCAATAAATGCATCCCAATCTTCTGGTTCTCTTATGTCCCCAAATATCATATCCCATTGGGGATAACGGCTCCAGAATGATTTATGTTTTTTAGCAAAATCTATTTTGTCATTCTCAGAGTCTATAATAAAAATAAATCCATTTTTTTGACTTCGGTCTGAATAGACATAGTTTAAATTTATTAATGACTCCATAATTGACCTGAGTATGACTTCACTTGCTTTACAAAAATATGGTTGTTTTTCTATTAATCTATATATACTTTCGGAATAACTTTGTACAGCACCCATAACTAAAAAAAGGAGTTGTTTTTTAAAACGCACCTTATTCAACTGAATATTTACTCTTTGCATCACTGTAAAACCAAAATGTAGAGTTTTGTTTAAATTTGTTAGGACAATCTTTTCTGATGCAGTTATTTGTGAGGTTGGCATTATCTATTTTCGATCAAAGCAATTTTGACAGTAAAATACTTACAAACTTATCAAAGGTATCTTCATTAAGATGAAATCCTTTTTTTGTGAATCCTTTATATTTTGAAGAGTTAATGTAAACTCGCAGATCTATTTGATGCGATACTTTCTGAATACAGAGTTGTAGGGTCCCTGATGTATTTAATTCAAAAAAAGTTTGCTTTTTATTCTTTTGGAAATTCCTCAATGATTTTATAAATTCATTTTTTTGGTCTTCATGAATAATAAAACCTTTTTTAGTGAAGCCAGTGTAATCAGTACTGTTTACATAAATATAGAATAAGTATATCCTGTCGGTTATTTTTGCAGTACATACCAATTTTTCTTCTTGATTTATTTGTAATTCAAATACGGGTGCAGTATCTGTAGCTTGTATATTAGCAGTCTGCGTTATTCTTTTAGTTTCTTTTTCACTTTTATGAAGAATCTTTATCTCCTTTACATCTACTTTTTTTTCTTCATCTATTTCTTGTGTATGTTTAACTGCTTTTTCATCAGAAATAGTATTTTCATACACGATTGGATCTCCAATAAACTTTGATTCAATTTCCTTTAGCACCAGTTCTTTGTTTCTTTCCCAGAAATAATAAGGAAGTCTATAAAATTGCCATCCAGCACTTTCAAGAATGAGCTGTCTATCAATGTCACTCTCCGTATAATCACTATCCTCAGATTCTTTGTCCTCAAAATGAGTAGGTCCATCGCATTCAATAGCTATTTTTTTCCCGGTTTGTCTGTGTTGTAGTACAAAATCAATTTTGAAACCACAACTCGGAAATTGATTAAAAATCACATATTCTTTTGAGTCGAAATAACCTCGAAGATACTGATAAAAATTTTCCTCAAATTTTGAATCAAATGGTACCAAATTTTCTTGTATATACTTTACTTCACCATTCTTCTCAACATATTCTAAATACTTTTTTATCCAGATACCATCAGGCCAATCAGCAAGAGGTAGTGATGAAACACAGTGAACCTGTAAACGTGCTCTTGAAAAAGCAACATTTACCCTACCTTCAGCAATATCTTTTCTAATTTCACCTCCCTCACCTGTGAGAGGCTGGTATTTACTTTTTTGACTCGTTTCAGTGATTACAAAAGAATAAATAATAATGTCTTTTTCATCCCCTTGTATCCCTTCAACAGTTGCGACTTTAATTAAATCGTCATCGATTTCTTTTCTTAATAACTCTGCTTGCTCATTAAAGAATGTCAAAACACCAATTGATTTGTTTGCAGTGTTAAGATCAGATCGAAGCTCCTTAATTAGCTCTTTTATTTTAATGACCTCTGACATATTTGATTTATCTGAGGTATCAAGTGTTTTATCGGCAATAATAAAATGATTTTTTAAAACGCATCCTGTATTTTTGTATGGAAGGTAATTAGAATTTAAAACATACAGAGGTTTTTTGTTTGGTGTGTAAAAATATTCGTTTGAAAAACCAATAATCTCTTTTGGTGATCTATAATGGAATCTTAAATAGGCTTGTTTAAATCCTCGCAACTCTCCAATATCTAAAACTGATTTGACACTTTCTTCCTCTGTCTTTATTTGAAAATGTTGTGGAATTTTGTACTTCCTTGCTATTTCTTCTAAAGATCTATTTGTTTTGAACCCAATTGACGTATCTCGCATTTGGTAGCTATCACCAAAAAAGATTACTCTATTCGTTCTAAACATTACCGGCAGTGTATATGCAATATTACATTGAGATGCCTCATCTATAATGACATAATCAAAAAGACCTTTTTGCAAAGGAAGTAGACGACTCGCATCTTCAAGGCTCATCATCCATATTGGTATAATGCTTTTTAGTAAAGGGAATACTCCGGGGTTCTGCTTTAATTTATCGAATGTTTTATATGCCTTACTCGATTTTTTATATGCGCGTGCAATTTGTTTAAGGAGACCTCGATTATCAATAGTATTTAGCGATATTTGGGCTTTTTCAAGTAGAATATTTTTTAAATAGTACTTAATATTATCTATACGTTTCGCTTGAGCTATTTCTATTCTATTTTTTTCAACATTTAAGTTTTTAAGATCCAAAGATAAAATTTCTTTTTCTATAGTTTCTATTTCCTTTACTTTTTGCTTTACGATGTTAAATCCGTGCTTTGAAACTAAACTATGAAGGTATTCAAAAGAATCTTCATCTAAATTAAATATCTTTAATAAGTTACTCTTTCTTTGTTCGAGTACTGGTATATAAGACTCTAAATACTTGTGTAAAGAAAAATCTGTAATATAACTGATTTTAGTTATCTTAAGTCTGTTAGAGTCACTGCTAGTAATGATTAAGATTACTTCCTCATAAATCTCTTTAGGAACTGGTTTTAGCATCTTTTCCAGATTAAGTATTTTGACTAACCAGTTTCGTACTGAAGCTATTAAACCAGAGCGATCTACAAGTTTTTCCTTGATTACAGTATGAGTATTTGCTAGTGCAACATAAATATCTTCCTTAAATTCAATACCTTGGAACTTTGAATTAAACAAATCTTTAGGAATATCATTATTTGACCCAATGCTCTGGTATTTTGCTTTGGACTGATTAAGCTCTTGCGTCAATTTAATTAATTCTTCCCACTGGTTATAACTCTCTTCCTTTAAAAAATTCCCTTTACTCAATTCCTCGATGTTAAATTCCTTAAGTCTTTTCAGCTTTTCCGAAAGCGTAAAATATTTTTTATGATCATTAAAAGAGTCATTTATTTGTTGTTTGATGCTAGCTAAATTAGCATTTATAATTTGAGAATTCTTTTTTTTTAGAAACTCATAGTGGTAAGTATCAATTATTTGTTCAATCCCACGTATTTTATTTGCAATACCATCATTAATATCTTCTTCGGTACAAATGTAGCTATTAGCATCTGGGATATATCCAAATAATAAATCATTATCTAATTGCTTTAACGAATCTTTTACCACCTTTATAGCTTGTGGTTTCTGACTGACAAACAGTACTGTCTTATTTTTTGCAGCAAGATGAGTAGCTAGGTTAGCTATAGTAGTTGATTTTCCTGTTCCTGGAGGTCCTTGCACAATGAATGCTTTATTATCTATATTCCTTAAGACTTCTTTTTGGCTATCGTTTGTAGGAAAAGGAAAATAAATTTCATTAAAGTCATCATTTGCAGAGGTATTTTCAATATCTAAACCTTCGTTAATAAACCAACTACCCAGTGCTGTCGATTCAATATCTTCATTGTTATCTTTAACTAACTCTTGTAATTTTTGAAGATCCTCCGACAAAAAGTAATTTGCTTTAGACTGGATTGTAAGCCTTAATTTTGTAGACTTGAAAGAATTTTCGCCAAAGACAATGTTTGTATGTTTCAGTTTTGCTTTAAGTTCATTCCATAACATTGTTACGACAATATTGTTGAAGGGACTTTCAAATAACCCTTCATTTTCCATATCATTTACTTTTCTAATTAAGTCAAAGTATAAATTTTGTTGATTTTCTAGTAATTTGGCTATTATTCCTAGCTGAGGCGTTAAATAAGTATCAGCTAATTTCAGATAATACTTATTGTTTCTCTCTTCAATATTTACCGGAATAGAAAATAATGGCTCTTCAGTTTTAACTATTTCTTCACCAATATCCATTTGTAGCTGAGTATCCTCCTTTTTTTCTACATCTTTTTTATCCTCTACTAAAATAGATTTAGGGTATTCAATATCATAAAATCCAAATTGTAAACGGAGATCTTTGGTATATGGACTCACTCGAAATTTTGACCAAAATTTTTGAATTTGCTCTAGGTCATTTTTTTCTTTAAAATATTGTTCTTCTAGCTCAGTAGGTAAATCTTTAGGAGAATAATTATAAAAAGTGTCAAGAGATATCGGTATGAGTTCTTGCCCTTCTTCGTAAATTTTACTTAAATCAACGTATTTATCTAGAAAATTTGTAAATTCTCTTCGTCTACTTAATGAAGGGTTTGTCAGATTAATGTAATCTGTGCAGTATCTGATTAGATTGTGAAGATTATTTGCTACATTCACTATAGTATATTAAATTGACTTTTTATTAAATTTATTCATAATAAGTTCATCTAAACTAATTCCCAATCCACTAGAAATTTTTATTATCGTCGTTATAGATGGATTTAAAATTGCATTCGATTCAATTTTCGCCAAAGTTGTGTATGGTACATCTGCTTTTTTAGCCAATGCATCCTGAGTTAAGGCTTTTATTCTTCTCCAATGTTTTATCTTTTGACCTATTGTTTTTTCTTCCATGAAATACTAGTATGGTAATGACTTAATTGTAATACTTTTGTTTGTAAGAATCAATTCAACCGGTTCCTTTTGGCCAACATACCGTTCGAGCCGGTATTTTGGACCAGGTTCATTGCAGTTTTAAATCAACCCTTCGGCCCGCACACGCGGCGGTTGGGATGGGAGAGAAGAGGGGGGGATTTCCCCGAGCAACGCTCGAGGACGTCGGCTACTCGTCGCTTTGCTCCGAGTGCCTCCAGCGAACCATTGGTCCCAATCCCTATCCGCTTTCCTCATAAAAAAAAGTCCACCATGTGGTGGACTTTTTTTATGCGGAGAGGGGGGGATTCGAACCCCCGATGACGTTGCCGCCATACTAGTTTTCGAGACTAGCCTGTTCAACCACTCCAGCACCTCTCCAAACGAATCCCACATTGTAACAGATTTATTACCGATTCGGTACTTGTTCTGCCTTTTGGAATGCTGTACTATAAAGGTTATGTTTTCTGATTTTGTTGCCTGGCTGGCTGCGCTGTTAACCTCTTTGTTGCTGCTTCCCCATGCGGTTGCTGCGTACCAGGGAGAGGATTCATTTGCGCTATCCAATAAAAATGTGATTACGATCGCGGTTGCAGCGTTTATGTGGTCAATTCACGGCTTTATTGCCAAGAGCTCCGCGCTGATGTTTGCGGGACCACTGATTTTGCTCTGTAGCGGATATATCCTCTACACTCGTTTCTACAAAAATAAATCCGGCACCTCCCGCCCGGGCATGAGTGGTGGCAGAACACCGGTCCGTCGTCGCAGATAACCTCTTACAGGTTGATGACGGTTCGATCTATATGAGTCAGATCGAGTAGCTCTTCTTCTGTGGTGGTGAGTACGGTCTGGTACTCGGAGATCAGATTCATCACAATTGCCTTATTACTCATATCCAGCTCAGAAAAAACATCGTCCAGCAGCAGTAGTGGCCGCTTGCCGATTTCAGCTTCGATGTACCGGATTTCGTTGAGCTTCATCCAGAACATGGCCAGGCGCTGTTCACTGCGGGAACCGTACAGCGCCACATTTTTGGTAGTTTCCTCCGATTTCAGATAGATCTCGATGTCATCCTTCTGTGGACCAATACTGGTTTTCCGCATCTTTCGCTCCAGATCAAATGTCTCCTGAAGACGGGCTACAGAGATCTCATTTTTCTGGTACCGGACTTCAAACGAGCGGGTATCAAGTGTATTATTCGCATTCAGCCGGTTAATGTAGTCTTCCCGTCTGGCTGTAATATAGCTGCCGTTTTCTTCCAGATACTGATCCCAGAAGGTCAGTTCGTCCTGTAGCTCTGCTACCGAGCGATGCTGTTCCAGTAGTTTGTTACGACGACGAATCGCGTTTTCGTAGTTGGTCAGCTTTTTTTTGTAGGTAATATCGGCTGCAGATAAAATCTTGTTGAGATAAGTGCGGCGCAACGATGGTGCACCGGTAATAATCTCGATATTATCGGGGGTAAACAGAACAGCACGGGTCTGGTCTGTCAGATACTGAAACAACGTCCGTTTTGTTTTATTGAGAAAGTAAGTTTTTTCTACCCGTTCTCCCATCTCCCTGAACATCACCTGAAACTGCAGCTCGTCATGTGCAGTGCTGAATTTTCCGGCGACATTCGCCATAGGCTGCTCCCACCGGATTAACTCTTCTTCGCGTGATTCCCGGAACCCTTCCCCGTGCAGCAGCGTGTAAACTGACTCCAGCAGACTGGTTTTACCACGGGTATTTTCTCCAATAATAATGGTCAGACTGGGATTAAATTCATACACAGACTGTTCGAAGTTCCGGAAGTTCTGCACCATCAGTGTCTGTAATATCATTCCCTATTCTAGCAATCAGTAAATAAAATGGGGCAGCAACAGGCAGGTTATTTCTTTTTCAGAATAAAGATCGTCTCAAAGAAGGAAGGCAGTCTAAAAAATCCTCCCCGCATTACGATCACATCATCGTTATCGTTAAAGAGTTTCTGCCAGTATTTCCGGGAAAAGATCGAGATGCGTGAAAAATCGCGGTAGTGGAATAAGCGCAGGTAGATGTTTTCTTTGGTGTAGATTTTGTTGAGGACCAGTTTACGGGAGACTTTGACGAGTTCTTTTATCGCTTTCCGAAGGTTACTTTGTTCGATATGCTGGAGGACATCGAAGGTGTAGACCAGGTCAAACTCCTCTTTCTTGTAGGGCAGATTGAGGATATCCCCTTCTTTGACATACTGTCTGACAGAGGGATCGACCATCTCAATGGCGTCTTTGGAGATCTCAACCCCATAGGCATCGACTCCCAGTTTTCTCAGATTGCGAATGAGTTCTCCGGTTCCGCAGCCGACATCCAGACAGTTTTTGGGATTCAGGAAAAATTTAATGGCCAATGCCCGATACCAGTGAACCAGTCCTCCCGCGATCATGCGGATAGCAGACAGCCGCTTTCCAAAGCGGAAACCACCTTTTTTTCCTTTGTAGTATTCGCGGTTGTAAAAGCTGGCGTCAATCCGGAATGGCATGATAACGGTTCCTTTAAAGGACTCTCCATCCAGGATATTTCCGGTATTCTTAAAGTTTTTTCCATTGCAGACAATAACAGTCAGGTTCAGGCGTTTGGCAAGCTGCGATGCCACTGGATCAAACGGGGCATTAATTCCCGGACTCCACTCGGTACCAACCAGTTTTTCCATCTCTTCCCAGGTCATTTTTTCGATCAGTTTCGCATCAGGAAATTTACCGGGGTCTTTATCGTAGACCCAGTCGATGTTAGACAGATTGATGATCAGGTTTGATTTATAGTCTTTGGCAAGCATCACTGCGCAATAGTCAGTAGACCATCCGGGTTTCCAGCCAGCGCCAATGGCAACAGCTTCTTTCCAGCCGTCAAGCTTGCGGTCGTAGTTCTGAATAATGCGGGGGTGAGCGATATCTTTGAAGATGGTGCGCAGGAGATGTCCGTTTAAGTGAGTTGCATGAATGCCCAGCCAGTCAAGATCTTCTTCGGTGACATCGCCGATGACCGCTTTTCCGGCATCACGATAGTGACGGGCCGTTTTGCCTCCCCCTGCTACGAGAAAGAACCTGCGCCCCTTTTTTACGTGCTCACGTACAAAGGTATTCAGTTTCTTGAGAAAATCATGGTCAATATCACCATTTGGTACGATGAGACTGCCGCCGATTGAGAGAATTATTGGTGGTTCCTGGACTGAAAACATTTTTTTGCAAAAAAAAATTCCCGATGACGGGAATTAGATAGTAATACTTGCGTTCTGAAACGCGAGTTTAATAATTTTAGCCGCACAATGGACGCACTGACTATACATACTATAGGTGTAGTATAAATCAACTACTACAGAAATGCAACAAGAAAAAAGTGATCTTCATCACAAAATACCATCATCCAAACCAAATATGAATGTCAGGATTCGGACAAGCAGATAGGAAATTACCAGAAGAACAAAGCCAACAATGCCTGCCGTAATTTTGGCACGGGCACTGCTTATTTTATCGGAGTCACCTTGAGAGAGCAGAAAGTCATACCCGCCCCAGATCAGAATAAACAACAGAATTACTCCGGCAAGTGGAAACAGGAATGAGATTGCCAGATTGATTACATCAGCTAATGTAGTGATATTACTATCTAACGGACTATCAATAGATGTTCCGTTAATTTCAAGCTGTGCAAGTGTTCTCGTCATATTTGGTTACATTCCTGAATCCTTCAGATACAACATGTAAAGTAATACACCAAGGACAACGGTAGTAATGATACCGATAATGATCAGTACCATATCCATTCCCGTTAACCCCGTCTTTCCTTTTGGCTGCGATGCCTTCTTTGCGTTCTTTTCGTGCTCCGCAAGGTGTTTTTTCAGTATGTCCAGATGCAGCGGTGTGTGTAACGGGGTATAGTTCTTGGCCATATTACACTAATTGTATCACGCGCTGGCTACTGGCATCTGCTGATTTTGTGCCGGCTGTTGAGCATCCGGGCTCTTGGCTGGTGGCACTACTCCATTTTGTGGAGCGGCTCCATTAGTCTGTGGGGCGCCATTTGTCTGGACACCATTCGCTTTTCCATTCGTCTGTGTTTCGGGCTTTTTTTCTTCTGATCCAGTTGCCTGAGCGGTATCTGCTTCCGGAGTCGGTTCTGCTTTTGCAGTATCCTCTTTTGGCTGTTCAGCGTATTCCGGCCATTTCTCAGCCAGTGCTTTTAAGATCTCTGCTTTATCCTTGGCATAGAACATATCAAGGAATGCCGGGATATTAACCGGGGTAAAGTTCTTGGCTTCACCCTTCTGTTCGATAATCTCGGTTCGCTCAACATCAAAGACAAACTTATCTCCATCGAAGTCGATATAGATCATATCGCCTGCCTTAACCTTCTGTTCGATGATCAACTCTGAGATCGGGTTCTCGACCAGACGCTGAATGGCGCGGCGCAGCGGACGTGCTCCAAACACCGGATCAAAGCCTGAGCGGACAATCTCCTTGGTTGCAGCATCGGTTACCAGCATGCCCAGTTCCTGTTCTTCCAGCAACTTGGTAAGCGCCTTAAGCTGCAGCTTAACGATCGAGATCATATGGATAAACTTGAGCGGTTCGAAGACGATGACTTCGTCGAAACGATTGACCAGTTCGGGACGGAAGAACTTTAAGAGTTCTGCCATTACCTTATCCTTGATCACGCCGTACTTTTTTGAGTCTGACTCGTTCTCAATCTTCTCCTTTTCATCCAGTTCTGCCTCCAGCGGGAAGTCTGTGCCGAAGTAATCATGCAAAGACTGCTGCGTCCAGGTCTTGGCGGTGCCTTCACGGAACCAGATAGTTTCGCCGGTGATAATCACTTCGCGACCGGTTGGTGAGAAGGCATGGATATCCCAGTGTGAACCAGGGAATGAACCATCCTTGACATCCTGTTCCAGGAAATAGTCTTTGAGTAATCCGGTTTCCCAGTCGTTGGTACCTACTTTTCTTCTCCAGAAACGATCCCGATAGGTCACAATCTCCATCTCGTTGGGAGAGAAGGCATGTGTCTTGAGCTTGGCTGTTGGTAGCTGTTCGTCCGGAGCATCCGGCAGCGCGTTAATCACGATTCCTTCATCAAAGTAATCGATCAGTGTCTGTGTCTGCCATACCTTCGAGGTGGTTGAGTTACGCACATACAGCAGGCTGTCGCGAGTAATCATCTCCACTCCGGTTGGTGAGATTGCATGCGTATCGTATCCAATCGTCGGGAAATCGGCTGCTTCCTGTACTTCTGCAGGGGCAGCATTGGGATCTTCCGGTTTTGGATTCTCGATCTTCTGTCCGGCAAAGTAATCGAAGAGCATGTTCTGTGACCAGCCGTTTCCGGTCTTCTGTTCTTCTTTCTGCTCCGGCTTGGCATTTTTGTCGTCGGTTTTTGCATCTTTCTTGTCTTCTTTTTTGGCGTCTTTTGGTTTTTGCTCTTCTGTCGGCTTACTGGCGCCCGTGGCATCACGCTCGAAATACTTGGTGCCGATAGTCATGATCTCGCGTCCACGTGGTGAGAAGGTATAGGTTGAGAGTGCCGGTGGTTCTTCGGCTTCTCCCTTGCCGCCCTTCATCAGCTCTTCCTGAATCAGCTTGGTACCAATATTTGACGTACAGATAACAACGGTATTCTTAAACGAGATGACACGACCTTTGTTATCGGTCAGACGTCCGTCATCCAGAATCTGCAGCAGGATATTAAAGATATCCGGATGTGCTTTTTCGACTTCGTCAAACAGCACCACGGCATACTGGCGTCGGCGGACTGCTTCGGTCAGTTTACCACCCTCTTCATAACCGACATATCCGGGAGGAGGTCCCAGCAGCTTGGCAACTTCGTGCTTTTCCATGTATTCTGTCATGTCGAAACGGATCATTGCTTCTTCCTGACCGAACAGAATATCTGCCAGCGTCTTGGCAAGTTCGGTTTTACCGACACCTGATGGCCCCAGGAAGACAAAGCTTCCAATTGGCCGGTTGTTGGCTTTCAGACCGGCACGGCCACGGCGAACTGCCTGCGACACAGATTCTACTGCCCGTTCCTGACCAATCAGACGTTCGTGCATAATATCTTCCAGCTTGGCGAGTTTATCTTTTTCGGTTGAACTGATTTTGGAAACAGGAATACCGGTGCGCTTGGCGATAACATCCTTAATGATATCGAGGGTAACCGATGTGGTAGTCTGCCCTTTCTTCATGTTATACTCATCTTTCTTTTCGTTGAGAGATGCATTAATATCATCCAGCTTGGAGTTGATGATGCGGGCACGTACTTTATCACCCTTCTTATCTGCCTCATCTTTTTCCTGAGATAACTGTGCAATGCGCTCTTCGATGTTCTTGATCTCTTCCGGTAGTGAGATGAGTGGCAGACGGACCGCTGATGCGGCTTCGTCGATCAAGTCGACTGCCTTGTCAGGCAGGAACCGGTCTCCCATGTACCGCTTGGAGAGCTTAACGGCAGCTTCGAGGGCTTCGTCTCCAATCTTGACCCGATGGAAACTTTCAAACTTATTGCGGAGTGCCTTTAACATCTTGATGGCGTTTTCTTCTGTTGGTTCAGGAACCAGTACAGACTGGAAACGACGCTCAAGAGCGGCATCTTTTTCAATAATCTTATATTCGGTGATAGTGGTGGCACCAATCAGTTGAATCTGTCCGCGTGATAAGGCTGGCTTAAGGAAGTTGGAAGCGTCAGAAGCTCCTTCACCTCCACCTCCGGCACCCATAATATTATGAATTTCGTCGATAAAGAGAATAATTGAACCTTTGCCGTTTTCGACCTCTTCGACCATGTTCTTCATGCGCTGTTCAAATTCACCCCGGTGAGAAGCTCCGGCAATAATTGCCATCAGATCAAGTTGCAGAATGCGCTTATCCAGCAGTGTTTCCGGTACTTGTTTGGCAACGATCTTTTGAGCCAGGCCCTCGACGATAGCGGTCTTACCGACACCCGGTTCTCCGATCAGCACCGGATTATTCTTAAGACGTCGGGACATGATATGAACTACCCGTTCAATTTCCTGTGAACGGCCAACAACAGGATCGAGTTTACCCTCGGCAGCCTTTGCGGTCAGATCGACCGTAAACTGTTCCAGCGCACTTTTCTGTGCCTGTTTTTTATCATCGGCTCCTTCTTCGGCTTTCTTGCCCAGAATCTTTTTACTCAATTCACCTTTATCAAGACCGAGTTTCTCCAGTACGCGGGCTCCCACTCCTTCACCTTCTTCGTAAGTTGCCAGTAAGAGGTGCTCGGGGGAAATAAATTCATATCCGAGCTTGCGGGCAATTACCAGCGAGTTGTCGAGAATGCGCTTAACCCGTGGCGAGACTTGAGGAGTCGATGGTGCGGCATTAGCAGCAGCAGCTTCTCCGGCGGTTGGGGCAGCAGCATCGGCAGCCGGCTTCTTATAAACCTTCTCCAGTTCCTGCTCGATAATTTGCGGCTGGATCTTCATACTGGTGAGCAGTTTGTAGATCTCGGGATCAGCCAGTAATCCATGCAACAGGTGTTCGGTATCAATCTCCGTGGTCTTCATTTCTTTTGCTTTATTATTGGCAGACAAAAAGACACGGTTTGAGCGCTGCGTCAGATGCGTCATGACATCCATATCCATACGCTTTCCGGTAGCTGAGTCATCTGCTTTGGCTTCGTCAGTTTTTGCTTCTTCTGTTTTCTGCTCTTCTGTCTTCTGTTCTTCTGTCTTGGCTTCGCTTTCTGGGGGTTTACCATCTGCGGTGGCAGCATCTTTTGTTTCCCCTTCTTTTGATTCAGATGACGTCTCAGTTTTGGCGTCAGCTTCTTTTGATGTATCGGGAGCAGCTGGTTTTTGTTCATCAGCGGGTGGAGACGCGGCAGGAGGAGCATCGACGGGTGTCGGGGCAACAGCATCAGCAGCTGGAGTCGTGGCGGTTTGAGCAGCATCGACCGGGGGTGATGCAGGTGCTTGTGGGGCTGGTGTTGCTTGTGGGGCCTGTGTGGCAGGAGCAGAGACCTGAGGCGGGACCTGTTCTATAAAGACTGGCGCGGCAGGAGGAGTACCAATTCCGTTATAAGACTGACCACCCGGAGGGGTGCCAATGCCGTTGTAACTGGTTGGTTGTTGAACGACCTGCTGTTGCGAAGAAACCTGGACAGGCTGAGGTGTTTGAGCAGCCGAACCAGTATCGCTTGCATCCGAAGGGGTTTTCTTTATAAAATCAAAAAAGCCTGCCATTTTTTCATTATGATGAAAAAAAAATAGTTTGTCAATGAAGAAATATTAGACGCACTCATGCATTACCTTTTATATATACTACTACCGGTTTTCAGCATTATCGTTCTTTCTCCAGCTTCGGTATCTGCACAGTCTGGATGCGCTCAAATTGAAAGTGTTACGGTAGATACATCAACCATTCGCTCCGGTCAGCCCTATAAATGTCAGGTAAATGTAGCACCGGGTTCTGCAGGTGACCGAAGTATCGGCTGTGGCGTCAGCTTTGATGGCGGGTATCCCCTTGATTTTTGTCCCTCAGATCAGTTTTTTGGCGGCTGGAGTGGAAACACAGCTACATTCAACTGCGTTTTTCCGAATACCAATATCTCTTCCAGTATTAAAAAAGTAGAGATGGTTGGTTGGGACTTTGAGTGCGACGCCGCACAAGGAAAACGGGTAGAAGTAACATTAGAGCGAAGTACCCCCGATCCAAACGCCTCAGGTTCTGCAAGTGCGAGCGGGAGTGCCGGCGTTGATCCTTCAACCCAGGAACCTGCAGCACGAAGTATGTTAAGCAACTTATTAAACGCGTTTTATGGCGCGTTTAGTGGAGGTGGTTCCAGCAGCGGTGGAAGCAGTGGTGGATCGAGTGGAAACGGCTCAGGTTCGGGCAGCGGCAGCGGCAATCCAGCCCCGGTACCAAAAGCAAATCTGGCAAATGCAGCTGAATATTCGGAACGGGTAATCAATGATATTCGATCCGTGTGTAATGCTGATGGGGTTGCAGGCCGGGTGACCGCATATAATCAATCCTGTCTCAATGCGACATCGTTTACTCCGAACGCTCGAACTACCGCTCAAAATAACGCAAGAAACTATACTTATCTCCAATGTTTCGGCATGACTCAATCCCTCTGGGCGGCAATTAACGGGGATATTCCGGAAGGCAGCAATCCGTTCCTCGGGCATATGTGGCCAACCAATCTGATTACTGCCCCCCGCGGTGGCATAACAGCACGCTTTAATGCCTATCCTATCTCCAGCTGTTCATATTGGGATACCATCAGTAACGCCTATTCTAGCAAACAGGGATCCTGCCAGACATGCCAGCAGGTAGCTGATACCAACGACCATCTGATTATCATCTGGGGAACCCCCGGAGCAACTAACGATCAACATATCGCGAGTGGGGTGTTTTCTTCTTCGGCAAAAGACATGTTACATACCTGGGAAGGAAACACCGATTACAAAGGTGTAGCCGCAATTAAAAACAGACCAACCTCCGGCGGGTTTGCCCCTAAGTGGTGTCTGATTCAAAAAAACTAATATGAATAAAAAAAGAATTATTCTGATTCTGGGTTTTTCACTGCTGGTATTAGTCTTGGTCGTCTTTATTCTGACCATGGTCATTAATGACCGGTTAACACCGGGCTCAGCTTCTCTCAGTCCCACCACTGTTGCGCCCACTCTCCCGAACGGGGTTATTCCCACCAATGCGCCACGAACAGATATCAGTCTTTCCGCAACCCGATCCAGTACACTGGTCGTTCCAGGTGCTCCTGTAGTACAGTCATCTACTCCTCGGGATCTGGCGGAAAATGTCTCTACAGATACCACTTCGCTGCGTATTCAGTTATCAGAACCGGTAGATCAGGCTTCATTACAAGTCTATATTGCTCCCGAGATAGATTTCGGATATGTAGTCAATAACAACACGATAATTGTAACCTTTATTACTCCACTCAAAGAAAGTACCGTGTATTCGTATACTCTGGAGGATAGCACCGTGGGCGTGTTTTATACCGGCTCATTTACCACCGAAGGACCACCTATTGCCTACTATCCGGATACCCGTCCCGATACCTTTTTCGAAGAAGAAGCCGCTTATTTCCGTGAAAACCGTCCGGATGTCTATCTTTCCAATAATGTCCCCTACGAAGGAGAGACATTTCGTATCCGAAGCCGTATGATAGAAGGTGCAACCACCCGCTTTGTCTTCGATGTCACACCAAAAGCTGCGAGCACCGAGCAGGTGAGAACTGATCTGAATACCTGGCTTAAACAATTACAGCTGACCGATGAACAGATCTCACAGCTTGAAATAACGATTCAATAATTTATGAAAAAAGGGATACTCGTACTTATTGCCTGTTTTGCGCTGTTGCTGGCGAGCACTCGTATTGTGTTTGCACAGACACCGCAACCTTCTCCTACTGCAGAACCAAAAAGCATTATAGATCAGGTAATCGAATACATCTTTGGTGAAGGAGATGCGGCAGACTCAATCCGAGATTTACCGGAGATCGATGGAGAATTACAGAACGAGATATTTTACCAGTGGGGCACTCCCTATCCGACCAATCCGGCAACCACCTACTCCGGCACGCTTACAGACGAAGACACCGCATACATCTTTGAAGGAGAAGTGGATGTCAGTTACAACCTGGCAGATTACGGTCTGGATAAATATTTTGACTTTGCTTTATCTAATCAGTTGCTGGGTCAGCTCAAGGGCAACGAAAAGGCGAAGTGGGCTGCTATCCGTTTACTGTACTACGAAAAACTGTTGATCAGTAAGGGTGAACGGGTTAAACCATATCTTACCACTGCCTGGCTCTGGTTTGAGAATGGTCAGCGCGGATTTCCTGATCCCTATCTGCAAAATTGTAATGATGGCGCGGGCAGCCGGAGCACCAACTATACCTGCCCTCCGACTTTTACCAGCAAGAAAACCGGTAAGCAGGTTAAATCCCTGTTACAGGTAGGCGGGTACCAGATGCAGTCTCAGAGTTCTAAGATTCCCAGCATGTTTGCAAAATGCCATGGGGATCGGGCTGTGGCAGAAATACTATTACAGACATATGAAAACAGTAAATACGCATCGCGAGACGAATGGAACTACCTGACAAACACCGCCGGAACAGAGTTTGAATCTGAGTACTTATATAACGGAGAGTTCCCGGCAAACTTGTCATTCTCAGATTTTGATACCAGCCAGATTCTCGGAAAAGGCAAGGATCAGGCTTTGGCAGTTCTGATAGGCAAGGACCCCTGTCTGGTAGTTGGCCTGAATCAGTACGCGGTAAGTGATGGAGATCTTATCCGGACACTCAAACAGTCGGGTTGCGGCTACGGCTATATCTGTGAACGGGAAAAACGTCTACTTGCCAGCATGGTCAAAGCCCTTGAAGTCTTTGACAAGGATATGACCGCCGAACTGAAGAAGCTGAAAGATGACGCCGGCGGATATGGTCCACCGGAAGACGCGCGGTACGGTGATGATAACTTTGTCCATTACTGCCAGTGTGATCCTCAATGGGGAGGGAGTGGCACCGCCCTCTGCAATGGGGGCTGCGGACCTACCACAATGGCTGCCATCATGTCTTCGCTGAGCGGTAAGGCATTTACCCCGACCTACGTCTCCAGCGAGATGCGTAATCTGGGTGTCTGGAGCGCAAACGGCATGAATACGACTGTTGCAGCACTTAACAGCGGCTGGTTTCAGAAACAGACGCCATCTTTCCAGCCTGTGGTCATTAACCTGACAGAAAATGGTCGCCTCAATATCGCAAAAGCAAAGGAGTACCTCAAAGAAACACCGAATCGCAAATGCTATCTGATAGGCTCCATGACCACGCCGAATCCGTGGCGATTTCCACCTTCTTGGCCGAACGGCATTAAACATATCTTTGCCATTACCGGCATTACGAGTGACAATAAGATTGTGGTCCATGACTCGTTTCTGGGATGTAATCCGGGATCAAAATCGGAAAAAGTAAGTCATCGTATTCAGGACCCCTCGTACGCAAACTTTTACGCTTACCCGTTGTGTGTCTCTAAATAACTATGCAATTTAATAAGAAACTATTTATTATTCTCGGTCTGGCCTTATTGGTGCTCCTTATCTTTATCACACTGGTCATTACCCGCTTTCTGATGGGGCCATCGGAACAGCAACAAGCTACCGGGCCATCACCAACGACGGTCCCGACTCTCACACCGGTCCCGCCGCTGAATCAGGAGTATGAACGGATCGGACAGTTTACCGAGGAGTATGCAGTTGCACAGGCATCAGCAGATGCGGCAATGGCAGATGAACTGGAACAATCTACCAAAGTCGCAGCACTACTTGATATTGTTCCCCACCAGGGCAGTTTATTCCGGCTCACCTACAATTACGACTTGCTGACATTTCAGCTGTTTATTCCCCGGGAAGATGCAGCAGCAGCAAATACTGAGTTCGATTCATTTCTTGAATCGAAAGGGATTAACCGCTCGTGGATTACTGATCTGGAAATAGTGCTAGAATAAAGATATGGATAAACGCGTATTTATCGTCGTAACCGTTGTTCTTGGATTAATCGTCGTTATGATGGGAATGGCGGTGTGGGCCTTGCAGATGCAAAAAGAAGAACAGGCAACGCTGACTCCCACCCCATTGCCAACGCCAACCCCGGAAGTACTAAAAAAACGGGACGTTACACTCTTGCCAACGGCACAGCCAGATACTCCTCTGGCAATTGTTGATACCTCTGTTCCCGATCAGTCGGTAGATGTGCCATTAAATGCACGCATAGACATCACCTTTAACAAGCCGGTAACTGCCAGTAGCTTTATCTTTGCCATGTCCCCGTCTGCTAAGTATGAAATTCAGTATAAACAGGCAACTGCCAGTGTCACCTTTGCGGACCCGCTTGCTATCGGAGAGACTTACACCTACCGGGTAAATACCCTCAATACGCTGCCCAAAACCTACCGGTTTACCACGGAGTCTGATATCACGCCTGATCAGGTCGAAAAAACGTATCAAACCGATGCCTTTGTTAACAAACAGCTCCCCTACGAAAATGAGTCGTTTCTGATCCGTGCATTTTATACCGAAGAAACCGACTTATACCGGTTCCAGGTTACGCTTAAGACAAGAGATAAAGAAGCAGACCGGCAGGCATTTTATAACTGGCTGCGTGGCTTGGGATTAACAGATGAACAGATAGCAACTCTTCAGATTAAGTTTATCTAAATTACCGCTTTTCGAGAGATTCGATTACCTGCTGTAACCACTGCTTGTAGGTAGTCCAGTTTTGATTTCCTTCCGCGGATGTTATCGAGTACCGCACCGTCAGATGCTGATTATAGCTGGGACTATCCCCAGGGTTGGCAGTATAAATTGAAAGATATTCTGATACTCCATCACCATATCGTTGATACAGATAATATTCGTTTTTGGTACCTGCAGACTGACTGTTTTTCGGGTTCATGCGGGGGAGTGATTCCAGCTGGACGGTATCGCCGGACTGAACAAGATCTTCTGCGCCGGTCTTACTGACCAGAATCTGTTTTCCTTCTACAATCGCCAGCGTCTCAAAGTCTGCGGCATTGTAAGGGTACGTAGGAGGCAGAATTTTTGCGGTATCAGAAGAAATAAGATCGTCTGTATCAAGCCGGCTGCTGGTGGTAATCACCATCTCAAATGCCTGTTCTTCCGATGTATAGGTAATGTCGTAACTGGCATACGTTGGGCTGCTGTTATCTGAGATCTTTGTCCAGAGCTCTGCGGGAGCAGCCGCAGTAAGAGCCACCGGCAGGTTCTCATCCAGCGTATCGTTGGGGAGATTGTCCGGAAGTTCGAGCGGCTCTTCCGGTAACCCGGCTATTGGGGTAATTGATGGATTTGTCGCAGTTACCGGGCGTTCTGTTGACGGATTTTGTGCATCACGACGGTTAAAAGTTACCAGAAAAACCGTCACAATCAAAACCAGTAACAGTATACTGCTGCCGACAATCAACATCAGGTAAATTGGTCTTTTACTTTGTTCTTCCATAGAAATAGAGTACTCTTAATTGGCGCTACACTGACCCAGAAACCGCTCAAACTCGGTAGCATACCCTGCAATCTGAGTCGCTTTATCAGAACCATTAATAACTGCCCGGGCACCGACATAATCTTTTTTGGCTCCGTTCACATAGGTATCCAGTCTCGCACCGGTAAAGATACCTTCTTTATGTCCTTTTACGATGATGGCGCCGGCTCCCTGAAAATCCTGAATGATACTTTCCGGCGTTACCAGCAGATTAACCCGTTTGGAAAGTACATCAGAATAGTCTGCATAGCTATCGTACTTTCCGCGCAATGAAGGCACACGGGAGAGTGCCGGATCTTCGTATCGTAATGGCTTATGCGTAAACTTCAGGTAGTTACACCGCCCGGTCAGCTGAACATACCCTCTGCCCTTAAACTTCGGGCCATCCCCGGAGACAATGTTACAGACCCAGGTCCGCACCGGTTCCAGTTCATACTTTGCAAAGTAGCCATCGTCCCCAAGCTCTGTCATGTACTTAAAGTGACCAGTCTCATGGCGCGCTGTTGCCAACACATAAGCTGTTTGAGGCACTGATAATTGTTGAACTTTTGCGTCAGCCAGAATATAGGGCAGGTGCTCGTTGTATTTCGCCTGAACATCGGCGCTCATTTTACCGGCAATACAACTGGCGAGCTCTTTAACCTCAGCACTGATCGGTCTGCTTGAGCCGCCACCGGTGTCACCACCGCCGGTATCTCCGCCACCCGTGTTTCCTCCACCGCTTCCTGAACCATTGCCGTTACCAGAATCATTGCCGCCAGTGTTCCGGTCACCCCGACGGAAGATCGCGTCCAGAATTCTCTTGGCAATACTCTCTTCGTTATCTCCCAGCCCGGCAGAGTCTGTTGCCTGAGCCGAGTCTGTCGCAGTGGCTGAGTCGGTGGCGGTTGGATCTTCGGTGGGGTCATCTATCAGTTTGATAGGAGTCGCACTTTTTTTAACATTACAGCGTACTGTTTTGTCTTCCTGAACGGGGCCATCGCAGTTTCTAAACTGAAACCCGACGACTTCGATCGTCGCGCCTTTAGGGGTATTCCGCGGAATGGTACATAAAATACGCACCGTCGGATTTTCACCTGAAGTATCCCAGCCGATAAACAGATCTCCATCAGAACGACAGGCTCCACCTCCGCCTGGCGCAAAGTATTCCTTACCATTAATCAATAGGTTCGTTGCAACATCTTCCGTTTCTTTACTCGCAGTTAACCGTGTCTCAAAGACATCTCCCCGCTTGGCTTCGGTAATCTGATTAGTGACTGAAATGATGGTGACCGTCTGTTGAGCATCCTGAGCAGAGACAGAAGAGAGAGCCGGAATAACAAAGAAGCTGAATAGTATAATTAGATACTTCTTCATGAGCGTAAATACTACTGTAATACTACTTATATCAGAGACAGTTTTCAACCCGGTAATTGATTGACAACACCTGCCTAAATCAACTACAATCTGTCTATGCACGGTATTATTCGTAAAGGTGGTAGTATTCTTAAAAAAGTCCTGATTGTGATTGTGGTCTACTCCTTTATTATCGCTGCCTTTACCAAATTAAGCGACCGTGACGCAGAATTTAACCATACTGCCTTTGTCGAATCCAACCGCACACAGCTCTACGCCTTGATCGAAGATCCAAAATTTCAGGAAACCCAGGAAGGGAAAGTGATGGCTTCGTCTATTCGTGCCTTCAGTTGTAGTTTTGTGGGAGAGGCCTGTACCGATAATCCCGAGGACGGCTATAAAAACTTCAGTAAAAGTTTTGTCGGATCTGCGGCTCAATTTGTCGCGTACCCGATTGCCAATCCTCCGGCTTCGGGTGTGTACTGGGCTATCAACGGCATTCAACAGGCGGGCTTTGTACCGGATGCCTACGCTGCCGAAGGGCTCGGATTTTCTGCACTTCGACCGCTGATTAAGGTCTGGACGATCTTCCGTGATGCAGCGTATATGTTGCTGGTACTGGTTTTGATCGCCATCGGTTTTATGATTATGTTCCGCATGAAGATTAATGCGCAGACGGTGATTGCAGTCGAAAACTCGTTACCACGCATCGTTATTTCGCTTCTGCTGATTACGTTCTCCTTCCCCATAGCCGGGTTCATGGTCGATCTGATGTATGTATTGATTGCAATCTCAATTTCTCTGCTGGCAGGTAATCCTGCAGATCCGTTTTATAATGTGGGAGAGTATCAGAATAAGTTCCTGACGGCGGGACCGAGTATGCTGATCGAACAACAGTTTTTGTTTGTCGATCGGGATGTGAATAACCCCTGGGTACAAGCCTGGCTCAATTTCGTCGAAGGAGCACCGTTACTGGCAATTCCAGGGAACATTATGAACGGTTTATTTAAGCTGGGACAGGTCTCGATGTCGATTCTGCTGATCTTCCCGGGCATTGTACAGCTGTTTATCTATGCGTTGTCAGGCTATGCAATCGTGGTACTGATGCATCGTTTTTCTGATATCGCTGATAAGTTAACTCTTTCACTTGGTGATTTAGGAGCCTTTACCTTTAGTATTGGAGGATTATTACGAGGAGGTTTTAATGCAGTATTTGTGATTGCGGGAATAATTATATTAGCAATATTTATGGTCCCATTAGTTATGATGCTGATGATTCTGGCTACAGTCTTTTTGTTGTTCTTCCGCGTCTTCTTCTTATTGTTAACATGTTATCTTAAAGTATTATTCCTGGTAATCTTCTCCCCGCTCTTTATGCTGGCAGAAGCAATTCCGGGGAGAGAAGCATTTGGCTGGTGGATCAAGAGTCTGTTTGGAGAACTCTCTACATTCCCGCTGGTAGTAATATTATTGCTGATTGGAAATATCATCACCAACGAGATGGTGGAAAGTCAGGGATTAGGTTTTTCTCAGGCAACTCCAGTCACTTCTGGCGGCTTTTGGGCTCCTCCGTTCCTCTATGGCATTAACCAGGAAGCCTTTGCCTTTTTGTGCGGTATGGGAATTATCTTCCTGATTCCCGACCTGATCAAGCTGTATAAGAAGACACTCGGACTCGATTCATTGCCGATTAATGTTGGACTGGGTACCTTCTTTGCCGGTGGTACTACTGCCGCAACTTCCGGTCTTGGCTTGCTTAACCAGGCTTCTGCGGTACAGGGGGCACTGGTTGGAGAACATCGTGGTGTACTTAAGCCACTCCAGGGTATGTTTAAGGGAGTGTTTGGCAGTAAGTAATAATGAAAAAGTCTTATACATGGTATAATACTACGAGCTTGTGAAGTATTTTATGGAGGTAGGCATGAACGACTTTCGAGATAATGGATGTGGCTACGTGGTGGTCGGGTTCGTACTCTTCGCGTTCCTCATTTGGGCGCTGCTGTTCCTAGGGGGTCTCCTTCAATTCCTCGGTAGTCTCTGATACTTAACGGAATGACATCACAAGCTCATGGAGGGTGTCATATACCCTCCAATCTTTCAATATATTAATTAAACCCTGGTATTCGGAGTAAGTCTACCCCAATCACTCTCAGAATAAAGACCGAGAAGATAATGAGCAGCAATCCAAAGATACAGGAGCGCAATAGTTCCTGCGCACTCTGAAGTTTTTCCGAATTACCTGCAGATGTCTGGTACAGAATTGCAGAGTAGATGATACATCCTAACGCGGTAATACCTGCCAGTCCAATCCCCAGACCGAAGACCGTTTCCTGAATAAACCCGCTGAGCGATGTCTGTACACACCCAATACCAGTCCACACCCCGCCACTGCGATCGTTTCGGGTAATTTGTGTGGTTTCCCACCAGTTGTCGTCGTTAATATCCCCGACGACATCGTATCCCAGACAGCTCATACAGTCGCGCTTTTCCTGATCGTTCCCGATACGCATACACATGCCGGCCATAGATCGGAGTGCAGCTCCTGCCCCGGCCTTACAGTAACAGCTGTCAGAGTTTGGTTCTCCACCGGCAAACTCACCACCGGGCAAACAAGGTTCGTCGCCAAATGCTTCCGTCCCCGCGGTAATCAGATTTCTAATACTCAATCCTTCTCCCACAAACGGAAACAGACTCCCCGGTAGTGCCAATGGATCAAGCAGGTTTTCAATGGCTCCTAGAATGGTATCCAGTCCGGGAATGTTGGTTACCCCTTCCGGAAAAATATCAGGTTTTAGAAAGTCATTAGCAGATGAGTAACAGCATGCATACACTTCGTATTCGGCGTTGGCCAGGTCGGGAGTTGCCGGCATATCAGGCTTATAGAGAGGTGAACTGGCCGCAGGTGGATACGCAATGCCGCAGTTCTGTCCTGGTTGCGGTACAATCTGGGTAGCCTGTGATGGCTGAGGAATAAGCAGGAACCCCAGAAGGAAGAAAACGAATATAATAATCGCGTTGCGCATACTCTAATTACACCTGATCAGGCTGAAAAAAACAAGTCTTGTTTAGCTTTCGCTCGCTTCTTTGGCAGAGTCCTGAATAAAGGTTGCCAGCAGATACATGATCAGTGCAAAGACCACACTCGGGATAATATCGGTACCCCAGATACGCATATCTTCCAGCTGCATCAGGTCCTGAATCTCTTTAAACTGTGCTTCGGTAATATACCCGTTGTCTCCCAGCCATTCGATATCATCGCGCATATCAGAAGGTGAAAGTGAGTTGGCTGTTTTACCGAACTTAATCTTGGACATCGCACCCTTACCGGAATCTTCAAACTCTTTGATTACATCAAACGGAAAGACACGACCGGAACCCACCTGTTCACCGAACTTGTACCAGACAATCGTCAGTTGTTTAACCAGATCCTTTGCCTTACTTTCATCAATTGATTTCAGTTTCTTATGTATCTCGGCACGGAAGTTTCGCATCCCATCAATACCCGATGCTGGATCGCCTGCCAGTGCCCATTCCTTCATCTTACTTTCGAAGTTTGCCAGATCTTCTTTAATCGTATTAAAGAAGTCCGTCTGATCTCCCTGACGTCGTGCCGGCGCATTTTCGTTAAGCGGACGCTCGGTAATTACACCTCGGGTATCGATATAGAACGGTGGCGGATATGGACAGTTTTTAAGACCATACCACGACCGGCTGAACCGGTGGAACAGGCTACGCTGGTCTCCAACATCGGCAGTGTGCTCGCTCCCTTTGCCTCCGAATACCATGCGTTCTTCCTGTTCTGAACGCCCTCCCAGTTCGGTGATGGGTACTACAAAGTTTTTATACAGTTCTCGTGCTTTGATACGCATATCCAGATCCTGCTGTTCTTCTGCTGTCATACTTCCCCGCTGCGCGATTTCGTCGTCTGTTGCAAAGTAGTCAGCCATGACATCTGTACCCTCTCCGCGGGCAATTAACGATGCTGAAGTAAAGGTACGATATAATGCCTGATGTGCACGGTTCTTTTTGTCCTGACCAGTGCCTTCGGTTCCGCCGAACTGCGTATATGCCTCGTCATAAAATCTCATAATCTTCTGAATATGCGGCACGTTTTCATCGCCGAACATCACCAGGACGTCTTTGCGGACTTTGCGGCGCTTCTCAATTGCACTGTCTGATAACACACGCCTTTCCGGGTGCCTGGGATCGTGTTCAGCGTAAGTATCACTAAAGTAAAACTCCGCAGCTGGTATCTCTTTTTCCTCTCCAGTACTCAACGTTACTTTAACTGTTCCTTCTGCCAGTTGGGGTACTAGTTGTGTGAGCGTGTTAAAAAATACCAGTGGTTCTTTTCTTAGTCCTTCGTGGAAGAGACGTGCCATCTCGGATCGCTGGCGATACTCTTTGTAGGTGGCGAAGCTCAAGTCTGTTTCAATATTCCCGTCAGTTCCCCTGCTGGGGTTGATCTTCATAACATGCTCATATTTACTGCCGCCGCCATCATATCTACCCTTGAATTCTTCCCAGGCAAATTTGTCGATCTTAGGATTCAAGCCGGTCTGTTGAACAAACAATTCCTGCAAATGTGCACCAGCAGCATCTCCTACCCATCGATCAACCATGTAGTACTTGGAAAAGTATCCTGCCTGTTGCTCAAGCCACTGCTCAGCAAATGCTCTATTGTCATAGAGTTCTTCTGGAACCCCTCCACCTTGTGCTACCATCTCACGTCTAAACTTAGCCTCCAAACTACGCATAATACCGTAACCGCCTTCTTTCTTCCAGTTTCTGGATCCGACCAGACCACGAATGTAATCAAGGTATGTTACCGAGTGCTCGTATGTTTTCCGCTGGAGCTTATCACGGAGTTCTGCTTCTCCTTCGGGAATAGCACGAATAACCCGTTCCATTGCTTCGTCATAAACATCTTTCGCGTTATACTCTTTACGAGGAGTAAGGATACCGGTTTTGTTGTCATAGTTATACTCAGCCTCCGGAGACAGACGAATACCCTTTAAGACTGGAATAGTACTTCGCACATCCGGACCTCCACGCTGGTACGACCAGCCCGCCGAAGGATTTAAGCGCCAGAGATCATCGAACATGTGCATGGTATCGTACATTTCGCCAGTGCCCTGTCCTCCATAGGGAATCGTATTTGCATATACCTCCATCGATTCCTGCGTAATCACACGATTGATCCATTCCGCAACCGGTGTAGCTGTCTCGAACTCCCAGTCTGACAACTGACGGGTTTCGGTGAATGCCCGTGCCTGCCCTGGATGACGACGACGATCCCAGGCCTGCGCCCGACGGATG
This sequence comes from uncultured Gammaproteobacteria bacterium, assembly GCA_964412815.1. GTDB lineage: Bacteria > Patescibacteriota > Microgenomatia > UBA1406 > GWC2-37-13 > JAOAFZ01. The sequence goes on from CAYPQF010000026.1 coordinate 345,609, forward strand.
ATGTATTGAAAATCGCGTACAAACATCTCGCGATCCGGCAGATAGTCTCTAGCTACATGACTTGCTTCTTCACCACGCTGTCCCTGTGCATAGTAGCCTTTCGGAATCTGGTTATTGTTTGCGGCAAACCGGTACTGATGATAGGTTGGAAGTAAGGCTGCTGCGGTACGTAACACCGGGTCTTCGTGCAGACGGTAAATCTCAGGCAGTGTCATTTTTGACATAATACGGGCACGGGCATCGTCCGGGATCGATTCCTGCTGGGCGTTGTCATGCGCTTCTTTGGTGTAGTAGAGGGTAAGCGACATGCGATTGCTAAGCTGCGCAAACAGATCCTGAAAACTATTCTGAATCCGTGCACGTTCCCGCTGGAACTGAGGATCCGTATCAAAACCCTGCTGTGCTGCCAGCTGGTCATACATCTCCATAAACTCCGGCGCATTGGCAAACTGGAGCAATGTACGGCGCAGATACCGGAACATAATACCTTCCTGTTGCGGATTGAATGCTTCCTGGAAGGGAGAAAAGGGATCGGCAGCAACCCCTTTAAACAACTCGTTGACGATACTTTGAATGTCGCGGCGCAGCTCGTCCATACCCTGACGATTCCAGGTTCCGTCATGGTTCACCAGTTTACTAAAGACATTACTGTACTTTAAACTCTGAATACGCTCGGCGACATCGTACATACCGGACATCTGTAGTTCGTACTGACCCATCTGCTGTACTAGACCTTCTTTATCAATCAGTTTCTGCATCCGGGTCCAGTCAGCATCAGTAAATGCTGCCTTAAATGCCGGATCGTTTTTGATCGCTTCCACCGCACGGGCAATAGCTGGATCGTCCCGCTCCATGGTGTTTATTCCCATATATACCAGATCGAGCATATCAGCAAAGTGCTTGGTGGCGTCGGGGACACTGGTGACTCCGCTGAGAGCGGATTTCAGTTTATTTTGTAAAGTAAGGAGTTCACTATATTCTTCTTTAGAAAGTTCCTCACGGTTGCCACGGGCACGGCCATTACGGGCGGCACGCGGATCTTGAATTTGTGCATCAAGCGAGGTAAGCGGTGCTTTATTTTGTTTGCGGGCCTCGATTAACTCATTCAGTTTGACCACTTCTTTATCTACTGCATCCTGTTTTCCTGTGGGATACCCTTTTCTTAAGACCTTAATAACTTCGAGAAACATGCCTCTATTCAAGGATTCGAGGGATGCAAACTCTGAAACACTCAGAGCATAGATCGGTTCACCAATCCTTCCACCTAATGCCTTCGTGATAATTTTATTGATAAAAGGAGCTGTTTCAGGAGTGATCAAATCTTTTTTTATATCACTGAAGATCGCACTAAAGATCTTTTTGTTTGATTCTACCGGAATACCCCGGACTGTTAAACCAATAAGTTCTTCAGGATTTGTACTGAACTCATCATAGAGCGCACGGACATACTCATACGTAGTAGAGGCATTTCCTCTTAAGCTCGACTTCTGATCAACATTTTCATCGACCTTCTGGAGTTCTGCTTTCACTTTGCCCTCGTCGGCATCGAGTGCCGCAATCTGGCCAATCGCCGCCTCGGTTGCTTCTGCAACCTGATTTCCAATCTGAGCCAGTCGCTGTTCATCTCTACTCTTCACGGAATCACGGATCCTTTTTTCCACTTCAGCTAACTTCCGCGCCATCTCAGCAGCGGCTTGAGGATCAACTGGTGGTTGCTGTTCTGGTGGTCGCCCACCGCCAGCTTCAGGATCTGTCATAGGTATATTATATCATTTTTGAGCGTAAACCTCTATTTTTACGCAATAATAAGCTCATTTTTTAACCATAGGAACTGTTTCGTTGAGAATAAAAAGAGACATTGATGAAGTACGGAAAAACTCCGACACACACCCCGGCGCCAGACAGCCCGATCGGGTGGTAAACATAACCAGCATATCAAAGATGAAGATCAGCGGCAGCGCCAGAAACAGTAACCATTTTGCATTTCCAAGCTGTTTGAGAGATGGTTTTTTCTGCGCTGATTGTTCCATGTAGAAGATTATACACGGTTTTGGTGAGTGACGCACGAATTACTCTTCGTGCGGCATCTCTTCTCCATCTTCACCCTTTAAAGTGATTACCAGACGGCGATCTTTTCCTTCACCGGTTGAGTAGGTGGTGAGTTCCGGAAACTTGCTGGTTACATGTTCGTGAATAATCTTGCGCTCATAGGATGAGAAGCCACGCAGATAGGCGGGAGCACTGGTCTCTGAGACCTTGCTGGCATGCTGTTCTGCAATATACTCAAGGCGTTCCTTCTGCTTGGCACGATAATCGTTCACATCAACCAGAATGCGTACCGATTCGCCCATGTCTTTGTAGAGCATCACTTCCAGAATTTTCTGGAATGCGCGGATGGTTTCTCCATGGCGACCGATGATGGTTGAGGCCTCGTCTTCTGTTTTGATGATAATATGGTAGATATCGTCAATCTGTTCTACCTCGATTTCGTAGGTGTTGAGAATCTTACTGATAATATACTCAGCGAAGGTTTTGATGCTGCTGGTTGTATCCATGATGAAATTAAAAAAACTTATATTACTTTTTGGTGCCGTACCAGTTACTTTTTCTTTTTTGGAGTGGTACTGGTATGCTTCGGCTTTTCGATAACTGTTCCTTCTTCTGCCTTTTCTTCGTCAGACTTGATGGCGATGGTTGGCCCTTCGCGATGAGACAGGTAATATTGGATTATACTAAAAATGGAAAATACATTCCAGTAGAGCGAGAGCGCAACAGGAAAATTAAATGAGAAGATACCGATCATAACCGGGAAAAAGTACTTCATCTGCGTCTGCATTGCCTTTTGGAACTCGTCACCCATCTCCGGCTTTTTATTCTTGTCTTCTGCTCCCTTTGGTGGCGCGGTTAAGGTGGTTACTGCCTGGAAATATTGCAGAATACCGGTAATAACCGGAATCAGATAGTAATACCAGACGCCGTTTGCCTGTGCGGGAGTAGTTGTTAGTTGATAACCCAGAAAGGTAAGATCAAGTGTCTGGAGTTTGAGTCCTTCAAAGTAAATGAGATCGTTAATAGCCTTGATATTGGCTGTTCCTTCACTATGATTGATAAAGAAGTTCAGCGCGTTGTAAAGGGCAAGAAAGATGGGGATCTGAACAAGTGCCAGTACACAGCCGGCAGCAGGATTAATACCAGCTTCCTGATAGAGGCGGATCTGTTCCTGCTGTAGTTTGGTTTTATCGTCCTTATGCTTATCGTTTAGACGGTCGAGGTGAGGCTTGAGTTCCTGAATCTTGCGGGTAGTCTCCATCTGTTTTTTGAACAGTGGATACATAAGCAGGCGGATAAAGATCGTAAACGCGATAATGGCCAGACCGAACGTTCCGGGAAGACCGATCAACTCGAATAGCTTGTAAAATACTGCAATAACATTCAGAAGCGGAAATACGAGTACGTTGTTGAAAAAATCTCCCATAGAATTCGTTTGTTTATAAAATTGGCCAAAAAAAGAGTACGGGAGCGTTTAGATAGTTAAACGTGCTCTTCCTTTTCGACGACGACGAGCTAATACTTCACGTCCATCTTTAGAATCCATTCGTGCTAAGAAGCCGTGTTTTCGTTTGCGAGGCACTCTTTTTGGTTGCCAGGTTCGTTTTGTCATGGTTATAAGCTAACAATTCAGTAATATGACGAAAATATATTATACAGTGCAGGCTGGTATTTAGCAATGATTATCTCAGGGTGAGTGAACTCACACTGAGCGATCTGCTTCAGTTCCGGTGGTTTTGGTATCGAGTTGTTGATTGTTCAAGGGAGACTATGGACTCTTCAGAGCTTCCTTGAGAGCTTTGCGTCGGGCATATCTTTCCTGGAGAGCAGCGTTTATCGAATCACGCTCTCTCTTTAGACCTTCAATCTCATGAAATAGACTAGCCCGTGCCGATGCCATATCTCTACCAGTCATAGTATTCATGATGTCGTACTTCTGATTGATTTGTGCTCTGATACTTGCGACATCCCCTTTCAGATACTCGATCTCTTCGTTCAGTCCCTTCAGCTCCCAGCGAATCTGAGCCTTGTGGTCGTACCTTGACATGACGATGAACCTCCTCTTGAGATGGATATGATGCAGATGGATATGATGCAGATGCATCATATGTATATTGATATTATACAATAATGTGTCATAATAGCAAGATGCATATTGTTCCCTCTACTAAAATTCTGAACAAAGCTGAATTGTTAGCCTTCTCACATATAGCTTGCCAAAAAATTATGAATATCGATTCTTTAGTACATCATGTAAAACAAGTTGAATTGGAAAGAACTTCAGTCTACTATGGACCAGGCTTGAGATATATTGTGGCTTTATCTGGTAAACTTTTTAACGAAAAGATTCCTTTGTTAAATATGGATATGACTAATACCAAACCTCCTGATTTTATCTCAAAGTTTGGAAGTTTTATGAAAGTAAGGATAGACTGTGTGTATTTTAGCTCACCGGAATTGATTAAACCATGGATGCAACAGAAAGATATAGATAAAGAATACTATCCTGAATGTTCATATTTCTTTGACAAAAATAAATCAAATATAATTAAAATTATTGACATTCCTGAACATATTATTACCGACCATCTACCAATTATTGAAGATTCACTAGTATATCTCTCTGCAATCACAGACGGTGACCAGCGCTATATCCTTCGTTTTCTGGAGATTATCGAGTCGGAGCTTACCGCAGCATCTCACTCTGCATAATACAAGTTTTTCGAATGTTTTTTATGTTCTCAGGGTGAGCGCAACTCACCCTGAGCGATCTGCTTTAGTTCCGGTGGTTTTGGTATCGGATTGCGATTGTTGAAGGGGTGACTATGGACTCTTCAGAGCATTCTTGAGAGCATTGCGTCGAGCGTATCTCTCCTGGAGAGCATCTCCTAAAGCTTTCTTCTCGCTGATAAGCCCGCTAATCTCGTTATGCAACGCCTGCCTCGCAGCCTGCATATCCCGGCCGGTCATTGAATCACGAATCAGGATCTTTTGGTCAATCTCATATTGGATATTGTCACGATCCCTTTTCAGATAGTCGATCTCCTCGTTCAGTCCCTTCAGCTCCCAGCGAATCTGAGCCTTATGGTCGTACCGTGGCATAACAAACCTCCTCAGATGGATATGATGCAGATGCACCATATGTGTGTTGATATTATACAATAATATGTCATAATTTCAAGATGCACATAGTTCCTTCAACGAAAATCCTAAGCAAAGCCGAACTCCTCGCTTTTTCGCATATTGCATGCGAAAAAATTAGGTTAATTGATGCTCTTGTTTATAAGTTAGGAATAATACAGTCTGAGAAAATAACACTGTATTATGGTCCTCGATCAGATTATTTTATTACTCTTGATGATAATTTGTTTGATGATACAGATAGTTTGTTGCTGATGACTTTAAAAAAGTACATTACTCCAGGATTTATACCTGATCATGAAAGTTTCATTCCTTATTGTATTGAGGGAGATTACTTCAGTTCTGTAGAACTGCTCGCAGACTGGGTAGAACAGAAACCAATAGACATGAAGTTTTATCCTACCTGCTTTTATTACTTTAACGAAATGAAAGGAACCGTACTAAAGACAATTGACCTTTTAGATGAAAAGCTTGATACCAAATATCCTCCGTTTCTCAGAGACTTATCAATTTACCTCTCTGCAATCACAGACGGTGACCAGCGCTATATCCTTCGTTTTCTGGAGATTATCGAGTCGGAGCTTACCGCAGCATCTCACTCTGCATAATACTCGTGTCTTTTCCATGGAATACCTGCCAGACGGCTTCGGTCACATATGGAATAAACGGTGAAAGCATTACCAGCAGCCCAAAATAGACGTTCTTGAGTGACGACAACACTTCCACATTCCCCGATCGCATCTCATCCTTTAGTGCTTCGATGTAGTAGTCGGCAATCCGGTGCCACATGACGTGATAACACAGATCAAATGCTTTCGAGTACTGATCTTTATCCATGTGTTTGCGGTAGGTTTTAAGCGTTGTGGCAAACTCTTTTTCCATCTCTTTGATTACTTTTGCGGTTGCCTTTGGATCGGTCTCAGGTTTCTCAAATGGCGGCGCGTCCGGTGAAGGATTCTCACCCAGCCAGATAAAGCGGCCGATATTCCAGATTTTGTTGGCAAAGTTTCGCATCCCGATGGTCTTTTCTTCGGAGATGTTGGTGTCTCCCCCGTCCTTGGTACCAAAGATAAGCGCCGCGCGTAAGGCATCGGTGCCGTACTTGTCCATAAACTCAATCGGGTTTACCACATTGCCTTTACTCTTACTCATCTTCTGACCATGCTTATCGCGCACCATGCCATGCAAAAAGACATGGGTAAATGGGACATCTCCGGTCATATAGTCGCCCAGCATAATCATACGGGCTACCCACGCGCGCAGAATATCATGCCCCGTCTCCATGACCGAGGCAGGGTAGAAGTAGTTGAAATAAGACTCCCCGTTTTTGTCGGTACCGAGCGCCTGCAGGGTAGCAAACGGCCACTGGCCGGACGAAAACCAGGTGTCAAACGTATCCTGATCCTGCTCGTACTCGCCTGTTGCAATCAGTTTCTGTTGCGCGGCGGTATCTATTTCTACTTTCCACTCGCCGGTCTGTTTGTGACGGAAAGCAGGAATACGAATCCCCCATACAATCTGACGGGAGATGTTCCAGTCATGATAGTTTTCCAGAATCTGGAGCGCCAGACGCTTATACTTTTTGGGATAGAAGGTGATCTCGTCGTTCTGAATACGCTTGATAGCTGCCTGAGCCAGCGGTTTGATATTAATAAACCACTGTTCAAGCGGTAACGGCTCGATGATATCTCCGGACTTGTAACAGACTCCTACGCGATGGGTGTAGTCTTTCTCTTTTTCAAGACCACCGGTTTCTGTCAACTCTTTCAGAATCTCTTCGCGTGCCTGGGCAGTCTTCATGCCGGTATACTTCGGGCCTGCTTCTTCGGTCATACGTCCATTAAAGCCGACCACCTGAATCAGAGGCAGATTGTGACGTTGTGCTACCTGCCAGTCGTTTTCGTCGTGCGCGGGGGTAATCTTTACCACACCAGTACCAAACTTGGGATCCACCATCTCGTCAGCGACGACCGGAATCTCACGGTTCATAATCGGCAGAATCAGCATCTTGCCAATCATATTTTTATAGCGTTTATCTTTTGGATTGACCGCAACGGCAACATCTCCCAGCATGGTTTCGGGACGGGTGGTGGCTACCGTAATACCCTGTGAAGGATCATCCTTGAGTGGATACTTCAGATACCAGAGCTTGGTTGTCTTTTCTTCGTAGTTTACTTCCAGATCAGAGAATGAGGTGCCACAGCGGGTGCAGTAGTTGACCAGACGCTGTTTGCGATACAACATCCCATCTTCAAACAGTTTCTTAAAGGTGTTATATACAATCTCAACAATCTTCGGATCGATGGTATATTGTTCTTTGCTCCAGTCCAGTGCAAATCCCAGCCGTTTCAGCTGATTTCTCATCACCGGCTTGTTTTCTTCGACAAAGTCCCAAATCATCTGATACAGCGTGTCCCGGTCATAATCAAAACGGCTTTTCTTTTGCTTCTTGAGATGTTTTTCAAACACAAACTGGGTCTCAAATCCGGCGTGATCAAAACCCGGCAGCCAGAGTACTTCTTTTCCACGGAGTTTGTTATAGCGGATCATGATGTCTTCATACACGAACATAGCATGCCCTACATGCAGATCGGCGTTGGCATTAGGGGGAGGAAGGATGATGGTAAACGGCTGTTTCTTTTTGTCAATCTGTGCCACAAAAGCACCTGACTCTTCCCAGAACGAATATAACTGTTGTTCCAGCTCGGCATGATTAAAGCGTTTATCCATACAATTTTAAAATTCTTATATATACTACATTATAGAAGCTCTCTTAAGGCAGTTTTAATTTAGTGACCACTAAAATGGCAAAAGAGAAGTTTCTAATAGGATTTATATCAAAATTAGCTTGAAAAAGCAAATTCTTAACAGTATTGTAACCGTATGAACTGGTTCACCATGTCATTAGTCTGGTACTTAACCCTCCTTATTGTTGGATTGATCTTTTTCCCGCTTACCCGTCTCATCTTTGGCCGCTTTTTTTATGATCGTGGCTACCCGTTTGCAAAAACGATCGGTATTCTGTTGCTGACCTTCTCGATCTTTGTGGTTGGCTTTCTTAAACTGCTTCCCTATCGATTTGACAGCCTGGTTGTGATTCTCGGACTTTGGCTTGCATTGAACGCATTTATCTTTGCCCGGCTCAAAAAAAATGCCGGAGGAGTATTCCAGATGTGGCGTGACAAAAAAGCACTGGGATTTATTATTGTTGAAGAAGTACTGTTCTTTGTATCTATTATTGCGTTTGTGTTTGTACGCGGACAGGAACCGTCGATTCATGGACTGGAAAAGTTTATGGACTATGGCATTATGCAGGCTATTTTGCGGTCCGAGTACTTCCCGCCGCTTGATATGTGGCTGAGTGGTGATCCACAGAGACCGGGAGGATATCCAATCAACTACTACTACTTTGGACAGATGACCGGTTCTACCCTGATTCAGCTGACGCAAGTACCGCCCGCGGCGGGATACAATCTCGTACTGGCAACGATCTTTGCTCAGGGCATCACGCTTGGGTTTTCTCTCTGTAGCAACCTTGTGTATATCTTCAAGCGAAACTTTTTTGAGACTCCTGCTATCAGTAAGCTCCGCCTGATCGTGTACGGACTGGTCGGCAGCTTTATGATTAATCTGGCCGGAAACCTGCATACCTTATATGCCTTTACCCGCGGCTACGACCCTGATAAGCCCGTACCGTTCTGGGAAATCCTGCTCTCCCCGGCTGAACTGTTTCAGGAGGGGAGACCATCTACCTACTGGTACCCCAATGCCACCCGTTTTATTCCGAAAACCATTCATGAGTTCCCTTCATATTCGTATGTTGTCGCAGATCTCCATGGACATGTCTTTGATATCCCGTTTGTATTGTTAAGCTTAAGTCTGCTGCTGGTATTGTTTTTGTATGGCATGACCTATGTCCGAAAACCAAAAGAAGAGGCAGATACCTCAAAAAAACAGAACTCAGAAGCTACAGAACTGGAAGGCTTTTCCGGCAGCGCAATCTACCGGGAAATACACCGTTTTTCCCATGACTTTATTACGACACTTGGTATTCGTATAAATAAAAAAGGATTCAGCTACAAAGTCCGGTTTGATACCCTGCTGGTTGTGGGTATGGGCTTTATGTGCGCGGTACACTACATGACCAATGCACTGAACGGTCCGATCTATCTGCTCGCCACCGTTACGTTGCTGCTGATTATCTATGGGTTTAGTAACCGGTACATCTCAATGCTGATTTTGCTCGGATTTTCGTTTTTTGTGTTTTCGTTTCCATTCTCGGTAAACTTCTCTCCATTTACCAGCGGTGTTGGTGTCAACTGTGCCCCCGCTTTCCTGACGCAGATGGAAAAGCTGGGACCGTTTTTGTTTGAAGCAGGAAACTGTCAGTCATCTGCACTGTATATGATGTTTATTTTATGGGGCTTCTTCTGGATGGGGATTGTGGTCTATGCAATATCTATCTGGCAGAAAAATAAAGTGACCCGCGCCAAATTTGAATTCAGTCTGTTTAACAGGGATTTTGTCCTGCATCCGATAGATCTGTTTACAATTCTTCTGTTCACGTATGGGATCTTTCTGACACTGGTACCGGAGTTCTTCTACGTGAAGGATATTTATCCGGACCATTTCCGCGCCAACACGATGTTTAAACTGGGATATCAGTCCTTTATCATGATGAGTATCGCCATGACAGTAGTTCTGTTTAGAATCCGGCTCATGCGTTCTGCCGGGAAATATGCACTGAAAGCGGTGTATGGCGTCTTCTTTTTCTTTATCTTCCTCTATCCGTTCTTTGCGTTTCCATCGTATTATCCTGGTCTGTTTAGCTGGGATACCTACACGCGGCCGCCGGAGCTGTATGGCGATAAGTGGCTGTTAACTCAGTATCCGCAGGACTACGAGATTATCCAGTGGTTTAATGAGAATGTAGAAGGTCAGCCAACCATCCTGGAATCACAGGGTGACTCATATACTGACCATAACCGTATATCCGCGTATACCGGCCTGCCAACCGTCGCAGGATGGTGGGTGCACCAGTGGTTGTGGCGTGGATCACCCGACGTCGTAGGACGCAGAATACCGGATATAGAGACCATCTACCAGTCTGGTGATATAGGTATTACCCTTCAGGCAATCGAGAAATACAATGTGGAGTATATTGTCGTTTCGGAGCTTGAGAGAGAGAAATATACCGCATTAAACGAAGAGAAAATTAAGCAAATCGCGACAGAAGTGTTTAAATCGAAAAACGGTGTAGGCAGTATATACAAAGTGAATAAATAACCAGGCTTCTTATTGACAGAGCTCTGGATTTTTGATAACTTAATAGAAGCTTGATTCACGTACGAGAGAATCAAGGTAAGGAAAAGCATTACTACTCGTCGTTCCCCCATATACGAGCGGTAGTGATGCTTTTCCTTATTTTTTTATGTGAGTTACAGTTTGATTACCGAGATCGGTAACGACATCTTTCTTCTTGAGATTTCTTTTAGCTGCTTACCAAACGAAAACATATTCTTATTCTTGCGGATCGCCCGCCGTCCCGAATTCTTGTCGTCTTTGAAAAAGATGTTTCTCAACATACTTGTATCTTAATCCTGCTCATACTATATGTCAAGACTTATAGCAATTATCCCCATTACTATAAGATGTCCCATAGTTTTTAACATTCTTTTAGACCTTCATAATAATCCACAAACGTTATCCACATTGCGTGGAAAATCACACACGTGAAAATAGTAATTTTCTATTATAATTATGTAACACGTTTGCGAGTTTGCACGCCTATCTATGAAGATTTCAGTTGTCATTCCGGCATATAACGAAGAACAATTAATTGGAGATTGTCTCCGTCATCTAAACAAACAAACCGTCGCACCTGACGAAGTACTTGTTGTGGATAACAACTGCACAGACAGGACGGCTGAGATCGCAAAATTTCTTGGAGCGAAGGTAATAAAGGAACCAAAAAAGGGAGTTATTTTTGCACGTAATGCCGGTTTTGACGCAGCGCGCGGAGATATTATTCTGCGTACCGATGCCGATACCCGCCCCCCCAAAGACTGGGTGGAGAAGATTCGTGACACGTTTGTATCGAAAGAGGTTGAAGGAGTTACCGGCCTGGTGAGCGTGTATGATCTTTCTTTTGGGAAACCTTTTTTTGCCCAGCTACTGGCGAATACCGTTAAGTTCTGTAACCATGGGAAAGACCTGATGATTGGTCCGAATATGGCATTGACCCGGGATATCTGGAAGCAGATTCGGGAATATGTCTGTATGGATCAGAACGCCGTGCACGAAGACTACGACCTTTCGCTCTGGATTCAGGTATTTGATGGAGAGGTGTATCTGGATCCTACCAACATTGTCGCGATGTCCGGCAGACGGATTAAAGGAGATCCATTATCCTTTTTCGTAGAATATCCAATTCGCGCTGTTAAGACCTTTCGATATCCCCGGTTTCGTTAAAGCTATCCCGTCCACCGATACGAGGTTTAGTGCCAGACCTTACTTTGCCCGGGTAGCAATTGACTCAACTTCCTGTACCGAGGTGGCATCTTCTACCCGCTTATCCTCCCGGAAACGCTCCAGACGGGGAAAACGCAGTGCATAGCCAGGAGTATCAACCTCGAAGGCAGCACCTGATTTGGACGGCTTCATGGTCCGGCCTGCGGTATGTATATGTGAACGGGTGATTTCGTCAGCCCGTATCTCTACTACAATCTGCGGATTAACCCAGACATCTACATCCATCTGCGCATCAACTTCATACTGGGCTGGCTTGTTGGCAGAAGTAATTGCATCACACCGTTTCCGCATCTCGCGCCATTCATCATCGGTTAAACCGGTACCGATCTTGGCTACGGTAAAGAACTTATCCTGAGACTCATCGTAGACACCGGCCAGAAATGCACCGATACCGAACCCGGCACGCTTCCCCTTTCCATAATCAAAACCCATCACTACACAGTCGATGGTATCATCAATGGCTGCGGTGGAATAGCTTCTCTTAAACTTAATCCAGTTCCAGCCACGTGCACCGGCCTGATATGCCCCATCCAGCTTTTTGGCGATGATACCTTCCAAACCGTCGGTGATTGCGGTGTCAAAAGTTGACTCCACCATCGCCGGATCATCCAGCACAGTGCTGGGAGCAGCCAGAATAGTCCCCTTGCTAAAGTCGGTACCCGCCTTGATCACTGCTTCGATCTGGGCACGCCGCTTGGCATATGGTTCGTCAATAAAGCTTTTACCGTTTAGATAGAGGAGATCGAAGGTAAACATCTTGAGCGGGATCTCTTTTGCCTTTTCTGCAATACCGTGCTTGCGCTTCCGTTGAGTAGTTGCCTGAAAGGGGAGGAGTGCTTCGGTCGCCGGATCAAAGCCAAGCGCTTCGCCCTCAAAAATAATACTCTCAACATCCAGTTCTGTTTTGATTGCCTCGACTACATCCGGATAGGTTTCTGCTACCAGCTCAAGCCCGCGGGTATAGAGCTGCACTTCGCCGGTCTTTCCGTTGTAATGTGCCTGAAGACGGAATCCGTCGTACTTTGGTTCGACGGCACACTGCCCGATCTTTTCGATAATCTCCTGTCCCGAAGACAACCGCTCAGCCCGCATCATGAGAATAGGAGTGAACAAAGCAGGTTTAACATCATCCAATCCTTCGATTCCCTTCTCTTTTAAGATTCGTCCGATAAACCCCAGATCAGGACGAACATGGTATGCAACCTCGATTCGTTTACGCAACGACTTGCCACCGGTTAACATCCATGAGTAGGCATCAAGGACCGTCATATCCGAAAAGCCGAGGCGCATGGTGCCAATAGGAATTCGTACAATATACCGGGCAGAAAGTGGATCCAACTCCAGCATCAGGTCACGGATGATACTCTGTTTTGCTTCTTGGGACCCTTCCCCTGTTGTCTGGGTAATCTGATAGAGTCTGTCGTAGATTTCGAGGATAGAGGAGTCTTTGTCGTACATGGACTGAAAGTGAGTGCGCAGCTCTTCTACTGTCTTTCCCACATCGCCGTATTTACTGTAGACGTTGGTATAGGCTGTTTTATCAATCTGAAATGCTGCCTGAACTGCTTTGACTACCGACTTTTCGGCCAGCATAAAGTCCGCTTTGCCAAAGAGGGGAACCACCCGACCCTGTAACAGGTAGGCGGTCTTCTCTATCTCTTCCGGTTTGAGCAGTTTAAAGAGCTCTGCTAGCTTTTCGGTAATTTCGGTACGGGAGGAGGTTTGTTCTATTGCATCAAAGTATGTTGCAAGTTCAGAAAATTGCATAGTTAGACGAGGACATATCGGGCAGCTTTGGTGCTTCCCACTTTTTTAATAATTCCTTTTTTTACCAGATCCTGAATATCACGCAGTACGGTGTCTTCGGAGATATCAGGGAAGATTGAGTCAAACATCTTGTTTTGTACATACCCAATCTCCTGGATGTACTCCACAATTCTCATTTGACGTTCCGTTAAAAAGATCTGCTGCCCGCCAAAGCGCTCTTTCAACTTGGCATCTTTTGAGAGGCGCAGGATTTTCTCCTTCACTTTCTCAAACTCGATGGCCGCACCATGAACAAAGTACTCCAGCCAGGAATCAATGTCTCCGGCACTCGCCTTCTGCAGGTTTTCGTAGTAGGAGACTGCATCGCGATCGTAGTATTCTTCCAGTGAGAAGAAGCGCCGAATATCGTAGCCACCCAAAAACATGATCAACGTGGAAAGCGTGCGGGCTACACGACCGTTTCCGTCAACAAACGGATGGATGCGTACCAGTTCGTGGTGAGCAATACCCGCTTTAAGAATCGGATGTATCTCGTCTGAGGTGGTACGATTAATCCAGTACACAAACTCTTTCATCAAAAACGGCACTTCGATGGCAGGTGGCGGACGGAACGTAACCTCTCCGGTTTCGGAGTTACGAATTACTACCTGTTTGGTACGATACGCACCGGACTGTTCATCGGGCAGAATACCGCTCACGACCAGCCGGTGAATCTTATGGACAATCTGTTCGGTAATCTTCTCGATATTCCGTTTGGCTTCTTCGTCAATAAACTCGATTACCTTGCGATAGTTAATCACTTCCTGAATATCACGCGGACGGGCAATAACATCTTTTCCCATCAGAACATCTTTTGCCTCGTCCATATGAAGCATATTTCCTTCCAGATGGGTACCATGGTAGACGGCACGAACAATAGCTTCTTCTTTAAACTTTTTTTCCCAGAGGGGGAGAATGGGAGCATGTTTGATTACTTCTTCTACCGCTTCGATACGGGAAATATCAACCAGGATTTTATGCGTTATACGATAGTTAGGAGCAAACATAGACTCTCATTATAACGGAATTGACGGAGATTGTGCGGGAAATACAGGCACAAATTCAGATTATTTTCCGAATCTGCGCTCCCGCTGTGAAAAGTTGGTGATACACCGGTTCCAGTCTTCTTCGGTAAACTCGGGAAAGAGCTTATCAATAAAGTCATACTCAGCGTATTCGGTCTGCCAGAGCATAAATCCGGAGAGTCGTTTTTCTCCCCCGGTTCGAATCACCAGATCAGGATCTGGGACGTCACTGGTATCGAGGTACTGTTTAAACTTCTCGATTGAAACAGAGTCTGCACCATCATCTTTCATCATCTTCTGAATCGCACGCATTATCTCATCACGACCACCATAGTTAATGGCAAAGATGACGGTCATACCGTTGTTGGCACCGGTCTTGGTCATGGCGTGCTGAATCAGATCCTGGACATCGGGCGGAAAGACGGAAGCATCTCCGATAATCTTGATACGAATGTTCTTTTTGTGAAACTCTGCCGTTTTTTTCTTGAGAAAGTAGCGCATTAAATTGACGAGATTATCGTTTTCTTCTTTAGAACGTTTTTTTGCGTTCTCAGTGGAGAGAGCCCAGAAGGTAAAGTACTTTACCCCGGCATTCATAAAAGACTCAATCATCTTGGGAAGCGTTTTTTCGGACGCAATCCGATGGCCCTCAAATTCTGGCAGATTGTTTTTCCGTGCCCAACGTCGATTTCCATCCGGAATGACGGCAACGTGAATCGGTACGTTTGTCATAGTTGTATATTGTAGTCTGCTTGACTTTAAAAATCATTTCTTCTAGACTGAACGTAGCATGCTTACTTACATTGCCCAAATGACCGAGATCAACCAGGACACCATCAAGGAACGGTTTGGTCCTGCACGCTACTTTTCAGATATCGGAAGTTTGGTCAATATTCTGGTCCCCGCTCTTATTTTTGGCGCTGCAATCATCTTTCTGGCAATGCTGTTTGTGGGTGGGTACAAAATCCTGATGGCAGCCGGAGAACCGGATGCAATCGCCTCAGGCCGGAACACCATTACCTTTGCCATTATCGGGCTGGTAATTATTATGATCAGCTTTCTCGTCGTTAGAATAATTGGGTTCGTATTAGGAGTTGATGTCCCCGTATGATCTGGTCAAACTTTTTAGCACAAAATCCGCCGAATCAGAATAACACAAATAATAATATAGAAAACGTATTCGGAAAAGTGAATGCACCCGGTCCGGAAGCTCTGAATAATCCGGGTAGCGGTCTTTCCACCTTACTGGTAACCGGTATTCAGCTGGCATTTTTTGGCGGCGGACTGCTGCTTCTGGGGTATTTGTTCTATGGAGCGTTTCTCTGGATTACTTCCGGAGGGGACGAAGATAAGATTGCAAAAGCCAGAAATACGATGATGTATGCAGTAATCGGGATTGTTCTCTTATTTGCATCGCTGGCGATCTTTGTAGTAGTAGCCGGAAACATCCTCGGCATTATTCAGCGTGACGCAGAAGGAAATATCATCTTTGATCTGCCCAGTGTTACGAATCAGCAAAACACCACTCCATAATCAGTTACTGAATCACAGTACCGGTTGGTCGTGTCATTACCTGTGCTAATGTATCCGGAATCTCTCCTGAGATGATACGTGTAGAAATGCCCCGTGTTGCGTACGACAATGCTGTCTCTATTTTATGCTTCATGCCACCGGTTACATCAAATCCGTTTCCGGTAAAGATATGACGCTGAACCTCCTCCCAGTTGCTGCGGGTAATCTGTGGAATGAGAGTGGTATCTTGTGTAAGGACACCTTCAACATTCGAGACGTGAATAATGGTCGAGACCACATACGAGGGGAGAGCCTCCAGAAGTTGTGCAAAGATGTCCTCGGTGGAAAAGACGACCGATCCCCGCTTGGTATCCAGAATAATATCTCCATAAACAACCGGAACAATACCGGTCTTGAGCATCGCGCTGATAGAATCCATAGAGCGCGTCTGTTGTTGACCATCTTCTGCGGTGAATAGTGCGGACGGCTGCATACTGCAAGCAGGAATACCTTCTTTCAGAAGAGCAGTAACGACCAGTGCATTTAATTCCTGTACAGATGCATGGACATCGCAGTATCCAAAGACCTGTTCCGGAGTCTGAATGCCCTGTTTCATGTTGTATTCAAGTACTTTGTAGTGACCGAATGAACCGGCACCGTTGCCGATCAGGAACGCAGCTTCTGGCTTCTGTCTCCGCAGTGAGGCAAACTCACGGGCAAGACGGGCAATGATTTCGGGACGAGGGGTAACCGGTGAATCTTTTTTGGTTATCACACTGCCGCCAAACTTGATACAGATCAGTTCTGGTAAGCCGGTCCGCTCCGCAGAGGATGTATTTTGAGTATGCATATTAGACTTCCCGTGCTCCCACTGCAGCAGAATTGGTAATGATCGTCTGAACTTCGGGAACCTGGGCAAAGTGCGCCCGGACCTGTTCAACCTGGGCGGACAGACAGATCACATGAATGTTTTCTCCAGCATCAATCGTGCTGTAGCATTCGACACCTTGTTCACGCAGATGCACAACCTCCCGAAGGCATGTCATGGTACTGCCGCTCCAGTAAAAGAGGGGAGGTATCTGAGTCATCATCACCGCATGAAAGTTAATCGCTTCCTGCTCTACCCGGACTCCAAAACGGGTAAAGTCCTTTTTCAACAATGCGTCCTTCATATCCGCAAGCACCGTAGGAAGCATCTGCTGCCGTTGCGTGAAAAATGGACTGGTAGTAGCTTGTGCATGGCCTTCGATAGAAGAGACCTTTTTTTCCCCTTTAGAGACGACCAGCACAACATCACACAAATCCCAATGAGTGGGAGGTGCAATACTCACCGCAAATGATGAGTTGCTATCAAGACCAGTGTTCCACCAGACAAATCCGTCCGGAATAGACCGACACGCCGATCCGGAGCCGGATAAACGCGCTAAGACAGATAACTGTTCCTGGGTAATGGCCGTCTGAAAGGCTTTGACAAACGCAAGCGCCATGGCTGAAAAAAAGGAGGCTGAAGAAGCAATACCGGCCTTTTGGGGAAATGAGTTTGCCGATTGAATCCGGAATCCAAAACTGAGCTCCGCATTCAAAAAAGCTTTTGCGGTATCATAAAACCGGGTGACTTTTTCCAGTTCACTCGGGGTGCTTGGACGGTACTCAGAGCTGCCAAACTCCTTAATCTGCATCTCCTGAATCGCCGGATCTTCGAGAATCTCCATCACGACGTCGGTGTAGCAATGAGACAGATTCATCGAGACACTGTCATTAAAGGGGAGCACAAAGTCGGCATCCCGTTGCCCCCAGTACTTTACAAACGCAATATTTGATGGACTTTTTACATGAATTGTTCTCATACAATACGTTGCAATCCTTTATAATCCTGTACCAGTTGATAGTATGACAGATCATGTTCTTTCAGATAGCTCTCCAGTTGTTCGGGGTCATCTGCATAAAACAGCATAAACCCGGATCCTGCAGAGGTTCCGCCTGCTCCGGTAATCTTACCGACACCATACGGCTTTAGTTGTTTCAGCAGGGTAGAGGCGGTAGAGGAGACTACTCCCAGCTGTTCCAGCAGATGGTGGTTCTCCTCTATGCTGGACCGGAAAAATGAGGCATCTTCTTTGACAATTGCCACCACCATTCGTTTGGTGACTTTTTCTATCTTAGTAAGGATCGCATCAGTATCTTCTGGTGATTCATTATACAACTTTCCGACACCACGAACCATTTCCAGTGTACCCTCGGCTGGTTTGCCGGTATCAATTAAAAATAACCGTTGCTCAAATGTATCAGGTAGTTTAAAATTCAGCGCCGAGATTGTTTTAAGAAACTCAAATTCCTTCCGGAAAAAGATTAACCCACCATAACAACAGGCGGTATTGTCAGCACCGGAAGGTTTTCCATGAAACTCTTTCTCCGCCTGGTAGGCCAATGAATTTACGACGTCTTTTTCGGGTTCTTCACCCGTATAGAATTCGTATAATGCTGCTGCTAACGCCACTGAGAGAGATGCGGAAGATCCTAGTCCTCTTCCTAACGGAATATGCATGGTGAACATCACTTTGAATGGTCGCTCAGTATACTGCTGTTTCTTTTTTTTCAGGTAGTTTTTAACGATCGTATCGACATGCGTACATGCCACATGCGGGACAGACATGGTGTCGTGCTCCTCTACCGACACCTCACTATAGAGGGCAAACCCTGAGATCAGCGCTGGTTTGCCATAGACAACCGCATGTTCTCCGGACAAAATCACTTTCGCTGGTGCGCGATAGGTAATACGTTTCATGAAACAGGGGTAAACTTGAGACCATATGTTATTACATCCTCATCTGATGCTCCAAAACTGTAGACACGTAAGGTTGATCGAACCTTCATCCCCTCGTGGACCTGATCTTCGCTACAGTCAACAATCTGGCCATAGACCTTGTTGCCATCTTCCATCTCTACCAGCGCGACCGTATACGGCGCCTGCTTTTGCATCTCGGCATTGCCGACATAGATAACCGTCCAGGATTGTACCGTTCCGGTTTTATGGAGTTCTGTGCGCACCTGTTTTTGTCTTCGCCAGCTCTTTACGGGATTATTCATTGTTATACACCTAAAATAGTAACTACTGCTGTTCCGCCAGATCCTCCTACGTTATGTGCCAGTCCATAATGGACATTCGGTAACTGACGTTTTCCCGCTTTTCCGGTCAGTTGGAGATAGACTTCTCCTAACTGTTTGATTCCGGTAGCACCAACCGGATGACCAGCGGCTTTTAGTCCACCTGATGTATTCACAATCAGCGAACCTCCTGAGCCGTACGTAGTTTGCTTTTCTTTGATTCGGGCACCAGCTTCACCGGGACTCCAGAATCCAATGTCCTCCATTGCCAGCAGCTCCGCGATCGTAAAGCAATCATGCAGTTCCGCGATATGAACCTCTTCTCTCTTAATTCCAGCCTGGGTAAACGCCTGTTCTGCTGCGATCTTTGTCGCATCCAGACCATCCAGACGTTTCCGGTTTTTAATCGAGATTGAGTCAGTTGCAACAGTAGAAGCCATAATCCGGACACTATGACCTTTTTTTACAACCTGAGGGTTGTTGGTCAATAGTACCGCGGCTGCCCCGTCGCTAATGGGAGAGCTATCTAGCATCTTGAGCGGTTTTGCGACATAGGTTGAGTTCATTACGGCCTCGACCGTTATCTCTTTTTTAAACTGAGCTTTTTCGTTGAGGGTGCCGTGAAAATGATTTTTTACGGCTACTTCAGCAAGTGCTTCTTCGGTATAGTGGTACTTTTTAAGGTAGTGTTGTGCGAGCATTCCATACAACCCCGGAAACGTTAATCCCACTGCCTGCTCTTCTCCCGAAGCGGCCGCACTTAAGGCCTTTGTGATCTCCTGAACACTTACATCAGTCATTTTTTCCGCACCAACTACCAGGGCTATTTTGTCCGGGTTGGCCTTCAGCCAGGTATCTGCCATCTGAAATGCCATACCTCCCGAGGCACAGGCAGCTTCCAGACGATAGACCGGGATATGACGTCCGAGGATCTCGGCAATTTTCGCCGTAGCGTGTACATTATTCTCGAGGATACCTCCCATCATATTGCCGTAAAAGACAGCGTCAATCTGATCCGATTCGATACCGGCTTCAGAGACAGCTCCATTGATAGCTTCGCGGACCATGTCATACAGTGACTGCTCCCAGAGCTCTCCAAACTTGGTTGAGTAATATCCAATCAGATGATTCATAATCAGGCGATAACACGCATAAACTTCAAATAGGTCGTATAGTCAATGTACTTCTTGTCTTTGATATATGATGAAAACTTCGGTACCTGTACCCTGGTAATATGTTCTGTAGCACGGAGTACCATTGCATCAGATCCAGCTCCGGAGCCGTAAGAAGCAAAGAAAATTAAATCCCCCGGTTTTACATGTTGCAGTGTTGCAGCTAACCCCATGAGAGCGGATGCAGCATATGAGTTCCCCAGGTACGACACAACCAGTGATTCCGCCAGTTGCTCTTTGGTAAAACCGAGAGCTTTGCTGATCTCCTTCGGGAACCGGCCATTGGGCATATGAAAGACTGCCCGTGCAACATCTTCCGGCTTCAGATTGAGCTTTTCCATTAAGGCTGTCGATGATTGGTAGATATGTTTAAAGTAGGCTGGTTTACCGGTAAAACGGCCTCCATGTGAGGGATGTGACGCTTTGGGCCGACGCCAGAAATCCGGGGTATCTGAGGCATAGGAATGGTATCCCAGAACCTCCAGCGCAACATTTTCCGAGCCTACTACCAACGATACCGCCCCTGATCCTGCCGTAAACTCAAGGGCATCACCAATTTTTGCATTGGCTTTGTCCACTCCACAGACCAGGGCGTGACGGGCATCCCCCGCCTTAACCGCAGAAAATGCCGAAAAGAGCGCCCCCGTTGCCGCCTTACAGGCAAACTGCGTATCATACGCCAGATAGTGGTTGTTCCCTACCTCAAGCCATTCTGCAACGATGGTAGATGCCGGTTTAACGGCATACGGATGAGTTTCGGAACCGAACAATACGACATCAACTGTTTCCCGATCGATAGGAGCGGCCTCCAGAGCCATTGCGGTAGCTTCAAATGCCATAGAGACCGTATCTTCGTCTAGACCGGCAACCGCTTTTTCGGTGATATGTAACGAGGCAGTAATTTCTGCGGCCTGCTTGCCATGTGCTTTTGAGATCTCTTCGACGGTGATTCTGTTTTTTGGTACATAGTACCCGTATGTGACAATGCCAAACATAGTTATCTTCCTAATTGCTTATGTGAACTTGCTAATGTATGCACCGACAATGATGATAATAATGACAGCTCCCCTGCCAGCACGGCTGCGCCGAGCAGTTCTGCCAGTTCCGCTGCAGTTTTACATCCGGAGACACTGCGTGCTTCTGTTTGTGTTTTAAGCTTTGTGCCGCCCCCAACTGACCCAACCATCACCGCGGGCAGATAGACAGATACATACAGGTCTTCGCCCAGAACTTTAGTCGTAGTAATACCGGCACTGCCCTCAACTACGTGCGCCAGATCCTGTCCGGTCGCGGCGTAAAAGGCTGCAACGATATTCGCAAAGTGACAGTTGAACCCCATCGAGCCAGCCATTGCCGACCCGATCATACACTTGGCCAGCCAGACATCAAACACCTGCTGAGCCGAAGTTTTAAGAACCGACTGCAATACTTCTTTTGTGATTACTGCTTCTGCCCATACGTTGCGTCCCCGACTGTTGATAAAGTTCAGCCAGGCGGGTTTTTTATCTATATCAAAGTTTCCCGCAACTGCAAGACAGATTACCCCTGTTTCTTTCTCGATTTCTTCAACAATCTTTTGCGTAGCGATGGTCACCATATTCATTCCCATGGCTTCTGCAGTATCGTATTTGAACTGGGCAAACAGGTACTCTGCGGTCCCCCGCACTTCTACATCCTTAAATCTCAGGTGCGAAGATGTGGACTCTGCCAGTTCTGCCATGCGGGATTTATTGTGTTTGATCCAGGCATACAGTTCCTGTCGCTTTTTTAGAGAAGTAGTATAGAAAACCGGACCTCGGGTTGTCCCAACCAGATGCTCATTCACGTTTGCGCCTCCTGACAAGGTAATTGCTTTGCTCCCGCGGCTGACCGATGCAACCAATGCCCCTTCGGAAGTAGCCAGAGGGATGAGATGTTCATCATGCAGATGTTCTCCGTTTATCTTAACCGGACCTGCTACTCCTAATGGCAGTGAGATCGCCCCAATCTGATTTTCACAATGCACGTGTTCAGGTTCATCAACGGTAGCGGAAGCGACCGCGTTTAGTTCTATAGAGCAGGTTTTTTCTACAAGAGAACGACGCTCTTCAACAGTTTTATTTCTGAGGTCCATATGCAAGTATTGGTCGACCTTGAACTCAAAATCATTTTAAGCAGTTTACAGAAATGGAATCCGGAATAATCCGAACTGGTACATGTAAAAGGAGTACGGCACAACTACAGCCAGATACAGGATGGTGATAAAGACAATCTCATAGAACTGTAGTTTGGTAGAAAACCGGATCATCAGGTACCAGAGCAGAACTTTCCAGGCGAGGAGGCTTATCGAAATCGTAATATAGACCACACTAAACGTCTGCCCTGCAACGGACAATGTTCTGGGTGGAGGGAGCAGGAAAAATAGCCCTGAGGTCAGATAAAACCAGACAATAGTTGGAATCAGCGCATATGAAGCCAGATACAACAATCCACGGACATTTACCTGCCGACTGAGAATCCGGCCAAAGAAGTAGATAAAGACGACCGTAAAGATGTAATTAAAAAGGACAATACTAAACTGAATGACCGGTTCCGAGATTTCAGGTTTGAGACTGGGCACCAGCAGGTAATAAAAAAAGATGATCAAAAAAATAACTGCAATCTGCAAATCATCCTCTTCGGCGGCTATCTTTCGCATAGTCCGGTAAGGATCATAAACCAAACTGAGTACCCGTCGCAAAACGATGATGGTAGATGCTATAAAATCGGAGAAAAACGTATTAAAAGCCATATTGCAACAGACTAACCAGTCCAACAACCAGATGTCCGAACAACAGATACATAACCAGCGCTACTGCCAGAGCGCCCGGAATAATAAACAGAAAGGGCATTTGTTTGAGTGGCCTGGTCAATGATTTATATACTCGGGTAATGGGCCGGAAATGAAGATCATTCGGCTGAATAGAATATACTTCCTCGAGTTTTTGCTTGAGTCGCGCGGTGTCGGTCATAGCGGTTATAACTGGGCAAACAGTTTCGTAAATGCTTTCCGTGCCCGGAAGAGTAAGCTTTCTGTCGCTTTAAACGGCAGAGATAACCGATCAGCAATCTCTTTGACCCGGACACCATCTAAGTACTTGAGTCGTAAGATCTCCTGATAATCATGCGGAAGGTTGGTAAACACGTTCTGAATCTTTGCAGCAAGTTCCTTATGCTCAAGATGATCATCGATCAGAACGGGAGAGAGTCCTTCCACAATATGTGCGGGTAATGCAGAAAAAATAACACGTTTTATCTTTTTTTTACGGATGGTATCAATTACCTTATATTTTGCAATCGAGTATAAAAAGGTTTTCAGAGAACTCTGAAACTGAAAGTTGCGGAGGGCATCCAGAAAATCAACAAAGACATCCTGCACAATCTCCTCTGCCAGTTCCTTATCCCGAATCTGCCGGAAGACGTAGTTGGTTAACGCCTGTTCATGCTGACGCACAAACGAGAAAAAGGCCTGTTCATCCTTCTGTATGATGCGCTGTACCAGTTTTTTCTCATCAAATGTTGTCATAGATTCTATAAAACAGTTGCTGACGATCTGCTGTGTATCAGTATACCTGCTAAACCGGTTTATTCTGCCGGTTCGGCATCTCCTTCGGTGAGAGTATATATCTTCGAGCCCGAAAGTACAAGTATCTGATTCTGATAGACTACAAAATCCGATGCCTTTGCCAGGACACTCGCCTTAATCTGGCGTTCGTACGCTCCATTTTTACTCAGGATATAGAGCGTGGCATTTGTCTTATCCCAGGCATAAACCTTCTCAGTTTCTTGGTCTGTATACAGTTTCTCGATGGAAACATTGTCGCTCGGAAACACCGTGGTAAAGCTATCAGCTTCTCCCCGGGTAAACTTGAGAATAGAATCTTCCAGACTGAGATAGATTGATGCATCGATGGCAATTGAGGTTGCGTTGCCTATCGTATCTGGCTTGGTGCCGGTAAAGTATGAAGATGGATCAGAAAAACCACCTTCAACTACCAGATATTTGTAGACATCACCCTTTCGGGAGTCCAGCAGATAGACATTGCCGTTAAAGAAGGCCATGCCACGAATGGTTCCCCAGTCTTCATCTTTTTCTATAACCAGCTCCGCTTTTGTATCGTCTGTAAATTCGTATAACCCTTTTGCCGGATCAAGTACATAGATCGTACCTTTTGACATACCCACAAAGGTTGCATTGCCAACAACAGCGTTACTACTCTTTTCAAGGGATTTATCTTCGATGGAGAAGTTATAAACAGTCTTGTTGGAACGATCCAGGATTGCCAGTTTATCGCCGTCCAAAAAGATTGCGTCACCTTTTGCGTCTTCTGCTTCCAGTGCCAGGTCGTAGAACTCTTCCGGCTCTTGCTCATCTTTCTGCACAATCGCATTTTCTACATCTATAATCTTTTTTTCCAGACGGGCAAGTTCGTCTTCGTTCCCTTTCCCCACTTCTTCTTTCACCGTTGTCAGTTCTGCCCGGGCTTCGTTTAATAGCGCCAGCGCCCGATCCATATTCAGGAACGAGATTTCGTCAGCCTGCTGTGTTTTTTCATCTATAATCTGCTCTGCTGCAGCTATCTTTTTCGCATCTTCAGCTTTCTGACGTCGTTGATATCCAAACACGATTGTCCAGATAAAGATCGCAAAAATCACTACTACTGCGATCAGTGTTATCTTTTTCGAAAGACTTTTACCGCCGCCGTTCTTTGAGAATGCGGCAACCCGATTCCTGATTCCGGTAAAGAGAGCTGCCCCTTTCCCTCCGCCACCACCTGCTACTGGCGCACTCGCAGCTGCGGTGCCCACTCCGGCTGCTCCCGCACCTCCCGCAGCTCCAAAACCATCTGCATAGTCGTCTGCGTCATCATACTCCGGTTTGCTATGCGCCACACGGCGGGGAAACGGTTC
Organism: uncultured Gammaproteobacteria bacterium; assembly: GCA_964412815.1. Classification (GTDB taxonomy): domain Bacteria; phylum Patescibacteriota; class Microgenomatia; order UBA1406; family GWC2-37-13; genus JAOAFZ01. The sequence continues at coordinate 370,879 of CAYPQF010000026.1, forward strand.
TTCCTCCACTTCGGTATTCATTACCGCGCGGGAATGGTAGTTGGGCCGGTGCTTTGGAGAATCGTCATCTTCTGCACCGTCATCCGGATAGGTATCATCATCGCGCAGCTCAGAGGCATCAGGTTGCAGTTCTTCGGGATTCGCATCACGATCTACATTGCCTGCAGCAAAGCCAAGTGGCAGGTCTTCTTCGGTATCATCAGAGAGAGTGACTTCCAGAAACAATGCCAGAGAGCCCCGGTCCTCTTTTTCTTTAAAATACTCTTCGAGGTGTTGCGTAATATCTTCCGGGGTATCGTTGTCGAGGGTTTTCTTGAGTTTTTCTTCAGTTTCGATGATTTCGCGGAAATCAGCAGTGGTAAACACGATCATGTCACCTTCTTCAATATATCCCGACGCACTCTTATCACCATGGATGAGACGGGCAAAATCCTTTCCACGACGCATATGCACCTCTCCTTTCCCAACTGTCTTGATATAGAGAACGTTTTTATGGAATACCCCCGCTGAAACAGAAAAATGAGCAGGGATATTGGTAGTGAGTACAGCCTCGTTAAGCCAGATTTCCAGATCGTTGAGATTCTCAAAATGACGTTTATGCTTCTTGAGTTCAACGACTTTCTTCATAAAGGCATGACCTTCCGCTTTGGTCATTCCCTCTTCTGCTTCAAAGACAAAGAAAAAATCTTCATCCACGATGCAATCTCGAAAGACGCGGGTTCGATCGTTACCGGTAAAGACTGATGCAATAGGACTAAACATAGATCAAATAAAAAACAGCGCCAGTAACAAAATAAAGACACTTAATAATAATTGTACATTCGAACCGAATGAGATTGCGCCCTTGTTTTTTGTTTCCAGTGTGCTATTCAGTACTTCGGTCTGTCTGACCAGCACTACACTGTACACTACAAACAAAAATGAGAAGACCACCGCAAAGGCTTTAAAGAAAAATGAGATTAAGTCTCCATCACTCACAAAAAATAAGTTGGTGAACCAGTTAGTTATTTCCATCGTCAGCGTTTTCGGTTAAATCGGTAATAAACTTCACAATCGCACTCGGATTCGGTACCCGTAAAAACTCAATATTAACTTCTGCACCGGCCGTCTCTACATGAACATCTCCATAGTTAAAGATAGATCCGATATAGCCAATCTTTTTGGATGACATCTGCTCTACATTCTCCAGACGGGCTATGTTCTCTTCTTTATAGAGTACATTCTTAAAATCGATATCCAGTACCCGCTCGTTGGTCACCAGTCCGACATTAAAGTACCATTTGAGAAAATTAATCCAGACATAAAAGTAAACGAGCACAAACCCGAATACATTTAAGAACAGAATCTCTGTTACATTCAAAATGGTAGAGACAACAAAATTGAGAATAATCACAATCAGCACAATGCCAATTGCATTGAGAAGCCAGGGGATTTGTGTGACCGGGTGCTTTCTTATCAGCAGAAGAACTTCCTCATCACGATGCTGGACGTCAAATCGGACGCTTGGACGGGGCTGCAGCGATCCCAGGAACGAACTCCCCTGTTCTAGATTAGTATCCATACAGTATTAATTATACTCTAATTTTGCCTATTGTATTTTTAACAGTCTTTATATATAATCAGAATTCTGGTGATTCAAGTGGTTTGGCACCACCCCTTCCCATCCCGAACAGGGCCGTGAAACAAACTGACGCTGACGATACTCGCTGCAAATCGCAGGACGGGGAAAATAAGTCATTGCCAGACTTTTTTTTACTCTTCGGTATACGAATTTTATTGTTGCATCTTCTGCAGCATCTTAAGCAGTTCTTCAGGATTTCCTCCATTTTGTTCCTGATCTCCTACCGGCTGAGTCTGCGTTCCAGTAACCTGATCAATCGTTTCTTCGGTAAAGGTAACTGTCTGTGGAATGGTAAACGGCTGCCCGGCGATCTCTTGTTTTTTGCAGCTGTTTGCAAATTGAGTCATCAGAGCTTCATTTGTTGCAAGTGGGGAATCACTCATACCGCTAAAGGTCTCGATTGCTTTGTCTACTGAGAGTATTCCGAATCCTGCCATTGCCTCGGCAGCATCGAGATACGTTTTCATGCCACAGACCTTCATACCCTCGGTACTTGCATCTGTCCAGCGATAGGCACAGTCTCCGGAAACTACCATATACGAACTCTCTGTTGCATTACGGGAAATAAATGCAATCTCCCTGTTCTCAATAAAGGCACTGAGAGATGCCTCATTTTCGCTATATTGACAGGTAAAGGGGCCTTTCAAATCAAGTTTGATACTGTTCAGTTTGACCGTTGTGGGTTTGGGGGAAAGAGAGACAGCCGGACTAATCTTAATATACTGTTGTTGCAACTTTTGTGCCTGCGCAACCTGATATCTGTTGTACAGACTGGTAAGAATACCCAGAATCAGAATAACAACGGGGGCAATAATCACAAACCGCGATACCTTATGCATGCGACGAATGGTAATTTCATCCGTAATATCGATTTTCGGTTTACGAGCGGAGTTGAGCTCAGGTGATTGATCCATGTGCTAATACTACCAAAATTGACTTGTAGAAGTCTAGGGGAACGCACGCAGAGTTCAACGCTTTCGGCATTACAACAGCCTTTCCAGCTCAGCATCCTCGATTTCATCCGGAAGCATCTCTAGACCTTTAATTTCACCCAGCGCTTTTCCGACTATTCCCTGCAAGTCACCGTGCATTCCTACGGTATTATCAATCACTTTTCTAATGTTTTTTTCCTGTTTCGCCCATTTCTTGGCCATCCAACGTTTTTCTGTCTCGAGATCAGACTGCATTTCGGAGAAATGCTCGATAATCGCTTCTACACGCTGTTTAAACTCGGTACCGGTCAGATATTCATACAGGATCTCCATTTTGCCCTGCTTTCCGACAGCACTTTGTTTGACGATATACACTTCCTGTAACTGAGAGCGCAACGCATAGGCCATTCCGATAATTGATTCGTAATCGCAGATCCAGACTCCGTCCCGGAATCCTGACCGCTTAATTCCTTCCGGCAGTACCTGAGTCACAATCACGGCAATCTCCGCCTTTATCTGGCGCTGATCGTCCTTCAGCTTGGCGACCCATTTATCGCTCCAGGCTTTGGTACGCTTGAACTCCCAGACAATCCGGCCACACGATTTTCCATAGCGGTCGTTTACGGTCTGAATCAAGTCAGCTCCCTGTATTCCTTTTGAGACTTCTTCGATGATGTCTGTAGCGAACTCAGTCCGGAGCATCTGTTCAAGCTCAAGTTCGAGCACTTCGCCTTGCATCTGCTGAGACCCCTGCTCCAGTTTCCGTTTCAGATCTTCGTTCATCTTGAGGGCATCGCTCAATTTTTTTTCGTTTTCAAGTACTTTCAGGCGATACTGTTCGTCCAGACGTTTTTGTTCTTCGTCCCGAATCTTGTCCTGCGCTTCCATGAGTTTTTTCTCAAGGTCGATAGCGGCCTGATCTTTTTCTGCTTTCAGTTGACGCATTAATTTATTCATCTCCAGAAGCTGCTCATGCATCAGACGGTTTTGCTTTTGCAGTTCTTCCGCTTTGTTTTTGGTATCAGTCAGTTTCATCTCCATTTCACGAGAGATCTTTTCGCGTAACGCACGTTCGCGCTCGGCTTCTTTCTGCTTTTGTTCTGCCTCCATCTGCTTTACTTCCTCTTCTTTTTTTGCCATCTCTTCGGCCAGACGCTTTTTGTAAAACCCGACCATCTTCTGCTTTTCCAGTTCCATACTCTGCTCGAACTGTTTCCGTTCCGCCTCACGCTCGCGGTCGTACTGTTCTTTCAGCTGGTGCGTAATTGCCTGTGTCAGCGGGATTGGCTTTCCGCATTCAGGACAGATAATAGAATCGTTCATAGTGGTACCCATTGTAACAAAAAATACCGGTAAAATTCAGCGGTTCCGGAATAAGGAGATCGTTATTTTGAAAGCATTCCCAGAAAGCCATTGATGAGTGAGAGCACAAAGGCAAAAACGATTGCCCACAAAAAGCCATCAACATCAAATCCGGGAACAATTGCACTGACCAGCAGCACCAGCAGTCCGTTAATCACGATTGAGAAGAGTCCCAGTGTCAGTATGGTAATGGGGAGTGCAAAGATAGAGATAACCGGCTTGATAAAGACATTGACGATCCCCAGAACTACGGCAGCAACAAGAGCTGATCCGAATCCAGTAACAGAAACTCCCGGGAGGATATATGCGGATACAAATACAGCAAGTCCGCTAATCAAGAGATTAATGATGATAGACATACAGCTATAGTATCGTTTTTTTCAGTAAAAATCAATCTTTCTTTTTGACCAGTTTAAAGACGTTGACAATCTCAAGAATCTCACCGTCTTTTGTCTCAAACTGTGTCAGGCCGGAGACACGATTGTATTCTCTCAGATAGTCAGAAAGAGCTGTCTGAAGATCCCGCATCTCTGATTTCATACCATCAAGCTTATTGGCAAGGTCCTGAAGGGCAGGATCTCCCATCATCTGCTTTTTATAGTTGTTTTTAACCTTGGCGGCTTCTTTTGCTTTCGCATCCAGATCTCGATACGACGCATCATTTGCAAAGGCATCATTATATGAGCTGCTGATGTCTTTCATCATATCGCGAAGCTTGGCAATATCCGTCATTTGTGCATTAATATAGCTTTCAATCTGCATAATTCCCATTGCCTGGTTTGTCTCCGGGCTGGAACGTACCGGTAGTTCATCCGGCTCATCATCATCACCTGAGTTATCGATCGCATCGTCCTCATCTTCTGTAGAAGCTTCTGACTGGGCAACGGCAGCTCCCGCATCTTCTGCGGCTGCCTGTTCGGCTGCGTTCTGAGGTACGGCATCCGCATCAACCGGTTCATCTTCCTGATCGTGAGTGGCTAGCGTTTCCACTTCCTGATCTGTCACTCCTTCGGCATCATCTACAACGGGGGTGGCATCGACTGCAGGAACAGCGGTTTCTCCGGCAACTTCCTGTCCAACTGAAGCATCTTCGGGTTTTTTTTGGGTATCGGTATTATCCATAGGTATTAACTATACACAATGAGGGTAAAAAAATGCAACGCTCAAAAGAGGGATTTTGATGGCTGCGCTCCCGGGGCACCCGCAGGAGGTTGACCTTGCATTGTCGGCATGGAATTAACGATGTCTTCGATATTCTTGGGGTGAACCTTAATAGTAGTTGGTCTGATCATCTTTACTCCTAAATCAGCCAGCTTACCTCCCAGATTAACAGCAAATGCCATCAGGAAAAAATACGAGGCATAGTTCAGGACATCGTTTGCAACCTGGGGATTGAGCACAACATCATCACCATCACGTTCTTCGGTAATGATGTTATTGGTTCTGCCCTGAGTTATTTCCTGCTGCGTTTCGATAATCTTCTGTGTTGTGGAGAATACCTCGGTAAACTTAAAGGTGGGGAAGGGACGAATTAAACCGCCTGCCAGCAGAGCCATCTGTAACACAGCAAAAATCATAATCACAATTCCTGAGATTAAGAGTACGTACCCGGTTATTCTGTCGTCCATAGAAATAGTATACATCAGCTTCAGACGGTTCGTAAGAGTTTTGTAGGACAGGCGTATGAGACCTTGCAAATACCTCTGGTTTTTTTTAGCATACAGGTATGGTTTTTAAATCAAAACAAACAACCTCAAAATCCGGAATTGATACTCAGGAACGCAAAGCATTCCAGAAAAAAGTAGAGATACTCATTGGAGCAGTTGATAAGGTCTATCCAAGTATGAAGGTATTGATGTTCCGCAGTTTTGTACAGGGTATCTTTGTTGCCCTTGGCAGCACCATCGGCCTTGCTATCGTACTGGGTATTCTTGCTGTTATTCTGCATCAATTGCAAGCCATTCCCATTGTTGATCAGGCAATCAAAAACATGCAGCTTGATAAAGTTATCGAAGAGCAGCAACGTCTCGAATGATATAATAGCGACCATGTGGATACTTCGAGAATTGTTTGGAGGCTCTTCAGCTTCCAAACAGGAAACTTCACCGCAGCCGCAGAAGATAGATAAACGTCATACGCTTACGCTGTCACATAACATGCCGGTAGCGCAGGTACACTCCCCTTCTGTCGAGCATACTGCCAGAACACTGTCTCATCTGGACCGGTATCAGGTGTTTAATCCCGCGGATGCGTTACGACTGTACTATCGCGGAGTCAGTATCGAAGATCGTCTCGATGCCGGACGGCTGGGCAGCGATCTGCTGCTTGCGTTTGGCGGAGAGACCGTGACCGGATACGAAGGGTTACTGGTAGGGTTGACTCCCCCCGAGATAGCAGCTGTCATGGGTCAGGTGGCGCCCCGGGTACAGGGTCAGGTGACCAAACCTCAAGATCTGGCTGTTTTACAGGGAGAGCTTCCTGGTGCACAAAACGAGCGCCAAGCCCGTGCTGCGTTACAACATCTGTTTCATTTGTCTTCTTTATGTGTGCAAACCGCCTACTTTATTAACCAGGTAAAGATTCAGATGAACCCACAGGTCACCTTTGACCCCAAGTCGCTGGGAGTTGAGTTTGATGACACCCAGCCCGGATTCCGGGCGATCGCATATCCGTATATGGATGAAGAAGAGCGGCAGCATCGTGCCCGATTCCGTGAACAGGATCTGTTGACTGTTTCACAACCGGTGTTCCTGCGTGAACTGGGTGCAACCCTGGATGCTGAGCCGGCATGGCAGGAGGTATGGCAACAACACCCGGAAGGAATGCACCTGCTTCGCCAGATGGCTGCATTTGACGCAGAGCTGGTGAAAGAACTGATCCATCAGTTCCAGAGCATAACAAGAACCCGTGTTCTCTAACAACTTCACAACCTGCTGAATGCCCGGTATACTAAATCTCATGAATTTGATTCCTCCTGCCGAGCGCCGTTTATGGTATCGATCGATCTTTTTTACTGGAGTAGTGTTTGGATTTTTTGTGCTCTACTCACTTCTCTACACAGGGGACGTCAGCGCCTTAATGTTGAGTCGTGCAGTAGCGGGAACAGGGGGAACCTTGATTGGGCTTTCATTCCTGCTGAGTAGTATCTGTTACTTTTTTGATTTTGCAGACACCAAGATCGGTTATCGGAAATATCTCGGTCTGATCGGATATTTTTTTGCCCTGACATACTCGTTTATGTTGCTTTATGTTGACCCGGACCGGTACTTCTTCGGGTTTTTCCGGAACATGTTTTCTGCTGACTTTTTATTAGGACTTACTGCGATGATAATCTTTACCGGTATGGCAATAATCTCAAACAGCAGCATGATGATGAAGATTGGCCCTACCAGATGGAGAGTCCTCCTGCGTTTCGGATATCTCGCCTACGGGCTTTTGGTAGTTCGCGCGGTAATTCTGGAACAGTATGAATGGGGAATGTGGCTTTCTACCTTTGCTACGCTACCTCCACCACGACTCCTGCTCTCGATTTTCGCGATTATTGTGATCGGGATGAGACTCGCAGTAATGATTTCCAAAGCCTTATCCCAAAAAAAACCGGCCTCACCACAATCTATTCCGGCACCGGTGGTTACTCCCGCAGTTCCGCAGGCAGCAGTCTCTCCAACCCAATAACTACTTCTTTTTGTAAGAATATTTACAGCTTTCTTACATTCACTCTGTAATATAGGACTATCTTCTATGAATGATTCATTCTTTCAGCATATCCTCGATAGTCTAGAGGACTATGCAGTAATTACCACAGATGGTGAGGGATTTATATTAAGCAGTAGCAAAGGAACAGAGGAAGTCCTCGGATACACTGCGTCTGATCTGTTGGGAAAAAACATCTCGATGATTTACACTCCGGAAGATCAAATTAAAATGGTTCCCGAAGATGAACGTAAGGCAGCACTGGAAAAAGGAAAAGGTGTAGATGAGCGATTCCACGTAAAAAAAGATGGATCACAGATGCTGACCAGCGGACTCTTGTTCCCTTTTGTGGATACTCGGGGAAACCATATTGGTTTTACCAAAATTATTCGAGATATCCAGGAAGTTCACTCTATCTCGGAGAAACTGAAGAAAAGCGAGGCTCGCTACCGTGCACTGATCGAAAAAAGCCGCGATGGAATTTCGATCTCAGATGCAAAGGGCAATATCCTCTACTGTAGTCCCTCTATTAAAAAGTTGTTGGGATATAATCCTGAAGAATTTTTACAGATGAATGTGAGTGACTTCTTGCATCCGGAAGAAGTTGAGAGTATCGCTCTCGAGCTACAAAAAGTGGTTACATCCCCTGGAAAAAGCGCTACCCTGGTATTGCGTGGTAAACATAAGAACGGTACGTATCGCTGGTTTGAGAGTACCGTAACCAACTTGACCAATGATCCCTCGATTAACGGGTTTGTGAGTAACTTTAAGGATATTACCGAACGAAAAGAAGCAGAACAGTTACTGGTTCAATTAACTCTTCAAAAAGATGAAAGCCTCTCCTATCTGGACTCTCTTCTCTCACATGCGCCGCTGGGATTTGCGTTTTTTGACCGGGAACATCGGTACATCCGGATTAACGACTTTCTTGCCACGATCAACGGCATCCGGGCAGAAGATCATCTGGGAGCACGAATGGAAGACCTCCTCCCAGTAAATGCAAAAACAGTTGCGCCGATTATTGATAAAGTATTCCGGACGGGGGTACCCGTACTCCATAAAGAAGTAGCAGGAGAAACACCGAAAAAACCAGGGAAACGCCGCTACTGGATTACCCGCTATTACCCGGTGTTTGAAACCAACACCCGTACCGTTAAGTATGTTGGCGTGCTGGTTCTGGAGATCACAAAACGCAAAGAAGCCGAAAAAGCAGTAAAAGACTCAGAACGGTTCCTTAAAAATATCATCAATAACCTCTTCTCGTTTGTCGGCATTCTGAGTGCAGACGGGATTCTTCTGGAAGTCAACCGACCAGTATTAGAAGTATCAGAAGCCCGTCCGGAGGATGTCTATGGGAAGCCGTTTCATACGGCATACTGGTAGGAAGACTCTCTGGAAGCACAGGAAAATATCCGTAACTCAATTGAACGGGCCAAAAAGGGCGAGCGGGTACGGTTTGATATCGAAGCCAAGATCTCGAAAAACACGTATTTGACCATTGATTATGCTATCGCACCAGTATATAACCGGGATGGAGAGCTGACTCATCTGCTGGCATCTGCAATTGATATCTCCAACCGTAAAAATATGGAGAATGCCCTTCGGGAAAATGAAGAGAACTTCCGCAACCTGGCCGATTCCATGCCTCAGCTTGTCTGGATAACCAGACCCGACGGATACCACGAGTATTATAACCAGCAATGGTACGAGTACACGAATACCAGCTACGATGATTCCAAAGGACAGGGCTGGAGTATCGTTTTGCATCCCGAAGATTACGAAAAGGCCTGGCAGCAGTGGACCCACTCTCTCAAGACCGGCGACCCCTATCAGATTGAGTACCGGATTAAAAACGGCAGTACGGGAGAGTACAAATGGTTTCTGGGAAGAGCTGTTCCGGTAAAAGATGAACACGGAACCATCAAAAAATGGTTTGGTACCTGTACAGAGATTCACGAGCAGAAAGAGATCGAAGATGCGCTCCGACGGAGTGAAGCTCAGTTCAAGGCGCTGGTAGGCACCGATATTATTGGCGTCATGAGAAGCAAAGTATCCGGAGAGATTCTGGAGGCAAATGATTCCTTTTTAAACATGCTGGGCTACACTCGTACAGAACTGGATGACAACAAGATGGACTGGCACGCGCTCACGCCCATAGAATACTCAGAACTATCTAAAAAAGCAGTTGCAGACCTCTTTGAAACAGGTTTTGCCAAACCTTTTGAAAAAGAGTATATTCGCAAAGATGGTACGCGGGTGCCGGTTATTGTCGGGTCTTCATTGCTTGACCGTGAATCGGGAGAGGCAATCACCTTTATTCTGGATATTACTGAACGAAAGAAACTGGAACAGCGAAAGGATGAGTTTATCGGAATCGCGTCACATGAATTGAAAACTCCTCTGACCAGTATTAAAGGATATACGCAGATTCTGGAACGCATTATCTATCAGATGGGTGATGAGAAGCTTCAAAAGTATCTGCATCGCACCAATATGTACATTGACCGACTGGATAGTTTGATTGCAGATCTACTGGATGTTTCCAAAATTCAGGCTGGAAAACTTCAGATGGATTTTTCTGAATTCATCTTCGACGAATTAATCCGTGATTCTGTTGACGAGATGCTCCATACGAACACAAAACATACGATTATGATTAATGGCAGCACTGACACTGTTATTGAAGGGGATAAACATCGTCTGGAACAGGTGTTTACCAACTTACTCTCCAATGCAATCAAATATTCTCCGAATTCAGATAAAATCATTATTCACGTTGATAAAAAAGGGCCTATTGTGCATGTTGCAGTCGAAGACTTTGGTGTCGGCATTCCCCACACAAAGATACCCAAGTTGTTTGACCGGTTCTATCGGGTTGAAGAGACATCCAAACGATTTTCCGGTCTGGGTATCGGGCTATACATATCAAATGAAATTATTCAAAGACATGGTGGAAAAATGTGGGTTGAAAGCGACCTCAATCGTGGTTCGACGTTCCACTTTACATTACCAGTTAGCTTAGAACGTTATGGCAAAGACAGTGCTCATCTGTGAAGATGACGAGGGTATTATAGACGTGGTAACGATCGTACTGCAGGAAAAGGGGTACAACGTAATTCCGCTGCTTTCGAGCAGAGAGGTATATAAAATGGTTGATGAGAAGAAGCCGGATTTAATTCTGCTCGATCTCTGGATGCCGCATATTACGGGGGGAGAGATTGCGACTGTTCTCAAACAGAAAGATGAAACAAAGCATATTCCTATAATAATAGTGTCAGCAAATAAAGATACCGAACAGATAGCCACGCAATCCGGCGCAGATAGCTTTATCTGTAAACCTTTTGATATTGAAGAACTGGAAGAAACTGTTGCAAAATATCTGACATGATGGAGTATAATAGTATTTTCATATGCTCGCCTATTTCACCGGATCTGTATCCGCAAAGCATAACCTTATCTCGCATTATCTGAAGATAATCGATGTACTGAAGCAGGCAAACTGCAAGGTGATCTCGGATCATATTCTGGAAGCAACAGAAGAAAGCATTAAACTGCTCTCTAAAGAAGAACGGTTACAGTATCATGATAAAGTAACGCACTGGATTCATTCCAGCGACTTTATTGTCGCAGAAACATCGTATCCCAGCACCAGTGTCGGATACGAAATCGCCCTGGCTCTTCGTGTTGGTAAGCCGGTTTTACTCCTTTACTCCGTAGGTGACCCGCCCTCATTACTCGGACAACATAAAGACGAAAAACTGGTGGTTGAAAAGTATGAATACTCGAGTATTAAAACCATCGTGAATGATTTTATCGCCTATGTACAAGGTCGACATGATCTGCGATTTACTTTTTTTATTACACCGCGCATTATTACCTACCTTGATTACATCTCAAAAAAGAATAAAGTGCCAAAATCAGTGTATCTTCGCAATCTGATTGAGGACGATATGGATAAAAACAGCTACTGATCCGCTACATATCTGTGATGCATACCGTCTTTTTGACCTCCCTAATACAATTGAGATACATTCGAAAGAAACAATAGCTGTTTCCTAAGAACGAACATTTACAATCCGTTCTTTTTGATGCACTCCAACCTGAAGAGATGCTTCAGGTTGGAGTGCATCAATGTGGCAAAGGGGCCATCTCTTGATGTAAGCCTGAACATTCGTTTCGGGCTGAGAACGTACTCAAGGTGGTCTCCTCTCCCACCTCAACTTACCCAGGAGCGTGTAGATCATGTCCGCACACACTGTCCACGGACACAAGACTTCGGTACGCGAGACGCTGGGCCTGACAAAAGACGCCCTCGGCGTCGTCTACGGCGACATTGGCACGTCGATTTTGTACGCAGTGAAGGAAGGAGCGCACATCATCGCGCTCTCGACGGGTGCCCATGCGCTGGCGATCGGCGACATCATGGGGTTTATCAGTCTCGTCTTCTGGGCCATCATCCTGGTTGTCAGCACGAAGTACTGCGCCTTCATCCTCAACGCTCATTACAAGGGCGAGGGTGGCATCCTGGCGCTGCTTCACCTGATCCGCGACACCGTGAAGGCCCCGCTGGCTCTGGTCGCGCTTGGCATCTTCTGCACCGCGCTGCTCTTCGGGGACGGCATGATCACGCCGCCGATCTCCGTGCTGAGCGCCGTGGAGGGGCTCGAGGTACTCTGGCCGGCGACGCAGCCGTTCGTGGTCCCGATCACCATCGGCATCATCATCCCCCTGTTCATGATCCAGCGGTTCGGCACGCATGGCATCGGGCGCTTCTTCGGGTGGATCATGATGACCTGGTTCCTGATCAACGGGGTCCTCGGCTTTTTCAGCATCACCCAGACCCCCGACATCCTGAACGCCGTGCACCCACACTATGCCCTGGACTTCATGTTCGCCCACCCGATGCTGAGCTTCATCGTGCTCGGCGCGGTCACCCTGTCGATCACCGGCGGTGAGGCGCTCTACGCCGACCTCGGCCACTTCGGGGCTACCCCGATCAGGCTGGGCTGGTTCGGGCTGGCCATGCCAGCCCTCCTGCTGAACTACTTTGGCCAGGGGGCTGAGCTGCTGCGCCACCCCGACGCCTTCGCGAACCCGGGCTTCAACCCGTTCTTCGCGCTGGTGCCCCAGCACCCGATCCTGATCACCGGCATGATCATCCTCGCCACGATGGCGACCATCATCGCCTCGCAGGCCCTGATCAGCGGGAGCTTCTCCATGGCCCGCCAGGCCATCGAGATGGGCTTCCTGCCCCGGATGAGGGTGATCCAGACCAGCATCGACCACAGCGGGCAGATCTACATCCCGCTGGTGAACTACGCCCTGATGCTGGGCTGCGTGCTGATCGTGGTGGGCTTCCAGAGCAGCAGCGCCCTCGCGGCGGCCTACGGCCTCACCGTGACCGGCGCCATGGGCGGCACAACGATCCTCTTCTGGTTCCTGACCACGTACGTGTGGCGCTGGAACCAGGTGGCGGCCAGCTTCGCCCTCATGCCGCTGTTCGGGATCGACATGCTGTTCTTCGGCAGCAACCTGACCAAGTTCTTCCACGGCGGCTACCTGCCGCTGACGATCGCCATCCTGCTGTCGCTGATCATGGGGTTCTTCGGGTACATCAATCGCGGGAAGGAGCTGGGTGAGCTGGAGGTAGAGGTGCGCGCGCACTAACGCAGCCACAACAAGAAGAGAACGGCCCTGGTTACGAGGGTTTCGTAACAGCCTTGTGAGGCACCCGGAATAGCTCCGGGTGCCTTCACTTTATCAATTATATCCCCTCCTTACTTATTTCAGAACAGTTCAGGGTATAATATCCTTTATAAAAGTATGCAACAAATTGAACAATTTATTCTTAACCTTGCTTCACAAATTCCCCTCGAACTGTTTGTCATCCTGGGGTCAATCATCGAAGATGTGATTGCGCCAATCCCGTCGCCGCTGGTAATGACTTCCGCAGGAAGCATCGCATTGGCACAACAGGCACCCTGGCTTCGCATTGCGTGGATTATCGTGTTATCTGCCGCGGCCAAAACAGCAACCGGAGTACTGTTTTATATTATTGCTGACAAAGCTGAAGATATTATCCTGAAGCGCTTTGGAGTATTTTTGGGAGTAAGCCATAAGCAGGTAGAGTCTATCGGAAAGATGTTTAATGGTGGATGGCGAGACGAAGCAATTCTCCTTTTTCTCCGAGCGCTGCCGATTATGCCGACCGCACCCGTCTCGGTGATTGCAGGATTTATCAAGATCAAGATGGGAATGTATATCCGGGCAACCTTTATCGGTTCAATCTTCCGGAACACTTTTTTCTTTATTGTCGGTTATTCAGGACTGGCAATTTTTGAAGAGATGGTACAAAGTACCGAATCAATTGCCGATGTGATTCAGTATAGTATTGCAGCTGCTATCGTTCTCATCTTCCTGTTCGTAGTCTATAAGAATAACAAAGATGTGATAGTGGAGTTTATCGAAAAAAAACTGAGTTCAAAAGATAAAAAAGACACTCATTCTTAAGCGGTACCTTCTGGTTATTGTTGATATTTATCACATGAGGTATAATTATAAGATAGATTTTACCTCCTCGTATGAAATCAACTGTGTTAAGGGAGCTTGTTGCAGCAGCGCAAAAAGACTACCTATACTGGCAATCAATCAGAGACGAAACAACTACCTCCGACGTACATAACGCCATTGCGTTCTATGCCCAGTTTTTTGAACAGATCAGCAACGGACTCAACTCTGTGTACCCCTATCACGCTGCGGAGCAGTATATAGCGCGCTATCATGAGCGAATACACTTTTTTGCACTCCAGGAACAGGAGTTTGCACCCGCTGCTGACCGTCTCGTAGAAGAGATGGTTACTTCAGGGTATTCTCCGGTCGCAAACCTGAACCAGGAGCAGGTTTCAGCAACTATTCAACAAAAATGGAAGCGCTGGTACTTTTTACTTGATCGACTTTCCGCTCAAGATTTTAAACGGTACAAGCAGATTATATTTCAGGTAATTACCTACGACATCACTTCGGTCTTTCACCCCGGCAGCCTGGATGCCCGCCTCCTTGAAGCATACACCCAGCAATTTACCACAGATGCTGACTTGTATGCTTTCTATTCTCTGTTAGGAGAAGCTCTCCGGCTACCTGAGAGTTTTGTCCGGTATTTGTTCTGGAAAGCATCGTTTCCATCTGACTGGGATTCAGCAGATGATCCTGAACAGATCAAGTCATTCAAGCCGCAGCTTCAGCAGATTATCAGAACATCAGCCGAAAAAACAGGTGGACTTAAATCGTTCCGGTCTTTTATCTCTGCTCAGAAAAAGTATGTTACCGTAACCTATCAACAGTCTCTCAAACTAATACCGGCATACCAGGAAGCGGTCGAGACACTCCAGTCACTGCTTACTCCGTCTGTGATCACGGGTGATCAGAATGCCCGGGATCAGTTTGCCGCTCACGCTGTTACCAGACTCACTGCCTTGGCTGGAAATCCGATTCAGGCCTTTGATGAAGCATCTGTTATGCAGTATCTGGTAGAAAAGGTCAAACGCTGGCAACACTTATTACTGGACGAACAAAAACGTGTTTGTATCAGCTTTATGGCGCACGACATGCTGCGTGTGTTTTATGAACGGGATCTGGACACGTACCTGATTGCTACCTGCCAGTATCAGCAACTGAACGAAGAGTCCATTTTACGGATTATTGCCGGGCGCTCACTCAAGTATAGTGATACGTTTATTAGCTATATTCTGTTTACCCGCCGGTTTCAGAAGTGGCAGGATAGTTTTGATTTATCGCAGGCTGATACGTTATCTCCACAATTTTTAGCCGCGTTGCAGCATGTAGAGTTTGCTTTTACGACCTTCGAAAAACTTCCCAAGAACCGATATGCCGGATTGATGAAAAACTACACCGCTTTCTTTGCAGTTAAAAAGATAATTGAGGTATACTTCGAAGGAAAAGATGCTGTTGGATCTCCCCGCGAGCGTCTGGAAGAGCTATACCGACAGCTTGCAAAATCCAAAGCAAAAGAAGATGCCACCGCAGATGAGATCTCCGTATATCTGAAGGAATATCTGACAAAAAAACCAAAGGTCCTGAGTGAATCGACCTTTGACGAAGCGCTCTACTGTATACTCTGGCAGGCAGTACAAACATCTGAATCAAAAGAGCTGACACCACTACTCGAAGATGACGCCACCCGAGATGAGTATCTACAGCTTATCTATTACCGCTTTGACGCTTATACCTTTAACCGCATTATGGCAACCAATTATGCGGGTCTCGCCAACCTGTTTGGCACCAAAGGGTTTATTATTCTGATTGAAGCATATCTGATTGGTTCGGGAATTGAGCATGTGATAAATTATTTTGTTGAGGGATCGGTAGGAACAGTCTACAGTATCTTTGCAAATCTACCGTTTGCAGATGGATCGTTTGTTTCTCCCAAACTGATGGAGACGTTTAATACTTCGTTTAACTTTGCCCTGAATGCATTTAACGAGGGCTGGCTGCAAATGGATTGGGGGAAAACCTTCCTTTCGCTACTGATTCCGATTATTCTGATGTTCCTGATAACGAGTTACAATTACGCATTTTTTAAACTGAACCGGGAGGACAATCGTGACCGCAGTTTCAAACGGCTTTCTGCATCGATAAAACGCTGGATCGAGAAGAAAACGATCCGCGTCAATCTCACCAGAAAACGTGAGTTCAGTATTTTTTTTGAGTCGTTTAAGGCGTTTCTCCTTCTGCTTGAAACATTTTATATTATTGCCATACTGTATGCTCTTGGCTTTGCACCAACACAAATCGCACTCTTTTTCTTTCTCCTGAGTACCATCTGTCTGTCAGCGTATCAAGGTAACAAATTAAAAGATGAGGTTACATTGGGAACCAGTGAGACTATTTCCGATACGGTTCGCGACTTTATCTTTATTCCGATTATCGAACTGGGAAAGTTTTTGGGAGGGCAAGCAAAATCAATTAACTTTATTCCATGGTTAGTCAAGACCGGTGTCGAACCACTGTACCGGTTTGTAATTCGCATATTCCAGTCGTTTATCAGTTTCCAACGTGAAAAGAAAGAAGAAATTATATGACAACGATACCAGAACAACATCCCCAACCAAAAGAAAAAAAGCAGGGTCGTTCTTTGCTCGAACATACCATGTTAATTCCTGGAGCCGTAATTGCCGGTGGTCTCCTGGTACTGGCAACAGGATTTGGCATCTACTCCTTTTTTGCATCGAAAAAGAAACAACAGAAAACCAAATCAACCAAACTGGATAGCTGAACAACCGAACTCACGGAGGAACCCGCTGTTTCCTTCACCCTGCTTAAACCTGGAACTCATCATAATCTGTTGTTTGCTCTGCGGGTACTTCCTGTGTTCTCCCGCCCTGACTATCCCAATACTCTACCGTATCAATCTCTATACGTATTAGTACGACATGTGTGGATCATCAGGACCTTCCGGGAACCACCTCTTCATCCGTTCGGACCAGAACTGATTCACCTTCTCTGAGTCTTTAATTATTTCCCCCTGTCCATAGACAGCGACAAACGTATACATCTCTTCATCACTGAATGTGACGGTGACATGATCATTTTCCACTAGCTCCTGCACTTTGGTTGTCCGTTCATCGGTAATAAACCACAGGTTTCCTTCATCGTCGCATTCTTGCAACCCCATTGGCCGGCTCGAGATCTGCCCGGAAGCATGAACAGTGTTTACCATCGCTATCTGAATAGGTGTTATCAATTGTTGCAGTTTTCGAATATCACTTGTTTCTGGCATAAAGTATATATAACTAGTACTTTGTAATACTAATCCGTGATAATGAAGACTGGATTACAGAAGTTCTAAAATTGTGTAAGACAGTTATACTTTTTCCTGTTTTGCTGCTTCTTCTATATCTTTATGCATCTCCTGCTTCATTGCATGAACCGCAGTCTTAATCTTTTCTTCGACGTTATGAATATGTTCTTTCAGGAGAGACCACAGGTCATCGTGTTTTTGTTCGGCAATATGAGATAAGGCTTTTTTCTTCTGATCTTCCGGAAGCTCTGATAAAACAGTATCAATTACCACATGATGAATTGTTGTTTCCAGAATGCCGTGCAACTCTTTTTTTTCTTCCGGATCAAGTTCAATATCATCCAATGCAATATAGAGGGAATCTATTTCGATGATGTGGCTGTAAAAATGTTTCTGTTTCATACGTGTTATAATTCTACCGGTCCTAATGGGATTTTGTCTTCTGGATCATCTATAAAATAGTACAATACCGGTCCTTTCTGGCCTCCATTAACCCGTTCGAGATAGCGCATAACTTCCGGTGAACCACCCAGGTGTTTACCCGTAAACTCTGCCGGGCCGGCATCGCCGATGCAGACCACCATTGCTTTTCCGTTCTCAGGATTTACTACCAGCATTTTACGATACTTAAACCACATATAATACTCATTTACATTCTCGTTAAAACCAGGCGCGAGAAAGGTTGGTGCCGCAATATAATACTTTTCTCGTTCGATATCTTTCTGGGTAAGGGCCTCATATGAAGGAGCAAAATACCCCCATGCACCACGCCCGGGAGCCATCCCTGATGGAGCGAACGTCTCTTCTGCCGGTGTCTGAAAATGAGTAGCCATCGTATCTCCGGGATAGCGCATTAAGTGTTGTTCAGCGCCGATGAGACCGTAACTTCTGTTCAGTCGCTTACCTTCATAGACAGCTTTGACCGGAATATGAAAATGACGCAGTAATACATGCTCCACTTTCTGTTCCTGATCTTCGGTGAGCGGCACTACTTCTTCTGGAAGAACTGACTTCAGATCCTGAATCAGGCTTTGTTTTTTATCAACGCTTATTTCTTTGGGAGCCTTATCCTTTTGTGGAGTCGAGACAGGTTCTACCGAAGCAAGTGTCGGTTGAGCCATCATAATCAGGCTTGCCAGCGAGCTGAGCATAAACTGTGTCGATGATTTTTGAAGCCAGGTCAATGATTCATGATGATCAGCCCATATTTTTTGGTGAAGATGCTTCTGGCGCTTTGACCAGGTTTTTTTCAGATGCTCAAAATGCGATCGTCGCTTTTTGGGAGGCATGTATTTATTCTACAGCACGACTTTCTTATGGTACAGTCTATTACAATAGTGTATAGTTTATTTAACATTTGTTAAGGTACGGCACAGTACAATAACAACTCTATTACTCGTTTATCTTCGCATATGAATGTCACCAGACTTATTGCAGCAACGGTACTGGTAGTTGCCGGTATTATAGGTGCCGCTATCTTCTCTCAACGCTCTTCTCAAACCAGTTTTTCAACAGATTCTACCCAGCCATCGGGACAGACCGGCAGTACCAATCAAGGTGGTCCCCAAACAGAACCGGCTCATCCCCTGGCAATAGAGACGCTCCGGACAGGAGAATACCCGGGTAGTGAAATTGTCATAGAACAGACACTGGAACCGGGTTCTAATTACCAGCGGTACATTGCGTCATACAAATCTGAAGGCCTGAAGATATATGCACTGTTGACCGTGCCAAACGGTGAAAAACCAGCATCCGGCTGGCCGGTAGTTGTCTTTAACCACGGATACATTCCACCTGCCGAATATCGTACAACTGAGCGCTATATTGCGTATACGGATGCGTTTTCCCGCAATGGTTACATCGTCTTCCGTTCCGATTATCGAGGACATGGGAACTCGGAAGGGACAGCTCGTGGTGGGTATGGATCAAACGATTACACCATTGATATTCTAAATGCAGTAAGTTCGATCAAACAGTATCCGGATGCTGATCCGGAACGGATTGGTATGTGGGGACATTCGATGGGTGGACATATTACCCTGCGCCATATGGTAGTCAATCAGGATGTCAAAGCGGGTGTTATCTGGGCAGGTGTAGTAGCATCCTATCCCGACCTCCTGTACAACTGGCGTCGCCGGGGAGATGTGTTAAGCCCGGCAGTGTCTCCTCCCGGCCTTTCTAATCGAGGAGGTAGCTGGCGGCAGCAACTGATTGACGAATATGGCACACCGGAAGAAAACCCTGAATTCTGGGCCTCTATCTCTTCTGATGCATTCCTAGCAGATATTTCGGGACCGTTACAGATTCATCATGGAACAGCGGATAGTTCCGTACCTGTCGCCTTTTCCGAGAATCTGCAAAAAAAGATGGAAGCTGCCGGAAAAGAAAGTGAACTCTATATCTATGAGGGAGATGATCACGACATTACGGCCAATTTTGGTATTGCAATGGAACGTTCTGTTGCATTCTTTGACCAGCACCTCAAAGACGACCCTTCATCAGAATAGTCAGACGTGTTTTTCCAGTAATGTAATAAGCGCAGTCTCGCTGGTAGTCAGGCCATGCTTACGGGTATCAGTTGTTGCAAAATGGTCAACGAGTTCCTGATTTTCATACGAGCTGATGACCGTAGGATGAATGTAATACTTTTTACAAACAGTTGCCGTATTGCGTAGATGCTCAGAAACGGTTTTAACCGCAGTCCGTATATTCTTCTGCATTGCTTTTGGGGTATCAAAAATACCGAGTGTATCCAAGGTAAGGGCAGCGACCATTGTACCACCCCAGGTACGAAAGTCTTTGGCAGTAAACTCTTCGCCGGTTATCTCATGCAGATACTCATTTACATCTCCCGAATCGATCCGTTTCCGTTGCTTATCTTCTGAGACATATTGAAACAGTTCGTACCCGGGGAGTTCTACACATTTACGGATCGTCTTTACCACACGAGGATCCTCGATATCAACTTCGTGCATTACCCCGCTTTTTCCTTTGAAAGAAAATGTCACGCTATCTTTATGAAGATCAACATGCTTCATGCGGAGCGTCGTCAGTCCGTAAGACTGGTTGGTTTTTGCATACTCTTTGTTTCCAATCCGTATAAAGGTATTCTGGAGCAACCAGACTACCGTCGCCACAACTTTTTCTTTTGGTAGTCCACGAAGCTCCATATCCTGCTTTACCCTCCGACGTATGCGGGGAAGATTCTCTCCAAAAAACAGAACTTTATTAAACTTATGTTCCTGACACATCGCAAGCCAGTCTGTGTGATACACATATTGTTTGCGACCTTTTTCATCGTACCCTACCGCCTGGATATGTCCTTTCTCATCCGGCGAGATCCAGACATTCTTCCAGGCCGGGGGGATGTATACTTTTTCCAGCCTGTCGATGAGTATCTGCTCTGTTACCGGCTTACCGGAAGGATCAATAAACGTGGTTTTGTCACCCGTAATAATGCGAGAGTATCCCTTGGTGCTGCGATCGGTAATATAGCGAAGTCGTGCTTCTTTTGCAATCTGTTTGGGGTCTGTGATGAGATTCATAGAAATACTATACTACGTTTCTACCGGCAACGCATATGAATTATGGAAACACGTGAAAAAGAAGTAATTGTTCAGGATACTGGTATAGGTACTTCAACAACAGAACGGATGAGCACCCGGCAACAGGTTGGGGGAACTTCGGTTGCACGCGAAGCAACAACTACAGGTGAGCATATCCCGCAACAGAATCTTGCGCTTGGCAAAATGTACGAAGTACTCTGGTTTATTACCCATGTGCTGGCAACTCTTCTGGCGATACGGTTTATCTTGCTTCTGTTTGGAGCCAACCTCAGCGGGATAGCTGCTCTGATTTACGTGATTACTCAGCCCTTTGTATTGTTATTTCAAGGGATCTTTCCGGTTGTTGCAAAAACATCTACGACGGTACAACAGCTCTAAATCACCACCATTCTTATTGATTTCCGGTTTTCATACCGGTAGTATGCTTAACGCATATGATTTACACCAACACTCTGTTAGACGTTCGCCGTCTTTCAAAATACCAGACAGAATATCCAGAGATTAAAGATCCAAGCGTAGTTTTTGCGAACGGGCAATGGCAGATGTATGCCTCGATTGGCCGATCAACTGATCAACAATGGATTGTCGGCAGATTTGTTGCTGAACAGCCGGAAGGTCCCTGGCAGGAGGTTGATGCTACCGAGTTTGACGGGATTAGCGGGCCACAATTGTGTGCACCAGCGGTACTGTTTGATACACAAAACGGCACTCCTCAATGGAATATGTATATTCAGACCGCGTGCTTCGAAGAAAACGGAGTGATTGTTGAGGCCCGTTCTGATGACGGCCATACGTTTTCCAATGTTCAGGCATCAGTGGTAACCCGTGAGCATATTCAACCCAATAACCGTCACGAAGTAGTGGGTGTGTATGATGCCGGCATATCTACGGTCCAGATAGACGGTGAAGAGGTTGTCGCAATGATATTTTCAGGATACCGACGCGTTGGAAGCGGCGATATCTATTTAACCTGGAAAAAGAAAAATGATCCGGAGAGTACCTGGGCATTACCCCAGCTCATTCTGGAACAGGAGAGTGTTCCGTTTCACAATCATCCTACCTATGAAAGTTATGAATGGGGCCTGGAAGGCGGTAAAATTGAGCAACTCGATAATGAACTCTTTATGCTGGTCGGAGTATGTTTCCTGCCGATGCCAAAGGGAGCAGAAGGCACACGGCAGCGGGTATTTTTTGCCGCATCAATAAAACTGGATGGTCCGTATATTCCCCTGGGCACTCCATTTCCCCCACAACGATATGAGCAGCCGGGTGGTGAACATGGACATCCGGACACCTTTATCTACAAAGACAAGCTGATAATTATCTATCAGGAGCGTCGTGGAGAGAGTCAGCCCTGGCACCTGCGATATGCAACGCTCGATCTGAAACAGCTGAAAACCTATGCAGAACAAACAATTGCATGGTCACCGCTTCATCAGATTCACCAAATTGTGACAGCCTAATTCTGATGGACGCGACTGCTACACGAAATGTTGTATTTTGGAGATAAATGTCTCCATACTAAAAGGTTTTTTAATATAATCATCCGCTCCGGCCTGCTGTGCTTTTTCCTCAATATGCACATCAGCAGTCATCAAGAGGATAGGGATCTCTTTACTCTCATCATTTTGTTTGATCTGACGGGCAATGTCTCTCCCGTCTCCCCCGTTCATATGGACATCAAGACAAATCAGATCCGGTTTATGTATTTCTGCATATAATGTCTCAAGCACCATAGAAGGATTGCTAAATACCCGCACTTGATATCCGTTTTCAGGAAGGAGGATTTGCATCACCTCGAGGATGCTGCGTTCATCTTCGACAATCCAGATTGTTTTGTTCATAACTGTATTATCTGTTTCGTATTTCAAAGTCTTTGTAATAGGACGGTAATAAATAAGAAAGAACGTCAGGACAACTCTTTTCAACATTCCTCCACAGTCATATAATGGGAGATGTATGAAACAGAATGCACAATTTATACCCGGCTTGAAACTCAATGAGATGTTTGCGCGGGATACCGTTATTCCGTTAATACAGCGGTTTTTCCCCGATCTCAAGTACTCGCTGGGTCTGGTCGGACATGGCTCTGATGTGATCCAAGCAGACACTCCCGAATCGATGGACCACAACTGGGGACCGCACCTGCATATTTTTTTTACTGAAGCAGATTATATTACCCATAAAGAAGCAGTAGACGATATGCTCAAGCGGAATCTTCCCTATACGTACAAAGGATTTGCCACCCACTTTAAACCCGGAAACCGCTATCTAAAAGAAGTTCCGGTAATTAAAAAGAGCGGACTGGTTCGCCATCTCTTTGAGTTCTGGACTCCCCGCTCTTTTTTTATGCATTATCTGGGCTTTGATATTAACCGGGAGGTGTCCTACCGGGACTGGTTACTGTTTCCTCAACAGTCACTGGTTGAGGTTACCTCCGGCAAATTGTTTCACGACGATCTCGGGGTTCAGAAACTGCGTGATACCTTTGCATACTATCCCGATGATATCTGGCGTTACATGATGCGGGTGCAGTGGGGCAAGATTCTGGACGAGGTGGTGATCCAGGCCAGGAACGGTGAGGTGGGAGACCATGTAGGGTCGATGATGGTAACGGCTCGCACAGTGGAGAAAATTATGTTTCTCTGCTTTTTAATGGAGCGTACCTACGTGCCGTACAGCAAGTGGTTTGGCACCATGTTCCAGCGCCTAAAGAATGCTAGAACAATCTATCCTCGCATCCTGGAGGTATTGCAATGTACCGATTGGGAAGAACGCCAGTACAAGCTTGCCCGGGTTTATCAACACTTGGGGAGGTTGCACAATAAGCTGGGTATTACCAAACCACTGACCACCAAGCTCATCTCGTACTTCGGCAGAAATTACAAGATTATTGATGTCTGGGAGTATGTGCATGAGATTGAGAAAACCATTCAGAATAAAACACTCCGCAGCATGAAGTACCCCTTGGGCAGTGTTGATCAGTTTATTGACCATGCCCGTATCAATCACATGGATTATTTTTACCTGGAGCTGGAGAATGTGCTTCGCTAATTAACAGTTGTACCTATTTATGTTACACACCTCACTTGTAGAGACCATCAAGGCAGACCGGCAACGTGACTCGTTTTTATATCCCTATTATGGTAAGTACTCAATCGCTGATGTAGGGCCCAGTATTCTTGCTTATTTAGGGGCACCCAACGGAAGGGCTACACTCCCTGAGGATTTTTTACCCAAGGGATATAACCGGATACTACTGTTTATGGTTGACGGTTTTGGACTGGACCATTTCCAGGAATATCAACACCAGGTTCCGGTACTGAACCGGCTGGCTCAGGCATCAGAGATCTATCCGATCACCTCGGTCTTCCCCTCAACGACACCCGCTGCACTGACGGCTATTCATACCGGCATTACGCCGCAGGAGCACGGATTGCCGGAGTGGACCGTGTACTTTGAAGAGTTCGGCAGTATCATTGAGACTTTTCCGTTTAAGCCGATTATGTCAGCACAACGGGAAGAGCTCTTGCAGATGGGTGGAACCCCACAGATGCTCTACGACGGTCCAACTGTCTATTCACAACTTAAAGATGCCGATATCCCCTCCTATGTCTTTATCAGTCATGAGTACGGACAGAGTCCCTATTCCCGGATGGTACAACAGGGCAGCACTGTTATTCCGTTTATAGATTATCAGGATCTGTTTGTAAAGCTCCGTGAGCGTTTGCGGGATCATCAGGAACCGGGTTACTTTTTCGTCTACTGGAGCCATATTGACAGTATTCAACATGTGTTTGGTCCTCGCAGTCCGGAACACCTGAGTGCGATGCAGTCGTTTTCAACCTTTATGACGGACCATCTCTTTTCTCAGATGCAACCACAGGAAATAGACGATCTGCTCTTTCTGATGATGGCAGATCACGGTCATACCAGCATCAAGGGAGAAGATATTATTTTCTTAAATAACTACTTGCCCCTGGAGCAAAGTTATCTCCACAGCCCTTCCAAAAAATCAATTCAGCCGACCGGATCTCCGCATGATGTGTTTTTGCATATCTATAAACCACGGATTCAAGAAACGCTGGAGTACCTTAAAAAGGAACTGGATGGAAAAGCAGAAGTAATTACCACTATGGAGGCTATTGGACGGGGACTCTTCGGATTAAACCAGCCCACTCAACGCTTTCTTAAACGAATTGGGGACATCCTGATTCTGCCCTATCCAGGAACTCATGTCTGGTACAAACATGATCCGGCCGGGCACTATGGCAACAAGGGGATTCATGGCGGATTAACCGAAGCCGAGATGTTGACGCCGTTTGTGGTGGCACCGTTTGCTGACTTGTGTGGATAGAAGGAGAATTATTCTTTTGCAGCAGCAGCTCTGCGCGCTTTCATTTCTTTCAGGTGTTTTTCCTTTTGTTCCAGTCTGCTTTGCATCTGAGCCTTCTTTTCTTTTTGCTCCTGAATACGTTGATCACGACATGATTGATTCAGACACTCGTAAGTTGTGCTGGTAACAGGATTAGCCTGTCCTTCTTCTAGTTGGGTAACCTGTTTTGTCATTTGCACAGGGCCTCCACAGATTGGACATTTTCGGGGGTTTTGTTGTGGGTATCGGGTTTCTATACACTCATTATACACGATTTTTACCCTTAATTTCCAGGAATGCGGTCTTCCATGAGCGTGTATTACACCGTTCTTCTTACAGAGTATCCATCCTTCAATGACAGTGCTCCCACATAGGTACCGTATTCTATATCTAACAATTATTAACATCTCGTATGTATATGAATCTGAGAACTATTATGATAACCATTAGTGCACTTCTGCTTGCATTCCGGATTTTAGAAGGAGTAGTTGTTGCTATGGAGGTGCTCCCCGAACAGCTGCCAGTCGCTGTCTCCATTGCCCAGGACACTAATGACGATGATGATATTGAAGAAGAACAAAATGCGGAAAAAGAAGAGCGAAGAGAAAACAAGCGTGAACAAAAAGAAACTGAAAAGCAGACTAAAAAACCAGCGCCAACCGCAACACCCGTACCATCCGCTTCGAATACCGATGATGATGATGTAGCCTCACCCATCGATCGCGTTGTCCCTACCATTCCTCCCGAAACAACAGCAGCACCTACCAACGGTGTGAGAAAACCTCCTGAGCGTATTACGATAACGCCTGCCATTACCGGTGATACACGGGCTGTATCACCCACACCATATGTTTCACCTGTGCCACCCGTGAAAACCGATGACCCTGATACAACGGGAGGCACAACATCAGACACAAAAGCTCCCCCAAAAGAACCCGTTGTACCTGATCCTAAAACCGAGCCGGAAAAAGTAGCCATGGCAGTTAACATTCATAAAGACCAACCCGCGGCTATTGTTCCTCCACAACAAGAAGAACGTGAAGAAGAACCTCAATCACCTGCCTTGGTCGAAACGGTACAAAGACAAGTTCAGACCATTGCTCCTCCTTTGGGCGGATTTATGGAACATTTACAAGACAATCTCTATCTCTCAAATAGCTTAACTCCTGAACAGACAGAACAGTTCACAAATCTCGCATTACTGTTTCTCTTTGTGGGATCGGTACTCATCCAGCCAATTCCGCTGGGACATCTATTTAAAAGAAACGTAACTATCCCTTCACGTAACGTACAGTAATTTTACTTCACCTATTATAGCAGTCTGAAACTACCCGTAGCATTGACTTGTTCCGTTGGAAAATGTAAAATCGCTTTTGAGCGATAAAAGCGATTTCACTATTATTAAAAATTAGTGTATACTTTTGCTATGAATGAAGAAATGTATCAATTTAAGTTGACCTTTGATGGAAATTTAGTTGAGAATAGCGTAGATGCGTTTGATATTGCTAATACTATTCTTGCCACAAGCGCAGCTCTTAAAGAGATTGCAGAAATAAGGTATGGTAAAGAAAAAGCGGAGTCAATCAAAATAAACATAAACGCATTTAAGGAAGGTTCTCTGATCTCCGAATTTCTTATTTTTGTAAATGAGCAAACACCCGGTGTTCTGATGCTTATGCCAGGACTAGCTAAAAAAGGATACGAAGTTGGAAAAGAAATATTAAGCACCTTATCAACTGTAATTGATATTAAACAAAAATTACAAGGTAAGAAGCCTGATGAAGTCAAACAGCTTGATGCTAATAATATTCAGATAACAGGTAACGGACATACTTTTGTAACTAATTACTATGATTTTAGAGCATTACAAGATAAGACAGTTGCTCGGAACGTAGCAAAAGCAATACAACCACTTCTAAAGCCACAATCGGAAGTTACATCCATCAAACTAAATGAAGATGGAACTGAACTAACTGAAATCACAAAAGAAACAGCGCCTTACTTGGGGAATGGTGAAGATATGCAAACTGTAAGCAACATTAAATATAAGGGCACAATAAGTAAAATTGATAGAAAGGTTTGTAGCGGTTATATTGATGTAGGCAGCAAGCGAATATCTTTCAACTATCCAAAGGATTTTCCTCAAGACAAGTACGCAATACTGGTTGAATCTTTACGATCACAAATACAAATATACCTTATCGGTGAAGTTATTATGGACTTTGAATCAAACCCGCGGCTTATTAATGTTAAAGATGTTGAGTCCGATTTAAAGCTTTTTGAATGAAAACCTTTACTAAACGCACATTCCAGAAGATCATCGAGTTAGCTTCACAA
Source organism: uncultured Gammaproteobacteria bacterium (assembly GCA_964412815.1). Taxonomy (GTDB): domain Bacteria; phylum Patescibacteriota; class Microgenomatia; order UBA1406; family GWC2-37-13; genus JAOAFZ01. The sequence goes on from CAYPQF010000026.1 coordinate 398,582, forward strand.
CCTGTCCAAGTAGAAGATCAAAAAGTGGAACTGCAACAGTCCGATGATTGTAGCGATACACAAACTCATTTACGTAAGTCTGTAAAAACTTCGGAGAAACAGCGTGATACGTCCCATCAATAGAACGCTTCATCTGTGACCAGAACCCCTCAATAGTATTGGTATGACAATTTCCCTTCACGTATTCCTTGCGACCATGATTTACTTTCGAGTGAGTATAGCCGTGCTTTGCCACATTCCGATAGCTCAAATATTCATCAGTCATAACATGGCTTCCCAGCTTCACATATGCCTTAACGAGCGGAATTACGGTTGATTGCTTTGTATTTACGGCAACTGTTGCTTTTACTTCACCTTTGCGCTCTACCATGCCGATTACAGGTGTTTTATTCTCTGAACCTCGTCCACGCTTACCCTTATGACGGCCTCCATAATATGTTTCATCTACCTCTATCAAGTTTGAGAGAGCTTCTTTATTCTGGTCAAACAGTTCACGGATTTGCTTTCCTATTCTCCACGCTGTTTTATATGTTACGCCTAAATGCCGTTCCAGCTCTTTAGCTGATACGCCATTTTTTGAGACTGAAAACAGGTAGATAGCATAGAACCACTTTTTAAGGTCTGTATCTGATTTATGGAAGATCGTTCCTGCAAGTGGGCTGATTTGGTGTCCACAATATTGGCAAGAATATACCTTTTTAGAAGCGATACGATAAAAGTTAGTTTTCTTTTTGCATGATGGACAGGTTTTGAGAGTTCCGTAACGTGAGAGGAATATTTCATGTAAACAGGCATCTTCATTTGGATACTTTTCGTGGAAGCTGTTTATAGTAAATCTAACTTTCATCATAACCTATTCTATCATGGTGCATACGTGATGTCAAGGGATAGTTACGTAAATAATTATTGCCCATACCTATTAAATTGATTGTTGGAGATGGCGAATCTAAACAGGAGTAGTTTTGAGTATATTTTTCAATACCGAAGTAAATTCTTTTACAATTTTTTTCTGTCATTCATATATTAACAATTCTAACCTTAGAACCAAACTTCTAAAATCCTCCGCATTCCAGGCTACACAAACAACCTCTTTCTCTATTTAAGTAGTGCTTCAGTCTGAGTACAATCATGCTGAGCGTGCCGGACTAGACCCTTTCGATCCTGTAGAGCGTGTCTTGCTGTTGAGGCTATATGAGACATTTGAGACAGTATAAAAAAGGGGTGTCTTACCTAAATAAATAAACCATTACATATGTTTTATATTTATGATTATCAAAACAATCTATGTTAAACAAAAGTTTGGCATTGAACATTTGTAAGAAATTGGATATAATTGCATCCCCGTATGGGAGCACTTTACAATATAACTATGAAGAACACCACTGTCACGTTCATTCCGAAACGGTACGATGTACATGCACAGCCATGGATTCCATTTGGTGCTCCAAATAAAGAGGAGTACGAACGATGGAGCCCTGAGGTGTGCGGCATTTGCTGCCTGAAGATGGCCGGAGATGCGTTGGGTACAACTCAACAGCTCTCTGTGTATAAGCTTGCAATGGAAACCCTACAGAAAGGGGGCTTTAAGCTTAACCCTGATGGATCAATTGAAGGAGTGTTTCATAAACCTCTTCTTGAAGTAGCCCGTTCACACGGGTTAGATGGAACCCTCGAGAGGGATTTTTCTCTCAAGAAGGTTAGCCGGATACTTCAAAAAGGTGGGATGGCAATACTCTCAATTGATAAAGCCAAAGTTAACCCTGCTTTAAAGGGTGGACACTTGGTGCTGGTGTGGCATCGTGATGAAGAGAAGAAAACTTTTCTGATTCACGATTCGGAACGGCTTCTATCAGAATCGGGAGAAAGCATATCAATGCCGGAAGCTGATCTGATGAAGATATCGAATAACCGGGGCATTTCAGTCTTCACAAGGAGAAACAACTCATGAATACGAGTTATCGACCATGTATTGCATCTAAGCCTCCCTCTGCCTCAATTGGCCATTCTAATGGCCAAATAAGATTGTTTTTGTAAGGTCTTATAGTTTGCATGACTTTTGTGTTACATTTTAATTCCATAATCACGTTCATATTATGCCCCATCAGTTCAAATACAAGCGGACCGATCGCTAACACTGCTTTCCATGCAAAACCACCGCTGTTAGCTTGATTTTTGACTTCTTGATAAATATCCGGTTTTACGTTTACGGATGGAATCTGTCTAATACTAAAGCTTGCTATTGGATCTTTATTATCCTGTCCGTGTCTCATTCTCCAACCAACATTAACCATAATTCTATCAGTTGGTAATTTACTTTCATATATTTCTTTATATGATTCCGATGTAATTTTTATACTACCCGGAGTTGCTTGATTTAACATTAAGACTGTTTTTTGAGCCCAAAATGAAATAATTGATTGTTTTAGATTACTCACTTCTAGTTTTTCCAACGCAATCATTTCATTAAATATAGGTCTGAATTTAACTTCTAATTCTGACATCCACCCTTCATTACAGTCTTTACATACTACTTTCGCTTGATGATCAAAAGGCTGAGTAATCCATTGTTTCTTAGTACTCGTAAATTCGTTTATTACTGTCTCAATGGGATAATGCATTCTTAACCATTTGGGGAACACGTGTTCTTTGGTAAGTGACGTTTTTTGGCAGAAAAGACATTGATTATTCATATCCCTATTCTATATAGTAGGAGTAATCTAAACCTTAGAACCACCCTTCGAAAAATCTCCTTATTACAAGCTACACAAACAACCTCTTTCTCTATTTAAGTAGTGCTTCCGTCTGAGTACAATCATGCTGCCCAGCTAGGATTCGAACTTCTACAGGATACTCTAACATACCATATTTTAGAAACTACATTCCCTTCTTTACAAAAGACCGCAAAGCCTAACATGAAACCGTAGATGCAACTTAGTTGCATTTCTTAATGGTGCAAAGTATAATCATCTTTACTTATATATGAAAAACCCAAAATACCTCACCGCCGCTATTCACCCAACTGTTAAAGAACATATCTCAGATACTGATGCATTTCACTCTTTAGTCAATACGTATGGTTCTCCCTTGAATGTTCTGTTTCCTCAAAATATGGGAGAACTCGTAGAAAAATACAATTGTATTTTTAACGAGTATCGCATCCAGGGAACTGTATACTATGCTGCAAAGGCTAATAAATCCAATGCACTCCTTAAGCATCTTTCGACACAACGTGTTAAGGTGGATGTAGCCTCTGTAGCTGAACTACAAGCAGCATTAAGTTGTGGCTTTGCCGCAGAACGTATTGAGGCTACAGGACCAAAAAATAATGAATTTCTGTCTTTATGTCTTCTTCATGGCGTGCTCATTAATATCGACGACATTGCTGAATTAACCAGAATTATATCGCTTTCAACAAAATTAGAGCTCAAAAGACCAGTTGGAGTGCTTGTTCGCGTCAATGATTTCAGCTCTTCTACAACAAAGATCATACAAAAAGACGTTCGTTTCGGGATTAATACAAGCGAACTTCCTAAGGTTCTTGAACTGTTGCAATCTCATAAAGAGCACATTATTTTTAAAGGGTTTTCGTTTCATTTAGCAACGACAAGCATAAAAGAACGGGCAATTGCATTAGAAAATTGTATAGAACTGACTCTTAACGCAATCGAAAATGGCTTACACCCTACAGCAATAGATATCGGTGGTGGCTTTAGCCTCAATTACCTTGCATCACAAAAGGAATGGAGTGCGTATGAAACAGCACTAAAAGAATCACTCCTTTCCAATAAGCAAACCATGTCATGGAACAACTCTGGGTTAGGCTTTTGGGCAGAAAAGGGAACTATTCGAGGCTCCGCAAAATTCTCTGCGTTTTATAATCCAATTTCTCAGTTTGACGAGCTGAAACAGGTGTTATCAACGGTATCAACTAAACACGGTTTAGCCCTTGGACAGCTCATTTCTGAATTGGGGTTTAAACTGTTTATTGAACCGGGCAGATCCTTACTCGATCAGGTTGGCATTACCGCAGCCAGGGTAATGTACGTTAAAAAATCACTTCAAAATGAGAATTTACTTGTTCTGGAAATGAACCGCTCAAACCTGAATGCTCAGGATCTGGAGTTTATGTCCGATCCTATTCTTATTAAAAAAACTCCACCCCAAATAAATGAACCCTTTGAGTGTTTTTTAGTCGGCAACCTCTGTCTTCCTCACGATTTTATAACCCGGCGTAAAGTGTACTTTAAGCAAACACCAGAAGCAGGCGATATTCTTGTTTTTATAAATACAGCCGGTTACTTTATGGACTTTGATGAAAGCGAAACACTTCGGCAGCGTGTTGCGCGAAAAGTTGCAGTTGTTAAGGAGCATAACACGTTTAGCACCTATTTGGATGAAACATTCCCAATAGGAACAGATTATTAAATTTTCCACCCAAAATGAAATACACATCAATAACAGAGATGATCGGCAATACTCCGTTGCTTTTGATCGATCCTCAAATTCATGGAATTACTGAAACAGAGATTTATGCAAAACTTGAGTTGTTTAACCCCTGGGGTTCGGTAAAAGATAGAACTGCTTTAGGAATGATGAAAAAGTATCTTCCAAAACTTAAACAAGGAAAAGTTATTGAAAGTTCTTCTGGAAATACCGCAAAGGCACTGCAATCTTTGGCAGGGATGCATGGAACATACCTCAAAACAATTACAAACCGTATTAAGGTTCCTGAACAAAAAGATATTCTTACTCTGCTGGGAGCACAAATTGAAGAGTTGCCAGGAAAAAGTGACTGCTATGACCCAAACGATCCCAATGACCCCATGATTCTTATTAATAAAGAAATGCAGAAAGATCCAACTTACATTTTTACTGATCAGTACAATAATCCAGATAACGAAGCAATTCATTATGAAACGACAGGAGCGGAAATAAACGATGATCTGGGGAACGTTGATTTTCTTTTTGCAGGATTAGGCACCAACGGCTCAGTTAAAGGAATTGCAAATAAATTACGAGAAAATAATCCCGATCTAAAAGTTATCGGTATTGTTGCAACAAAAGATGACTACATTCCCGGAATTAGAAATCGTGATGAAGTTATGGAAGTAGGACTGTTTCAGCCGGATTTTTTCGATGCAATAATTGATATATCATCAAAAGATGCGGTAGATGAATCACTTATCCTTATTCGCAAACAGGGGCTTATGGCCGGCCCAACAACTGGTGCAAGTTATAAAGGCGCGCTTGAGTATCTTTCAAAATTACCAGAAGAAGACCGTCGGGGGAAAAATCAGTATTTATAGCCTGTGATCGGGCGGAGTGGTATATTTCCTATTTCAAAGCACGCAGACCGGATATCTTTGGAGAAGAAAAAAAGCAAAGTTGGATGACAAAAGTTTCTCCATCAGAAGAACGAAGTTTAGCTGTTGGGGCAGCCTCAGATATGGTTAAAGATCCAAAGACCTTGGTAGTCGACACCAGAAATCCACTTGCCTACAAATTGTCCCACCTTCCTGGAGCTATAAATATGCCATTTGAGTCACTTGAGAACGTATTGAACATTACAAACCCGTTTGGAAAAGGTAAAAAATTACTTTTTGTATGTGCTGTCGGAGAAAAATCAGCAGTAATTGCAGAGTATCTTTCAATAAAAGGAACAACAGCATTTTCGTTAAAAAACGGTATGACAGCCTGGAGGGACGCAGGATTACCCGTTGAGAACAGCTTACGATAACCATATGAAAGATATCAAAACACATTTCCCGTTTTTTGCAAACAACCCCGATATTGTGTATTTGGATAGTGGCGCGTCATCGCAAAAACCACAGGTTGTACTCAATACAATTCAGACATTTTATGAAAAAGAAAACGCCAACGCAGGGCGATCTGCGTACCCATTATCATCAAAATTGTCCCAGCGGGTAGAAGAAGTAAGGTTACAGACAGCATCCTTTATTGGAGCAGAACACCCGGAAGAAGTTATATTTACCAGTGGCGCAACAGATGCAATTTTTAAAGCAATCAACATGCTTGCCTTACAAACATTAAAAGATGGTGATGAAGTTCTTTACTCTCCTTATGACCATAAATCGTTTACTCTCCCCTGGTTCCAGATGCAGGCACAGCTTACCAAGTTTGGCATTCGTATCAACCTTATTCCGTATGCAATACGAAAAACCGGAGGAGCAGACATTGCGGACATTCGCAGTAAAATAACAGCAAAAACTAAGGTTATTTGTATTACCCACATTCATAATATTTTTGGGGCTGATAGCGATATTGAAGAGCTTCATGATTTAAGAAACAAAGGCGTAACCATAATGGTAGATGGCACACAAAGCGTCGGGCATATCCCTGTTAATGTGCAGAAACTTGGAGCGGATATATTCGTATTTTCAGGACATAAAATGTTTGCTGCCCAGGGAATTGGGGTCCTGTACATTCGAAAAATTCTTCAAAAAAACCTTGTTCCGCTGAGCATTGGGGGTGGCAAAGGTGCAGAAGTTCACAATGGTAAGGTACAGATTTCAGAGTTCTACCTTGCACTCGAAGCAGGAACGCTAAACTATGCGGGTATTCTTTCAATGGGGGCGGCAATTACGTTTATTGAATCTGTTGGAGTAACCAATATTCACCTTCACCTTTCTGCAATTACCCAGTACGCACTAAAAGAGCTTAAAAAAAATCCCCATATTCAATTTACCAAAGGCCCCAATTACTGGACCTGCGCCGATGGCTTTGGCATTATCTCATTTACCCATGATTCTCTGTCCTCTCAAGAGGTGGGGTATATTCTCAGCGAACACGGTATTTGTGTACGAGCTGGAGATCATTGTAGCACTACCAGAGATGATGTCTCAAATTCTATCCGCATAAGCATGCATATTTACAATACTACAGAAGATATTGACAAGCTTATAAAAGTTCTCTCACTAATTCTATGAGTAAATACCAGAGTGTAAAAAAAGCATATAACAGCTTTGCTGATGAGTACGTAAGACGCTGGCCAGAAACCTGGAAAGGAGCAGACTTTATTCATATTAAGCAGTATTTACAATCCTTACCCACCGGGGCTTCTTTGCTCGAACTTGGATGCGGGGACGGCTCTCTTGTTGACTACTGTGCACGACAAGGACACAAAGCAACAGGAATTGATATTTCTGAGCAAATGATACAACAGGCAAAGAAAAGAAACTATCAGGGAGATTTTATTGTTGCAGATTTTGCAGAATTTTTGGGAAAGAATACTTCCTATGATGCCATTCTATCACGCTATGCCCTTCAGTATCTAACATATGATGATTTTTCCATGGTACTTAACAGAATAAACGCATCTCTATCACCTAATGGATCTGCATTTCTTATTATCCATTATGGAGCAGAAACAAAATCAATCCAGTACAAATGGCCCGATGGGTCGGATGGAGGAACTATGCACCTTATGTCAGAAAAGGAGCTTTACTCTGCCCTAACAAGTTCATTTACCCATGCAGAATTACAACACATAATTCTTACACCAGTTACAGAACAAATGGGAGATTACCTGTGTATTATCCATAAAAAAAGCTAATCATTAAAACAAATTTCTATGAAGCTTGAACTTGAACTTATACCCATTACCCTCCTGAAACCTCATGAGGAGTGCATTGCAGACCATGTAGAAGTTGTTATGAGCTGGCTTGAAAACGAAAAAACACTTATAACACCACTGCTTGTAGATAAAAAAACGCATGTTATTCTGGATGGACACCATAGGTATACAGCACTGTTGAGACTTGGCTACGCAAAAGTGCCGGTATTTTTGGTTGATTACCTTACGAATGAAAAAATAGTTGTAGTGTCTGCGAGAGACGATAAACAGGTAACAAAACAGGATGTGATAGATGCTGGACTATCCGGTTCATTATTGCCGTGTAAAACAAGTAGGCATCTGATAGCACCTGGACTTCTGGTTTCCCCTGTTGAGTTGGATGTGTGCAGATAAAGGAATGAGGGAAGAATACCTACCTTAGAACCACCCTCCCAAAAATCCACCGCATTCCAGGCTACCCAAACAACCTCTTTCCAGCATTAAGTAGTGCTTCCGTCTGAGTCCAATCTTGCTGCCCAGCTTGGATTCGAACCAAGATAAGCAGATCCAAAGTCTGCTGTCCTACCATTAGACGACCGGGCACGGATACACGTTTATACTGCTTGCACGTGTATTGTAATTAAGCTTATATTGTACCAAAAACCACCTGAATGTGAAGCAGTTGCCTAACTGATGCTCTTTTGAGTAGAATGAGATATGCCACGGAAATCTGAATATGCCATAACCATAGAGGGTGTTTCCAAATCCTTTGGACAGACAAAAGCAGTAAAAAATGCTTCTCTCAAGATTCTTCCCGGAGAAATTTTCACCTTAATTGGACCCAATGGAGCCGGTAAAACAACCTTGGTTAAGATGCTGACCGGACTCCTCCATCCAGACAAAGGATCAATCAGTTTGTATGGTCACTCTATTGTGGCTACACCAGAAATCGCCAAGGAGTACTTTGGTTATGTGTCAGACAATCCCTCTCCCTACGACTATCTGACCGGAGAAGAGTTTCTGGCTCTTACCGGCAGACTCCGGGGTATGTCTCCCAAAGAAACCGCAAAACGGATTAAAGATCTCTCCCCGTTGTTTTCCTTAGGCTCTGCCTTATCCCAGCCGTTGCAACCGCAATCACGGGGAACCAAACAGAAGATAGCCTTTCTGGCAGCTCTTATGGATAATCCGGAAGTCTTGATTATCGACGAACCTATTGTCGGACTGGACCCGGACAGCATTGAGATTTTTGGAAAGACACTCAAACAGTTTGCGAAAGCCGGTGGTACCGTTTTTATGGTTACTCATATTTTAAGCTTTGCAAAGCTCTACTCTACCCGCGTGGCCGTGATGCAGAACGGCCGGATTTCCGGTGAGACAGCAGTGCGAAATGTCGGACTTATTGATAACTATTACGCTAAATATACGAAATGAACTTCCCGGCTATTGCGGTCTTATTCCGCAGCGATCTGAAAGCAATCCGGTACTGGTTTCAGACGAACACCTACAGCAAAATTCTGGTGCTGGCAGCGTTTACACTGGTCTTTGTCTGTGTTTCGTTTGCCATTTACCTGATCAGTTCGTTTTTTTTCCGGTACCTGGACGAAAGTGAAGTCTATGGCCAGCTGACATCGTTATACATTGTGCATTCGGGACTGGTACTGATAATCTTTTTCGGGATAATGAGTACCTTTCTGTCGGTTTACACCACCATTTCATCACGCAACCCTTCTCTTGAATATCTGACTACGCTCCCACTTTCCCAGGGACTCCTGGCACGATGGATATTTTTGCGTACCATGTTGATAAACGCCGTGCTGTTTACCTTTTTTATTGCACCGATGATTGTGGCATTTGCCCAATGGTTTCTGGAGAACCCGCTGAGCGCGGTCCCGATCACCTTACTGTTGATTGTTGCCATCAGTGTTATCACCGCAAGCCTGGGTTCAGTATTTTCCTACATCGCGCTACTCTGGCTGCGGCAGAACAGATTCTTTTACCCAATTATCGCTATTGGTACCTTTCTGGGGTTTGTCGCTTTGGTTCGACTCATCTTTCCCCGTTCCATTATTGCACTGTACACCGCCACTCCGGAACAGTTCCTGACCATCTATAATTCGCTGCCACTGTCTAACGGTCTATTACCGAGTTACTGGCTTGCCTCGATGACCGTCTACGGTGGATTTGAAAACTATCTACGCGTGGGACTGGCAGTGATTGTGTTATGGGCTATTGTAGACCGGATTATTGCAGCGCTGTTTACCTATGTGTATCAGCGAATCTCGGCACAGTCGTACAGCCGTAGTTTTGGGCCCATCTCGACTCGTTCCGCAACACCTATGCTAGAAAGCCGCCACCCTTTTTTACTGAAAGAAGTGATGTCGATTGTACGTACACCCTCAGAGTTGCTCTACGGTATGTATCTGGCAGGTATTGGTATTATCTTTTTTATGTTGTATGTCCAGGCGATTAATCGAAACACAGAACTGGACTGGAACACCCAGATGACACTGATTGCCATGTCATGGATTCTGTTTATTGCGACAGCATTTTTCCTCCGCATTGTGTTTCCACTTATGGCTCGTGAGGGTCATACCCGCTGGTATCTCTTTAGTCTGCCGTTCCACTTCGAGACGATCTTTAATACCAAGGTACTGATAGCGGTGGTGGTGGCAATAGTCTTGACTATTCCTGTCTCGATTCTCTGGATGTTTATGCCATCGCATGTGGTCGAGCTGTATCGTATTCCAATGCTGGGACTGTGCGTTTTGGGTATTCTCACCCTCTCTGTTATTCACGGTACTCTGGGAGCATTTCATCCCAACTTTAGTGAAGGAGACAATCCGGAACGGGTGAGTACCAGTACCATGGGTCTGCTTGCGTTGGCAATCAGTGTAGTAGAAATCTTTTTACTAAACTGGGTTGGCTATCGCATTATGGAAAACACGATGTCGGTCCCCGTTGGATTTAGTCTGGCAGGATCGATCTCCTTGTTAATCGCTTCGTGGCTCTATATCGGTACGAGACAGTACTTTATCCATCACGAAACAAACCACGACTAAGTAGGTCCCCCGTGCATCTACAGGAGTGCTTTCTTCCTCACTGGCATCTTACCCATCTCTCACTGTGGCTTGGTATATAGAGCCTATATTCAATCCATTACTCATTACATTATTAGTATGACAGAACAACTGAAAACAATGGGAGACCTGTTTATGCACGAGGTCCTCGACTTATATAGTGCTGAAAAGCAGATTATCGAGGCATTACCAAAGATGATTGAACGGGCATCGAATCCTGACCTCAAAGCCGCGTTCGAAGAACATCTGGCGGTTTCCAAAGAACAACAATCCCGTCTGGAAGGAATCTGTACAGAACTTTCCATCGAGATGAAAGATGTTACCTGCAAAGGAATGCAGGGACTGCTGGCAGAAGGAGAAGAATTAATGAAGATGAAGGCAGAACCGGAAGTACTGGATGCGGCCCTGATTATGGCAGCACAACGGGTAGAACACTATGAAATATCCGGATATGGTTCGGCCATCGCGCATGCCAAGCTCCTTGGCCATGAGAATGCCGTTACCGTATTGCTTGCGTCACTGCAGGAAGAAGAGGAGACCGATGAAGAGCTCTCTACGCTTGCTGAAGAAGAAGTAAATACAGAAGCTGACGCGGTCTGAGACATCACGATCCGTGATGCAATATGATACAAATTGTGATAGAATAGCCTCATATGAAACAAGGCATGGTGCTGCTTGTTGGACGGCCGAATGTCGGGAAATCAACGTTTCTCAACAATCTGCTCCAGCAAAAAGTAGCGATAACCTCACCCAAACCCCAAACCACCCGCTTCCCCATTCAAGCCATCTACGAAGATGAGCGGGGACAGATTATGTTTGTTGATACGCCGGGAATTTTCGGTAAAGCCGAAGATTATCTTTCACAAAAAATCAATGACCGTGCGTTTGAAGCTCTGGAAAAAGAAGTTGATGTGGTCATCTACATGGTCGATCATACCCGTCGACGCGATTTTGAAGAGAGTAAAGTGCTCGGATTAATCCGCAAACTGAATGTAAAAAAGAAGTTTCTGGTCGTCAATAAAATTGATCTTACCGAGAAATCATATCTGGCACAGTATCGCTTTCTCGAAGAAGAAGTAGATGATGTGTTTGCTATCTCTGCCCTTCTCCGCAAACATTACGAACCGCTACTGGAAGCTATTTTCCAGACATTGCCCGAAGTTCCCAACGATCAGAAATACGAAACTGACTCTCCCTACCCGGTACAGAATATTGATAGTAATATCTTTATCTCGGAGTTAATTCGTGAGAAGATCTTTCTGCATACTGGAAAAGAGGTTCCCTACAGCGCGACAGTAGTGGTAGATGAGATTGTAGAGCGGGAAAACGGCGTTATGTATATCAAAGCACGCATCGTCACCGTGCATGATCGCTACAAAAAGATGTTGATCGGAAAAGGGGGAGAAAAGATTCGCGATCTGGGACGTCTGGCACGAAAAGAAATCGAACTGGCTATCAACAAAAAAGTATATCTGGATCTTACGGTCGAGACTGACCCTCACTGGCAGGAGACGTTTTACGGATAAAGCCCGATACCATTTTATAGACTGCTGCATTCGTGATAGTACTCAACTCAGCTTGAAGCGACTTGTTCTGGCGCTTGAGTGACACAATCTCATTCTGAAGCTCCCGCAGTTCTTCTCTGGCCTGTTCCGCAGACTGCCTTGCTTCTTTTTTAAGTGATTTGTACGCTTCCACCAGTGGCGTGACAATCCGGGCACGACTGTCGATCAGCATTACCATTTGACGACGCAACTGAGCAATCCACTCCGGGTTTCGGGAGGCGCGCCAGACTTGCTGGTGAATCGAGCCTTTTCCTGAAAATGAGAGTGATTCATGCCAGCCTTCTTTTTTAATTAGTTTGTAGAATGCATACAGATCAGCTATTTCCGGATGCGTCTCGGCTCCATCTGACCGCCAGCGCGACGAAAAGTGCAATGTAGTTGGTGTAGAAATAAAACGAATGCGCGGGCTTTTATCGAGAGCCAGAATCCGTTTCCACAGATTACAATCAGGAGATTGTTCCTCTTTTTTCTGCTGAATCATGGCGTCCCAGTAGCCAACTGTTTTCAGGTCGTCAGCTGAAATTATCACACAGATAGAAGGAATTTCGGTATGATCGTCCAGCAGCTCTTCCTGAATTGCCATAATATCCGTATTGCAGACAGACGGAACCAGTGTTCCATCCGGATGAATCCAGATCGGACGGGAGTAGACCATACGCGGACGGGGTTCGGCACGAAGTTCCTGAAGAAGTAGGTCAAGATGGTCTGGTAACCAGATATCATCATGAGCTGCAAACGCGATATAGCGTCCTCTCGCCTCTTTGAGCACAGCGTTCCGGTGAGCATAGCCGGAGCCATACGCTTTATTAAACGGAAGCCAGAAGATGCGATTGTCCTGCCGTGCGTGCTGACGAACTACAGCGTCTGTAGCGTCGGTACACCCATCCCCAACCACCAGCAGTTCAAAGTTTGCTTCCGTTTGTGCCCGGATTGACTGAATAGAAAACCCGATTACCTCGGCACGATTGTGAGTAGGCAATAAAATAGAGACAAGCGGTTTTGCTGACATCTATTTTGATTGTAGCATAGCCGAAAATAACACAAACACGAAGATTTTTGCTATAATATATACTTCTTCATTTATAGGTGGCCGTAGCTCAATTGGCGGAGCACCAGGTTGTGGTCCTGGGGGTTGCGGGTTCAAGTCCCGTCGGTCACCCATTTTTGAATTTTCACCTAATAAAAACGCTTCTTGGACTGTTATATCAGGCAATTCTTTAGGTTCGAGCCGTTTTCCATCATTAAGCTCTGCTACTGCCTTTTGAATATACTCAAATGGATTACGAATGGTAATATCAATCTTTTTATCAATAATAATGAGGTTCGAGCCAATAAGTCGGAGAATTGTCTTCTTTTGTTCAATGGTTCCATTGGTAAACCGTTCCCGAATATTCTTCACAAAGTCAAAGGTCTGAATAGCAAGGGTACTCCAATCAGAGACATGTGTATCCATCTGGGAAAGTTCCTGTAGTAACTTCTGCTTTTCCTGTTCAAGAGTTTTTTTCATCTCCATGCCTTCTTCTGTGGTAAGCATCTCTGAAAGAGTCATCTCAACAACACGATTTATCTTTTTGACTACTTCATTATAAGACTGTTCTACCGCTTTATACTTTGCGGTACGAATCTCTTCCTGGTTAGCGTGCATTACTTTAAGCCATTTGATAGCCCATTCCGCAAAAGGAGCAGAAAGGGTAATGCTCTCAAGGTAATTTATTACCTGCTCTTCTAACTTTTTTGCGGGAACATAGGGCTGTGAACATTTCTTTCCTTTCCATTTTTTTGTACATCGGTAGTATACAAACGTTTGTGAAGTACCATTTTTGTACTGTTTTGTTTGTACCTCTGCGGTTATCATACGGCCACACTCTCCACATCTCATAAGACCAGTAAGTAGGTCTGTGTGTACTTCTGCTCTTGGTTTAGAACGACCATCAAGAATACCTTGAATGAGGTCAAATTCTGCGTCTGTAATCATTCTTTGATGAATCCCGTTAGTATAGAGCTTTCCACCATATATAAAGCGAATACCCGTATAAAACGGATTACGTAACATCTGATACAACTGGGTCTTTGAAACAATCTTTCCTCTACTACTGCGGACACCAAGCTCTTGAGCTTTAAAATAGAGCTGTTGTACACTGTAGTTACCAGTCATGTAGTGCTCAAAAAGAAGTTTTACCAGGGGAAACTGTACAGGATCAGGAACAATATCCCGTTCACCCTGGCGTTTGGTTATATCGTTTTTATAGCCTGGTGGAGCAAGGATAGGAGCAATCCCCTTATTGAGCTTTGATTTAATACCACGGGCAGTATCTTCTCTGAGGTCACGGATAAACCGCTGTGCTTGCGCTCCTTCTACCGCCATAATAAAGTCACTATCTGCTTCATAGTAGGTTTTTGAAGGAGTAATAATTTCCTTGATACGGCCATCAGATAACCGCTGTCTTATTTTGCCTTCATCTTCTGGGTTTCTGAAAAGTCGATTCAGCTTCCATACAATAATCCCCTGAATACCTCCCATATTATCAATTGCTTCAATCATTCTGTTAAACTCTTGACGACCTGGCATTTTTGCTGATCTACTCTCTGAAAAGGTTTCTTTTGTAGTGATGTTTAGGCGGGCTTTCAGCTCTTCTGCAATCTGCAACTGATCCCCAATACTTTGCACCTGGCGATCCTCTGCTTCCTCACTTTTACGAGCATAGATGAAGTACTGCTTCTCTTGAGAAGGGGTAGTTTTTATTTGTGAATTGTGTAGAATTTCAAGCTGTTTCAATCTCATAATTATATCAAAATAACGAGCGTTGTGCTACTGCATTTATACTATTGTGAAAAGCTAAAAGCCTCCAAAAGTGTCTTTGCTAACTCCGTTGCCTGTTCATCAGAAAGCTCAACCCCGTACTGGAGTTCATAGAGAGTTTTAAACTCTGCTACTGCTTGTTTCTGTTGTTCAGGAGTTAGCATTGTTGTAATTGTTAAATAGATCTTGTCAACTGGCGCAATGTAATAACCTCCTTACATTTTTGGAAGGTTGAGTCCTGTCCCTTTACAATCAGGACAAACTGAAAAATCGTTTAGCTGTCCTACAGTACCACATGTTTTACAGGGGTATTTCTGTTTTAAGTACTGTGCGGGCCTTCTTTCGGAGCTGGATACAAATGCGGGATTTATGTGGAAGCCTGAAAAAAATATTTGGCGGGTGTCCCCGTTCTCGACCTGGTTTTTATAAAATACGAACTGCTTTTCTGTGAGGATATATTCTTCATCCTTACAATACATGACCCATTCATAAGCCCGTTCCAGTTTTTTTGGTTTTTTTTCTTCCATATTTTTTGATAATTTAACTAATAAAATTTCGGCGGAACTTCTCCACAGACTGTCTTAAAAGACATCTGTTGCGTCTACACCACCTCGTAGGGGAAACTTAAAAGGCTGTGTGTGTTTAGAGCTTTCGCTGTTTCAAGAGTAACCAGTACCGACGCTTCGCTTACCCTTATAATTGGTTTCATTTATTTCATTAGTTCCCTTATCATCTCGTTTCTGTATCGTTTTTAAGTCGTTTTCTGTCTCGTATTTGTAAGTAGAAAAATCTTGAGATATGTTGTAGTGACAAATAGTAATTATTATTCCTCGTGTCGTTTTCTGTGTTGATATCCTGCCAGTGTTCCGCAAATATCGTAAAAGGTTGTCTACGGATGTTGGTTTTATACCTTCTCGTGAAAGACAACACTCTCTATAGATAGTATCTCTTGTAGTAAACAAATCACCTCTTTTAAGCTTCTGGTTATGATCTTTGAAGTTTGCTTTGGCTACAAGATATGTCCACACTTTAAACCACCAAGCAGGTTTGTTTTCCCATAAGTCAGTATGTAACTCTTCTCTTGGAAATAGTATTGCACCTCTTTCAATTTTCATAATTCTCCTCCTTCCGCTGGGTTTTCAGCTTGAATGCCTTTAAGAGCAGTAATCTTAGCAGTAAGTTGTGATGGCTTTACGGTAAGTTGATCGGCTGTGTAATCAAGGTATAATTGATTTGCACGTTCATAAGGTGTTAGAAAAAAACTCTTAACACCGTGTTTTTCAGGATGAAAAATAACTTTCTTAATTGATATCCCGCCGTGCAAAATAGCTGTAGCCACAAAAGCAAGATTGGTTGAAATAAAGTATTCTCGATTCATATAGGTAATAATCAGTGATTTAGTATTAAAGGTGTTTTCACCTATAAGAAGTGTAACGTGGACTACCTATGAATGTAATTTTGAGTTTTCATAACAGCCTAAATAATAATCCTGATAGTTGTTTCTATGATTATGTTCAGCTTCAATAGTTCTCTGCGGTTATGTAGTGAAAAGTAATTGTTATGAGATGTTTTTATTTTGAATTGAAAGAAGAATATTTGTTCTTGTTAAAACCTTGAATATATGGAGAATAAAGCAGTTATCAGTGAATAATTTATATTATTTACTCCTGAATAGAGTTTATTTTGGTATGTTCAAGGGAACTATATCTTTATAAATCCGTAAAGACATATGAGATTCCTCACTCAACACACATATTGGAGGATGCCTTAGTAAAGCAGGTGTTTAATGCATCCTAGGAAGGTGAATTTTCCGTATTGGTTGTGTTTTATTCTTGAAGATGATAAAAGATACTGTAATGAAATTGCTCACTCACAAATGTCAAATATAGCCTATTAGGACAGGGAAACATGCGCTGTGTTATTTTGTATATACCAGTAATATGGTATTAGCTTCGCCTTATCGGTAAATGCCTTGCAATATCGGCGGGTGCCTAGCCATACGGCGAATGCCTAATAGGGTATTAGGTCTCTTACTTGTACTTTGAGAATGGAGGCAACCTTCTGGAGAGTCTTGAGTGACATTCTTCTTTTACCTGTCTCTACCAGACCTACGTGAGTTGTGCTAATACCTACTCTTTCCGCTAATTCTTCCTGGGTAAGTTCTGCTGCGTGTCGGTATCGCTTTATCTTTTTTCCTATTTTTGCGTCTTTCTCTGTAACTTTTCTCATCGACTTCACGATATCAGAAGCTACAAACAAAGTTTATAACGCAAAAGGAAAGATTTTGTGTTTAAAAAGTGTTGAATTTATAACACAATAGTTTATACTTTAGACTAATGGAAAAAGTTAAAGAAATACTCACTATTATTTATGGGATTGCAGGAATGATTGTGTTCTTCGCTGTTCTTTTTTATGGAGGCAATACAATTATTTCCATTATTTCGCTCTACTATAAATACGTCTTCTTTATTGCTATCCCTCTGATACTCCTCTATGTCATCATAAGCAAGATTAAAACTAAAAGATAACCTGTGGAATGATTACACATGCTAAAGGAGTATCATAAAAATATGAATACAAAACTACTTTCAATAGTATCAGGGATACTACTCCTTGCAGGAGTTCTTAACTGGCCGTATGGATATTATGTTCTTCTTAGACTAGTAATATGTGTTTCAGCGGGAATTCTGACATACCATTATTACCACAACGAAAAGCAAGGATTAGCAATACTATTTGGCATCATTGCCCTTCTCTTTAATCCCATTATTCCCGTTTACCTTACCAAATCAATTTGGGTATTCATTGATTTCATTGCAGCAATAATCTTTTTCTATTCAGCAAGTATTACAAGTGAAAGAAAAACGCAATTATGAAATATGTTCTTGCTGTGATTGGAGTTGTAATTGTGATTTTATTACTTAGCGGTGGAACTCAAAATTCTGACCAGGAAGATAGGATTTATGAGCTTGAAAGCTGTATTGAAGAGTACCAGTCCGCCATAAGTGAGTATAAGTATGCTGTTGATGAAGCTCATTCAAATCTTTCCTATTGGGGTGAAGGTGATGACTATTATGACCTTGTGAACGCTATTGATGAAGCTGAAAGTAATTTGGATATCGGAGATGTTGAACCAACTTGTTATTAAACATTTCTTGTTGTAACAAGACTTTCTTCGGTATGACTAAACATTTGCTGATATGGCAAGATATGGTATTGCTATTCCCCTTTAAATGACTCCTTACATAGGATGCTTGCTATAGTAGAGGCTACATCATATGTATCTCTTCGGGGAGATTCCAAATTCCCCCTAATATTGAAAAGTCTGGCTGTAATGGTTCTCAAAAGATGTACCATGATTATTATTAACCTGTAACTAATCCCCTTCTTTTCAACAGTTCAAATACATTTGTCGGGTTTACTGGATTACCTGCTTCCTCTTCTGAAACTCCCCCTCCTTTAATCCCCGATAGTATCCCGTTTATGGTGTTTGTAATACCGTTAAAGTTCGGGGTAAATTGCGTTAATCCACTCGCTTGTACGGGCCTCATGGAGGCTAAATTTCTCTGGTAATTCACAATATCGTTCAAGGCATTGGAAAACGTTTCCTCTGCTGCATCATATCCTGTATTTTCAACTGTAGTTGCACGATCAAGAGCATTTCTTAGATAGGTATTTGCTTGATTTTCTTGTCCCTGTGCTTCATCTTGACGTTCTTGATACAATGCCTGGTTTGCCCGTTGCTCGTCTCCTCTTCTTGCTATGGTATTTCCTTGTGTAGCAGCCAGATTACCCGTTACTTTGTTTTGAAGTCTAAAGCGGGATGAATCTCCTAACCCCATTGCACGAGCACGAGCACGAGCCTCACCAGAAGTTTCCTGAGCTGTTCGTGCATTATTTCCAAGAATCTCTGATGAACGATTCGTTATCTCCTGACCTGCATTTGTGAACTGAGTTTTTGCTCTGTCACGGAAGGCATTTACCTGGGAGAGAATAGTATCAAATGTACCTCTTGCTTGTGATCTAAGATTCCCAGCCTGTGCTTTGTATGAGTTTATTCTGTTTCTTCGAGCCATTTCAGCAAGAGCTAGTTCATTAGCTCCTTCCCCTGCATTAGTTGGAAGCGTGGAAGTTGGTGATACAGGGGTAATGCTTCTATACCCAGATGAAACAAGGTCTGTCTGTTTTGGTTGCTCGGTTGGGTTTGGAGCTCCACCTTTTGGCTTCTCAAAATGGTCATATCTCCATTTATCCAGTCCTGCTTTTTTTGATTGAGATGTGAGACCTGTATACACTGTCGGTTTGTATCCATTTACCTTTTCAGATAAACCAGTTTCAGGTAGATGAAGATAGGTTCCAACATAATCAATAATATCTCCAAATGTCATAGGTCACCCTCCTCTCCTGTTTGTGCTGTCCCTTCACTCATAAAACTTGGATCTTTTTCTTTGACAAGCGCAATAGCATCTGCCATTAGTTCTGGCGACACGTTAAAAGTATTGTTCTGTGTAGCATTCACAACTGGCTGTTTATCCTGCATTCCATGGTTTGCTTTAAGAAGGAAAGCAGCAAACCGAGCATTGTACTTATTGGATAACCCTCCACGTATGAGCTGGTCTCGTTGAACGTCACGGAGTATTTCAAGTGTATGCCGAAAATCTGAATACTCGGCTTCCCAGGTGTATAACGTACGGGTTCCAATGGCTAATTCTGCTGCTAATCGTTCAATTGTTGGAAAACCGTTATTTTCCTGACACTTTTTTATGTAATGCATTACACGCCTTGGAGTTTCCTTTGTGTATTTGGTTGGTCTTCCCCGCCGTGATGGAATAGTTTTCTCCTGATGTTGGATACTTTCTTGTATGGGGTTACTTTCCTGACCTGATGATTGTTCCTGAATAGGTGTTTGCTCCGGTATGGGTTTTTGCTCCCGAATGGGTGAGTTTTCCTGTATTGGTGTTTTATCTTCCATATACCTATATTTTCCCCTGTATATAGGGAGAATGTAATGTGGAAATTTGTGTAATGATTACATGAACCGCAGAATACTCTAGCAGAATAACTAGCTTTGTGCTAATATTATTGCTGATTATATGGATAATAAAACTATTAAACCAGTTACGTTTTCTGATCGCAGACAAGAGAGTATCTACAAAAAGCTCTTAGCTATTGGCCCAGGCCCAGCTGCGTTCTTTAAGGATGCATGTCGTATGTGGGCGTTAGTACCTTTATTAGAAGCTCATACTCATTTTATAGCCCATGCACTGAGAGAGATAAATAGCTCTATATGTACTATAATGCTTCCATTGACTTATAAACCGTCGGAAGAAGCAGTTAAGAAGAAACAAGTCGAGAAAGAAAAATTCTTCATAATCTTAGAAAATTATGGGATTGATCAAGAAGGTGATTTTGCGAAAGAATGGAAGTCTATCATTGATTCAGCTACTCACAACCTCGCACATAGAAATGCGTTAGGATTACATACTCCTGATGATATTGCTAAATTATGGGAAAGATATCATTTTATATTAGAATTTTTACTTAGCAAGATAGAAGCAAATTACTTAAAGTACATTAAAACTCTAGATTTTTTATTATCAGAAGTAGGTACGAAAGGAAAAGTAAAAACATTACAAAATAACATTCCTAATACTGGAGTAATATATAATTACTTTTTTGACAAGCTATCAGATCCCTCCTGGCTTTCTCCGCTTCGTAAGAAAGGTTTCTTTAGTTCCCCTCCTCGTGAAATAGAATACCCTGATGGTGGAGTCAGATATCCAGGATGGCCTCAATCCGATTATCTCAAGAAAATGGCACAGATACCTGCTAAGCAACAAGAAGTCTTAGAAATATGTTTATCGGTTAAAACTAATAACTTACGTGCTAGGAATGACATACTGGAGATTTCTCTCCTGCTCCCTGTTGAAATGGCAGTACAAATCGTTGAATCAATTGAAGAAGTTGATGATTTCCTCAGTCCAAGGAGCTATGGCAAGCTAATTGCATATTTAGCTCAAAACGGTAAAGTAAATGAAGCACTTAGCTTTGCACGTAAGGTACTAACTGTTATTCCTGATCCCAGAACACCGCCAGAAGTTGACGGGGATACATGGCATCATGATCCAATATCTAAGATACGGGAATATGACTATCAAGAAATCATTGAAGAGGATTTCCCGAAACTCGTTGAAGTTGCAGAAATTGATGCGGTTAAAATCCTTCTCGACCTATGGGAAACGTTCACAGCATTAAAGAATCCTGAAGATCCAACTGATGCAGGACGGGATTATTCAGAGATATGGAGACCTGTAATTGACGTACATAAAGAAAAGCATATGTACGGTATTCGTGAAATCTTAATAACAGGAATAAAAGATAGCTGTGAACAGTTAATTTCTAACCACCCTGATGCCATACATGATTTAATCTCTGAGCTTGAATCAAGAAGTTTGACTCTATTTAGGAGGATGAAACTACATATACTGAGAAAGTTCCCAACAAATGTTCAAAAAGAAATCAAAGCTGAGTTGCTGAATAAAAACGAGTTTGAAAAGAAAAGTCAGTATACATATGAATACTTCCTCTTAGCTCAAGAGCAGGCTGCTGCTCTCTCTCCTCGGGATATTAAGACTATAAAGGAAATGATTGAAAAGGGAGGCAATGCACGTGACACGTCTGAAAAAGACGCAAGGGATTTCCTGTTGAAGTGGCAAGCGAGACACCTAAGCCCGTATAAAGAAGTGGAACTACTCAAAGAATTATATGAAGAAGTAACAAGCAAAGTAGGAGAACCACCTGACCCCTATCCTGGAGCTCGTATTGAAACGGGAACATGGGGGTTTAAGAGTGGAATCTCAGAGGAAGAACTTAATACAAAGAAGCCAGAAGAAATTGTTGATGCCCTTATTGCATTTAAACCTCAACCGGATAGTTATGATATACCTGGTATTACAAGAGAAGGAACCAGTAGAGCCCTTATCCCCCATATTGCTAAAGAGCCTGCAAAATGGTCTTCCGTACTTTCTTCATTCAGTACAATGGATCCTACATTTGTACGGTCCGTATTTTCAGCACATAGAGAAGCTCTAAAAAACAATATCTCTTTTGAATGGAAACCCGTGATTGAATTAGGTCTTGAAGTTTTAAAAAAACCTATTGAACTACCAGATCAAGAACCTTCAGGCTTTTATGGAGATGATCCTGACTGGAGTTGGTGCAGGCATACACTGGTTGAACTTATTGATGATGGTTTATTATCAGAGCATAATAAAATCCCAAAAAAATACAGACAAGACGTATGGTTGATAATTGAAACACTTGCACATGATCCTAACCCTACACCAGAAGAAGCTGCTCAACTAATAGAATCAAACAGAGACCCTTTAACAGCAGCAATTAACTCTACACGGGGTGATGCAATTGATGCTGCAATTCAATATGGAATTTGGATGAAACTATTTCAAAAGGATGCAAAGAACTGGAGCATGGAGGAAGAAGTCCCTGAGTTAGTGGCTTTACTTGAAGAAAAGTTGGATACTGAAAAAGAGCAATTTCTTGGTATTCGGGCAGTAATAGGACAGAGGTTGGGTAATATAGCATGGCTAGATGAAAAATGGCTTGAAAACCGATTAACCACTCTATTTCCTGGAGAAGCTGAAAAAAAGATTTACTACAATGCTATATGGGATGCCTTTATTCTTCACAATATGGCTTACAAAGGGTTTTTGAGCTTACTATCAAAGCAGTATAATCAAGCTGTCATAGAGATAGTAAATGAAAAGCAGACTAGAGAGCATCTTTATAATCCAAACCAAGGTGTAGTACACCATCTTTTAGCCTATTACTGTAGAGGAGAACTTGAAATGGACTCACAACTACTATCTCTCTTCTACAAGATTAGTCCGATAAAATATCGGGCTGAAATGATAAGCAAAATTGGAAGAGACTTTAAGAAAAATGAAATACCCCAGGAAGTAATTGATAGAGCTGTTTCACTTGCAGAAACCAGATTAACATCAATAAGTTCTTTAACTGATCCCTACGATGAAATACAAGAGTTTGAAGAGTTTAGTTGGTGGATTGCTTCTGATTGCTTTGATGATAAATGGGCTTTGGATATCTTTAACAAAATGCTACAGCTAGGCTGTGATGTTGAAGGTGAACATCTTGTAATTGAAAAATACACTTCACTTGCAAAAAAATATCCACTAGAAGTAATAAACAATCTTATTCTTATGGTACAAAACGGGAAAAAGGAATGGGGAATTGCAACATGGGAAGATGAATTACAAGCAACACTTCAAATTGTACTTCAAAGCAATAAGCCAGATGCTGAACAAATGGCAAAAGAGTTAATAAGCGTGCTCATAGCAAAGGGGTATCCTAAATACATATCATTATTACAGTAATTAAAGCACAATATAATAATTCTTCTAATTATTGAAGCTGTATCTACATAAACACATCTGAACGGTACTCCTTCTTTACTCCTCTCTAGGTTACCATTGGGACTCCCAGACTGTTTTTATTACGGGCCACTACCCCATACCCCCA